>NZ_JAKRCW010000030.1 GCF_022346425.1 Pseudoglutamicibacter albus
GTCGGGACCTAAGGCGAGGCCGACAGGCGTAGTCGATGGACAACGGGTTGATATTCCCGTACCGGCGAAGAACCGTCCATATCGAAGCGATGATGCTAACCACCCCAACCACACCAGACCAGCCACTTTGTGGCTAGATGGTGTGTGCGGCGTGGGACCCGATTCGTGGAGGTAAACGTAGTAACAGGTGTGACGCAGAGAGGTAGCCGGGCCAGGCAATGGAATCGACCTGGTCTAAGAGTGTAGGCCGGTGTATAGGCAAATCCGTACACCATAATGGCTGAGACTTGATGGGCGCCCACTATGGGTGGGTGATCCGGTGATCCTGTACTGCCGAGAAAAGCATCGACGTGAGGTTCTAGCTGCCCGTACCCGAAACCGACACAGGTGATCTGGTAGAGAATACCGAGGCGATCGAGAGAATCATGGTTAAGGAACTCGGCAAAATGCCCCCGTAACTTCGGAAGAAGGGGGGCCTGCCTCGTGACCCCCACATGCTGGGGTGAGCGGGTGTGGGCCGCAGAGACCAGAGGGAAGCGACTGTTTACTAAAAACACAGGTCCGTGCGAAGTCGCAAGACGATGTATACGGACTGACTCCTGCCCGGTGCTGGAAGGTTAAGAGGACCTGTTAGAACATTCGTGTTCGAAGCGGAGAATTTAAGCCCCAGTAAACGGCGGTGGTAACTATAACCATCCTAAGGTAGCGAAATTCCTTGTCGGGTAAGTTCCGACCTGCACGAATGGAGCAACGACTTCCCTGCTGTCTCAACCATGAACTCGGCGAAATTGCAGTACGAGTAAAGATGCTCGTTACGCGCAGAAGGACGGAAAGACCCCGTGACCTTTACTATAGTTTGGTATTGGTGTTCGGTGCGGTTTGTGTAGGATAGGTGGGAGACTGTGAAGCAGCCACGCCAGTGGTTGTGGAGTCATTGTTGAAATACCACTCTGA
>NZ_JAKRCW010000031.1 GCF_022346425.1 Pseudoglutamicibacter albus
TGGTCTGGTGTGGTTGGGGTGGTTAGCATCATCGCTTCGATATGGACGGTTCTTCGCCGGTACGGGAATATCAACCCGTTGTCCATCGACTACGCCTGTCGGCCTCGCCTTAGGTCCCGACTCACCCAGGGAAGAAAAACTTGACCCTGGAACCCTTGATCATTCGGCGGACGGGTTTCTCACCCGCCATTCGCTACTCATGCCTGCATTCTCACTCGAACACGCTCCACCTGATGGTTTCCACCCAGGCTTCACCACATGCCCGACGCTCCCCTACCCACCCCACACAAAAGTATGGAGTGACACAGCTTCGGCGGTGTACTTGAGCCCCGCTACATTGTCGGCGCGGAATCACTTGACCAGTGAGCTATTACGCACTCTTTCAAGGGTGGCTGCTTCTAAGCCAACCTCCTGGTTGTCTCAGCAACTCCACATCCTTTCCCACTTAGCACACGCTTAGGGGCCTTAGCTGATGTTCTGGGCTGTTTCCCTCTCGACTCATGAAGCTTATCCCTCACAGTCTCACTGCTACGCTCTCACTTCACCGCATTCGGAGTTTGGTTGACGTCAGTAACCTTGTAGGGCCCATCAGCCATCCAGTAGCTCTACCACGGTAAAGAAACACGTAACGCTGCACCTAAATGCATTTCGGGGAGAACCAGCTATCACGGAGTTTGATTGGCCTTTCACCCCTACCCACAGCTCATCCCCCCAGTTTTCAACCTAGGTGGGTTCGGTCCTCCACGTGCTCTTACACACGCTTCAACCTGGCCATGGGTAGATCACCCCGCTTCGGGTCTAGACCGTGCCACTACAACGCCCTATTCAGACTCGCTTTCGCTACGACTACCCCACACGGGTTAACCTCGCGACACAGCACTAACTCGCAGGCTCATTCTTCAAAAGGCACGCCATCACCCC
>NZ_JAKRCW010000032.1 GCF_022346425.1 Pseudoglutamicibacter albus
TCGGACATCCTGGGATCACCGTCCGGTTATCAACTCCCCCAGGCTTATCGCAGATTCCCACGTCCTTCATCGGCTCCTGATGCCAAGGCATCCACCATACGCTCTCAACAACTTACACACACATATGCAAACCATTGATTCATGAGCAACAAACACAACCCACACAACCAACAAACCAACCAACCAAAAAAGGAAAAGACTGGACTGATTGTGTTGGGTTGAGAAAATCACATACATGAAAACAACACCCACTAGGGGTGTCATCCTCACAAGATGCTCGCGTCCACTATGCAGTAACCAAACAACAACCCCACACCCACCAACCACACCACCAAAACAAGCAGCGTGTTGTATTAGGTCGGGGACACACTAGAGAAACAACCACACCAAACACACGAACACAAAACATGCCCGCTGCGTACCTGGTGGTTTGTTGCTCCAGGACCCAACAATGCACCAAGACCCACACACCCCCAAGAGAGAGTGCGTGGTTTCGTTGATATTCCACCCATGAGCATGGCACCTGTCAACACCCGTGACAGCAGCACCATCTATTCTCTGACACCACCAAACCAACACAAACCAGTGTGTGGTTGTGGTGTTGAGTGCTCCTTAGAAAGGAGGTGATCCAGCCGCACCTTCCGGTACGGCTACCTTGTTACGACTTAGTCCCAATCGCCAGTCCCACCTTCGACGGCTCCCCCCACAAGGGTTAGGCCACCGGCTTCGGGTGTTACCAACTTTCGTGACTTGACGGGCGGTGTGTACAAGGCCCGGGAACGTATTCACCGCAGCGTTGCTGATCTGCGATTACTAGCGA
>NZ_JAKRCW010000033.1 GCF_022346425.1 Pseudoglutamicibacter albus
CGCACCTCATTCGAAGCGTTATGCCACCGCTTCTCAACATGCTGATACTCAGCATCCACACCATCCATCTGAAAATCAGACATCGCCTCAGCCACCTGAGCATCACGCTCACCAATCAAGGACTCAAGCCGAGAGACAATCCCCTGAATATCCCCCTGAACCTGACCAGACACACCAGTATCAAACGAAATACGATCCAACGACATAAAAACCCCTCACAAAAACAAAAACAAGAAAACCAACAAAACTAACAGCCCGCTTTAGCGGGTGGAAGAGAAACGCGCACCATCAAAATTCGCAGCAGACTCATTACGCGTCGAGTTATCAGCAGTCTGCTGATCCCCAGTCTGAGTCGCAACATTCATCTCAGACTGACCCTGAGCAATCCGAGCCAACGAACTATTCAAATCAGCAGCAATCTCATCAGCACGAGCCTTGAACTGATCAAACCTCACACGACCCTGACCATTAAACTTCCCCTCCAACGGAGCAACAGCCGCCACCAACTGACGAACCAAACCACCCAAATCATCATTCGACCCAGACGTCTTCTGATTCAACGTAGCCAACGTCTGCGAACCCATATCAAACTTCATAAAACTA
>NZ_JAKRCW010000034.1 GCF_022346425.1 Pseudoglutamicibacter albus
CGAACCTCTGGTATGTCAGTTGTACCGCCAGGTGCACCGCTGATTAGCTACGTTCGGGAAGGATAACCGCTGAAAGCATCTAAGCGGGAAGCCTGCTTCAAGATAACATTTCCAACCAAACTTGTTTGGGAGAGGCCCCCAGCTAGACCACTGGGTTGATAGGCAGGAAGTGTACGCACGGACCATAGACGTGTTCAGCTGACCTGTACTAATAGGCCGATCACTTACACACAACCACCATCCTCATCCTCTTCAATAGCGAGGGGTTCGCGTCCACTAAGCGGTCACCACACCACAAACCCACCCCCCACACGCGGGGTGACACACAACAACTGAATACAGCTGCACACACGTACACGTAACAGATTTCCCGCAACCCGGTACGGGTTGATGGGTGAGAGAGTTACGGCGGTTATAGCGTGGGGGAAACGCCCGGTCCCATCCCGAACCCGGAAGCTAAGCCCCACAGCGCCGATGGTACTGCAACCGGGAGGTTGTGGGAGAGTAGGACAC
>NZ_JAKRCW010000003.1 GCF_022346425.1 Pseudoglutamicibacter albus
CTTCGATACGTGTCGACATTGAGACCACACCCTTGTTCATACTTGTTCAGCGTAGGAGTACGCGCTCAAAGTATGTGAGGCACGACTGTAGCTACGCGATCAATATATGTAAGGTACGCCGTAGCCAAGACTCCCGCCCAACGGGTGTGTATAATTCATAACCATGAACAAGTGATCTCCCCCCGCTTCTAACGGCAGCAGTCGGCACGCTATAGGTGCCCATTGTGTTGCTAGAGCCCAGCAATGCTCAGGAGATCACTATGCCTTCCATCAAGCTCGACCATATTTCTTTCGCATACGGTTCACACCAGGTACTAGATGAGGTGTCACTCAACGTTGGTGATGGTGAGCGAGCCTTCCTTGTGGGACCCAATGGCTGTGGCAAAACCACGCTCTTGAACGTCGCCTCGGGGCTACTTAAACCAGACAGCGGTCGTATCACCTCCCGGGTTGTTGGCGCACCGATTCCAGAACCGGAACGCTTCAACGGTACTGTAGCGGAGTATTTTGCGACCGCGTTGGCACCGTTGCATGAACTGTCTCGACGCTTCGAAGAAACCACTGCATCGCTAGCTACTGGCGACACCGGCGCCGAGCGCGAATATGACCAGCTTTTGGCAGCGATGTCCGCACACGATGTCTGGTCACTCGAAGCACGCCTAGATGAAACACTTGAAGCCCTAGGTCTAGGGGCGCTTTCTGGTTCTTCGGAGCGTCTGCTCACGAGTCTCTCCCCTGGCCAGCGTGCACGCCTTCACTTAGCTGCGCTGCTCACGCTACAACCAGACGTGCTGATACTCGATGAACCGACAAACCACCTGGACCGTGAAGCGATCGACTTCCTCACCGCGATGGTCACCAAGTGGCCCGGCCCTGTGCTTGTAAGCAGTCACGACCGTCTGTTCATTGAGAACGTTGCGACTGTCATCTACGACATGGACATCACGGTTTGGCAAGAGGTCGCTAGAGCCGAAGGCCACGAACTTACTGGCGGGCTGTTCCGTAATGCTGGCAACTACTCGCAGTATCTCGACGCGAAAGAAAAAGCACGGCAATCACATCGTCAGATTCATGCCGAGCAACAAGCGCATAAACATCAGATACGCGAGCACCGCAACGAGAGCATGACGATCGCGCGCGGCGGGGTACGCCTCAAGACCGCGACGGGTAAGGCAAAGAAGTTCTTCGCCGACCGCGCAGCCGCGACATCCGTCAAACGCACACGCAACGATGACGTCAAGCTAGAACGACTAGAAGAGCGGGAAGTCCGTAAGCCGCGCGACTATCAACTCGAACTCAGCATCCCAACTCCAGAGCCATACGAAGGCCTAGCTCTCAGCATTCGGCACGCTGCTGTCGAGCACCGGCTGGCACCGTGCGACCTCGACCTAGCTGCCGGTGAACATCTACTTGTTACTGGCGATAACGGCGCCGGGAAGTCGACACTGCTGCAGTGGATCGCCACCGCTCAGCCGCCACAGGGCGTCATCTCGTCAGGGATCATAACCCGCGAGGAGCCTGTGACCATGGTTCCGCAACGACTTCCAATGGAAAACGACCCCGGATTCACCGTTGGTATTTGGCACAACGGTGTGGGTCAGCTCGGTAAGGGCGTCATCCACCCAGCAATGTGGTCTACACCAATCCCGGAGCTATCGGACGGAAACCAACGCAGAGCGCAAATAGCTGTTGGCATATCAGCCCACCCGTCAACACTGATCGTGGATGAGCCAACCAACTATCTGGATCTCGACACCATCGAGTCGTTGGAACGAGCCTTACGCGACTGGCCGGGAACACTGATCATAGCGAGCCACGATCGGTGGCTGATAGAGCATTGGCAGGGCCGCCATCTCCACCAGCAGTCATGCAGGTAAAAGCTCTACTGGCGCCTGAGATCAAGCCTGATCGGGAAAGCCTCAGGCCTATAGAACGTACCGCTAAAGACCACTACCTCATCTCCGGCGAACTGGTGCCGCACAACTTGTAGAAGCGCTGCACCGGAACTCAGATTCAACATTCGCTCCTGCATCAATGTGGCTGTGACAGCCTCGATCTGTTCGAGTGAACGATTCAACGACACGCCGCACCGCTCATCCAGATGCTTCTCTATCCGAGCGCTGGGAGGCCCTTCTAAGAGGCCCGGAGTGCGCCGCAACGCAACGTACATCTCTTCAACCGCGACAGGTGCGCTATCGGCGCTGTGCAGCCGCTGCAGGTACAGGATCTCCTCACCCCGCTCAAGACGAAGTTCCCGCGCTAGCAGATTCGTGGCCTTCACAACCTCGTGACGGATCAAGCGAACGCTCGGCGTGCGGTGCCGTAAACGCATCTCCTCAGCGAAGGTGCGTAGCCCATACGTGGGCGGCGTGGAGGTTGGCCGGGCTGAACGTGTCCCCCTGCCCGGCTGAACACGAACATAACCTTCCCTGGCTAGTGATTCGACAGCATTCCTCAGCGTCGTGCGGGATACCTCTAAAGCCTCAGCTAGGGGCCTCTCCCCCGGTAAACGCGTTCCTGGCGGTATCTGCAGCAGAACGCCACGCAAAGCCTCTGTGAGGCCGTCTGAACGTTTATAGGATTCCCTGCTGCGTTGCCCCCGGGAGGCTGGCCCTTGCGCTCCCATCGGGTGATGTTTCCAAGCGTCTACGAGTGCTTGCAGGATGAGATCCGTGTTGGTGACGGCCTGCTCTGTGGGAGTTGCCAACGGTTTTGAGGATGCCGGTAGTTCCTGTGTTGGCGGTGGTTCTTGCGTTGCCGGATTGTCGTGAGTGCTCTCGGTGGTAACTGACGGATTCTTCATGGAACGTCCTGCCGCGGAAGGTCTGACACGTGAAGATGAGAAACGACGAGGGCTTACGTTTCAACTATATCGGCAACAGGATACTTTCGATCGTTAAATGTTTGAAGGGGCTTCCGCACCACGGTGCGGAAGCCCCTTCAAACTATGTCAGCTGGAATTTAGTGGCGGTAGGAGCCTCGGTTGAGTTCGAACGCCCAACCGAGGACGCCGACTGCTACAGCACCTAGGCCGAGGTAGAAGACCCACCAGCCGATGGCCAGGCCTGCGAAGCCGATAGCTACACCAACACCGAGCATCAGCGGCCACCAGGACCACGGAGTGAACTGACCGTAGATGCCAGCGCGCTCAGCGATCTCACCCTCAGTGTCATCCTCCGGCAGGTTGTCGGACAGCTTAGCATGCTTGTTGAAGTAGTAGCCGATCATGCCGGTCATCAGACCAAGCAATACCAGTGCTGGGAAACCTACCCATTCCTCGAAGCTCGTCATGAAACCGTAAACGATTCCAATCGGAATGAAGAACAGAACACCAGCTAAGAAAAAGTAACCACTAGTTTTCATAACTTAATCACTTATCTCCCTGGTCAGCCGGACCGAAGACCGATGCCACTGGGCCAGTTGGCGTTACACGACCCGAAGCGAGTTCTGGGTGGTGCAGGTCCAGTGCCGGACGCTCGGAACGGATACGTGGCAGCGAGTAGAAGTTGTGACGTGGCAGTGGGCAAGGCGTTGCCCACTCGAGCGAGGCGCCAAAGCCCCACGGGTCATCAACCTGTACGCGGCGGCCGTTGCGGTGGGTGATGAATACGTTCAAGAAGAACGGAATCATCGAGATCGCGAGGATCATGGAGCCAACCGTGGATACCTGGTTCATGGCGGTGAAGCCATCGGAATGCAGGTAGTCAGCGTAGCGACGTGGCATACCCATGACGCCGAGCCAGTGCTGAACCAGGAAGGTCAGGTGGAAACCGATGAACACGAGCCAGAAGTGGATCTTGCCGAGGCGCTCGTTGAGCATCTTGCCGGTCCACTTTGGCCACCAGAAGTAGAAGCCTGCGAACATCGCGAACACGACGGTACCGAAGATCACGTAGTGGAAGTGAGCCACAACGAAGTAGGTATCGGAAACGTGGAAGTCCAGCGGTGCCGAAGACAACGTAATACCGGTCAGACCACCGAAGAGGAAGGTCGTGAGGAAGCCGAGGCTCCAGATCATTGGAGTCTCAAACGTGATGGATCCTCGCCATAGAGTGCCGAGCCAGTTGAAGAACTTCACACCGGTTGGTACCGCGATCAGCATGGTCATGAAACCGAAGAACGGAAGCATGACGGAGCCAGTCACGTACATGTGGTGCGCCCAGACCGCAACCGAGAGGGCAGCAATCGCGATGGTTGCAAAGACGAGGCCCTTGTAACCGAAGATCGGCTTACGGGAGAAGACCGGGAAGATCTCAGACACAACACCGAAGAACGGCAGCGCGAGAATGTAGACCTCTGGGTGACCGAAGAACCAGAACAGGTGCTGCCAGAGAACCGGGCCACCATTGGAGGCATCGAAGATCTGGGCACCCAAGCGGCGGTCAGCGCCGAGGGCGAACAGTGCTGCTGCGAACGGTGGGAACGCCATGAGGATCAGCATCGAGGTAATCAGCGTGTTCCAGGAGAAGATGGACATACGCCACATGGTCATACCCGGTGCACGCAAGGTGATGATCGTGGTGATGAAGTTCACCGCACCGAAGATGGTACCGAAACCCTGAAGTGCCAGACCGAAGACCCAGAGGTCAGCGCCCAAACCAGGGCTGAAGGTCGAGGAAGCAAGTGGGGCGTAACCGAACCAACCGAAGGATGCTGCACCCTGAGGGGTGATGTAGCCAGACATCGCGATGAGCGAGCCGAACAGGAAGAACCAGAAAGCCAGCGCGTTCAGACGTGGGAAGGCCACATCCGGTGCACCAATCTGTACTGGCATGAGGACGTTGGCGAAGCCAGCGAACAGCGGCGTACCAAACATCAGCAGCATCAAGGTACCGTGCATCGTGAACAGCTGGTTGTACTGCTCCTTGGTGTGCAGGATCTGCATACCTGGCTCGAAGAGCTCTGCACGGATCAGCAACGCCATGACACCGGCGATGCAGAAGAAAATAAACGCGGAGATCAGGTAAAGGTAACCGATCTTCTTGTGGTCAGTCGTCGTAATCCAGTCGACGATGATGCGGCCCTTGGACTTAGGCACCACCGGCTGACTTACGGTGCGAGACTCGTTGGACGAGTATTCAAAAGTTGCCACGAGTCATCACTTCCCTTCTCGGCTTGGCTCTTCTTCGCCAGTCAGACGATGGTAGGAAGGATCGTTAGTCGGAGTAACCTCAAGACGGTTGTACTCCTCCTTCAAGCTACCCTTCTCCATCTTCGCGAGCTGGTTCTTGAATTCTTCCTCGGAGACAACCTTGACCTGGAAGATCATCTCGGAGTGGTATTCACCGCAAAGCTCAGCACACTTACCTGCGTAGGTGCCTTCCTTCTGCGGGGTGAGCCACATGTGGTTCTGCTTACCTGGGATCATGTCCATCTTCTGAAGGAATGCAGGAATCCAGAACGAGTGGATCACGTCACGCGAGTTCAACTTGAAGTGAACCGGAACGTTAACTGGGAGGTAGAGCGTCGGGAGCTTGGACTCGTCAACGACCTTGCCCGGCTCGTGCACCTGGGTCGTAACCTCGTAGCGCTGATCGCCTTCGTAGTCGTAGTTGAAGTCCCAAGCCCACTGCTTGCCGTAGACGTTAACGGTCAGCGGAGAGTCAACTGGGGTGTCAACCTTCTGCTGCGTGCGGTGGGTAAAAGTAAAGAAGGTCATGATAATGGCGATCGGGACCGCCGTGTAGAAGACCTCGAGTGGCAGCGAGTAGCTCAGCTGCTTTGGATAACCGGTATCGCCCTTGCGGCGGCGGTAGGCAACGATGCACCACAGAGCCAAGCCCCAGGTAATCAAACCGATTACCAACGAGGCGATCCAGGAGTGATTCCACAGCTCCGCGAGTGAGCGAGTGTGGTTGGTCGTGTCCAGATCTTCCAGGGGCAGGAAGCCATTCTTGGACACGGGGGTGCATCCCGCGAGGGCTAGTGCCCCAACGGCAAGGATCCCGCCGAAGACCTTGGTCTTGACGCGACCGCTGGTCCGAACTTGCGAACTCACAGACGGCCCTTCCTCTTGAGTGTATGCGGATGACGTGATGGTAAGCGGCGGCCGGTGGAGAAACTGGCACACCTACTCTCCTTAGAGAGTACCGTTCTTTGCGCTCTGACGCACAGTTGGCGCGCCGAATGCACTTAATGTTGGTCAGTGGAACGAGTCGCCGCAGGCGCATGAACCCGCAGCGTTCGGGTTATCAATCGTGAAGCCGACCTTCTCGATGGAATCCTCGAAATCTACGGTCGATCCCGCAAGATACGGAGCCGACATCTGATCCACGATCAGCTCGACACCATCGAAATCACGGATGGCGTCGCCGTCGAGGACACGCTCGTCGAAGTACAGCTGGTAGATCAGACCCGAACAACCACCGGGTTGTACAGCGACCCGTAGTCGAAGATCATCGCGGCCTTCCTGCTGAAGCAGTTCACGAACCTTAGTGGCAGCACCATCAGTCAAAGTGACTTCATGGCTTGCAGTCTCTGCAGCTGTTGTCATGAGAAACCTCCATACCCAGCACGCCGGATATCCAGCATGCTGTGTGCCTTGTTGCGGTCATCGAAGGCGATATTTCTATTGCCATCGAAAACCTTGTTTTGTCTCTAGTGTAGTCCCAGGACCTTAGCTGTTGGCCGCTTCAGTGGCCAGATGCGTAAGCAATAGAGCTTCCGAAAGTGTTGCCTTGAAGAAGTCTTCAATATGTAGCGATTCGTTGGCCGAATGTGCTCGGGTATCCGGGTCTTCAATACCGGTGACGAGAATCTCGGCGTCTGGGAAGACCGCCTGGAGGTCGCCGATGAATGGGATCGAGCCTCCAAGCCCCATTTCCACTGGCTTGACGTTCCATGCTTGCTCAAGGGCCCACATCTTCGCCTGAGCAGCCGGCGAGGAGGTATCGGTCGCGAAGGACGGGCCAACCTCCGTGGTCTTATAGCTAATCTCGGCACCGAAGATGTCTTGGTTGGCAAAGTGCTCTTCCATAGCTTTCGCCGCCAACGCCGGGTCCTGGCCCGGTGCTAGACGCACTGAAACTTTGCCCCGCACCATCGGGATGATCGTGTTGGAGGACAGCGACACGTTGGTGATGTCCATACCGATGAGCGAAATGGCTGGCTTGCGCCACAAACGATCCGCGATCGAACCGGTGCCTGCCAAACGTAAGCCCTCAACTACGTTGGCATCGGCTCGGAAATCAGCCTCGTCATAGTCGATCTCGGCAGTCGAGGCGACGGCCAGCCCCTCAACTGCCACGTCACCGTTCTCGTCGTGGAGGGTTGCGACCAAGCGTGCCGCGATCGTCGGGGCGTCCAGAACGGGGCCCCCAAAGACACCTGAGTGAACAGCGTGCTCAAGTGCCCGAACCTCGAACTCTCCTGCCGTGAGGCCACGTAGCGACGTGGTCAAGGCAGGCTGGCCGACCTTCCAGTTGCTCGAATCAGCAACGATGATGACCTCAGCTGCCAGCGCATCGCGATTCTCTTGCAGGAAGTTAGCGAACGATGGCGAACCGACTTCCTCTTCACCTTCGATGAAATACGTCAAGCCAAGCCCGGTCGCGGCAGCTACCTGGTCGATAGCGCGTAGCGCTCCAACGTGGACCATGATGCCTGCTTTATCGTCGGCCGTGCCGCGGCCATACAGGCGCCCATTGACCTCAGTGGCTTTCCACGGGTCCGTGTTCCATAGCTCCACGTCCCCGGTGGGCTGCACGTCGTGGTGGGCATACATGAGCACGGTAGGCATACCGTCTGCTGCTTCGCGACGCGCGATGATAGCCGGGCGGCCCTGCGCCCCATCAGGGCGAGCAGCGGAGAGAACACGGACGTCTTCGAGACCAGCTGAGCGGAACAGCTCAGCCACCGCTTCCGCGGAATCGATCACCGGCTGCGGGTCAAGATCATCCCACGCGACCGAAGGGATCTCAACGAGTGCGCTCAGCTCTTTGATGAGCTGTTCACGTTGGCCATCAACTGCTGAACGAAGCTGATCGACCACATCAGGTGAGACAACGGAAAGGGGTTCGTTTGTTTCAGTCATAGACCCAACACTAATACGGTCACCAAGGCCAATAACACGTCGCGTGTTCGGTAATTGAGCCAAAGGCCGATAGGATTGGGGCCGTGTTTGGTCGTAAAAAGAATGAACGGGCGGGCAAAGCTCAAACGAATGCCCCCGAGCCTGTAGTGGAAGAAGACAAGGGCCGCTCCCCTAGCGCTAAGAAGGGCCCCACCCCTTCACGCCGTGAACAGGAAGCAAAGAACCGCCGCCCTTTGGTAGGTGGCTCCCCTGCTGTTGCGAAGCAGCGTCAGCGTGAGCGCCGCGCCGCTGAGGCCGCGCGTATCCGTGAAGGGATGCGTACCGGGGATGAACGCTACCTGCTCGCCCGCGACAAGGGGCCACAGCGCCGCTACGCCCGTGAATTCATCGACGCCCGAACATCCATCGGTGAGACCCTGCTCATCGTTGTGGTGCTCTTCCTGGTCACTTCGCTTCTAATGTCCTCGATCCTGCCTCCCGAGGCGCAGGCGAACATGGTCTTCATCATGTGGATCTACCTGTTCATCGTGATTGTGGATGGCATCTGGGCAAGCCGCCAGCTCAAGAAGCGTTTGTTGTTGAAATTCGGTGAGGTCGAGAAGGGAACGATGTGGTACGCATTCATGCGTGCGCTGCAGTTCCGCCCGATGCGCCAACCAAAACCACAGAATAAGCGCGGCGAATACACTGAGTGATAATCCGCCGGTGCTAGCACCGCGGTCTAATGCTCAATACACAACGGTTCGGGACCCTGACAGGGTCCCGAACCGTGTTTAAGGGAAGCTACCGTGCAGTAAGTGAGGCGTTGGCCGCTAAGCAGCCTTGCGTTTATAGGCTTTCTTGAGTGCACGGTTGATGCGGTGGACCCAGAACGGACCTTCATACAAGAAAGCGGTATAGCCCTGGACTAGATCAGCGCCTGCTTCGATGCGTTCAATCACGTCCTCGCCGGTAGTGACACCGCCAACGGAGATGATCGCGATCTCTTCTGGGAGTGCCTCACGCAGTATCTCTAGCACCTCGATCGAGCGTTCTCGCAGAGGCTGGCCCGACAAACCGCCAGCACCCAGGGCAACGACCTCATTCGTCGGTGTTGAAAGTGGCTCCCGCTTGATCGTGGTGTTGGTAGCAATCACCGCATCGAGCCCCACATCTTGAGCCAAACGGGCAACATCGCGGACATCCTCATCAGCAAGATCCGGGGCGATCTTCACCGCCAACGGAACACGGCGGTCGGTAACCGCCGCATCGGCTTCCTCGCGAACGGCCGCTAGCAGCGGACGTAACGCCTCAATATCCTGCAGCATCCGCAAGCCCGGTGTGTTCGGCGAAGAAACGTTCACGACCATGTAATCCGCGTACGGCGCCAGAGTGCGGGCCGAAAGCCGGTAATCATCAACAGCGTTCTCAAGCTCAACCACTTTGGTTTTACCGATGTTCACGCCGATGATCGGGCGGATACCGGCGCGGCGGTTCAAAACCTCCCGCGTGCGGGCCAAACGTGGAGCGATCGCTGCAGCACCCTCGTTATTGAAACCCATCCGGTTGATAATCGCCTTGTCCTCAACCAGACGGAACAAGCGAGGCTGAGGGTTTCCATCCTGAGCCTGCCCTGTGACCGTACCCACCTCGATGTGGCCGAACCCCAGGTTAGTCAGCGCAGTGGTTCCCTCGCCGTGCTTATCGAAACCGGCCGCTAGCCCGAAAGCTGAAGGGAAGGTCAAGCCCATTGCCCGCACGGGAGTCGACGGGCGCGTCAAGCGACGCAAAACCGCGCCAAGGCCGCATTTTTCGACCAAGCGGATCATCGAAAAACCGAGGTGGTGAGCTTTCTCCGCATCCATGCGAGAAAACGCAAGCTTAAAAAACGTAGGGTAAAAACGCATCAAGCAACTTCCTGATCAGTACAACGTTCCAGACCAATACAGTGCCCATAGTGCATGGGCTAAACCTCGCCGTTTATAGCAGGGGACGAACCAGGCTGGGAACCTAACGACACCGGCTTATTCACCGCGCCACCGAAACGGCGATCCCGCGAAACATACTGGCCCAACGCGTCCCAGAACACTTCACGGCTCATATCCGGCCACAACGTATCCAAGAAAACCAGTTCCGCATACGCCGACTGCCATAGAAGAAAATTCGAAATCCGGTGCTCGCCCGAGGTGCGCAAAAACAGATCCACATCAGGAAGATCCGGCTGATACATCCGTGCGTTCAACGCTTTCTCAGTGACACCCCGCTCAGACAGCGCACCGGAGGCAACAGCGGAGGCGATCTCGCGCACGGCACGCATGATCTCCGAACGGCCGCCGTAATTGACGCACATCACCAGGTCCATGACGGTGTTATTCCGCGTCATCTGTTCGGCAGTCTCCAACTCAGAGATGACTGACTTCCACAACCGACCACGCTCACCAGACCAACGAACACGTACACCCCACTCGTTCAACGTGTCACGCTGGCGCCGCAAAACATCGCGTGAGAAACCCATCAAGAAGCGGACCTCGTCCGGGCTACGCTTCCAGTTCTCCGTGGAGAACGCATACACCGAAACATGCTTAATGTCAGCCTCGATGGCTCCTGCGACAACATCGAGTAGCGCCTGCTCCCCCGCCCGGTGCCCTTCGGTACGGGGAAGGCCCCGCTGATTCGCCCATCGCCCATTGCCATCCATCACGATGCCAACATGGTGAGGCAACAAAGACCTCTTATAGTCCGGCATGAAGCGGACAGCCCCTTGGCCTGGTGCTGGAACTGAAGCGGAAACATCAGCCACTATGAGCGCAAACCTCCGATTCAAACATCCTGCGCGCGATCAAGCACACTCAACGACCTAACTGAGCGTTCGAGGTGCCACTGCACATATTGTGTCACGATCTCACCGGCCTGCCGCATCGTCACGTGATCAGCGCGCTGAACCCGCGCCCACTCCCCCGTGTTCAAAGCATCCAACAGATCCATAACTTCCGGCGTTGGGCTACGGGAACCCGCAGGCCGACAGTCGGGGCATACAGCGCCACCCAGCGGGACGTTGAGGCTACGATGCGGACCTGGCGCGCCGCATCGGACACATTCAGCGAACGAGGCCGCCCAGCCGGCAACCGCAAGAGAACGTAAAACGTACGAATCAAGCACAGCGAAAGGGTGCTGCTGCCGCGTGGCTAAAGCATTCAATGCACCGTAGAGCAACGTGAACTGGACATGCGTGGAATCGGCGTCATCACGAGTGAGCTTCTCAGCAACTTCAACCATGACCGCGGCGCAACTATAGAGGACATAGTCCGCACTCAACGTAGCGCCATACGGCTCCACGATCTGCGCCTGGATTACGGTATCCAGGTTCCTGCCTTGAACAAGCTGCACATCGATCACCATGCCCGGCTCCAAAACCGCACCGAACCGGGACGAGGTCCGGCGTACACCCTTCGCGACCGCCCGCACCTGCCCGTGCGATTGCGTCAGCAACACCACGATCCGGTCCGCTTCAGCGAGCTTATAGTGGCGCAACACGATAGCGCGGTCCTTATAAGAACGCGCAGAGAAAGTTGAACCACGGGCCATGCTTACAGCCTATAGACCTATGCCGTAGACAGACGTGGGTGGGGCGTGCGTTGATGCGCTCGCCCCACCCACAACAATGCCTGCTACCGGAATCGGTGCGAGGGTTTAGGAAGCAGCGGTGCCTGCCGCTTGACGGTCACGGATCGCACGGTTGACTGCCGAGATCACAGCGTTCAAGCCAGCAAGCGTCGTGTTGGTGTGGATGCCAACGCCCCACAAGACGCGGTCATCGACTGCTGCCTCGATGTAGGCGGCAGCTCGCGCCGCACCGCCGGCCTCGAGGGCGTGCTCGGTGTAATCCAAGACACGCACGTCAACACCCTCGGAGTTCAACAGGTTCACGAGCGCGTCGATCGGACCGTTACCGGAAGCGCTGCGTACACGCTCGACACCGTCGATCTTCATGGTCGCGGTGAGCTTGACTGAATCGTTTGGTTCGTGGGTGCTCTCAACATTGAGCAGACGGAAATAACCCCACTGCGAATCGTCCTGCTTGGCGGGCAGATACTCGTCGTTGAAGACCTGCCACAACTGCTCCGAGGTGACTTCGGTGCCGGAGGTTTCGGTGTGCTTCTGCACCACCTGGGAGAACTCAACCTGGTGACGGCGCGGCAGATTCAAACCGTAATCCGCCTTCAACAGGTAGGCGACCCCGCCCTTGCCGGACTGCGAATTCACACGGATCACAGCCTCGTAGGTTCGGCCAACATCGCGTGGATCGATCGGCAGGTAAGGGACAGCCCACACCATATCGTCCACGGTCTTGCCAGCTGCCGCGGCGTCGGCCTCCATCGCCTCGAAGCCCTTCTTGATCGCGTCCTGGTGCGATCCAGAGAACGCGGTGAAGACCAAATCGCCACCCCACGGGACACGCTCAGGGATCGGCATCTGGTTAGCGTATTCGACGGTGCGGCGGATCTTATCCATGTCAGAGAAATCGATCTCAGGGTCCACACCCTGGCTGAACATGTTCATACCCAGCGCAACCAGGTCCACGTTACCGGTGCGCTCACCGTTGCCGAACAAGCAACCTTCGATGCGGTCGGCACCAGCCATGTAGCCAAGCTCCGCGGCAGCAACACCGGTTCCGCGGTCATTGTGCGGGTGCAGCGAGAGGATGATGGACTCACGGTTCTTGAGGTTGCGGTGCATCCACTCGATCGAATCGGCATACACGTTCGGGGTCGCCATCTCTACCGTTGCAGGCAGATTGACGATGATCGGATTCTGCGGGGTTGCACCGAACTCCTCGACGACCTCATCGACGATCCGGCGAGCGAACTCCAGCTCGGTGCCCGTGTAGGACTCCGGCGAGTACTCGTAGACGATCTCCGTATCACCGGACATCTGCTCTTCGTATTTCTTGCACAGACGGGCACCGGTCAACGCGATATCGACGATGCCGTCCTCGTCTTGACGGAACACCACGCGGCGCTGCAAGATCGATGTCGAGTTATATAGGTGCACGATCGCACGGTGTACGCCGTCGAGGGCTTCGAACGTGCGCTCGATGACGTGCTCACGCGACTGGGTCAGAACCTGGATCGTGACGTCTTCGGGGATCAGATCGTTATCGATGAGGTGGCGTACGAAGTCGAAATCGGTTTGGGACGCGGCCGGGAACCCCACCTCGATCTCCTTGAAACCCATCTCAACCAACAGCTGAAACAGTTTCAGCTTGCGGTCGGTGTCCATCGGGTCAACGAGTGCTTGGTTACCGTCACGCAGATCAACCGCGCACCAGCGCGGCGCCTTCGTGATCTTCTGATCCGGCCACGTACGGTCAGGCAGATCAACGGTGATCTGTTCATGAAAAGGGACGTACTTGTGTACTGGCATGCCGGACGGCTGCTGGAAATTCTTCACGGTTTAGCTCCTGTAGACGACGAATGTGCGACGGCCGAGCGCGAAAAACTCCGCAACAAAAGACTCCGCGACGAGACTCGGCCGAAACGTTTACCTTCAACCTGCCGTTGGCGCGGGGGTAAGTAAGGCTTTAGAACTGTGGCATCTCGTCGCGGCAAGCAAGAAGAAGCATGCGCACCGTGATCATGGTTAAAAGCTAACACCCGGGCCGGGGCGCTTGTGCATTCATGACGCAACTGTGGACTTACGCCTCAGCCGAGCGTTAGAAACCGAAACGGTCGAGGTGGCGAGCATTGCGCTGCCAATCTTTAGCGACCTTGACGCGGATATCGAGGTAGACCTTAGTTCCGAGCATCGCCTCGATGGATCGTCGGGCACGCTGCCCAACATCCCGTAGCCGCGAACCGCGCTTACCGATCACGATCGCCTTCTGCGAATCACGCTCAACATATAAGGTTGCGTAGATATCGGTGAGTGGATTGTCTTCCGGGCGGTCCTCACGCGGCGCCATCTCTTCGATGGTGACCGTGAGCGAATGCGGAAGCTCTTCCCGGACACCCTCGAGTGCGGCTTCGCGGATGAACTCGGAGACGAGTTTGAGTTCAGGCTGATCAGTCACGTCCCCATCGGGATACAGCGGCGGCGAGACAGGCATGTGTTCAGCCATAACGTCTTCGAGGGTTGCCAGTTGTTCACCCTTGAGTGCAGAAACCGGAACGATCGCTCTAAACCCGCCAGGCAAGAGTTCATCCCCCATCGCCTGGACTTCTAGAAGGTGGTTAGCCACGCGGGCTTTATCCACTGTGTCAGTCTTGGTGACGATCGCGATCACCGGTGTGCGTTTAACTTTGGCGAGCTGTTCAACGATGAAACGGTCCCCCGGCCCTACCGCCTGATTTGCGGGTGTGCAGAAACCTATGACATCGACTTCCCGCAACGTGTTCTCAACCAAGTCATTGAGCCGATGCCCCAGCAAAGTCCGTGGGCGGTGAATACCAGGGGTATCGACCAAGATGAGCTGATAGTTCTCGCGGTGAACAACCCCACGGATCGTGTGCCGGGTTGTTTGCGGCTTATTCGAGGTGATCGCGATCTTTTGGCCCACCAGAGCGTTCGTCAGAGTGGACTTCCCTGCGTTAGGGCGCCCGACAAGGGAAATGAAACCAGCTCGGAAATCATGTGCTGGAGGCATTAGTCCTGCTCACTTTCACGTCTCATCGAAGCCCGCTGAGCATTACCAGCGGACCCATCTTCTTCACTTAGTGTGTCACGGTCCGATACGCGCCTATCTGTTGAGCCAGCGTCCGCGCCATCCGCGCGAGTGCCGTCCTCGCCCGATTGATCGCCTCGCAACCGCTCATAGCGTTGCATGGTCGTGGCGCCAGCATTAGATTCACTTTCGCCATCATCTTCTGCTTCATTGTCAACAGGTGGATCAAGTTCCGTGACGATAATCTTGCCCGGACGGTTGCGGCGACCCTCGAGGGTTCTGACCTCCATGCGTAGCCCATCGATCTCAGCGACGGAACCGACGATCGGGACCTTGCCGATGAGCTTACCCATCAACCCGGCAACCGTATCGACGTCTTCATCGCGAAGTTCGCGGTCGAAAAGTTCGCCTAGGTGTTCGATCTGGAAGCCGGCATCGACCTCATAGCTTCCGTCTTCGCGCTGCGTGTAGTCAGGTGTATCCGAATCGTATTCGTCATCGATCTCGCCCACGAGCTCTTCAAGAAGATCCTCAAGCGTGATCAGCCCCGCGGTGCCACCGTATTCATCCACAACAATCGCGAAGTGCGTGGATTCGCGCTGGAACTCTTGCAACAGCTCATTGACGTGCTTGGAATCAGGTACAAAACGGGCACGCCGAGCGACCTCGAGCACGTTGGTTGCATTCAGCTCATCCGAATAGAGGTTCCCGATCACGTCTTTGAGGTGAACGACGCCGCGAACATCGTCGCTGTCTTCACCGATCACCGGAACACGGGAGCAACCGGAACGCATGAACAGCCTGATCGCGTCTTCTGCCGAGGAATCAGCCGAAATCGTGACCATGTCTGTGCGCGGAACCATGAGGCTACGGACTAGCGTGTCATCGAGTTCAAAAACAGAGTGAATCAGTTCGGCTTCTGCATCATCGATCTGTTGGGTTTCCGATGCGCGCTCCAGCATGTCACGGAAATGTTCCTCCGTGAGGAAAGTCGCGCCAGGGCGGGCACCCTTAGGGGTAGCCATCGCAACCAGCCACGAAGAAGCCGGGCCAAGCAGCCAGGTCAAGAACCGAACGATCCACGCCGTATAAAGTACTGTCTTTGCGGCATGGCGCTGCCCATACTGACGCGATGCGAAACCAACCACAAGAATGGACAGAACCGCAGTCACTAATGCTGCAAGCCCAGCCGCCACCAGCGGGTGTGCGAACACGAAGAAGAACGCGCATGCCAACGCGATGCCGGCCAAAGATTCGGTCCAGACTCTCCAGAACCGGATCGCATACGTGTGTTGGGTCGGTTTCGCGAGGATCTTGGGTAGAAGTTTGCGGCGTGGATGTTCCGTGAGCTCTTCAGCTGCTTGGCGGGACAACGCAAGGAAAGCGGCCTCCGCGGTGCTCAAGAGCCACGCCAGAGCGAAGAAAACACCGGCCGCGAGAAATAAGACAACGGTAGTCATGAGTTAGTTAGTTTCAGTTTCTTGAGGTGCTTCGCGGTTCAAAAACTTCGCAAGCAATTCCCGCTGCAGACCGAACATTTCAGCTTTAGCATCAGGCTCATCGTGATCGAAACCGAGCAGATGCAGGAATCCGTGGGTCAGCAACAGACAGATCTCATCTTGGGTCGAGTGCCCTTGGGCTTCCGCTTGTTTAGCTGCTACGGTCGGGCTGATTACGATATCGCCCATGACACCCGGTGGGCTCGGATGCTGAACGGTACCTGGCCGCAACTCGTCCATGGGAAAGCTCATAACATCGGTTGTATCGGCCAGATCCAGCCAATCGATGTGCAGCTGTTCCATCGCTTCGTCATCGATGAGGGTCACGCCCAGCTCGGCATCCGGGTGGATATAGAGCTCATCCATGAGGAAAGTGGCCAGGGTTCCGAGCTGTTCGAGATCGCACTCGTGTTCGGTCTCGTTATGGATCTCGACGCTCATGCTGACTCAGAGTCTCCTGCGGATGAGGATGCGGATGCGGACTGTGCTGCTGGTGCTTTACGGCGCTCGGCACCACTGCTTCGAGGCTCTCGTGCACGCTTGAGCTTGCCGGTGCTGAGACGCTGGTGGTCTTCGTCCCAACGCTGATATGCATCCACAATCTTGCCCACGAGGCGGTGGCGCACAACGTCTTCGGCTGAAAGCTCACAGATAGCGATGTCATCGATCCCATCGAGGATGTCCAACACAATCCCGAGCCCGGATGTTTTGCCACCCGGAAGGTCGATCTGCGTGATGTCGCCGGTGACGACCATGTGCGAACGGAAACCAAGCCGAGTCAGAAACATCTTCATTTGCTCAGCGGTCGTGTTCTGCGCTTCATCGAGGATCACGAACGCGTTGTTCAACGTGCGCCCACGCATGTAAGCCAACGGAGCGACCTCGATGGTTCCGGCAGCGATCAACCTCGGAATCGATTCGTGCTCAACCATGTCATGCAACGCGTCATAGAGCGGCCTGAGGTACGGATCGATCTTGTCAGAGAGCGTGCCGGGCAGAAAGCCGAGGTTCTCGCCGGCTTCGACTGCGGGACGGGTCAGAATAATGCGGTCAACCTCGCCCGACTGCAAGGCAGCAACCGCCCGCGCCATCGCCAAATACGTTTTACCTGTACCGGCTGGACCCACACCAAACGTAATCGTGTGGGCGTCCATCGCCTCGACGTAGGCCGCCTGATTATTCGTCTTAGGTCGGATGCTCTTGCCTCTGTGGCGCAGAATCTCGCCAGTCACCGCAGGGTCGGGGTTGGCTGCCGCGAGCTGACGTTCTGCCATGATCCAGCGCTCAACCAACGTGGCTGTGACGGCGTTGCCACCAGCCGCCGCGGCGCGAGCTTGCTCCACGACGCGCCGAACAGCCTTAACATCAGCGAGCGGTCCACTCAATTCGAGTGAATCGCCGCGGGGAGCCAACGTGACTTCTGGCCACACCCCGCTGACAATCCGCAAAAGCGTATCGGCCGGACCAAGACTGGCGACCATTGCCTGATCGGATTCGAAATCGATGCGGGCGTGTGCGATGCCAGGGTCCCCAGCAACACCATGATGAGAGGGTTTGGCTGAGCTGTTCTTTGCTGTGAAGGGCACGTGCGTGCTCATCCTCGCTTCGGTAGATATGAAGTTCGGCAGAATTCCGGTCAACCGGGATCTATCTTCAGTCTAAGACGCGCTGCCTGCGTTCTCTAGGAACACATCACCTAGGTCTTATCGCCAAGAATATGGCGGGTCAGCACCGCGCCCACCGCGCCCGCTGTGGAAGCACGCAGAATATTACCCCCCAATGAAACCAAAACCGCGCCGGCATGAGTGAGCGCCTCGACTTCCGCTGGAGAGATTCCGCCTTCAGGACCCACCGCGAGCATCACATCCACATCCCATTCCGGTGGCGGAGTGGATGATGAATGTTGACGAGGAAAGCTGCTGGCCCTGGTGGCCAGAACATCGACAAGATGCTGTGTGGCCTCCTCGTGACACACGGCAACGAGCACGCCGCGCTCGCTGGCCTGAGCAACCGCATCGACGAGCTGCTTAGTGGTGACCATCGGACCTATTGCTGGCTGATCAGCTCGGCGTGACTGCTTAGTGGCACGCACAGCCGTATCGACCCACTTCTGGTGTGCCTTCTGAGCACGCTCCCCACGCCAACGGACAATCGAGCGATCAGCCTGCCAAGGGATGAAGGCCGCTACACCAATTTCGACACAGGTTTCAACGGCCTGTAAGTCACGATCGTTTTTCGAAAGCGCCTGAATCAGGCCAACCCTCACCTCGGGTCCTGCCTGGCGGACCTCGTCGACAAGAACGCTTACGACCGCAGGATCCACGCGAGTCAGCGTCACGATCGCTGCCCGGCCGCAACCATCCACAACCTGGACGGACTCCCCCGGTTCAAACCGCATGACACGCACGTGATGAGCCTCAGAGGCGCATAGTTGATACGTACCGCCTGGCTGCCAATGGGCCGCCGCGGGATCCATGAACGACTTCAGCGACACCGGTCAGCCCAGGAACTTTTCGCGCAGACGACTCATGAAACCACGTTGGGCGAGCTTGCCGCGTGTGAACTGCTCGTCTCGGGCTTGGGCAAGTTGCTCGAGAAGATCACGCTGCTGCTCATCAAGATTCTTAGGGGTCTCAACGTTGACCGTGACTCGCAGATCCCCACGGCGCCCGCCACGCAGAGACGGCACACCCAAACCAGCCAAGGTCAATGTCTCACCCGACTGGGTCCCGGGTTGAATATCAAGCTCTTGGTCACCATCGAACGTCTCTAGCGTGACCTCGGTGCCGAGCGCCGCCTGAGTCATCGGGACCGACAGGACCGCGTGAAGGTCGTTGCCGACGCGCTCGAAGGTCGCGTGGTTACGGACACTGATCTCAAGGTATAGGTCACCGTTCGGGCCGCCACCCGGACCAGCCTCGCCCTCGCCTTGCAGCTGAATCCGCGTACCCGAGTCGACACCCGCAGGGATCTTAATCGTCTTCTCGGTCTTCTCACGAACGCGACCTTCACCGTTGCATTCGGGGCACGGCTTGACCAGACGGCTACCGAAACCAGAACATGCAGGGCACTCGGAGAGAGTCATGACGTCTCCGAGCATCGAGCGGACCGGACGCTGAATATGCCCGGAGCCGTGGCATGTTTCACACGTGACTGGCTCGGTGTTGCCTTCGGTGCAGGAGCCGTGGCACAACGAACACACCACAGCAGTGGAAACCGTGATGGTCACCTCTTTACCTTGAACCGCATCGACAAGATCGATCGGAACCCGCACTAGACCGTCACGGCCCGGCTGAGTCCGTGACTTTGGTTGAGGGCGGCCACCCCCACCGCCGCCTCCGAAGAACGCATCGAAAATATCCCCGAAGCCACCGAATCCGCTGAATCCGCCGCCACCGAAACCACCGGATGCGCCGTTCTCATCGCCTGTGCGATCGTAATTGCGGCGCTTATCAGGATCAGAGAGCACCTCATAAGCGTGAGTGACCGCTTTGAACTTCTCGTGCGTGTCCTCACCCGGGTTCAAGTCAGGGTGGAGCTGACGGGCAAGCTTGCGGTAGGCGCGCTTGATTTCCTCTTCCGAAGCGTCCTGGGATACCCCCAGGGTTTCGTAGTGGTTAGCCATGACGTAAATAAGTCGCTTTCCTTGGCTGGTCTAGTTGTCTAGTCGTTTGAGTGGGCTAGCTGAATGAGTCGTATATGAATCTTTGTGCCTCTAGATGGACAGGATGCGGCTGAGGTAACGCGCGATCGCTCGTACTGCGCCCATCGAACCTGAATAGTCCATCCGGGTAGGGCCGAGTACCCCGAGCATCGCGGAACCATTAGCTCCATAACTGCTGGCCACAACTGAGGTGTCCGTGAGTTCCGCGTGGGTGTTCTCGCTTCCGATACGGACCACAACCTGGTCGTCGTCTGCTTCCATCTCTGAAAGCAGACGCAACAAGACAACTTGCTCTTCAAGGGTTTCCAATAAACCTGTCAGATCTTTACGGAAGTCCTGTTGCGAACGGGCAAGATTCGCCGTGCCAGAAAGCACTACCCTATCGACCTGGTGCGCTGTCAACGCGGACGCGATCGCTCGGGCCACGGTGTGGGCGAAGTCCAGAAGCTGCCGCGGCAGGTTGAACCCAGTTGGGTCACCAGGTGGCGGTGAAGACACCGAAGTCAACACGCCGGTTACAGCGTGTAATGGTTTCCCGACGATGTGCTCGGCAATCTGATCGCGCACTAAAGCGACGTCCACATCAGAGACCTCGTGCGGTGCTGGCACCATGCGTTGGGTCACATCGCCGTTGCTAGCGATCACAACGACCAGAACCTGGCCTGGCCCCATCGTGAGGATCTCAACGTGCCGGATCCGCGTGTTAGAAACCTTCGGGATCTGGATGACCGCAACCTGCTGGGTCAATGCGGACAGCGCGCGTGCCGTGCGCGCAAGAACGTCGTCGAGTTCCTCCGCGCCTTCAAGTAGCTGGTGGATCGCGCGACGTTCGGCCGCCGAAAGCGGCTTGATGTCCTCGATACGGTCAACGAAATAGCGGTAGCCCTGCTCAGTCGGGATACGGCCGGCCGAGGTATGGGGTGCTTCGATGAGTCCCTGCTCCTCCAAGACCGCCATGTCGTTACGAATCGTGGCTGCCGAGACTCCAAGGTTATGCCGTTCAACGAGTGCGGCAGAACCGACCGGTTCGCGTGAGTTCACGTAATCGTCAACCACTGCGCGCAGCACATGCAAGCGGCGCGCGGTTGCACGGCTCACCGGCTTATCGCTGTCTGGGCGGACCACCTGAACTCCTCCTGCCTCATCCGGAAACTACGTGCCAACTACCTGCCAGAGCCTCAGGAACCTTACAACTCTTCAGGAAACCCCTTCACGTTCCACTCTGGCACTCTAATGGCCTGAGTGCCAATTATATCGGTTGCCGTCCCGCTGTGGGCCCTACCGGATCGGGTTGCCACCCCGCCGCACCGTGCAGGCAAAGGTCCCCTGCGGATGCGCTAGGGCGTCGTAGGCTGTAAAAGAGTAGAACCGGCAGAGCCGCCCACCTCGGAATGTATCTAAAGGAGCCCAGTTATGGATTGGAGTCAATGGGGCCCCGGCTCGATCTCTCAATCTGCCCGCAAAGCACCGCGCAAGGTCGCAGCGCAGGTAGGGCTCGTGCTTGAAGACGTTCAAAGCGGTTTCGTTGGCGAGGTGATCCGGACCGAACGCTCCGGTGGCGTCCGGGTTCTCGAGTTGGAAGACGGGCGTGGGGCTCGCCGTTCGTTCCCTGCCGGTTTCGGGTTCTGGATCGACGGTGAACCCGTCGAAATCGTTGAGCCTGCCTCGATAGCGGAAGCTGAACCGGTCACGAAAATCTCGGCATCTGGCTCGGTGTATGTCGAAGGTGCCCGGGCCAAGACAGCCCGCGCGGCACGTATTTGGGTCGAAGGCATCCACGATGCCGCACTCATTGAAAAAGTGTGGGGCCACGATCTGCGTGTCGAAGGCATCGTCGTGGAACCGATGCACGGCGCCGATGACCTCGCAAGCCTCGTCGAAGAGTTCGCCCCCACGCAGCAGCGCAGACTCGCGATACTACTGGACCACCTCGTCGAAGGCTCAAAAGAAACCCGTATCGCCGCCGAAGCGATGCGTGTTCCGGGAGCCCGCGAACACGTCCTGATCGTCGGGCATCCATTCGTGGACGTGTGGGAAGCAGTCAAACCTGAGAAAGTGGGGCTCAGAACGTGGCCGCAGATCCCCCGCGGCCAAGACTGGAAACGCGGAATGCTGCGGCATCTAGGGTGGCCTGCTGAAACTGATGCCGACGTGGGGGCAGGTTTCTCCCGCATCCTCGAATCCGTCTCCAGCTACGCTGACCTGCGGCCTGAGCTGCTGGGCAAAGTTGAACACATGATCGACTTCGTCTCAGTTGAGGACTAAGAGGTTCCGGCTGATAGGACTGTTCAAGAAGAACTGAGGACAGACAACTTCACAGTCAGCGAACGTGAAAAGCGACACAGCTGAGTGTTGTCCAGAAGTAGTAGCCCATGTACTACTACAGTCTGATGAGGCTGTAGTAGCTGATGAGTAATATAGTCGACAACTGTTTTCTAGAGAGGAACAAAGCGTGACGAACCCGACACCTGGGCGCCCTCAGCAGCCTCGGGATAAAGAGACGTCGACTGACTCGCTGCCCCTTGCCCCGAGCGAGGACAGGCGCTGGGCCACAGTCTCACATTTCGGGGCGATCGCTGGGTTCATTCCCGCGATGATCATCCACTACCTGTTCAAGGATCGCGGGCCGTTCACCGCCCAAGAATCACGTGAAGCCGTGAACTTCACGCTCCCGCTCACAGCCTTGATGTTCGTCCTGATGCTACTGGCGATATTCATTCCAGGTATCGGTTCGATCTTCTCCGTAGCACTTGTTGTGGTGTGGCTGTATATGACGTTCTCCGGAATCGTCGCCGGCATCGAAGTCAACAAAGGCCGCCCTTACCTGTACCGCTTCAATATGCGCTTGTTCTAATTCTCGCCGCTAATTCTCGATCAGTTCGAGCACTAGACCGTCAGCGAGCAAACGCCCTTTCAACGTCAAGATAAACCGATCACCATCTTCGGGTGTGGGCTTTTCGTTGCCAGCACCATCAACGATGTGACCTAAGCCGCGCGCCACGAACCCGGGTAGGCGCCCGCGCTCACTGAGCGAAAGCATCGAAACAGGAAGCCCGCTGGCCAAGCGAATCGAGAGCATAATGTTCTCAAGATGGCGAGCATCAGCCGAAGGAACTTCCCGCGCCAACGCCGGCGAGACGCCCGCGTCGATGCGTTGCTGATACGCCGAAGGATGCTTCACATTCCACCAACGGATACCCCCGATGTGCGAATGTGCGCCCGGCCCAATCCCCCACCAATCCTGATTACGCCAATACGCAACGTTATGGCGAGCCTGATGTTGCTCAGAGCGCGCCCAGTTGGAGACTTCATACCAACTGAAACCAGCATCGGCGAGTACCGCATCAGCCAGCTCATACTTCTCGGCGTGATCGTCCTCATCGACCATCGGGACCTCGCCACGGCGCATCTGTGCAGCCAGCTTGGTGCCAGGCTCAACAATGAGCGAATACGCCGAAACATGATCCGGCTCCAACGCTAAAGCCGCATCCATGGAAGCCTGCCAATCAGCGATGGACTCCCCCGGCGTCCCATAGATCAAGTCAACAGATACATCCAAGCCAGCATCGCGCGCCCACTGCACCGCCTGCGGTACACGCTCCGGGCTGTGAGTTCGATCCAGGGTAGACAGAACGTGCGGCACCGCCGACTGCATCCCGAACGAAACCCGGGTAAAACCACCGGCCCTCAGTTCAGCGAGCGATTCAGGCGTGACCGAGTCCGGGTTCGCCTCCGTGGTGACCTCCGCATCGGGTGCGACACCATACAGTGAACGCGCACGCTCAAGGATCATGACCAGGTCCCCTGCTGGCAACAAGGTCGGAGTGCCGCCGCCGAAAAAGACCGTTGACAGCTCGCGAGGCACAGCACCAGCGCGACGTAAAACCTCGGCAGAAAAATCCACCTCACGCGCCGCAGCGAGCGCGTACGTGTCTTGGCTTGCGCCATGACCTAACTCAGTAGCCGTATAGGTATTGAAATCGCAGTAGCCGCAACGGACCGCGCAAAACGGGATATGGACGTAGAAGCTCAAAGAACGCTCATGCGCATCCGCGACCGACTCGCGCGTGAGAGCTCCATCGGCTGGGGCGGGATCCCCCTCCGGCAGCTGCGCCATTACTTCTTCTTGCCCCCGTTATCGTCCGAGGACAACGCGGCAATGAAGGCCTCTTGCGGGACCTCAACGCGCCCCACCATCTTCATGCGCTTCTTACCTTCCTTCTGCTTCTCAAGCAGCTTGCGCTTACGGCTAATGTCACCGCCGTAACACTTGGCAAGAACGTCCTTACGGATAGCGCGAATATTCTCACGCGCAATAATGCGGGAACCGATCGCTGCCTGGATCGGTACCTCGAACTGCTGACGAGGAATCAACTCACGCAACCGAGAAGTCATCATCACGCCATACGAGTACGCGTTGTCCTTGTGGGTGATCGCGGAGAAAGCGTCCACGCGCTCACCCTGCAACAGGATATCGACCTTTACCAGATCCGCTTCCTGCGCGCCATCAGCCTGCCAGTTCAGTGACGCATAACCGCGGGTGCGGGACTTGAGGTGGTCGAAGAAATCGAACACGATCTCAGCCAGCGGCAAGCGGTAACGCATCTCCACGCGTTCCTCGGACAAATAGTCCATGCCCATCATGTTGCCGCGGCGGCTCTGACACAGCTCCATGACCGCGCCGATGAACTCAGCCGGGGTAATCACGGTCGCTGAAACCATCGGCTCGGTGATCGATTTCAGCTTCCCATCCGGGAACTCAGACGGGTTTGTCACGTGAACATGCGAGCCATCCTCAGTCACGACGTCGTACTCAACGTTGGGGGCTGTGGAAATGAGGTCAAGGTTGAACTCGCGTTCAAGTCGCTCGCGAATGATCTCAAGGTGCAACAGGCCGAGGAAACCAACGCGGAAACCGAAGCCCAACGCAGCGGAGGTCTCCGGTTCGTACACGAGCGCGGCGTCGTTGAGACGCAACTTATCCAACGCATCACGCAACACCGGGAAATCCGAGCCATCGATCGGGAACAATCCTGAGAAAACCATCGGCTGAGGCTCGTCATAGCCCGCCAAATGCTCGGATGCGGGGTTCGTGAAGTTCGTGACCGTGTCACCGACCTTCGACTGGCGGACATCCTTAACACCCGTGATGAGGTAGCCCACCTCACCAGCTGCCAGGCCATCAGTCGGAATAGGGCCTGGCGAAGAAACACCGATCTCCAACAGCTCATAGCTCACGCCAGAAGACATCATCTTGACCTTCTCGCGCGGCTTGAGCCGGCCATCGACAACACGGACGTAGGTGACCACGCCACGGTAGACGTCATACACAGAGTCAAAAATCATGGCGCGGGCCGGCGCGTCAAGCGTGCCTTCAGGAGCCGGAACATCGCGGACGATCTTCTCCAACAATGCCTCGACACCCTCACCGGTTTTACCCGAAACCCGCAAGACATCATCCGGTTCACAACCGATCAGGTTCGCAAGCTCTACAGCAAAGAAATCAGGTTGGGCATTCGGAAGGTCGATCTTGTTCAGAACTGGGATGATCGTGAGCTCATGCTCCATCGCCAGATACAGGTTCGCTAGCGTCTGCGCCTCGATGCCTTGGGCAGCATCAACCAAAAGAATGGCGCCCTCGCACGCGGCCAATGAACGCGAAACCTCATACGTGAAGTCCACGTGACCCGGCGTGTCGATCATGTTCAGAGCGAATGTCTTACCATCCAGTTCCCACGGCATACGCACTGCCTGCGACTTGATGGTGATGCCGCGCTCACGCTCAATATCCATGTTGTCCAGGTACTGGGCGCGCATTTCGCGAGGTTCAACAACACCAGTCGCCTGCAACATACGGTCAGCCAGCGTCGACTTACCGTGGTCGATATGGGCGATGATGCAAAAATTCCGAATGACGTCCATAGGAGTCTTCGAAGGGACCTGCGGCGTAACGGCCTGAGGGGACACGGAGAGGGCCTCACTTCACACTGCGAAACTCGAACTCCCTTAGTATCTCATGAGCTTCAGTAGCATCTCTAAGGCCTAGAGCCTGAGACGAAGCTAGCTCACGATGCACGCCTCGGCTGCAAGGGGCTACCGGAGCCGTTGAGTATCAGTTGAGTATCAAGAGGGCGGCTGTGGACATAAAATAGTGGGCATGTCTTCCCAAGGCCGATTCTTCACCCAGCTTCTACGCGTGGCGCGCCCGCTCATCAAACGTTTCCTCTCATCCCAAAGCGGTGACCAAACATCAACGCGTGGTCCGCGTCCGTCATCCTCCCCGCGTCCTTCCCGTTCGCACCAGCAGCAGAGTTCGAAACAGCCTCAGCGTTCGCAACAGCCTCAGCGCCAGTCGAGCTCGAGCCGCAACGCCTCTGCTCGTAAGGCACCCGTTACTGCAGGGGCGTATCCGGGCGACTATACGGGCCGTCTCACCGCGGTCTATGATCCGCATCCCGATGGCAATCCTGACCCGGGCGAGGTCGTGTGGGCCTGGGTCCCGTATGAAGAGGACCACAGTCATGGCAAGGACCGGCCCGTTCTGCTTGCCGGTTGGGATGGTCCGTGGATGCTCGGTTTCATGCTGACCTCGAAAGACCACGATGACCGCCGCGATCACGCCGAGTTCGTCGACATTGGCTCAGGCGCGTGGGATAAAGAACGCAGACCAAGCGAAGCGCGGATCTCACGGGTGATCCGCATCAACCCTGACTCGGTCCGTCGTGTTGGCGCGATTCTCGATAAAAGCCGCTTTGACCTGGTGATCAGCGAGTACAACCGCCACCATTAAAAGGGCGCGTCACTGGAGAGTCACTGGAGAGGGGTAGGTCCGATCCCCAAGCCACGGTTCAAGCGTAGGCGAACGTGGGCCACTGTGGTGTGGCTCATGCGGCATGAACAGTCAATGAATGTTAGGATGGTCGCTAGTGTGTCCGCGCGTGGTCGACGGGCACTCGTAGCTACCGGACCCAGTTCCCCACTCTCTCAGTCGTGGTAGCTACGGAACCCTCAGACCCAATTCATCTTCAACACGAAGGAACAACGTGGCGAACATCAAGTCGCAGAAGAAGCGCATCATTACCAACGAGAAGGCGCGCCAGCGCAATCAGGCGGTCAAGTCTGAACTGCGCACTTTCGAGAAGAAGGTCCGCGCTGCAGTTGAGGCCGGCGATAAGGACGCCGCCATCCCAGCTCTTCAGGCTGCAAGCCGCAAGCTCGACAAGGCAGCAACCAAGAAGGTTATTCACAAGAACCAGGCTGCAAACCGTAAGTCGAAGCTCGCTCAGGCCGTCAACGGTCTCTAAGCGATCAACCTTGAGTAACCGGTGAGAACACCGGATACGTGACCAGGGGCCCATCCACTCGGATGGGCCCCTGGTTTGTGTTGCGGGCGAAAATGCTCGGTATTCACTAGCCCGGCTGCACTCCCTTCACCTGGGTGGCGAGGTTTAGGAAGCGCGCGGCCCGGCCGCCGCCATCCGAGAGATAGCAATAACGTAGCGTTCCAACGCATACTCGGGGTTGCGTGAAGCGCCTTTGAGCATGTGGTCTGTTGTAGCGATCAACTGAACGGCTTTGGCGATATTGAAAGCAGAGAACCGCCTCGCCGAAGCCTGCGCTTGCTTGACCATCCACGGCGCCATCTTAAGTTCGGATGCCAACTGTCCTGCGGGTGCGGAGCTGCCGGCTACCTTCGCGATCTGCCGGACCTTACCGCCAATCGCGCCAAGCAGCGGAACAGGGTCAAGCCCGCTAGCTAACGCATAACGCAAGAGACTGACCGCTTCGGCTCCCCTACCTGCCACAGCGGCATCGGCCACCGCAAAGCCTGTGGTCTCTAACCGGCCACCAAAATACGTGGTGACCGCATCCACGGTAATGGGTCCGTCGATATCGGAAGCCAACTGGGACACGGCGGCTCCCAGTTCGGCTACATCGCTACCTACCGAATCCACTAAAGCTCTCACCGCTTCAGGGTCCACCTTGCGGCGCAGACTCTTGAACTCCCCCAGCACGAAGTCTTGACGTTCTTGGTCCTTTTTAAGAGGGGAAACATCGATCACGCTAGCGCGTTTCTTCAACACGTTGACTAGCGTTTTGCCGCGTTGCCCACCACTGTGATGCAACACGAGGACAGCGTCCTCCTGCGGCGCTTCAATATAGCTGAGCAAATCCTTCTGGAGGGCCTCGTTCATCTTCTCCAGGCCGTGGATTTCAATCAGCGGAGAACCGCCAAACAGTGACGGACTCGAAGCGAGAATGAGCTGGGAAGGTTCGTAGGACTCACCGTCGATCCGGGTCACCTCGATGGACGGGTCCGCAGCCCGGGCCTTGGAACGGACGACTTCAAAAGCGCGTGCGGCTTGATAATCATCGGCACCGTCAAGAAACACCAACGGGGCCGGTTCAGCTGACCGGAAGTTAGGGCCACGCTGCCCTCCAGCGGACCTGGTGGCTCGCTTCGAGCGGGCAGGTGGTGTCATCGTGTCTCCTCAACGGAATAGAGCAACGCTAAAGCGCAGATTCTACCTATCGAATGCTACCTGCTGGGGAGCGCTCGTGAAGCACCTGCGCGCCCACACGGTTATCAGCTTCTTCCGTTCCTGAGACAGGCCTGACGATAATGGTGCCTTCCTGATCAGTTCTATGAACGCTCACATTCGCCCGATACAGCGCCTCAAGAATGACTTGGCGGGGATGGCCGTAATCGTTATCAGCGCCTACACCGATCAGCGCGAGGTCAGGCTGAAACTCTTCAATGAGCTCAGTTCCACCCGTAGCCGAACCATGGTGGGCCACCTTCAGAACACGCAGGTCACCGGTAGATCGTTCCAACTTATGCGATCGCAACATCAGCTGAGCTTGCTCGGACTCCAGATCACCCGTGTTGATCAATTCGACCCCCAAACCATCACCGTGAATCATGCGGGCACGCGTCACGACAGATGCACCATTCTCACTGCTGGCCTGCTGCGGTGCCCACAGCACATCGACGCTCCACGGACCGCACGTCATCTGCTCCCCTTCCAGCGCTCGCCGGGCCTGCTCGACGGGAGGACGCCTCTTAGCTGTCCCATAGATGACCTCCCCACTGAGTTCTCGCGTGTTGAGAGCGCCGTCAAGCCCGCCTACGTGGTCAAGGTCCAGGTGGGTTATCACCACGCCGCAGAGTTTGGTGATGCCGGCTCGGCTCAAGCAGGCATCGATGTGTGTTGGGTCTGGCCCTGCATCGATCAGTAGCGCGTTGTTCTCATCCCCTATCACCGCGAGCGCATCGCCTTGCCCGACATCGCAAAACAGGATGTCCCCAGCCTGAGCGCGGCTCAGGGCTGGGTCAGGTGCTCGGATGAAGCTCGCCAGAACAAACACGAAAGAAACGATGACCGAAGCCGAGAGAAGGATCGCAGCAGGGCGCTGCCCAAACTTGGGTGGGCCTTGTTTAAACCCTCGCTGGCTGTGGCCAACCCCGGGTTGACGGTGCCCTGTATATGGTGATGGGGCCGCTGCGATCGTGGACGCTGAGCGGCGCGCCTGGAGGCCAAGACGCACATGCGAAAGCCACGCCCGAAGGACATCGGGCCGCGCGCGTTGCGCAAGAACCAGCAGTGTTGCGGGCAGAACCCAACACGTTATGGCCGCAAGCAAGAAACCCCACGGCATTTCCGGCCAGTGATGCATGGGTGCGTGTTCGGCTGAGAACCCTGCCAGCATTGTGATGACGTGTGCCGGCAGCCCCACACATGCAGCTAATGGCCAGCCCCACGGCCAGGGAATCCAGCCGAGCAACATGACGCTTGGAGCCGCGAGCCCAACGAGTGCGGCAGCGGGACTCGCTAGAACGTTGATAGGGACGACCCACAAGGATTGAGCAGGGTCCATCGCCACGAGGACCGGTGTGCATGCGATGGTTGCGGCAGCTGAGACGGCTGTGACTTCGGCGAAGAGCCGTGGAAACTTGAGGCCTTGCAACAGTTGCGCAAGTGGATGGGATCCGATCAAGATCCCGAATGTCGCTAGGACGGAGAGCTGGAACGCGGGTGCAACCAGCATCCAGGGGTCTAGTAGTAGAAGCACTGTTGCTGCCAGAGCTAGCAGAGCGATTGCGGCGGCTGGTCTGCCAACAGTGACTGCGAAGGCGCCCACCGCGCCCATGATGCATGCTCGAAGGACCGATGGATCAGGACCCACGATGTGCGCGAAGGTGATGATCACCGCAAGGATCACCGCATAGCGGGCTATGCCTCGTAGCCGCACAAGCCGACACAGTGAGGTCACGATGAGGACCATCGCCGCAACGTTCGCCCCGGATACCGCGGTGAGATGACTCAGCCCAGATACGACCATGGATGCAGACTGCTCTACCGACTGGCTGGAGCGATCCCCCACAATCAGGCCTGGGATGAGTGCGCCGGCTTCGCCTCCCCACCGTTGCCCTAGCTTCTGCAGATTCGCTCTGACCCACGCGCTAAACCCCGCGGGAGCGGACGCCTCATCCACCGGAGGCGAGAGTACAGCCACGGACACGGGTTCGGATGCACGTTCACGGTGAGCCTTCACACGTATCCATGCCGTCCACTGTGTACCCACCGCTGCGTTCTCGGGAATCTGCGAGCTCGGCGTAAAGATCACGGCCTCGAATCTCGGCGTATTGTGGCGGGGCTTGCTTTCCTCTTTGAGGCTCAGGCCAGCCTGAACTAACGGCGTTACAGAAACATGCGTCAGCATTGATGGCCCAATATCCCGCGGGGCCTCGGTGACTTCGAGTCGGGCCTGTAACGGGGCATCCGATATGAACGCTTGCGCGTTCAGCCGGCCTTGAGCATCGAGTGCGCAGGATGAGAAAGTTGCGCTCAGCATAATCAACGCCAGGATCGCATGAGAAAGTGCATGTGAGCCCCGAAAGCTAGGGTGCCGCGGGCGCTGTTGCCTGCGATGGCTATGCGCCGAATGTGTTCTCCTGCGCAGCATAAAGAAGAGCCCACCTGCCAGCACCGCACACGTTAGGGCGGCTACCCAAGCGAATCCGGGTGGGAAGCCGTGCACCGTATAGACCCAGCACACCGCAACGCATGCGGCAGTACCGGATAAAAGCGCTGGCGCTAACGGCTGGAGAGATCGTTGAGGGTGTGGCCCCGGTGGGTCAAGAGAGGTTGAGGATACGGCGGCGCGTTCGACATAGCCGCCTAATCGGGCAGGTGGTTCGCTAGTCATAGGAGACCATCGGCTCGATCTTGCTCAAGATCGCTGGCCCGATACCGGAGACCGCATCAAGATCTGCTGGTCCACGGAACGGTCCGTGTTGAGCCTTGAAGTCGAGGATTCTTTGGGCGAGCGCTGGCCCAACGCCTGGCAGTTGTTGAAGCTCTTCAGAGCTGGCCGAATTGATGCGCACAATGATTTTCCCGCCGGCGCCTGGTCCGGAGGAGCCCCCGCCGGTGTTGAGCCGGCCGGTCTTGCCGCTACCGTCACTCCCGCCACCGCCGCTAACAGGCCCGTTGCTGGCGTGTTCACCTTTGCGTGGCACCCGAATCTGTTCGCCATCGTTGACCGGTGCCGCCAAGTTGATGCCGGCTTGATCGGCCGCCCGGGTCATCCCACCCGCCTGCTTGATTGCGTCTGCAGTGATTGCACCTTGATCTAGTTCATAGAGGCCAGGCTTCTTCACTGCACCCACAACATGGACCCGCAGAAGCCCGCCAGCGGCCTGTTGAGCTGGCCCCTGTTTGGGGGCGTGGTCAGGACTATCTGTACTACCCGGCCCGGAACTGGCGTCTCTAGGTGTCGAGCGAGAATCAGCTTCAGGCTGTGCAGGTGCTTGCCCGTTGGCTGCGACCACGCCGGCTGATGTGAGCGCACCGTTGTTGGCAATGAATAGGCGGTAGCCAAGCACAGCCAGCAGAACACACAGAGCGAGTGCGAGCGCGCCGATCCCCCACCGTCCAAGGAGTGGGCGGCGAGGTGGTTCGTCTAGCCATGCGTAATCGTCATAGGAATCTGTCTCATTCGGTTGGCGTAGATGTTGCGGGCTCATGCCCTCAGGCTAAGAAGAATCACAAGCCCGATGCGGCGGCTGTGGATGAGGCCCCGGTGCCACTAGCGCTGGGGATAGTGGATCGGCCGCCAACAGTAAGAGTGCTAACAGCAAACCTCAAGCCCAGGGCTCTAGGGCAGGACTTGTCGGCAAGGACTTGACCCCTGAACTCCAGGTGAGGCGTTCAGCGCAGTGCCTCAGTTGTCCAGATTCTGGTTCCCTGGGTTGGATTCGTGCACAACTCGGTGCACTACTAAGCCGATTGCGCCTGGCCCACAGTGGGCGGCCAGAACCGATGGCAGTGGCGAAATTGTCACGGGCCATGACGTATGGGGCTCAAGCGCGTCGGCGACTTCGATGGCGGCTTCTTCGGCTGCGAAATGCTGAACCGCCACCTGGACATCCCCAGGTGCCGCTCCGGTCGCGTGTTCGATCCCGAGCTCAGCGATGCGCGTTAACGCCCGATCGGTGTGGCGTATCCGGTCTAAAACACTGATGCTTCCGGCCGCGTCGAATCGCAGAATCGGCCGGATGTTCAAGAGATTACCCAAAACGGAAGCCGCTAGGGTGACTCGGCCACCTTTACGCAACGCATCCAATGATGGGACGGTGAGCCAGATATGCGAACCCATGGCGCGTTCCGCGGCCTCAATGGTGTCGCGGGATGTCATTGCCGCATCGGCGGCCGAGACTACCGCGAGTGCCTGACCGAAGCCGGCGCTGCAGGAATCGATCACATCGACCTCAACCGTGCATTGTTCTGCCGCAAGGCGCGCCGAATCGGCTGTATTAGAGAGCCTGCCGGCCATCGTGATCACGATGATCCGCTCCGCACCGTTCTCTACCGCATGATCGTAAGCCTCGCGGAATTTCCCTGGTGCGGGCCTGGACGTTGAAACCGACTGGCCAAGCGCAAAACCCATCGCAAGAGCACGCTGCAGGTCCGGATCACCATCGTTATACACCTGACCGCCAACGGTCACATGCATCGGCACGACCGAGAGATAACCGCGGTAGCTAGCAACAACCTCTTCGCTCAAACCTGCCGCGGAATCGGTGATGACCCACGTGCGGGGCCTACGCCCGGAATATGCGCGAGCCAACGCGGCGATGCGGTGGCCCAAACGAGGCTGTCCTCGCGTAGGATGCCGCTCGGAAGAAAGCGGCAACCTGCGCGTAAAGGATGGCAAACGGTCAGACATTAAACGACAATCGAAACCAATTTAGGGGCGCGGACAATGATCTTGCGGATCTGCTGGTCCCCCAAGAACCGCTGAACGTCCGGGTTCGCCAACGCCCGGGTCTGTAGATCCTCTTCAGAGATGTCCACCGGGACCTCGAGTTTGCCGCGGACTTTACCCTTGACCTGAACCACGGCGGTGATGGTCTCTTCCTTGAGCAGGGATTCATCCACCGCTGGGTACGGCACGCGGGCAATCGGCTGGCTATGGCCGAGCATGTGCCACATGTCCTCAGCGGTGTATGGGGAGACGAGGCTCAGAAGCAATGCGATGACCTCAGCTGCCTCGCGCACAGCCGGATCCGCTGGGCCAGCACCGGAATCGATGGCCTTACGGGTTGCGTTGGTGAGCTCCATCGCGTGAGCCACAACAACATTGAACTTCCCGTTCTCAAGGTTCTCGAGCGATTCGGCGAGGATCTTGTGCGTTACCGAACGCAGGTCTTGATCTCCACCAGCCGGGTCCGTTCCTGCCGCGCTGCTCACGTCTTGGGCAATACGCCAGGCACGTGCCAGGAACTTGGTAGCACCCGATGGCGAAACATTCGCCCAGTCGACATCGTCTTCGGGAGGGGATGCAAAAACCATGGTCAAACGGACGGCATCCACACCGAACTGATCGAGCTGTTCGCCCAGGTTCACGCCGTTGCCGAGCGACTTGGACATCGCCTTGCCCTGGTTCAAAACCTGGCCCTGGTTCAGCAACGCCGTGAACGGCTCGCTGAAATCGAGGTAGCCGAAGCTCTGTAGCGCCTTGGTGATGAAGCGTGAATACAGCAAGTGCAGGATCGCATGCTCAACACCGCCGACGTATTGATCAACCGGCAACCAGCGCTTGACGGCCTCGGCGTCGAAAGCCGCCTGGTCATTCTGCGGTGAGGCAAAACGCAAGTAGTACCACGAGGAGTCCACGAACGTATCCATCGTGTCGGTATCGCGCAGAGCCGGACCACTGCATTCAGGACAGGTCACGTTGACCCAGTCTTCGGCCCCAGCAAGCGGCGAACGGCCCTTGAGCGCAAGCTGTTCACCGCGAAGATCCTCTGGCAGGCGCACCGGCAGTTCGTCTTCGGGGACCGGGACCTCACCGCATGATGCGCAGTGGATGATCGGGATCGGTGCACCCCAGAAACGTTGGCGGGAAACGAGCCAGTCACGCAAACGGTAGGTGATGGCCTCATGCCCGGTACCGGCCTTCTCGACGATGTCGATGGCTTGAGCTATCGCATCTTGCTTGCTCAGCCCATCGAGCGGGCCGGAGTTGATGAGGGTGCCGTCGCCAACGGTGGCGACACCGCTGACGGCTGGGTCTTCCTCCCCCGTATCGACAACGGTGCGCACTGGCAAATCGAAGGCGAGCGCGAATTCGAGGTCGCGTTGATCGTGGGCCGGCACGGCCATGATCGCCCCGGTTCCATAGTCAGCCAGCACGTAATCGGAGGCCCACACCGGTACAGACGCGCCGGATACCGGGTTGGTTGCGTAGCGGCCCAGGAAGACACCGGTCTTTTTGCGCTCTGTTGATTGGCGTTCGATGTCGGAGGCGGCTTTGACTGATTCCCGATACTCTTCGAACGCTGCACGGTGTTCGTCTGTGACCAGTTGGTCTGCTAGGTCGGCGTCCACGGCAACGACCATGAACGTTGAGCCGTAGAGGGTGTCGGGGCGGGTTGTGAACACTTCGATGGTGTGTTCGTCTTTACCGGCGTTGGCTTCGATCACGAAGTTCACGTTGGCGCCGTGGGACCGGCCGATCCAGTTGCGCTGCATCGCAAGCACACGCTCGGGCCACTTCCCTTCCAGCGCGGGCATCTCGTCGAGCAAACGGTCAGCGAAATCGGTGATCTTGAAGTACCACTGGTTCAGCGACTTCTTAGTGACTGGGGTTTTGCATCGCTCGCATGCGCCATCGACTACCTGCTCGTTGGCGAGCACGGTCTGGTCTTTAGGGCACCAGTTGACTGGCGAGTTCTTCCGATAGGCCAACCCGTGCTTGAACAGCTCGAGGAATAGCCACTGGGTCCAGCGGTAATACTCCGGGTCGGAGGTGTGAAGGCGTGAGTTCCAGTCTGCGGAAATCGCATACCGTTTGAACGATTCCGCCTGGGTGTCGATGTTCTTATATGTCCATTCGGCCGGATGCTGATCGTTTTTGATCGCGGCGTTCTCAGCTGGCAGGCCGAAAGAGTCCCAACCGATCGGGTGGAAGACGTCGTAGCCTTGGTGTAGCCAGTGGCGTGCTACGACGTCACCGATGGCGAAGGCCTCAGCGTGACCCATGTGAAGGTCCCCCGACGGGTAAGGGAACATGTCGAGGACGTATTTACGTTCGCGGGAGCCGTCATCCGTTGGTGTGAAAACGTTGTTTTCTTCCCAATAACCCGCCCAGCGCTTCTCGATGGCGTGCGCATCGTAGGTGGCGTTCTCTTGTGGCGTAGGGGCCTGAGCCAACTGGTATTCCTCTTCTGTGTGGGTCAGCTTGTGCGTAGACAACTCGTGCGCGTGTGGCAGGAGTCAAAGCAGGTCCCTATTCTACGTGTCAAACGGGTTTCTGCATGTTTAGTGCACGTCACATAACGGCTGTATCAGGTTCCTGAATCGGCTTGGACGTCTTCATCAACCCAGTCGAAGCTGCGGTGGACGGCTTTGCGCCAGATGCGTTTCTTCCGCTCGACTCTTTGTTGGTCCTTGGAACGGCTGAAGGTGCGCTCCAATTGCCAGTTCTCCTCGATTTCGTCCAGTGAATTCCAGACGCCAACGGCGAGCCCGGCGGCGTAAGCGGCACCGAGTGCCGTGGTTTCGGTGACGGCCGGCCGTAGAACATCGACACCGAGCAGGTCGGCTTGGAACTGCATCAGGACGTTATTGGTGACCATGCCGCCGTCCACTCGCAGTTCGGTGAGTTTGCCGTCAACGTCTTCTTCGGCGGCGTCGAAAACGTCAGCGGTTTGGAAGGCTGTCGCTTCCAGTACGGCGCGTGCGATGTGTTCGCGGGTCACGTACCGGGTGAGCCCAGTCATGACACCGCGGGCTTCGGGCTGCCACCACGGAGCGTAGAGTCCGGAGAAGGCCGGGACGATGTAGCAGCCGCCGGAGTCTTCAACTTCGCTCGCTAGCTCTTCGATCTGTGGGGCGTGTTCGAACATCTTGAGGTTGTCGCGTAGCCATTGAACCAGCGAGCCTGCTACTGCGATGGAACCTTCCAAGGCGTAGACGGGTTCTTGACCGTCGAGCTGATAGGCGATCGTTGTCAAGAGGCCTTTGGTGCTGCGCGCCGGTGTGGTTCCGGTGTTGTACATAACGAAGCAGCCGGTTCCGTAAGTGTTTTTGGCTTGGCCTGGTTTGAACGCTGCTTGTCCGAAGAGGGCTGCTTGTTGGTCACCGAGGATTCCTGCGATGGGAAGGCCTGCCCCGGGGTTGTCGCTACTGATGTGCCCGATGTGCCCGGATGATGTCACGATGCGGGGCAGCATCGCTTCAGGGATGTTGAAGTCGTTGAGGATGCTGGGTTCCCATGCTTGTTTGCGTAGGTTCATGAGCATGGTTCGGGACGCGTTGGTCACGTCGGTCACGTGCAGGCCTCCGTCTGGGCCGCCTGTGAGATTCCAGATGACCCAGGTGTCCATGGTTCCTGCAAGGAGTTCCCCGGCTTCTGCGCGTTTCTGCAGTTGCGGGTCTGTATCGAGGATCCAGCGCAGCTTGGTTGCGGAGAAGTATGTTGCTAGCGGCAGGCCTGTGACTTCGCGGTAGCGGTCGAGCCCACCGTCTTCTTCCATCTCATCGACGATGCGTTGGGTGCGTGCATCTTGCCACACGATGGCTGGGGTTACGGGCTCGCCGGTTGCGGCGTCCCATACAAGGATGGTTTCGCGTTGATTCGTGATGCCGATTCCCTGGACGGCGCTGGCCCTCTCCCCGAGGGTATCCAACAGTTCGGCTAATACGGCTGTGACATTGTCCCGGATTTCGGTCGCATCATGTTCGACCCAGCCTGGCAGGGGGAAGTGCTGTTGATGTTCACGTTGGGCCACTGCTTGCTGCTGACCGCGTTCATCGAAGGCGATAGCCCGGGAGGATGTGGTGCCTTGATCGATCGCCACAATAAGTTTTTGTGTCATGAAGCCCTCGATGATGTGCGTGGGTTGTTAAGAGTCTCAAAGCATCGTAGCGAGCGCGCGAGGTGAGCGCGACGTCAGGCATGCTTCGAGGCAAGGTGAAACCTGCCTATTGCGGCAGTGACAATAAGTAATTGTCCGGGTGACATTTGCTTAGTGTCGCCGCGACAACAACTTATTGTGTATCTGACCGGAACTAATTGTATAGGTGGCAATAACTAATTGTGCGAGTGACACTAAGTACCTGCTGTGGCGGCAATATGTAATTGTTTGCATGACAATATGTAGGTAGAGTTGCTTGCATGCACTCCTGGGCTAATGTCACTGAACGCCGTAACCTCCAGCCCGAACTGGCGGTTTCGGTGATCGTTTTCGCTTTCTTCAAGAAGCCGGCAGACTCCAGCAACACCGATAGTTCTCAGCTCAAAAACCACTCTGAAGCACTGCCCTATCGCATTCAGATTCCGCTCATAGAACGGGTACGTGAGCCCTTCTGCGGCCGCTACGCGATCCCCGGGGCACCGGTTCAAGCTGCGCTTTCCCTCGATGATTCTGCAGCGGAGATCTTCACCCGCGTCACCGGTTTGAACGGTTATCAGCCGCAACAGCTACACACGTTCGGCGGCCTGTATCGCGCCGCTTGCCAGCGCCGCACCTCTGGGCAAGATGGGCTCTCACCCGACATCTCAGAGGATTCCCTGCACGTGGGCAGCTTGCGGGTGGTCACGGTTGCATACTGGTCCATGGTGCGCCTGGATGACGTTGATGCCGCGTATCAAGTCGCTGAAGCGGACCCACGGCTGAGCTGGTGGGACATCGATGACTTGCCGCCTCTGGCCTTCGATCACGGCCACATCATCGCTCAAGCCCGGCAAGCCTTGCGCGAAATCGAATTGGACGAGCTCGCTCACGCGAGCCTGCCATCGAAGTTCATCCTCGCTGACTTACGTGAACTCGTCGAAACCATCCAAGGGCAACAGCTGGACCCTGGGAACTTTCAACGCAGCATCAAAAACCAGCCTCGGATCAAAGCCACCTCAGAATTCCTGGAGGGCACCAAACACAGGCCGCCGAGGCTTTACACGCTTGAGTCACCCTAAGCGGGGACCCTGCCGGTCACGCTCGTGCCAGTTCGGCGGTGAAGCCAAAGGGGCCTCACGCCCGCGCCGTACTGGCCTCCAAGATCTCCTCGATCTCACGCACGAGTGCATCTTCCCCCACATCGCCTTGAGCCGCAGTATCTTTACCGGCTTCAACGCTGAGGGCTGTGTCCTGTCTCACGATCCCATTGAAACGCAGGTTCGTGCGGCGCCTGAGGATGTCTTCGGCGTTCGTGGCGTGTTCGCGCTCCGCCATCCACGCGACCTCGCCTCTCAGCAACTCCCGCGTGTGCGCAAGAGGGTGTGCAGCGTCGGGATCTGTTCCTGAGTCGATGAGGTGTGCGATGAAGTTCGCGACCTCGTTCGCATACGAACCGTAGCGCTTAACGAGAGCGCGGGCGTAGGTGGCGCCAACCACTGCTTCGCAGTCCTTGGTGGGGTCGTCACCGCGGATCATCCCTTTGATGTCGCGACCGCGCGTGGTTCTGATGCGGTCGCGGTCAAGCTGATCCAGAGCCTGATCGGTGAGCTGCTCCCCGACCGCACGGAACGTAGTGAGCTTTCCACCCACAAGGCACAACAGTGGGATCTCGATGCTCTTTACCCGGCCGTTGCGGGTCCCTCGCATGCTGTGGCTCAGGTGCACGATGTGGTGGTCACGCGTGATGGCGCCTGTCGCGTTAGCGTTTGATCGCGGTAGCGGCCGCACCCCAGCGAAAGTGTGAACCACGTGCTCGTCACTGATCGGGATCGTCGGGAACATATCCTGGACAAGCTCAAGCAGATATTCGTATTCCTCATCGGAGCATTCGGGTACTTCCCCGGGGTCCGCGGGTAAGTCAGTTGTTCCGACGAGTACGCGTTCGCCCAGCGGGCAGATCAACACGATGCGGCCGTCTTGATGTTCAAAGAAAATCTCGCCGCCGCGGCATGCTTCAAGTAGTTGAGGGTGATCCAGAACCAAGTGTGCACCTTTGGTTCCACCCATGAACGAGGTTTCATGCCCCAAAGCACGGTTAGTGAGGTCAACCCAGTTACCGGTGGCGTTGATAATGACGCGGGGTCGAACCTGGATGTGTTGGCCAGTGAGCTGGTCAGTCAACGTGATCGCATCGGATGCATCGATAGTGCTTGCCGTGGTGCCGGTCAAAGCCAGCTGATTTGCGATGCGGGCCCCGTGATCTTCGGCCTCACTCAGCAGATCGATAATGAGACGCTCAGGGCTATCGACCTGAGCGTCTTGATACTGCGCGACAAAGCGAGTATCCGGGCGCAGGTCAGGGAACGCGCGCCGTACAGCTTGACGCCCCAGCAAGAAGGAATGCCGTTTAAGGCCTGCCGCTTTCCTACTCGCACGGGAGTATGTGTCATAGAGCACAAGCCCGGCCTTGATCATCAACGCCCCGCGTTCAGCCGGGACGCCGCGATAGTCCTTGAAGAGAAAACGTAGCGGAGCATTTAAAAGACCCGTGAGGGTTGTACGCAAAGGAATGAACGTGGGCAACGGGCGCACCCGATGCCCGGCATGACGCAAAAGACGGTTACGTTCCTGGACCGACTCCTTCACTAGCCGGAACTCGCCATACTCCAAGTAACGGATACCGCCGTGAATCATATGGCTGGATGCGCCGCTTGCCCCGTATGCGAAATCATGAGCTTCCGCGAGCACAACGTCGATGCCCTGCAACGCCAACTCACGCGCCGCTGCCGCGCCGTTGATACCGCCACCAAGGATCAAAACATCGGTTTCCGGACGCTGCGCGATCCGCTGGACCGAGGCCCGCACCGGCGCTGTCCCCGCCGCATGCCTACCCCTTGCTAGATTCAATGGTGGAGCAAGCGAGGATGATGGATCTACCGGAGCAGAGCCGAGCCCAGATGAAGTAAGTGGAGCGGAGCAGGCTGGAGCAGAGCCGGCTGGATCAGTATCGGCGTGGTGGTCCTTGGAATGCATACCGACCATCTTGCCCGGATGAACTTCAGGCAACAAGCGCAACCTCAGACGAAAACCGCAATAACACCTACTGGACACATAAGGTTAAAACGTGAGTAAACCCAGCATCACCAAACACCCATACCCCGACTCTCTCGCGCTCGCCGCAAGCCCTTTAGACGATGACCGGGACTCGCTGTATTTCGACCTCACGGTATGCGGTTCACGCATGCGCACGTGGGTGTATCCAGCGCAGCAGAATGCATCAGGTGAACAAGGCGCTGCGGGATCTCGTGTGGTGCTTGCGATCCATGGTTTCCGCGGGGACCATCACGGCCTACGTCGCCTCATCAACGCAATGCCTGAGCACACCTGGATTGTCCCGGATCTACCCGGCTACGGGGTCTCTAGCGCGTTTGATACCCAACAGGCACGCCACAGCGCTATAGGCTTTCACGAAGTCATCGACGCCCTCATCGATGCCCTCGAGTTGGATGATGATACGGTCCTGCTCGGCCACTCGTTCGGCTCGGTCGTCGCCTCGACCTATATGGCCGCCAATCCGGGGCGTTTCGGGCAGCTCATCCTGATCAACCCGATCTCCGAGCCACCGCTGGCAGGCCGCCACATCGTGTTGACCCAGGCAACCCGCTTGCTTTATGAGCTCGGGACCCGGGTTCCAGCGCGCTGGCGCACCGCGGTATTGAGCTCCCCTGCACTCGTTGACGGGGCGAGCCTCACCATGACCACAAGCCGTGATCAGGCCACGAGGGAGTATGTCAGGCATCAGCATCGGGCATATATGAGCGGCTTCGCAAGCCCCGAAGTGCTACTGGAAACCTATGAATCCTCGGTGCACAGCACGGTGCTCGATGCCGCCGCCGAGGTCGATGCGCCGACACTGCTGATCGCAGGGGCCGGGGATCCGCTCGGCACGGTGGCAAGCCAGACAGCGCTCGAAGCACTGTTTCCCAACGCGCGGCTCGTGATGATTCCGCAGGTGGGTCACCTGATTCACTATGAAACCCCACGTGCCGCGGCAAGAGCGATACGCGCGTGGCTCGGCAGGCCCGAATAGGTGAGGCTAGAGCTCGGTTGGGTCGTCGACCCGGACCGTGACTTTGGGGTCGCGCCGCAGCGACCCTAGTGCCTTACGTCGCCGTAGCGCGTGCGTTACGGTGGGTCCGGCCGCGTAGTCGAAGAACAACAGCCACCGTTGCTCGGCAGAATCCGTAACGCCGCCTTCGGAGCTGCCCTGTACCGGCGTTGGCCCTACAGCGCGCACTCCATCCACGGCCTGAATGTCGAGGCAGAACTGCTGCGCGGCCTCACGCGGCCCAGACAACGACGCCGTGCGCACAGCCGGAGGCAAACCCACCTCAGCCCGCTCCGCGAGCTCCCGGGCAGCCAGCCCAGCCGGATCCCACCGGACTAAAGCCCTACCCTGAGGCGAAGGGTGGCCCGTTAGAACAACCTGGCCGCCTGCCTCGCGCCCACGCACCAAAGCTGCAGCAGCAAACCACCGATGCGCCACGTCCTCCCCCGAACGCAACCCACCGGAGGCAAGCATCGCATCGGCATCCAAGAGCAACGCGGCCGCATAGCCACCATCCACGAGAGGCTCAGCACCCGGTGTTGCGATCACCAACTGAGGCTTAGCATCCACGTGATGGAGCGCATCCGCACCAGTCGCACGCACCACAGGTACTCCCGGGAATGCCCGACCGAACTCCTCAACCGTTCGCTGTGCCCCAACATGGCCTGCACGCAAACTCCGGCCACCACACTCCTCACACGCGAAAGCGCGCTCGATCAAGCCGCACCAGCCACACGTCGGCGCAGGATCATTCGCTCCCAAAAACTGCAGCGGGCCCTGACACTGCCGGCAGCGGGCAGGCATTCTGCAGCGCTGACACCGCAACAAGGGAATGAACCCGGTGCGTGCCACCTGAACCAGAACAGGCCCGGACTCAAGCCCGGCACGGGCAACCTCAAAAGCTAAACGAGGGAGCCTGACCGAATGGAAAATAGGGTCCCGTTCCGACTCATAACTATCCGAGGTCGCCCTGACCCACGGGGTACGGTCCCGCAACACAGGACGAGCGGCACCTAATGGTTTGGCCCAACCGGTCTCAACAAGCCGCTGCGCTTCAGAGCTACGAGCAAAGGACGCGAAGACAGCCGCACAACCGCTGTGTTGAGCACGCAACAAAAGGACCTCGCGGGCATGATGATACGGGGCGCGCTGCTCAACATGGGATTGATCATGGTCATCCCACATAGCAACCAAACCCAGGTTCCACACCGGAGCGAAAGCCGCAGACCGCGTACCCACAGCAATCCTCCTCTGCCCCGTCACCACCTCAAGAAAGGACCGGTAGCGAGCGCTCGGGCCGTCCTCAGCCGATAACCTCGCATAAGCATCCGCACCCACCACAGCATCCAGCGCACGCGTCACAGCATCAAGATCTCGGGCATCCGGAACCACCAGAACACTGCCTCGACCCGAAGCCAGCGTTGCCGCCGCAGCTGTTGCCAAGCGCACCGCCCAGCCCTCGATGTGATGCGGTGTATCACTCGACTGGTTGTGTAGGGCAGCATCCGCCGTGGTCTGCGCCGTGGCTTCCGCCGTTGCTTCCCCTGGGGTGACCGCTACAACAGCCCGGGGAGCCTCACCTGCCAACAACTCAGTGAGCAACCACGCCTCAGGGTCCTCTGCCTCCCACGCCTTAGCCCACCGAGCAGTATCAGGGCAAGCGAGCGGAAGCTCAACCGGGCCATCCCAAGGCTCCTTCTCTATCCTGGCAATACGAGGAACCACAGCAGACTTCGCAACATCGGCCACCGTACCGGCATACCGGTCAGCGACCGCCTCACACAGCGAACGCACCTCAGAAGAGAAAACAGGTAGCGGTGAGAAAACCGTCGTGAGCGGCCTAGGGGTGACCTCAGGATCACACTGGGCAACCCGCTCCACGATATAACCGTTAACCCTGCGCCCACCGAAAACCACACGCACACGCGCACCGGCAACCGCATCGGAATCCTGCTCCTTCAGCACCGCATAATCGAATAAGCGGTCAAGATGCGGAACCGGGGTATCCACCAGAACCCGAGCATACGGGAGATGCTCAGCGTACTGATCAGCGCCAATACGAGGCTTCTTCTGAGAGGGCTTCTTCGGCTTCGCGTCTGTGACACCAGCCGGAGTACGGAACTGGGAGGCGTCGAACAAAACGCCGTCTGGCGATTCAGTCAACAGGCCTCCCAGCTCAACACGATCTAGATGAGGGAATCAGAGGTTGAAATACGACTTGAGCGCATCAACCCGGTCCAGGTTCTCCCACGTGAAATCAGGGTCCGGGCGACCGAAATGGCCGTGCGCGGCCGTCTTCCGATAGATCGGACGCTTCAAGTTGAGGTCCTCGATGATACCGAGTGGACGCAGATCGAAAACCTCACGGATCGCGCTAGCGATCTTGACCGGATCCTCCTGGGAGGTACCGAACGTTTCAACATAGAGACCAACCGGGGCGGCCTGCCCAATCGCATACGCAACCTGAATCTCAGCTCGATCAGCCAAGCCAGCCGCAACAACATTCTTAGCTACCCAACGTGCAGCATAAGCCGCCGAACGGTCAACCTTCGATGGGTCCTTACCAGAGAACGCGCCACCACCATGGCGAGCGAAACCGCCATAGGTGTCAACGATGATCTTGCGGCCAGTCAGACCCGCATCGCCCACCGGGCCACCGATGATGAACTTACCCGAAGGGTTCAACAGAACCTCGGCATTGGATGAATCCAACGATTCGGTCGCAAGAACCGGCTTGACCACAAAATCATGCAGATCAGACTGAACCGAAACCAAGTCATAGTCCTCGGCATGCTGGCTTGAGACCACCACAGACTCAATAGAGACAGGCTTGTCCCCGTCATAGCCGATCGTGACCTGCGTTTTACCGTCTGGGCGAAGGCCCGGCAACACCCCGTCGCGGCGCACACGCGTCAACTGCTGCGAGAGCCGATGCGCCAAATGGATCGGGGTCGGCATGAAAGAATCATTCTCGTTGGTCGCATAACCGAACATGATGCCCTGATCACCAGCGCCCTGAGCATCACGTGGATCTTTGGCTTTGCCAAGCCGTTCTTCAAGAGACGAGAACACGCCAGAAGCGATCTCTTGGGACTGCTGCCCAATAGAGATATTCACCCCGCAGCGGGCACCATCAAAACCGTTCGCGGAGGAGTCATAACCCAAATCCAGGATCGTGTCGCGCACAAGTTGGGGGATCTCAACGTAGGCGTCAGTCGTGACCTCACCGGCAACCTGAACCAACCCCGTGGTCGTCAAAGTCTCAACAGCAACACGAGACCCAGGGTCTTTATCCAAGAGCGCATCCAGGATCGCATCGGAAATCTGGTCACAGATCTTGTCCGGGTGACCTTCCGTCACGGATTCCGAGGTGAAAAGCCGCAAACTATCAGAAGTAAACATAACAATTATCGATTCTTTAGTGCTTCAGCGATCTACCCAGGACTTTAGCGCGCCAAGCGCTCTACAATCGCATCCACGATAAATTCAGAAACATAACGTTTCGAGCCGGAAATCTCACCGGCGTCCTCGCCGTCGGCGGCAAGCACGGCGACCGTATTGTTTGGTGTGCCGAACCCACGCGTTTCCGAGACCTCGTTCACGACGAGAAGATCCGCACCCTTGCGTTGAAGTTTGGCTCTGCCGTATTCCAGAACGCTTGCGTTCTCATCGCCGGTCTCCGCGGCGAAACCAACGATGAGGCGCGGCAGGACGTCCGCATCCTCGGAAGCGCTGGGTTCCTGACCACCCTGCTCCGGCACGCGCCGGTCCTTAGCCCGTGAGCGCCGGTCCTCCACCAGCCCTTTCAGGATGTCCGGATTGCGGACCAGCTCGATCACGGGCGCGGAATCGTCTTCCGGGTTCTTCTTGATCTTGCTGCCCACATATTCTTTAGGCCTGAAGTCAGCTACTGCAGCAGCCATGACAACGATGTGAACCTCGCTAGCAGATGCACGCATCGCTTGTTCCAGCTCGGCTGCCGTGGTCACAGAGGTGACCTCTACCCCATCGGGTGCCGGAACTTCGATGTTAGCTGCGACGAGCTCGACCTCGGCGCCGGCATCGCGCAAAGCCTCCGCCACGGCGACCCCTTGACGGCCGGTAGAACGGTTGCCGAGGAAACGCACCGGATCCAACGGTTCACGCGTGCCACCTGCGCTCACAAGCGCCCGGACGCCCGCAAGAGGTGCCTCGCCGGCGTGTGGGGTGGCGCTATCGAGCAACGCGAGTGCCTCTTGCGCGATGACCGGGATTTCTTCGAGACGGCCCGGCCCGGAGTCTTTGCCCGTGAGCCGGCCTACCGCTGGGTCAGGCACGGCAATACCGCGGCTCCGCAGAGTCGATACGTTCGCTTGCGTTGCGGGGTTAAGCCACATTTCCGTGTGCATGGCCGGGGCCATGTACACCGGTGATGTTGTGGTCAGGATGGTGGCAGTCAGCAGGTCATCGGCGCGACCTGCAGCCACACGGGCTAGAAGGTCTGCGGTGGCAGGCGCTACCACCACGAGGTCAGCTTCTTGGCCTAGGCGTACGTGGTTGACCGCATCGACGGCTTCAAACACTGAGGTCCTCACCGGATTGTGAGACAACGCTTCCCAGGTTGCGGCACCAACAAAGTTCAGGGCGGACTCGGTTGGGATCACATCAACGTGATGACCGGCCTCGGTGAACTCACGCACCAAGCCCGGGACTTTATATGCGGCGATACCACCGCCAACGCCTACGACAATCCGAGCCATACCAATCCCCTATCTCGCTCAACCGGTACGCTATCTACGCCACTGAGCGCAGGGCTTTATTCAGCGGCTTGCTGCGACTCGTTGAGAGGCTTCACATCCAGGAGGCCGTCGTTGTATTCGCGCAACGCGATCGAAAGCGGTTTCTCGTTCGGCTGGGTATCAACCAGCGGGCCAACGTATTCGAACAGTCCCTCGTGCAGCTGCGAGTAGTATGCGTTGATCTGGCGGGCACGCTTGGCGGCATTGATCACCAGCGCGTACTTGGAATCAACGTGGGTCAGCAGTTCATCGATCGAAGGGTCGGTGATACCTGGCAGTTCTTCAGACACAAAGGCTCCTTGAATTGATATTGACAGGCCTTGTCAACAGCGCCGTCTCTTCTCGAGAGCACCGTGAGGTGCAAACTATAATTCTACAACCTTGCGGCCGCGGCTTCAGACTTCGCGGCAACGCAAACGTCAATGAGTGGGCTCGATCCCCATGATCTGCACGAGTTCGGCTGCCGCGCGCTCGACCTCGTCGTTGATGATCGTGTGGTCGAACTCGGCTTCAGCCGCAAGTTCCTTCTTGGCGGTCTCAAGCCGACGGTTCTGTTCTTCTTCGCTTTCTGTACCGCGGCCAATCAGCCGTGCGACCAGCTCATCCCAGGATGGAGGGGCCAGGAACACGAAACGCGCTTGAGGCAGGGTTTCGCGGATCTGCCGGGCACCCTGTAGATCGATTTCCAGAAGAACGTGCTTACCCTTGGCAACAGCAGCATCAACCGATGCCCGCGGGGTACCGTAGGTGTTCTGCCCGTGCACGATCGCGTATTCGAGCATCTCGCCGGCATCGATCATGCGGCGGAACTCTTCAGGGGATACAAACTGATAGTGCACCCCATCGATTTCGCCTGGGCGCGGTTGCCGAGTTGTCGCAGACACCGAAAGCCACACGTCAGGATAGTTTTCCCGGATGAAGGTCGAGACGGTTCCCTTCCCCACCGCGGTCGGTCCAGCCAGCACCGTGACCCGCGTAGGGTTCGTATGGGTTTCAGCCTGTGCCATAGACATTCCTCCGTTGCAAGGGAATCGTAGGGCCTTAGCCCCACTGATTTTAGTTGATTGCTGTAGCGAGGTCCTCTTGTGCGGATTCGATCGCGGCTTCCATCGCATATGGTTTGGCCAATGATCGTGACGCCGGAACGACCACTTGGTCCCACACATCCCCGAGGGCTGCTGCGAGGTCCGATGCGGTGGCACCTTGCGCCCCATAGCCTGGGGTCAGTAGCGGCGGCTTACCGGTAGCGAGGTCGATGCCGAGGTTGCGTGCCGCATCGCCTGTCGTTGCGCCAACAACGAGGCCAACGTCACCAAGCGCTGGTGCTACTGTCTCGGCCTGCGTCCGAGTCTGAGCCTTGCGCATCCGTTCGTTGATGTCTGCGACATCGGTAATGACGCGGCGTGCCGCGGAGTCGCTTCCGCCGGCGTGTTGAACGCGTGCGCCTTCCGGATTGGACGTCAACCCAAGCACGAATACACCGCCGCCGAATTCGGCGGCCACATCGAAGACCGGGCCGAGGGCCCCCACACCGAGATATGGGGAGACCGTTACGGCATCGGCAACCAATGGTGAGGAAGGATCCAGCCAGGCTTGGGCATAGCCGGCCATCGTGGAGCCTATGTCGCCACGTTTGGCATCCGCTAGAACAAGGATTCCCCGCTCTTTAGCTTGCGCTTGGACCTGCTCTAACGCGGCAAGCCCTGCAGAACCGAACCGCTCAAACAGGGCGACCTGCGGTTTGATGATCCCGGCTCGGCTGGCCGCGGCTTTCACTGCGGCCAAACCGAACTCCAGGGCGCCGTCAGCGGAATCGGCGAGCCCCCAGTCCTTGAGTGTGGAAGGATGCGGGTCGATCCCCACACACAGCTTGCCGTAGCGCTCAAGGGCGTGAGCTAGCCGGCAACCGAACGGCTCGGTGCTACCCGTTGTCATGGCTTAGCCTTCTTTGCCTGCGCGGATCGCGGCGAGACGTTCGGCATGCTCTTGCAGGCTTGCAACCTCCCACGGATAGGTCCGTAGTGCCTCGATCGCCATGACAGCTGAGCTGAATTCCGCAACGGTTGTGATGATCGGGGTACCTACAGAGGTAGCCGCGGCGCGGATCTCGTAGCCATCGGAGCGGGAATCCCCACCACCGGATGGGGTGTTCATGATCATCGCGATCTCACCGTCAGTGACGAGGTCGACGATCGAACGCTCATCCCCGGCCTCGTGAACCTTGTTCACAACGGTCGCCTTGATGTCGTTGCGGCGCAACACATCGGCAGTGCCACCCGTGGAGACGATCTCGAATCCGAGGTCCGCCAAGAGCTTGACCGGCATCACTACAGATCGCTTATCGCGGTTAGCGACCGAGACAAAGACCTTACCTTCGGTTGGCAACGGGTTGTTGGCGGCGGCTTGGGACTTCGCGAAAGCGGTATCGAAGTGCTTGTCGATACCCATGACCTCGCCTGTGGACCTCATCTCCGGGCCGAGAAGAGAGTCGACCGCGCGGCCATCCTCGGTCCGGAAGCGAGCGAACGGTAGGACTGCCTCCTTGACGGCGATCGCTGAGCCCATAGGCAAGGACGCGCCGTCGCCTTCAGCTGGCAGGATCCCGCCACGCATCGATGCGATGGTTGCGCCCACACCGACGAGTGCGGCGGCTTTAGCGAGCTCAACACCGGTTGCCTTCGATACGAACGGGACCGTGCGGGATGCCCGTGGGTTCGCTTCGATGACGTAGAGGACATCGGAGGCGAGAGCGAACTGGATGTTGATCAGACCGCGTACGCCAACGCCTTCGGCGATAGCTCGGGTTGCTGCCGAGACCCGATCGAGGGTCTCTTGCGAAAGCGTGGTTGGCGGCAGGGTGCACGCCGAGTCACCGGAGTGGATACCCGCTTCTTCGATGTGCTCCATGACGCCACCGATGAACAGATCGCTACCATCGAAGAGTGCGTCAACGTCGATCTCGATCGCGTCCTCAAGGAAGCGGTCCACGAGCATCGGATGATCAGCGGTGATCTCGGTCGCGTTCTCAACGTAGGTTGCCAGCTGGGCTTCGTCATAGACGATCTCCATGCCGCGGCCACCCAGAACGTAGGACGGGCGGACCAGAACCGGGTAACCGATTTCGTCCGCGATTCTCTTGGCCTGATCGAAGGATACGGCGGTTCCGTTCTTCGGCGCGGTCAGCCCCGCGCGATCAAGCACGCGCTGGAACTCACCGCGGTGCTCGGCAAGATCAATCGCGGTTGGGCTCGTGCCCAGGATCGGAACTCCTGCGGCTTCGAGTTCTGCGGCGAGCTTGAGCGGGGTCTGCCCGCCGAGCTGAACGTAGACACCCAGAACGCCGCCGGTAGCCTGCTCCGCCTGAATGATTTCCAAGACGTCTTCAAGCGTGAGCGGTTCGAAGTACAGACGGTTGGAGACGTCGTAGTCGGTTGAGACGGTCTCCGGGTTGCAGTTGATCATGACCGTCTCATAGCCGGCATCGCGCAGCGCCATGGTCGCATGGACGCACGAGTAGTCAAACTCGATGCCCTGCCCGATGCGGTTAGGCCCGGAGCCGAGGATGATCACGGATGGCTTATCGTGCTGTTCGAGTTCGCATTCCTCATCATATGAGGAGTACAGGTATGGCGTGAACGCCGCGAACTCAGCGGCGCACGTGTCCACGGTTTTATACACCGGACGGATGCCGAGTGCTTGCCGGATGCCGCGCACAACGTCTTCACGGCGGTGTGAGAGTTTAGCGATCTGGGCATCGGAGAAACCGTGACGTTTAGCCAAACGCAGGGTCTCTGGCGCGAGGTCCTGATCAGCTGCGATCTCTTGTGCAACCTCGTTGATCAGTTGCAACTGATCGAGGAACCACGGGTCGATAGCGGTAGAGGCGTAGACGCGTTCGATGCTCGCACCACCTAGCAGGGCGCGCTGAACGTTATAGATGCGTTCGGTTGAGCCGCGCTCGGAGCTGGCCAGCAGCTGAGCGATCTCGGCTTCGTCCGGCTTCTCAAAGCTGAACTCGGCATCTTTCTGCTCAAGCGAACGCATCGCTTTCTGCAGCGCTTCGGTGAAGTTGCGGCCCAGAGCCATCGCTTCACCGACCGACTTCATGGTAGTGGTCAGTGTGGCATCAGCTGCCGGGAACTTCTCGAACGCGAAGCGCGGAACCTTCACAACCACATAGTCAAGAGCCGGTTCGAAGGACGCCGGGGTTTTCTGCGTGATGTCGTTCGGGATCTCATCGAGGGTATAGCCCAGCGAGAGCTTCGCGGCGATCTTTGCGATCGGGAAGCCGGTGGCTTTGGACGCCAGGGCCGAGGAACGCGAGACGCGTGGGTTCATTTCGATCACGACCACGCGGCCGGTTGCTGGGTCTACTGCGAACTGGATGTTGCAACCACCCGTGTCGACACCGACTTCACGGATCACGTTGATCGAGATGTCACGCAACTTCTGATACTCAACGTCGGTCAGCGTCATAGCTGGTGCCACGGTGATCGAGTCACCCGTGTGGACACCCACCGGATCGAAGTTTTCGATGGTGCACACAACAACCACGTTGTCGTTCTTATCGCGCATCATCTCGAACTCGTATTCCTTCCAGCCGAGGATGGACTCCTCGAGGAGCACCTCACTGGTTGGTGAATACTGAAGCCCGGCACCGCAGATGCGGCGTAGGTCTTCTTCGTTATAGGCCATTCCGGAGCCAAGCCCACCCATCGTGAAGGACGGGCGGACCACGACCGGATAGCCGAGTTCCTCGACGGCCTCGAAGGCCTGTTCCATGGTGTGAACGATCGCTGAGCGGGCTGATTCGCCGCCGGAGCGTTCCACAACTCCTTTAAACTTCTCGCGGTCTTCACCGAGTTCGATGGCTTCGATATTCGCGCCGATCAGCTCGACGTTATATTCAGCGAGCACGCCGGACTTATCGAGTTCGATCGCGGTGTTGAGTGCGGTCTGGCCACCCAGGGTTGGCAGAAGCGCGTCCGGGCGTTCTTTCTCGATGATCTTGGCGACTACGTTCGGGGTGATCGGTTCGACGTAGGTCGCATCCGCCATCGCAGGGTCGGTCATGATGGTCGCCGGGTTCGAGTTCACCAGGATCACACGCACGCCCTCTTCCTTGAGGACGCGTAGCGCTTGGGTTCCTGAGTAGTCGAATTCGGCGGCCTGGCCGATCACGATCGGGCCTGATCCGATGACAAGGACGGATGAAATGTCAGTGCGCTTTGGCATGGAGGTTTCAGCCTTCCTTCTGCGAGGTGTGCGCTTGCATGAGTTCGATGAAACGGTCGAAAAGGTACGAGGAATCGTGCGGGCCCGCACCGGATTCCGGGTGGTATTGCACGGAGAACGCCGGGATATCGAGGCAACGGAGACCTTCGACGACCTGGTCGTTGAGACCGATGTGAGAGACCTCGACGCGCCCGAAGCGTGACTCTGGGGCTTCAACAGTGCCCTCGATCGGCACATCGATCGCGAAGCCGTGGTTTTGGGAGGTGATCTCGACGCGGCCGGTCGCCTTGTCAAGCACTGGCTGGTTCATGCCGCGGTGGCCAAACGGCAGCTTATAGGTCGAGAAGCCTAGCGCCCGGCCGAGGATCTGGTTGCCGAAGCAGATCCCGAACAGTGGGATGTTGGCATCGAGCACGTCGCGTACGAACTTCACTTCCGGGTCAGCCTGGGACGGGTCGCCCGGGCCGTTGGAGATGAAGACACCGTCGAAGTTCTCTGCCTTGATGTCGGCAAAAGTCGATGCGGCAGGCAGAACGCGCACGCGTACGCCGCGTTCTGCTAGGCGGCGCGGGGTCATGCCTTTGATACCGAGGTCGAGTGCGGCAACGGTCGCTAGCGGTTCGCCTTCCCATCCGTGTTCAGCAGGATCAACCCAGTAGCTTTCCTTGGTGGTCACGTTCTCGGAGAAGCGTTGGCCTTGCATGCTCGGCTGGTCTTTGACGGTCTTGATGAGTTCCTCGACCGGCTTGTCTGCGGCTTCGCCGGAGAAGATGCCGGCCTTCATTGCACCGGCAGAGCGGATGTGGCGGGTTACCGCCCGGGTGTCGATCCCGGCGATCCCGACGATGCCGTCGCGTTCAAGCTCGTCATCCAGCGTTGTTTCGGAACGCCAGTTGGATGCGATGCGTGACGGTTCGCGGACTGCATAGCCGGCGACCCAGATGCGTGCCGATTCGTTATCGGTTGGGTTCGCGCCGGTGTTGCCGATGTGGGGGAAGGTCTGGACGACGATCTGGCCTGCATAGGACGGGTCGGTCAAGGTTTCCTGATAACCGGTCATGCCTGTGGTGAACACGAGCTCACCGAGGGTTTGGCCACGTTTGCCGTAGGCGTGCCCGCGGAATACGCGGCCGTCTTCGGTGACAAGTAGTGCCTTGTCGTGATCGGTGTGTGCCACCTATGCCGTCCTTTCTGGGTGCTGCCCGGAAGCGTTGCCCGCGTGCTCTGCCGTGGTGCTGCCAGTTTCCGGATGCGTCTGAATTTCTGGGGCGAGCTTGTATAAAGCCGCCAAGAGTGTGCTGTGTACGGTGCGGGTTTCGGCGCGGAATCCGGTGTCGACGCTGGTTTCGCCAAGTTTATGGCGGATCACGATGATCCCGCCGTCTTCAACGAACTTACCCACCATTCCGCGCACCGTGGTGATGCCTGCGATATTGGCGGCCGGGATGAAGAAGTTCTCTGCTTCCGTACGGTAGACGGACACGCCGTCATCCCCTATAGAGAGTGCTGCCGCGCATCGCACGCCAAGCTCGTGTGCCGCGATCCTTTCGAGATGCTGGCCCGCGAAGGTCGTGACAACGTAGGTGCCTTCGCCTTCGGCGCGGGGCTCGGTCAAGCTCGCGGGCAATTGTTCGGGCGCCTGGATCCCGGACTGGCGTTTCTTTCGGTGTGACCAACCAAGCAACATCAATACGATCGCGATCACACAGATCGCGACGGTCACGATCAAGCCGATGAACTCTCCCTGTGTCATGCGATCACCTTGCGTGGGCTAGCGAGTTCGCCATCAACGACTGTGGCGTGGCCTGCATAGAACGTGTGCATGACCTTGCCTGGCAACTCTAGGCCTTTATACGGGGAGTTACGGCCCTTGGTGTGGTGTTCCTCAGGGTTCACGACGCGTACCGCGCTCGGATCATACAGCGTCACATTCGCTACTGACCCGACTTCCAGGGGCTGGCCGTGGTTAGTGGCCTTGATGAGCTTGGCTGGTGCGGTGGACATGATGCGTGCGACGTCTTCCCACGTGATCATGCCCGTATCCACGAGCGTCTTCTGCACCACTGGTAGAGCGGTCTCCAAACCGGTCATGCCCATCGCGGCTTCGTTCCAAGCGCACTGCTTGGTCTCCGAGGTGTGAGGTGCGTGGTCGGTTCCGATCATGTCGATCGTGCCGTCAGCAACAGCCTCACGTAGCGCGAGGGTGTCTTCCTTAGTACGCAGCGGTGGGTTGACCTTGAACACCGGGTCGTAGCCGCGAACCATCTCTTCAGTGAGCAGTAGGTGGTGCGGGGTTACCTCGGCGGTCACATCGATCCCCTGGGACTTTGCCCAACGGATGATTTCCACGCTACCTTTAGTTGAGACGTGGCATACGTGCAAACGCGAGTTGACGTGCTGGGTCAGCAACACATCGCGGGCGATGATCGATTCCTCTGCAACGGCAGGCCAGCCGGTCAGTCCAAGCTCTGAGGAGACGATGCCTTCGTTCATCTGTGCGCCCTCTGTCAGGCGCGGCTCCTGGGCGTGCTGGGCCACCACACCGTCGAAAGAGCGGACATATTCAAGAGCCCTGCGCATCAGGACCGGATCAAACACGCACATGCCGTCATCGGAGAACATACGGACCTGGGCGTGGGAATCAGCCATAGCGCCGAGTTCGGCGAGCCGCTCCCCTGCCAGCCTCTGGGTCACAGCACCGATCGGGCGTACTTCCGCCCACCCGGCTTCTTCACCCAGCTGGCGTACCGACTCAACAACACCGGCGGTGTCTGCAACCGGCATCGAATTCGCCATCGCATACACCGCAACGAAACCCCCGGCCGCCGCGGCCTGGGTTCCGGTCTCAACGGTTTCGGCGTCCTCGCGGCCTGGCTCACGCAGGTGGGTGTGAGGGTCAACCAAACCTGGAAGCGCGATGAGCCCTTCAGCATTGATGACTTCTGCGTCGGAAGGTGCGGTGATGCTGCCGGCCTCGGCAATATCGCGAATATCCCCTTCGGCCAGCAGGATGTCTGCGGTGTTCCCGTTAGGGAGCGTGACGGATTGAATCAACGTGGTCGTCATGATCAGGCCTTCTGAGTGTCGGTCGAATCTCCAGCCAAAACCAGGTAAAGCACAGCCATTCGGACGGCTACACCTGCGGAGACTTGGTTGAGTACACGGGAATTGGGGGCATCCGCTGCTGCGGAGCTGATTTCCAGGCCTCGGTTCATGGGGCCCGGATGCATCACGATGGCTCCTTGCTTCATGGACGCGTGACGCGCGGGTGTCAATCCCCAACGGCGTGAATACTCAGATGCCGATGGGAAGAAGGCCCCGTGCATCCGTTCAGCCTGAACACGTAACATCATCACGGCATCAGGTTCGCTCGCGAGTGCTTCATCAAAGTCGTGGGTCACGCGCACCGGCCAATCACCGACGCTGTGCGGCATCAGTGTTGGAGGGGCAACCAGTGTGACCTCGGCACCCAAGGTGTTCAGCAGCCACACGTTGGAGCGGGCCACACGCGAGTGCAGAATATCGCCGACGATCACAACGCGCGCGCCATCGAGGCCCTGCCCGAGCGAGGGTTCACCCTTCAGGGCTGCACGTTCGCGGCGTAACGTGAATGCGTCCAGAAGCGCCTGTGTTGGGTGTGCGTGGGTTCCATCGCCTGCGTTGACGATTGCGGCGTCGATCCAGTCGGTTTCAGCGAGGCGGTAAGCCGCACCTGAGGAGCTGTGGCGGATGACGATCGCGTCAGCACCGATCGCTTCGAGTGTCTGGGCGGTGTCTTTGAGGGATTCCCCCTTGGAGACGGACGAGCCTTTCGCGCTGAACGTGATCACGTCGGCTGAAAGCCTTTTCGCGGCAGCTTCGAACGAGATGCGCGTGCGGGTTGAGTCTTCAAAGAAGAGGTTTGCAACAGTCAGGCCGCGCAGGGTTGGGAACTTCTTGATTTCCTTACCTGTGGAATCCGTCATGGATTCAGCGATATCTAAGATCCGGATCGCTTCTTCACGGCTGAGGTCTTTAGTGTCCAGGAGGTGGCGCATCAGTTATCGGCCTTCCCCGTTGCAGACTCAGCTTGCGCGGTGTCGTCTGTGTCAGGTTGGGACGCGGCAGGACGTTCGATGATCACACGGTCAGCGCTATCGATCTCTGTGAGTTCTACACGCACAGATTCGGTGCGTGAGGTGGGGATGTTTTTGCCTACGTGGTCGGCACGGATCGGAAGTTCACGGTGCCCGCGGTCCACTAAGACTGCAAGACGCACCGCTTGCGGGCGGCCACAGTCAACGAGCGCATCAAGGGCCGCGCGGATCGTGCGGCCTGAAAAGAGGACGTCATCGACCAAGACCACGGTTTGGTCATCGACCCCGGTGTCCGGCAAGCGTGTTGGCGCGGGTACGCGCGGAGCGCGGCGGCGGACGTCATCGCGGTGCATCGTGATGTCAAGCGAGCCGCAGAAAGAAGCGGCTGGACGGTTGATGATGCGCTCAAGTTTCTCAGCGAGCCGTTGCGCCAAAGGGACTCCACGAGAAGGGATCCCCAGGACCACAAGATCATCTCCGCCGCGGTTTTTCTCAACGATCTCGTGAGCGATCCGCGTGAGGGCGCGATCAATGTCGGATGCATTCATCACTTCAGCGATTTCAGCTGAGGTGTTACCCATGCGCCGACCTCCTTCCCCGCCTCACTGGACGGTTGTTAAAGGCTGTCTTCTCCGGTTCTCTAATCTACCAGTCGCATCGGCTAGCGCCGGGCTTCGTTACCCACGCGCACGTGTGATCTCAGTTGCAGTGCCGCTAGAGGATCAGTGTGGGCTTGATGCGTTGCAGGCGGCCAAGTAATCCGTTGACGAAGTCCGGTGACTCCGAGGTGGACATCTCACGCACGAGCCGTACAGCCTCATCGACTGCAACCGCGTCGGGGATCTCGTCGTTATATAGCAACTCCCAGAGACCAATCCGCAATGCGGCACGGTCTACTGCGGGCATACGATCCAGCGTCCACCCTTGTGCGTAGGTCGTGAGGACCTCATCGAGTTGGGTCGTGTGCGTGCTCACTCCACCGACGAGCTCACGAGTGTACGGGTTGACGGCAGCGCCGTCTTCGTCGCGGCGCTGCAACACGTCTGCCGCCTCAATCCCACGCTGCTCGGCTTCGAAGAGGATTTCGAGTGCGCGGCGGCGTGCTTTCGAGCGGGTGCTCTCCCCTTGCCTGGTCACTCTGTAACGCGGCCCAAGTATTCGCCGGTGCGGGTGTCAACCTTGACCTTGGTGTTCTGCTCGACAAAGAGCGGAACCTGGATCTCGTGACCGGTTTCCAGGGTTGCTGGCTTGGTGCCGGCGTTGGAACGATCCCCCTGCAGACCTGGCTCGGTGTAGGTGATCTCAAGGATCACCGACGGCGGCATTTCGATGTAGAGGACCTGGCCGTCATTCAGCGCGATCTGAACGTTCTGATTCTCCAGCAAGAAGTTGGCGGCGTCCCCCACAGTTTCGCCGGGTACGGTCAGCTGATCGTAGTCTTCCAAATCCATGAAGACGTAGTCAGCGCCGTCTTGGTAGAGGTACTGGTAGTCGCGGCGGTCAACGGTAGCCATCTCAACTTTGGCGCCAGCGTTGTAGGTCTTATCGACAGTCTTACCGGAGACGACGTTACGCAACTTGGTGCGCACGAACGCGCCACCTTTACCCGGCTTGACGTGCTGGAACTCGACCACGCTCCACAGTTGGCCGTCAATCCGAAGAACGCTACCGTTCTTGATGTCATTGCTGGTTGCCACGTTGGCTCCTTCAAAATTAGTTACAGCAGTACATGGTGAATTCGTTGCGCAACACTGATCTGGTCGCGAAACACTCAGGCCTAGTTTACGCTTTCGCCAGCCTATGCGTTGGAGGTGTCCGGCAATACCGAAACTTGGACGGCCTCGTCCGGGGCGTTCACTTCGTTCAGCAGCGACTCATAGGCGGCACGGGAAGCGTTGCGCAGAACTTCGGATGCGTTGAACTGCTCCCGGCCTTCTAACGCTGACTTATACCGTGAAGTCGCTGCGAGCATGTCACCGATGCTGTAGAAGCACGCGCCGAGGTTCTGGACGATATCGACTTCGTCAACCGTGCCGTCGAACTCCTTGCGTAGCTGCTGCAGCCGGTAGATCGCTCGCTCCGGGTCTCCGCTCCAGCGGGTCACTTCCGTGTCCAGCAGTCGTAAGCGGATATTGCGTGGGTCCATGAGGCGGGCATCGGCAACAAGTTCGGATGCAGCTGCCAATCGGCCTTGAGCGATCAAAGCCACAACGCGGTCTCCGGCTTCCCCGTTCTGCGCGGTCTCTTGAGCCAGCTGCTCGTCCACGACGATGGGCCGCAAGTCGGGTAGGCGGAACTCAACACCCGGGATGCCCGTGCTAATGCTTTCCGTCTTCCTCACGCAGCAACCTCCTGGAATGCTGTAAACAATAGGTGATCCTCCGGGCCTTCAAGGATGCCCGGTCGCGCAAGACCGTCCAGCACGACGAAGCGCAGCAAGCGACCGCGCGCTTTTTTATCACGTCGCATGGTTTCTAACAAGCTTTGCCAGCGGTCTCCCCGGTAGTTTACAGGTAACCCCAACGAAGTGAGGATTTCGCGGTGGCGGTCCGCTGTCGCATCATCGAGCCGGCCGACGAGCCGGCCCAGTTCCGCTGCGAAGACAAGCCCCACGGACACCGCCGCTCCGTGGCGCCACTGATAACGCTCGGCATGCTCGATCGAGTGCCCGAGCGTATGGCCGTAGTTGAGGAACTCACGACGGCCCGCTTCCTTGAGGTCCTGAGACACGATGTCCGCTTTGACCTTGATGGTGCGCTCAATCAGTTCGAAGAGGCGTTCACTTGCCGGATCGGTGGCTTCGTCAACGTCTTCTTCGATGAGCTCCAGAATCCGAGGGTCGGCAATGAAACCAGATTTCACGGTTTCAGCCATTCCGGTCACGAGCTCGTTTCGCGGCAAGGTCTGCAACGCATCGAGGTCCGCAAGAACGCCTGCCGGCGGGTGGAAAGCACCCACGAGGTTCTTGCCTTCAGCGGTGTTGATACCAGTCTTACCGCCCACCGCAGCATCCACCATGCCCAAGTATGTGGTTGGGATATGTACAACACGGACACCACGCAACCAGGTTGCGGCAACGAAACCAGCCAGGTCAGTCACCGCGCCTCCACCGACCGATACCACCGCGTCGGTGCGTGTGAAATCCGCCTGCCCCATGACCTGCCAGCAGAAAGACGCAACCTCGACCCGTTTGCCTTCTTCCGCATCGGGGATCTCAGCCGAAAGGGCTTCGACGTTGTCTTGAAGCAAGAACTCACGTACGGCTTCGCCTGTGGCGCGCAAAGCACGCGGATGGATGATGAGGACCTTCTGGACCTTCTCACCCAACATGGGACGCAAACGGTTTAAGAGGCCACGGCCAATCACCACATCGTAACCAGTTCCATCCGAATGGTCGACGCGGACGGTGCTCACGCGCTCAGTCATAGCGGTGTACTCCTCTAAGGATTGCGGGTGGATACGGAATGAGTGCTGGATGCGGCATCGAGCATACCTTGCAGGGTTTGCGCGACTTCTCCCGGACGCATTGTGGAAGTGTCGATCGGGCCGATGCCGCATTCGCGATACAGCGGTTCGCGTTCGGTTCTAATCGCTTGCCAGCGCGCGAACGGGTCATCCCCTGCCAGAAGGGGTCTTCCGGTTCCCCCGCGCATACGGCTGAGGGCGACGTGCGGGGAAACATCGAGCCAGAAAGTCACCTGATCTTGCAGGAGTTCACGGTTCTTCGCGGCGAGCACCACACCGCCGCCGGTCGCGATAATCTGTGGCTTCTTGCGTGCCAAAGCACGCGCGAAAATCACTGATTCCGCTACACGAAACGCGTCCATCCCGTGTTGTTCAATGTATGCCGGGATCGGGCCGTGCTCTGTGACGAACTCATCATCCAGATCCGTCCAAGCGCAGCCCAGTAGCTCAGCGAAGGACCGCGCCGCCGCGGACTTACCCGAACACATCGGACCGATCAAGACGATATGCCGGGAAAGGGCTGCAGGCTGTGAACTCGCAGAAGCTGCGCAGTTCAGGACCGGTTCACTACGCCCACCGGCAGGTGGTTCAGTGTGTTGCGTCATCGGCAGATGTGTCAGGATCAGATGCGCGAGCCGAAATGTCATCAGCAGTCTCGCGGTAGTTTTCGATGTTGGCGCGGACCTCTTCAACAGAGTCGCCACCGAACTTCTCAAGGACCGCGTCAGCAAGAACCAACGCGACCATCGCTTCGGCAACCACACCGGCTGCTGGAACTGCGCACACATCCGAGCGTTGATGATGCGCTTTGGCAGGCTCGCCGGTAGCCACGTTGATGGTGCTCAGCGCCCGCGGAACCGTGGCGATCGGCTTCATGGCCGCACGCACACGCACCGGCTCGCCGTTGGTCATGCCGCCTTCAATACCACCAGCGCGATTGCTCAAGCGCACCGCGTGGCCTTCAGCGTCGAGGGAAATCTCGTCGTGGGCCTGGGACCCGCGGCGGCGAGCGGTCTCGAAACCATCGCCGACCTCGACACCCTTAATCGCTTGGATCCCCATGAGCGCTCCGGCAAGGCGAGAATCCAGCCGACGATCCCAGTGCACGAAAGAACCCAAACCAACCGGGCAACCGGTAGCGATGACCTCAACCACACCACCGAGGGTTTCGCCCTCGGAATGTGCCGCATCGACCTCAGCGACCATCCGCTGGGAAGTTTCAGGGTCAAAGCACCGCAACGGATCAGCATCAAGTACCTCAACATCGGCTTTGGTAGGCAGCAACGCGTCAGCTGGGGAGGCGACCTCGCCGATCGCGGTGGTATGCGAAACGAGTTCGATGCCGAGGCTGGCTAAGAACTTCGACGCGACTGCCCCCAAAGCCACGCGTGTGGCTGTTTCGCGGGCGCTCGCGCGCTCAAGTGCCGGGCGGGCCTCTGCGTAACCGTACTTCTGCATACCGGCTAGATCAGCGTGCCCCGGACGAGGGCGCGTCAGGGCCGCGTTGCGGGCTTTACCCTCCAGAACCGAAGGATCGACCGGGTCCGGGTTCATGACATCCTGCCACTTGGGCCACTCGGTGTTACCCACCTCGATAGCAACAGGCCCACCCATCGTCACGCCATGGCGGACACCGCCCAGCATCGTGACCTCATCTTGCTCGAACTTCATCCGAGCGCCGCGGCCATAACCGAGCCGCCTGCGAGCCAAGGCCGCCTGAACCTCAGGCGTCGTGATCTCTACACCGGCGGGCAAGCCTTCAAGGATGCCGACCAGCGCTTTACCGTGGGATTCACCTGCTGTAAGCCAACGCAACATTGTGCCATCATCCCACAACCACCGTGTCCGTACCGTCTGGTGTGATGCCCACTACGTCACAAAGCGTTGCCAACGATGCTTCGCGTGGCTCAAAGCCGATGAATCTGCGGCCCTGTTCAACGGCCTGGTGAACAAGCATCGCGAGACCATGGACCGCTACCCCGCCGCCTTCGCGCCACAGCTCGACAAGTGCCGATGGCCAACCGGCATAGGCGACATCCAACAGGTAAGAATCCGGTGAGACAAGGTGGGCTGCTTGTTCGCTCCACTGTTGGATAGCTGGCGCAGGAAGCGTAGAGATCAAGACAGCTGGTTTCAACAGCGAACTAGTCAGTGATCTCAGCTCACACAGTTCAATGTGCAAGCCATAGGCTGCTATCACGCCGGAGAGTTCGTCGCGGGCTTTCTGCGGATCCCTGACTGCTACCACGACCCTGGATGCTCCCCACTCCATGAGGGCAGCGATAGCGGCAACGCTTGTGCCACCACCGCCTAAAATCGCCGCGGGTTCGTTGCGAAGACGCTCAGGCTCAAAACCTGCTCTCATTAACGCCTGCTTGATGCCATCGACGTCAGTGTTATCCCCCACCAAGGCGAGTTCGCCATCGGGTGTGTGCCTGACCGTCACGGTGTTCAGCGCACCCGTGAGCTTAACCCGTTCCGATACCGAATCCATGAACGGGACCATGGCTTTCTTCATCGGCATCGTCACCGATAACCCCACCCAGCCAGGTTCGCTACGAAGCATCGAAGCTAAGTGTTGGGCATCCTCCGGCTGGGCCTGGATACGGGAATAATGCAACTCGACGACCTCAGCTGCTACATCGCTCGCTACAGCGTTACGCAGTTTCGCCATCGCGGTATGAAGCTGAGGGGAACGCGAATGATCGATAGGGTCACCGATCACAGCAGCCCGGAACACCCCTGCAGGAGCCTCCAATGAACGCTCCAGCGGAACATCAGGCATTGCATTCATCCGGATGATCAGCACACCACTTGCGGTACTCACGCACGTAGCGTTCGTGCTGCTCGAGGTTATCCGAATACTTCGTCTCACCCGTGGTCAGGTTGACCGTAACCCAGTAATAGTCGCCGCTCTCATCAGGCTTCGCAGCGCCAGCGATCGCGACAGGGCCAGGGGAACCGATCGGGGTTGGGGGCAAGCCTTGATGGGTGTAGGTGTTGTACTTGTTCTTCTTGTCTTCCAACTCGGATTGGGTCAAGTGGACCGTAGTTTTATCCAGGCCGTAGGCCACTGTCGAGTCCAGCTGGAGGTATCCGCCGGTCTCTCGGTTGTCCTTGTGCAGGCGGTTCTCGATGATCCCTGCAACGTGCGGGTAGTCATCCCGCGGAGCCTCGCCTGCGATGATCGAGGCGATCTTGAGCACACGGTACTGCTCAGCCGGGTCCGTCACGCCGTTCTTCTTGAGTTCTTCCTTGGTCTTATCAATCAGGGTCTGAAGGACCTGTTCAGGTTTAGTCTTCAACGGGAAGCGGTAGTCCCCCGGATGCAGATAACCCTCAATGTTCTTCGCTTCCTCAGGCAGGCCGAAGCGTTCCGGGTCGTTAGCTAGTTCTTCCAATGTGGCTCTTGGAATATCGGTTCCTTCAGCTATCGCTTGCAAAGCAGCATCCAGGCGCACATTGGCAGGTAGTGCGAAATACGTGACTGCCTCACGGTCAGTCAACATCTTGATTGCCGCGTCAGAGGACATCTCTTTACGCAACTTGTATTCGCCAGGCTGGAAGACCGGTGTTGGTGAACTCGCACCCACCTTCTTCACAAACGTGGATGCGTCCATCACAACGCCACGGTCTTGAAGGTGAGCGGCAATCTGGCGGGTGGTCCACCCCTGCTCGATCGAGACATCAACCTGCCCCTGACCACTTCCTACATAGTCAGGATCCGGTTTATTCAGCTCGCGATGCAGGAAGAAACCAGCCCCACCGACAACCAAGATCAAAACTAAAACGACCGCCACGAGGTTGAAGCGGCGGCGTTTACGGCGGCGGCGGCGCTCGGTGAGATCAGCCTCGGATTCAGAGAAGAAATCCTCGGCCGGAAGATAGCCCGCCGGCACATCGTCGAAATGACGAGCTAACGCGCCCGCGAACCCAACATCTTCAGTGTCGTGTTCAGCAGCTTCAGCATCGGCCTGTGAAAGCCATTCACGCTCATCAAAATCAGCGTCAGGTTCTGGCCGGGAAGAAAAAGCAGCATGCGAGCTAGACGCTGCGCCTGCTGGTGCGGCACCCGGAACCACAGCGAGAGTCGAAGTCCCACCTGGAGCTAAATCGAGCTCGTCATCAACGTGGTTCTCAAAAGAAGGAGTGTCCTGCAGATCGTATTCGTCTGAGAAGTCAGCTTCTAAAGGTTCGTCCAGGCGGGTATCTAAGGGAGCCACCGGCTCAAGCTGTGCCGCCAAATGCATCTCGATGACCGCATCAGTGACCCGGCAGTGACGCCCCACACCGGTGAAACGCGAAGCACCATGAGAGCGCGTCGATTCGGCACGGCGGCGCGCTCGACGCGAGGAATAACCCTCTGGTGGTATGTATGTCACTGAGTAATCCTTACGTGTCATCTGCAGATAACGAAACCATAACGCACAACGAGCTTATCGAAAAGACGAGCAAAAGCCCCAACCAGTGAATTCTTGGAGCTATCTCTCAGACAATCAACCCGTTATAGCCTCGGCGATGGTCTTACCTGCCCAGCTATCGAGCCGTTTCTCTGCATCCAAAGCATTCTCGAGGATCTCAACTGCCGCGGCCTGGTCAATCACTGACCGTGAGGACTTCACGCTACGGCCTGCCTGATGCAATTGGCGCTGCGCCGAAACCGTGCTGAGCCGTTCGTCAACCAAACGGACACGGATCCCATCAAGCATGCGCTCCAAGCCGCGGGCGAACCGTACAGCGTCCTTCGTGGACGGAGTGTGTTCCCCACCCAGATTCACCGGCAACCCAACATAGACGCACACCGCCTCATACTCGCGTGCTAGATCAGCGATGAACCGCAAGTCAGTGCGCTGCTTCTTATCGCGTGGCAATGTTGCCACAGGGTTAGCCATGACCCGGTCAGGATCGCTTTTGGCTACCCCCACGCGAGCTTTGCCGACGTCGACCCCGATGCGGGGGCCACGTTCAACGAAAACGTGGCCCCCGCCCTCGGAATCAGCCTCCGGCGCCAAAGAATCAGCCACGCTCAGCTACCTCGCGGCGGATACCTGCCAATGCCTCCGGGACCGCCTCAGCGTTCTGGCCACCGCCCTGAGCGACATCGTCCTTACCGCCGCCGCCACCGCCAAGAGTCTTCGCAGCAGAACGGACCAACTGACCAGCCTTGATGCCTTCAGAACGAGCTGCCTCATTCGTGGCCACCAGAACCATAGGCTTGCCCTTAGCAACACCGATCACTGCGACAACGGCAGCGTCTGAGCCCAAACGGTCACGCAAAGGCAACGCGAGCGAACGCAAGTCATCCGCGGATTCGACGTGGCCTGCGTCGTGGACAATCAAGCGGACCCCACCTACGTCTTCGGCGGTATCAACCAGCGCGGCCGATGCGGCTTGTAGCTGTTCACGCCGCAACTTCTCGATCTCCTTCTCGGCAGCACGCAAGCGCTGAACCGTCTGGTCGATGCGTTCACGCAACTGATCAGCAGGCACGCGCAGCATCTCCGTGAGGTCAGAGACCAGCGCACGCTCAGCGGCGTTGTGACGGAAAGCATTCATACCCACGAGCGCCTCGACACGTCGGTTACCCGCACCCACTGAAGCCTCACCGAGCAGAGAGAGCGTACCGACCTTTGCAGTACGTGCAACGTGGGTGCCACCACAGAATTCACGCGACCAAGCGCCATCGATCTCAACCACACGCACCGTATCGCCGTACTTCTCACCAAAGAGGCTCGTGGCACCCAGCGCAAGGGCTTCGTCCTTCTTCATCACGCGCGTGATGACCTCGAAGTCCCGGTCGATCGCCTTGTTGGTGACCTCTTCAATCTCAGACTGGGTTGCACGCGAGAGTGCCTCAGCCCACGTGAAGTCGAAGCGCAAATAGCCTTCCTTGTTGAAGGAACCGGACTGCAACGCCTCCGGGCCAAGCACCTCGTGCAAAGCCGCGTGAACTAAGTGGGTCGCGGTGTGCGCCTCTTCGCCCGCGTGGCGGCGTTGGGCATCCACCGCGGCACGCACCACAGCGTTCTCCGGTAGTTCACCCTCACGCACCGTCACCGTATGGACCGACAAGCCCTTCACCGGCGCCTGAACATCGGTGACTTCAAGAACGAAACCATCGCCGGTGATCACACCGGTGTCAGGGGCCTGACCGCCGGCTTCGGCATAGAACGGGGTTTCATCCAGGACGAGCTCAACCGTGCTACCCTGCTCGGCAACAGGAACACGAACACCATCGCGAATCAGCCCGCGCACACGCGATTCGGTGACAAGCTCGTCATAACCGGTGAAATGCGTATTTCCTTCTTCTACCAGCTCGTGATAAATCGCGATATCGGAGTGGCCTGACTTCTTCTTTTTAGCGTCAGCCTTAGCGCGTTCACGCTGCTCAGCCATCAAAGCCCGGAACTTCTCAGTATCAACCGATAAGCCAGCTTCCTCGGCGATCTCCAGAGTCAGGTCAATCGGGAAACCGTATGTGTCGTGCAACTGGAACGCGTCCTCACCCGAGAGGTTCGCGCCGTGGCCTTTGGCCTCCGATATCGCTTCATCCAACCGCGCAGTACCGGATGCGATCGTGCGGCGGAACGCACGCTCCTCGGCATAGGCGATGCGGGAGATCCGCTCATAATCCTCAGCAACTTCCGGATACACCCCAGCCATCGCATCCCGGGAGACCGGCAACAGCTCAGGTAGCACCGGTTCAGTGACACCCATGAGGCGCATCGCACGCACCGCACGGCGAATCAGGCGCCGCAAAACATAGCCGCGGCCCTCATTCGATGGAGTCACCCCATCGCTGATGAGCATGAGCGCTGAGCGCACATGGTCAGCCACCACCCGCAGACGAACATCGTCTGCGTAGCTTGGATCCTCAGGATCCTCAGTCGAAGAATAGGTTTTACCGGAAAGCTCAGCTGCCCGGTCAAGAACAGGGCGGACCTGATCGGTCTCATACATGTTCTCAACGCCCTGCAGAATCATCGCAAGACGCTCAAGCCCAAGGCCCGTATCGATGTTGCGTTGTGGAAGTTCACCAGCGACATCGAAATCGGTCTTGGAGCGTACCGCGGAGAGACGGTACTGCATGAACACAAGGTTCCAGATCTCAATGTAGCGTGTCTCATCAACCGCCGGCCCGCCTTCCTCGCCGTATTCGGGACCACGGTCATAATAGATCTCAGAGCATGGACCACCAGGCCCAGGCTGGCCGGTGTTCCAGTAGTTATCGGACTTACCCGTGCCGATGACCCGTTCACGCGGGACACCGACCTTCTCTTCCCAGATGCGGCGGGCCTCGGCATCGCGGTCATCGCCGTCTTCATACACCGTGACCCACAAGCGTTCAGGATCCAAACCATAACCGCCATCGGCGGTTGACGTGGTGAGCAGGTCCCACGCCCACGTGATTGCTTCTTCCTTGAAGTAATCACCGAACGAGAAGTTACCGTTCATCTGGAAGAACGTACCGTGGCGGGCCGTCTTGCCAACCTCTTCAATATCCGCGGTGCGAATACATTTCTGGACCGAGACCGCCCGAGGATACGGAGCCGGCTCAACAGCCGTGAGGTACGGGATAAACGGAACCATGCCCGCAACGGTGAACAGTAGCGACGGGTCGTTGGAAACCAACGATGCGCTAGGAACATGCGTGTGACCGCGCTTGACGAAAAAGTCGATCCACCGCTGTGCGATTTCCTGAGATTTCATGAGGTTTGGATTCTCCGAATGGGCGTAGACGCCCTGTATTGAAATGGGCGAAGACGCCCTACATTGAATAAAGCCCAACTATGAGTGGGCTCCTTAATATGGGTTGGGTTTAGCGTGCAGCGCGGCGCCCGGATGGAGCCTTGTCAACTCCGAGGGCGGAACGCAGCTCAGCTTCCCGCTCGGCAGAGCCTTCCTTGAAGGCCGCGATCGTGGACTCGACAACGCTCGCGGTGCGGTCCAGGACTGAGTCTGCGCTCGAACGCACACCCTGTGTGCGGATGCGTTGCAACTGGCGGCTAGCCATCACACCGATGGAGACGCCGAGGATCAGCCAAAAAAGCTTCTTCATGGTCTTCCTTAACGAGTCTTTGGGGCGCCATTCATGAGCGCATAAACGGTTAGCGTCCGGTTGAAGCTACAACCGAAGGCAAGGGCAAATATCGACTGCTAGCGGCGACGCGAGAATGCGGCGCGCACACCCGCAGTGAACGATGCCGCGCGGATCAGTGGACGGCCCACAACGGCGGCGGTCAGCGAGGTCACCGAGGCGACGTTGGCGGTTGCGTCCTGAACATTCGAGGTGATCGCATCAACGCGTTCAAGCTGCTGGTTACCGTTACGTACCGTAGTTGCGGTCTCTTGCAGGATCGGCGTGGTCTCCTCCGTGAGGTCTTTGACCGAATGCCGCAATTCGTCGAAAACTTTCCCCAGCTTGATGATCGGTACAGCCAAAAGAATGACGAGGATCGCGAAGAATCCTGCAGCGATCAAACCGGCGATGTCGCCAATGCTCATGTTCTCTCCTCGAGTGTGTGCGCAGGTGTCTGCCAGTCAAGCCTACCGAACGTTGGCCGCAAAGATGACCAGCAGATAAGAACGATGCCGCGGTCCCGTTGATAACGGAACCGCGGCATCGGCTACTAAAGATTAGCGAGCGTAGTACTCAACGACGAGCTGCTCTTCACACTGAACAGGGACCTCAGCGCGCTTAGGGCGGCGCACGAGCTTAGCCTGCAGCTGATCCAGCTTGACGTCCAGGTACTCAGGGACAGCCGGCAGAACGGCGGCGTGTTCACCCTGGGCAGCCATCTGGAATGGAACGGTCTTCTCAGAGCGCTCCTTCACGTGGATGAGCTGGCCTTCCTTCACGCGGAAGGATGGGCGGTCAACAATCTGGCCGTTGACCAGGATGTGGCGGTGAACAACCAGCTGGCGTGCCTGCTGGATGGTGCGTGCGAAACCAGCGCGCAGAACCAGGGCATCGAGGCGCATTTCCAGCAGCTCAATCAGGTTCTCACCGGTCAGGCCAGCCTCGCGGCGAGCCTCGTCGAAGACGCGGGTCATCTGGGCTTCGCGAATGCCGTACTGTGCACGCAGGCGCTGCTTCTCACGAAGGCGAACTGCGTAGTCAGAGTCCTGGCGGCGGCGCGCGCGGCCGTGCTGACCTGGGCCGTACGGACGGCGCTCCATGTACTTCTCTGCCTTCGGCGTCAAAGCGATGCCGAGGGCACGGGACAAACGCACGGTGTTGCGTTGACGATTATTGGCCACGAATGTGTCCTCTTTCGTATGTCTGCGAGCTCATGGTTCTGGCCTCCGGTCACGTGGAGAGATGAGGGAACCCGCTTCCTCGAATCTGCAACCGCCTCACGTACCGAGTGGGCCCCATCGGGCACGCTCACATGGACGGCTTGCCAGCCAACGGTCTAGCTTATCAGATCTTAAGTACCAGAACTTAAGTCATGAGAAGATCTCTGCTCCGATTCGAACTCAGCCCAGACTGAATCTATGCTCCGTTGTTGCGCAGGATTGAACGAATCGAGTCGATGCGCTGGGATACGGTTCGCTCGAATCCGTGCTGGGTCGGCTCGTAATAGTCGATACCTTGCAGGTCATCCGGCGCATACTGTTGCGGGACAACCCCGAGTTCGTGATCGTGGGGGTACACGTAACCTTTGCCGTGACCAAGCGCTTTAGCACCTGAATAGTGGGCGTCGCGCAAGTGCGCCGGAACACCGCTTCCCTTGCCTGCGCGCACATCGGCGATAGCGCGATCGATCGCGCGGTAGGCGGCATTTGATTTCGGTGCGCTCGCTAAGTGAACCACGGCTTGGGCGAGAACGATGCGCGCCTCCGGCATGCCTATCAGCTGTACGGCGTTCGCCGCGGCAACAGCTGTTTGCAACGCTGTTGGGTCGGCCATCCCAATATCTTCCGATGCAGAGATCACGAGTCTGCGGGCGAGGAAGCGTGGGTCCTCCCCCGCCTCCATCATGACCGCGGCATAGTGCAAGGCCGCATCGACGTCGGAACCGCGGATCGACTTGATGAGAGCACTCGCGGTGTCGTAGTGGTTATCCCCTTGTTTGTCGTAGCGTCGCAGAGCGGTATCGACTGCGCGTTCAGCGTCTTCCCGGGTCACAACAGGCACCGTGTTTGCTTGTTGGTCGGAGTCTTGCGTTTCGTGGCGGGCGCGTTCCAGCGCAACCGCGGCCGCCGCCTCAAGGCTTGTCAGAGCACGGCGAGCATCTCCGCCGGATAGGTCGATGAGCTGATCCATGACATCCTCGGGTAACTCAACAGAGTTCCCGAGCCCGCGAGGGTTCTCAAGCGCCCGCAACAAGAGACGGCGCACATCGTCTCGCTCCAGCGGCTTGAGTTTGAGCAGGAGGGACCGAGATAAAAGCGGCGAGATGACCGAGAATGAAGGGTTCTCCGTGGTCGCGGCCACCAAAACGACCCAACCGTTCTCAACCCCGGGCAGCAACGCATCTTGCTGTGCCTTATTGAAACGGTGGATCTCATCGAGGAACAGCACTGTCGTGGTGCCGCGCATCGAACGGTCAGCACGAGCCTGATCCATCACCTGCCGAACATCTTTGACCCCAGCAGAAATAGCTGAGACCTCAACGAAGGTGCGATGCGGACCGTTGGCGATCACATGTGCCAAGGTCGTCTTACCAACCCCTGGAGGTCCATACAAGATGAGCGAGCTCAGCCCGGCGGGACCGCCCCCATCGCTTTGTGCAAGCTGACGCAACGGAGAGCCCGGCTCTAACAAATGCTTCTGCCCCGCTACCTCGTCGATCGTTTTAGGACGCATCCGGACAGCCAGAGGCGGACGCGGGCGCGGGCGGTCCTCATCACGGTCGCGGTCATCATCGGTGTCATCGTCGGCAGAAGAGAAAAGATCCATCGCTATCAAGCCTAGCCCCGGGCTTAGGGCCGTTACGCTTCACAGGCCTACTACGGTTCTCAGTCCCGTTACGCTTAGGGCAAGGTATTGAAGGCGCCGCTGCTTCACGGCGGGGCTCTATCGAAGAGATGTAGAGAGGTTGGATATGCGCGCGGTTGTGCAGCGGGTCAAGAACGCAAGCGTTGTGGTTGAGGGCCATGTGGTGGCCGAGTTTGAAGGCCAGGGGCTTGTGGTTCTGCTCGGGGTTGCGGTCGATGACGGACACGCCGAAGCCGCAGCTGTCGCTTCGAAGATCGCGCACCTTCGCATTCTGGAGGCCGAAAAGTCCGCGGTCACCGCGCAGGCGCCGGTCATCGTGGTCAGTAACTTCACCCTCTACGGGGATGTGCGAAAGGGCAGGCGGCCTTCATGGTCGAAGGCCGCCCGCCCTGAGGCTGCTGTGGATCTCTATGAAGAGGTCGCCGCTACCCTTCGTGGTTTCGGTTTAGAGGTCGGAACCGGCGTGTTCGGGGCCGAGATGGAGGTCAACCTCACCAACGACGGACCGGTCACCTTGATCATCGACTCAGCCGAGCTCGCTCTCTAGTGGCAACACTTACTGACCAGACTCAGTAGCGCCCTTCTTCTGTTTTTCAGGCTTGGCGTCCACGCCGGCTTCTTTACGCTGCTGAGGCGTGATCTCCGCCGGTGCTGCCGTGAGTGGATCGAATCCGCCGCCGGTCTTCGGGAACGCGATGACTTCACGGATCGAGGTTTCACCTGCTAGCAGTGAGACCACGCGGTCCCAACCGAAAGCGATACCGCCGTGTGGGGGCGCACCGTACTTGAACCCCTCCAGCAGGAAGCCGAACTGCTCCTGCTGTGTTTTCTCATCCACACCCATGACCTTGAACACGCGTTCTTGAACGTCACGGCGGTGGATACGGATCGATCCGCCGCCAATCTCGTTGCCGTTGCACACGATGTCGTATGCGTTAGTCAGTGCCGAGCCTGGGTCGGTGTCAAACGTGTCGAGGAACTCAGGCTTCGGTGCAGTGAAAGCGTGGTGGACCGCGGTCCAGGAACCCTCGCCGACCGCGACATCGCCCTCAGCGACAGCTTCAGCGGTGGACATGAACATTGGGGCATCAACAACCCAGACGAACGCCCAGTCGCCGTCCTTGATCATGCCGGTCCGGTGCGCGATTTCGACGCGGGCTTGCCCCAGAAGCTGACGGGTCGAGTTGGTTGGGCCAGCCCCGAAGAAAATGCAGTCTCCAGGGTTCGCGCCGACCTTCGCAGCAAGGTTCTCACGCTCAAAGTCGGTGAGGTTCTTAGCCACGGGGCCAGTGAGCTCACCGTCTTCTTGAACCAATACATAAGCTAGGCCTTTGCCGCCGTGCTGCTTGGCCCACTCTTGCCAGCCATCGAGCTGACGGCGCGGCTGGGACGCCCCACCCGGCATGACCACGGCCCCGACGTATTCTTGCTGGAACACCCGGAATTCGGTGTCTTTGAAGAACTCCTTGAGTTCGGTGATCGGGTTATCGAAGCGCAAGTCTGGCTTATCGGAGCCGTACTTGGTCATCGCTTCCTGATAGGTCATGCGTGGGATCGGGGTTTGAATTTCAACGCCGATGAGCTTCCACAGTTCTTTCACGATCGCCTCACCCAAAGCGATGATGTCTTCTTGGTCAACGAAGGATGCTTCGATGTCCAGCTGGGTGAACTCAGGCTGGCGGTCTGCACGGAAATCTTCGTCACGGTAGCAACGCGCCAGCTGATAGTAGCGCTCCACGCCACCGACCTGCAGTAGCTGTTTGAACAGCTGAGGCGACTGCGGCAACGCGTACCACTTACCTGGAGCAAGGCGCGCAGGAACGATGAAGTCGCGCGCTCCCTCTGGGGTCGAACGGGTCATCGTTGGGGTCTCTACCTCGAGGAAGTTGCGTTCCTCGAGCACACGACGAGCAGCCTTATTGGCCTCGGAACGCAAACGCAAGTTCGCGGCTGGCTTGGGGCGGCGCAAATCCAGGTAGCGGTACTGCAGGCGGGTCTCTTCGCCGACCTCGACGTGTTCGTCAACCTGGAACGGCAACGCTGCTGAAGCGTTCAAAACCTCAAGAGTGTCAGCATGAACTTCGATCTCACCGGAGGCGAGGTTCGGGTTCTCGGATCCCTCGGGGCGTGCCTTGACTTCACCGGTGACTTTCACAACGAACTCGTTACGCAGTGGCGAGAACGTCTCCTCATCGTGAACAACCACCTGAGCAATACCGGAGGCGTCACGCAGATCGAGGAACGCGACACCGCCGTGGTCACGGCGACGAGCAACCCAACCAGCAAGCGTCACGGTCTGCCCCACGAGCGAGGCGTTGAGGGAACCGGCGTCATGAGTACGGAGCACGGTGATGAAATCCTTTCAGCGGTCCACCTTGCTATACGTTCACTCGTCACGGTGTTAGGCGACGTACACGCTGGGGTGGGCCGGTTGTCTACAGAGAAACCTAGTCGGCAGTGATGAATTAACTACGAATCAGTCTAATGGCTGATCAGCGCGAGCTGGCATCGGCGCTCGGGCCTACCGTGGGCCGAAGATCAACTTGCGCCGGCATCCAGGTGTGTGGGTCGGCGGTAACCTGCTCACCTGAACGGATGTCTTTGACTTCGTGCACACGGTTGCCGGAAGCATCTTTGGACATGAACCACACGTACGGGATACCTCGGCGGTCAGCGTGACGGATCTGTTTACCGAACTTCTCGGGTTTACCCATGATCTCGGTCGCCACTGCTCGTGAGCGCAGCATTTCAGCGATTTCGACGGCTTCAGCGAAATCATCCTCGCTTGGAAGTGCCATGAGCACCGCGGTAGGGACGGCACGGTGCGCCACCAGATGCTCAGTGGCAAGCAGACGCGATACAAGGCGGGAAACCCCGATCGAGAGCCCAACGCCTGGATAGTTCTTCTTACCCTTGGTGGCTAGGGATTCGTAGCGGCCACCGGAGCAGATCGAACCGAGGGATTCGTGCCCGATCAATGTCGTCTCATAGACAGTGCCCGTGTAGTAGTCCAGGCCGCGGGCAATAGAGAGATCAGCGACGATGCGGTGAGGCTTGATCTTGGATGCGACCTCGATCAACGACTTCAGCTCAGCAAGTCCCTCGTTCAACAGCTCGTGTTCAACCCCGAGGGCTTCAACCTCGTGGGCGAAAGAAGCGTCCGCGGACTTGATCGAGGCAAGCTTCAACGCCTTCTGCGCCTGGTCATCGTTCAACCCTTGAGCAGTGAGTGCCTCATGAACCTTCTGAGCGCCGATCTTTTCGAGCTTGTCGATCTCGCGCAATACCGCCGCTGGATCCTCGACGCCGATGCCGCGGTAGAAGCCCTCGGAAAGCTTGCGGTTGTTGACCCGCACCTCGAAGTCACCCAGCTCCAAACGCTCAAGCGCATCGGCCATCACCAACGCCAACTCGAGGTCATAGGTCAACGGGAGTTCGCCATCGCCCACAACATCGACATCCGCCTGAGTGAACTCACGGAAACGACCATCCTGAGGCCGTTCACCACGCCACACCTTCTGGATCTGATAGCGGCGGAACGGAAACGTGAGGTAGCCAGCGTTATCCGTAACGTAACGGGCAAACGGGACCGTCAGGTCAAAGTGCAGGGCAAGCGCGTTCGGGTCATTCACGCTGGCAGGTGACTCGTCAGCAAGACGCGAGACACCATAGACCTCTTTGTCGATCTCACCCTTGTTCAGCAGCGTCCCGACCGTCTCCACAGCGCGGGTTTCAATATTGGAGAAGCCGTGAAGCTCAAACACTTCCCGCAAGGTATCCAGAACATGGTTCTCCACAATCCGCTCCTGCGGAAGCCATTCAGGAAAACCAGTTAGGGACAACTTACGGGACATGATCTCGTGACTCCTCACAACAAAACTCGCGCACTGACCAGCTCACGCACTGACCAGCGGAAGCAACTCTCACACGTGCACGACTGTGCACAAGACGCCTCTCATTCTAAAGCCAGCAGCCAGCTGGAAGAACCTGGGAGCACGCGCGTTGCGCAACGCACCAGAATTCAGTGTCCACACTCAACTGCGTCAGAACTAATGTCACAAGGCTAAAACCCGGGTAGAATCTGGTGCGTACGTGTGTGCCTCTCCCCTGGACCGTTCCCATGCACCGGCATCAACGGCCCGGTGGGCGTGGCAGTCTCAAAACTTGAGCGAAAGTGTTGACCGTTGACTGAACAGCAGCCTCACTCCCAGGAAACCGCGGCACAGGAGAACACCTCCCAGCAAGCCACGGAGAAGGCATCCGCAACAGATGCGCAGCCTGCACAGCAGAACCCAGCCCCAAGCAGCACCCCCACCCCAGCGACCCCGAAGGCCCCTACGCCTTCGATGATCGCAGGGAAGGAAACCGCTAAGGACACGGTGATCCCAGCCCCACAGGTGCCAGCCACTAGCTTGGAAGAGGCACGAAAGTTTGCGCGAGTCACCGATGACGGTCATGTGTTCGTGATCGTTGACGGCAATGAGCATGCAGTGGGCCAATATCCTGACGCGACTGGAGATGAAGCACTCGCCTACTTTGTACGCAAATACGACGAGCTGCTGGGCGAGATCATGTTGCTTGAACAGCGCGTTGTAGCCAAAGCCCCAACCGCTGAGATGCCGAAGGCCCTCAACGCGATCGATGAGCGCGTCAAAGCTCGCGACGTCGTGGGCGACATCGCGATGCTGGAGTCCCGTGTCGAGAACCTGCGTGTAGCGATCGAGAACCTGCGCCAGCACGAGCGTGCCAACGCTGAGCAGCTGCGCGCTGAAGCCACAGCCGCCCGCGAGAAGATCGTTTCAGAAGCCGAAGACCTTGCCGCTAAACCGGCCGAGCAGGTTCAGTGGAAGAGCGCATCGCAGCGCATGGCTGAACTCTTCGACGAGTGGAAGGCCGCACAGAAGAACGGCCACCGCTTGCCTCGCGCTACCGAGGACGAGTTGTGGAAGCGTTTCCGCTCTGCACGCAATAAATTCGATAAGAACCGCCGCACCTTCTTCTCCAAGCTCGATGACCGCAATGCTGAAGCTAAGCGCATCAAGGAAGACTTGATCAGCCGCGCCGAAAGCATGCAGAACTCGACTGACTGGGGTGCTACCTCAGCCGAGTACCGCAAGCTCATGTCCGAGTGGAAGGCTGCACCGCGTGCATCGCGTAAGGACGATGACGCGTTGTGGACCCGTTTCCGTGCCGCCCAAGACGTGTTCTTCAATGCACGTAAGAAGGCTAACGATAAGATTGACGCCGAGTACGCCGAAAACCTCAAGGTTAAGGAAGCCCTCCTGGAGGAGGCCCGTGCGATCCTTCCAGTGAAGGACCTCAAGCAGGCACAGCGTGCACTTGGTTCGATCCGCGACCGCTGGGAAGCTGCCGGCAAGGTTCCACGTTCCGATATGCACCGCATCGAAGCCGGCCTGCGCCAGGTTGAAGACGCTGTTCGCTCAGCTGAGCAAGATGAATGGCGCCGCACTGACCCGGAGACGAAGGCTCGCTCGAACTCGATGTTGCAGCAGCTTGAAGACGCGATCGCTGATTTGGAATCTGACCTCGAGCGCGCCCAGGCAAGCGGTGATCAGCGGAAGGTCGCTAAGGCTCAGGAAGCGCTCGATGCACGCCGTGCGTGGCTTGAGACCGTGAAGCGTTCAGCCGCCGAACTGGGCTAAGAAAATGTTGAGGTAGCTCGAGATTCCCTACCCCGGTAGATCTCCGCTAGCGCAAGGGCCTGGAGTTGTCCACAGGACAGCGCCGGGCCCTTGTCGTATCTGGACGCTGGAACGCACCATGAATGCATGACGCCAACCCAGAATGATCGCGACCTGCCTCTTCCTGATCTTCCACCGCCTCGCAAAGATCTTCTACCGCTACCTGCCACGCGTAGCCGGCTCTGCGAGGTTCCCTTATGGGATGCGATGCGTGAGAACCTCACTGAAGCCGAGCTTGCGGCGGCTCTTCGTGATGACCTAATCCGCCACGTTGTGGGCCCGCTCTATGCCCGTTTATCGGTCAGCCACCGTCCGATGGTGCGGTGGGCCGCACTCTACCGTTTCCAAGTGGCCTTGGCTGAAGACGGCATCAAGAATACGGTCTTCGATCACCAGACTGCGTTGTGGGCGTGGCTCGGTGGCAAGCCGCCAACGAGCCTCAACGTGCGGGCGCGCGTGCACAGTAGACGCTTCAGGAACATTGGTGGGCTCAATATTTATATCGATCCGTTGAACCTCAGCCAACGAGACATCGCATATGTTGAAGGGGTCAGGGTCGTGACACCGTTGACGGTCGCTGTCGAGTTAACGGCTGCGATTGCGCGCGATGCTGATGTGCCAGCGCCTCGAGTCGCTCGGTTACTCAGTGATATTCCAGAACGTATCGCGATGGGCTGGCAACGAACCCTGAAGGATCCCAATCCAACGGTTGGGGATCAGGTAACACAAACTCTCGAGCTAGAAGACATCAAGCCAGTCGATATGGACCGCTTGTTGGACGGTAGCGATCGATTCGCTCGTTTAGGTACAAAGCGTCAGACCCTCGTGCGGCGGCGGTTGCGGGAGATTAGCGCCGCTCTTCTGAGGCCCCACCTAGCACCCGGCTGACATCATAGACGCCTTCAATCCGGCGGATTGCAGCGAAGATATGGCTCATGAAGTCCGGCTCCCCCAGCTGGAAACGGAAACGTGAAATCGCGGTCCGGTCCTTGGTGGTCCACAGGTTCGCAGACAAGATATTGACGTGGTTCTCCGAGAGCACTTTGGTGACGTCGCTCAAAAGCGAGTGCCGGTCGAGTGCCTCAACCTGGATCTCTACCGTGAATACGGTGTGGGAACGAGGATCCCACGCGACATCGACAATCCGCTCGGCTTCAGGACCGCTCAGATTAGCGATGTTCGGGCACGCTGAACGGTGTACCGTGACGCCCGAGCCGCGTGTTACAAAGCCTTTGATCGCATCCGGTGGCACCGGCGAGCAACACGGGCCCAGCTTAGCCACAACATCACGTGAGCCCTGGACGATAACCCCGGAAGAGCTCGGCTGTGAGCCGCGCGTCTGGTTTTGGTCCGAGGTGAAGTTCATGCCTGGTTCAGGCTGAGCTACCTCGGGTTCTCCCGTCAGGCTCGTGATGTGCTCCATCACGTTCTTGGAAGAGACGTGGCCTTCGCCCAGGCCCGCGTACAGACCAGTGATGTCGTTGTAGTGAAGCTCTTTCGCAACCGCTGTGAGGATCTCTGCCGTCATGAGCTTCTGGAGCGGGAGCCCAGCCTTACGAATCGCTTTAGAGAGCAGATCCTGGCCTTTTTCTATCGCTTCCTCGCGGCGCTCCTTGGAGAACCATTGCCGAATCTTGGTGCGGGCTCGTGGTGAGGCGACAAAGTCTTGCCAATGGCGTGACGGGCCGGCGTTTTCTGCCTTCGAGGTCAGTATTTCAACCTGATCGCCATTGTTGAGCGGTGTATGCAACGGAACAAGTTTCCCATTGACTTTAGCGCCAACGGCCCTGTGCCCCACATCCGTGTGGACCGCGTAGGCGAAATCCACGGGTGTGGAACCCAGTGGCAGCGAACGCACCTCACCGGCCGGGGTGAAGACATAGACTTCAGCGGAGTTGATGACATAACGCAAGGAATCGAGGAACTCATCTGGATCCTCAGTGTCTTTCTGCCAGGCCACCAACCGGTTGAGCCAGTTGATGTTGGTTTCTTTATCGTTCTCTGCAGAGCCTTGCTTGTATTTCCAGTGTGCGGCTACACCGTATTCGGCACGCTTATGCATTTCGTGGGTGCGGATCTGCACCTCGACAGGCCGGCCGCCGGGACCGATCACGGAGGTATGCAAGGACTGATACATGTTGAACTTAGGCATCGCAATGTAGTCCTTGAACCTGCCGGGAAGCGGGTTCCAATGCGAATGGATGATGCCCAAGACCGCGTAGCAGTCTTTGACGGAGTCAACCAGGATCCGAACACCCATGAGGTCGTGGATCTCGTTGAATTCTTTCTTCCGGACTACCATCTTGTGATAGACCGAGTAATAGTGTTTAGGCCGGCCCGTGATGACCGCGTTGATCTTCTCTTCAGAGAGATTCGCCTCGATCGCTTGCCGAACTTCGGAAAGATACCGTTCACGTTCAGGCGTGCGGGCGCCCACCATGCGCACGATCTCTTCATACACTTTCGGGTGCAAAACCGCGAAAGAAAGATCCTCAAGCTCCCACTTGACGGTGTTCATCCCCAAACGGTGGGCCAACGGAGCGTATATCTCGAGGGTTTCCCGGGCTTTACGGGACGCCGATTCAGGGTTGACGTAACGCCATGTGCGGGCGTTATGCATTCGGTCGGCAAGCTTGATCATGAGTACACGGATGTCTTGGGACATCGCGACGATCATCTTCCGGACCGTCTCTGCCTGAGCGGCCTCGCCGTAGGTGACCTTATCGAGTTTGGTGACCCCGTCCACGAGCAGAGCGATCTCATCGCCGAAGTCCTTGCGCAGTGCTTCAAGCGAATATTCGGTGTCCTCGACCGTGTCATGCAACAGCGCCGCCGCCAGCGTAGGGCCAGTGAGCCCCATCTCCGCAAGGATCGTTGCGACCGCCACAGGGTGGGTGATGTAGGGATCCCCGGATTTCCGCTTCACGCCTTCGTGCCAACGTGCAGCCACATCGTAGGCGCGTGTAATGAGTGAAAGATCTTCTTCCGGATGTTGCGCACGCACGGTACGTAGCAGGGGCTCAAGGATGGGAGGGGCCGCCGGAAACGTTGACCGGCCTGAAAAACGGATCAGACGCGAAAGCGACCTTCCCCGCCTTGGTTGCTGTTCACCCACTCGCTGTTGCGCCATGGCAGCGATTCCTCCTCTGCTACCAAGCGCAAGGCCTGGCTGTATGTACACAATACGGTGATTGGGTCAGTTTAGACCACAGAACAGAAACGGAACACCTCGTGAACCGGTGAGTCTCACGAGGTGTTCCGTCACGCGGTGCGTTCGGCACCGTTCCCAGCTAGTGGTGAATACGCGTATCAGGCCAGCGCTGCCTCTGAATCTTTGCGGTTGTCATGGACCTCAGCGTCGAGCTCCTTGATCTCTTCATCGTTCTTGCGCAGCTGATAGTACAGCGGTGCCTGGATGAAGAGGGTGGACAACGTCGAGACGATGATGCCGACGAACAACGCAAGCGCGAGGTCACCGAGCGTGCCCGCGCCGAGCAACCAATAACCGATGAACAGAATCGAGCCGACTGGCAGGATCGCAACGACCGAGGTGTTGATCGAGCGAACCAGGGTCTGGTTCACAGCACGGTTGACCTTCTCCTCGAAGGTCATGACGTACTTGAGGGAGGCGTCAGAGGTATTCTCACGGATCTTGTCGAAGACCACCACGGTGTCATAGAGACAGTAGCTAAGAATCGTCAAGAAACCGATGACCGCACTCGGTGTCACTTCGAAACCGACTGCAGCATAGATCCCGGCAGTAACGATCATGACGACGATCAGGCCGCCGATTGCGGCAAGCGACATCTTCCAGGTCCGGAAGTACACCGCCATCAGCAAAGCAACCAAGACCATGAACACGACCAAACCGATCGCCGCTTGGCGCGAGACATCAGCGCCCCATGTCGGGCCAATCGCTGAGACAGAGACCTTCGAAGCATCCGTCTCGTATGCTTTCGCGAGTGCTTCCTTCAAGTCGTCGGCTTGCTGACCGGTGAGCGGGTCAGTCTGGACGCGCATCGTGGTCGCAGCCAGATGCGTCGTCCGTGCGTTCTTATCCGGCACGACCTCGCCGGCGGCGTCGTCACCGAGCTTAGGGTCAGTCTTGTGGGCCTCGGCCACCTGGAACTCGTTGCCACCACGGAAATCGATACCCAGGTTGAAACCGCCACGCACAACCGGAACCAAGACCGAAAGCACGATCAGAACGAGCGCGATAGCAAACCAGAGTTTGCGCTTGCCGATGAATGGATACGAACGCTTACCGGAGTAGAGCTCGTTACCCCACGTTGCCAACTTCGCCACGTCAGTTCTCCTCTACCTTGCGTGTATCTGCGTTCCTACCGCTCTCGCGCGCAGCAAGCTCTTCAGCCCGGCGCCGCTCAGCGATCGTCATGCGACGCTGAGCCTCACGGTTAGCCCCGCCGCCGTGCTTGCCGGCCTGCTTCGCTTCACCGCTCTGCCGGCGCACACGCACTCGGCCCGCCCCGGCATACAGCGGCTCAGCGCCCAAAAGGCGCGGATCCAGACCGGAAAGCCTGTGACCGTCAGAGAAGAAAGTCATACGGCTGAGCAACTGCAACATCGGGTGCGTGAACAAGAACACCACGAAAATATCCGCAACAGCTGTCAGGCCCAGGGTGAACGCGAAGCCCTTGACGTTACCCACAGCAACAAAGTACAGAACAACGGCTGCCAGAATGTTGACCGCTTTAGAAGCCAGAATGGTTCGGCGAGCACGCTTCCAACCGGTTTCGATCGCCTGCTGGAGCCTGCGGCCTTCACGCAACTCATCACGGATACGTTCAAAGTAGACGATGAACGAGTCAGCTGTCAGACCAATCGAGACAATCAAGCCGGCAACACCAGCCAGAGACAACCGATAGTTCGCGCCCCAACCCAACAAGACAATCGCGAGATAGGTCAGCGTACCCATGATGATGAGCGAGGCCATCGTCACCAGACCCAAAACCCGGTACTGGAAGAAGGAGTAAACAGCCACCAAGACCAGGCCGATCAAGCCAGCGATCATACCGGACTTGAGCTGATCAGCACCGAGCTTGGCCGAAACCTGGGTTTCGGTCGGGATGTTGAAGCTCATCGGCAAGGCACCGTAACGCAGCTGCTCGGCGAGTTCTTGAGCCGATTCCTGAGTGAAGTTACCGGTGATCGAAGAGCGGCCATCGGAAATGACGGCCAGCGACTGCGGAGCCGAAACCACGCGGCCATCCAACACGATCGCGAACTGGTTCTTAGGCGGCTGAGCTGACGTCAAACGCTGGGTGACCGTCTTGAACGCCTCAGCGCCCTTGCTGTTGAACGTCAACGCAACTTCCCAGCCACCGGTCGTGAAGCCCTGCGAGTTCTGTTCAGGACGTGCCTCGGCATCGGTGATGTCAGAGCCGGAAACCTCAACCGGACCCAAGAGGTACTTAGCCTGCAACGGCGGGTCCATCTCACACGCAATAGCTGGCTCTTCAGCCTTGAACGTCGTGCGGTCTTTCTTATTGAGCTCAGCGGCACAATCCCACGCCTGGAACTTACGCAAAAGCTCAGGGGTGACCCACCGATCATCAGAACCGTTCTGCGGTTTACCCTCAGGCTTTGGGATGTCCTTGATCGGTGTGAGGTCCTTCTTTGGCGTCGCCGTGATGTCTTGGTTTGCCGCGATCACTGGCCGGAACTGCATCTGCGCGGAAGACTTGATGAGGTTACGTGTCTTCTCATCTGGGATGCCAGGCATAGCAACCACGATGTTCTGGTTGTTCTGCGTGGTGACCTCAGCTTCAGCAACACCAGTGCCATCAACGCGTTGACGAATGATCTCGACCGCTTGCTGAAGCTGCTCGGAAGTGACCTGCTTGTTCGGGTCATCCAGTTTAGGGGTCAGCACCATCTCGGTACCGCCCTCAAGGTCCAGCGCAAGCTTAGGAAGCGCACCAGTTTTTCCTGCGACAACACCACCGATGAGCACACCGATCAGCACGAGGTGGATCACCGCGAGCCAGATCAGTGCGCTACGAGCCTGCCGCTTGGGGCTAGTTGTTGACATAAAGGTTTCTCTCACACGTGAGCAATGAATGAATAAAGACTAGGTATCTGCCTCAGCGTGTGAAGTGCATCGGTTCGCAACGCTGGGCTGCTGGTTCTTAGCGCTTATCTGGGCCTTCCGAACCGTCGAGGTCACCCTGGTTGTCCTCTTGCGAAGCCTCATGGGTCGAGTTGTCTTCTGGGAACTGAGCGATCGCTTGGACGTGGAACATGACACGGTTACCTGGAGATAGTTCCAAGAGCACCTTGTTCTCGTCTTTGAAGGTGTCAACGACCGTGCCGAAGATACCGGCGGTCGTCATAACTTCTGCACCCGGGACGAGCTTAGTCTCACGTTCCTGCTGAGCTTGCTGCATCCGCTTGCGGTTACGGAACATCGTGAAGACCAAGAAAATGACCATGAGGCCCATGATCAAAAGAAGAGGGCTAATACCCCCGGCCTGTCCTTGCTGACCTTCAGCCAAAATCTGCTGCGCGGAGATCACGTGGCATCCTCAATTCACATTATCGATATCGCTGCACACCCTCGCGCGCGCATTGCAGGCGCAAGGAAAACACCGATCTAGCCTAACCTACCCCGGCAAGCAGAAGTAGTAACTGCAAGCTCACGCCGTAACTCTGGGACGGCACTATCGGTTGCTGGAAGACAGAAATAGATAGGCCAATGCTTTCTCCAGCTCGGTCGATTCTTCAGATGAGGCGGGCAGTCCCGCCGGGATCCTGCTCCCCCGAAGGTAGGGCGCCAGGAGCACCCTCCGGCGGAGTCAGGCCTAGGTGCACCCATGCCGCTGGGGTTGCTATTCGTCCGCGTGCGGTTCGGCCGAGGAGGCCTTCGCGCACAAGATAGGGCTCAGCTACTTCCTCGACAGTTTCGGTTTCCTCCCCCACCGAGATCGCAAGTGTTGATAAGCCGACGGGCCCGCCACCGAATTTGGTGCACAACGCTTGCAAAACTGAACGGTCGAGCCGATCCAGTCCACGTTCATCGACGTCATACATGTCCAGGGCCGCTGCGGCTTGAACCGCATCGATCCGCTCGATGCGGTGTACAAGCGACCAGTCCCTGACACGGCGTAGGAGCCGGTTAGCGATACGCGGGGTTCCGCGTGAACGTGAAGCGATCTGCTGATAGCCGTCATCGGTCAAGCTCACATCAAGCATGACTGCCGAGCGCCGCAGAACCATTTCAAGTTCTTCAACCGAATAGAAGTCCAGGTGGCCGGTGAACCCGAATCGGTCACGCAGAGGTCCTGGCAAAAGACCGGCACGCGTGGTCGCACCCACCAGAGTGAACGGAGGAAGATCCAATGGGATAGCTGTGGCACCAGCACCCTTGCCGACCACGATGTCGACGCGAAAGTCTTCCATCGCAAGGTAGAGCATTTCCTCTGCTGGGCGGGCTAGACGGTGGATCTCATCCAGGAATAAAACTTCGCCTTCAGATAGCGAAGAGAGGATCGCAGCCAGGTCCCCTGCGTTTTGGATCGCTGGACCGGAGCTGATGCGTAGCGGTGCTTGCATCTCCGCGGCAACGATCATGGCTAGCGTCGTCTTGCCCAAGCCTGGAGGCCCGGAGAGCAGAACGTGATCGGCAACCCGTTCACGCAGCTTCGAGGATTCAAGTACGAGGGAAAGTTGCTCGCGAACACGTGCTTGGCCCACGAATTCATCGAAGTTCTTGGGCCGCATCGCAGCCTCGAGCGCGCGTTCCTCCGGCTCTCCGGAGGCATCCACCAGACCGCGCGAGGAATCTGATGCCATCTTGCTACGTTCCTCTCCCCTAGCTTCTCAACAGTAGTTTCAAGACCGTTCCGGCATGCTCACGAGCGCACTCCGGTCCCGGCCACTACGCCCCGCAATGCAGCGCGCAACAGCTCTGGAACCGAGGCCCCGGCCAATTCCGGTTGTGCCTTGAGCGTGGCTGCAAGAACCTTCTTAGCTTCCTTCTCAGTCCACCCCAGGCCTGTGAGACCCTCGACCACTTGGGCCTCGGCGGCTTGAGCCAACGCTTCGGCTTCGGTCTGGGCGGCCGGGGCGGCAGTGGCAGTAGCATCCGCCGAGAGCGTCAGCTTGCCCTTGAGTTCAAGGATAATTCGGCTTGCCGATTTAGGGCCCACACCCGAAACGCGGGTCAGCGCTTTCGTGTCTTCGTTCTGAACAGCCGCGGCGAGCTCTTCTGCAGAGTGAACCGCCAAAATAGCTAAACCCAGTTTCGGGCCGATCCCTGAAACGCTCGTGATGATGTCGAAAACGTCCCGGTCACGTGCACTAGTGAAACCGTAGAGAGTCATCGAATCTTCACGCACCACCAAACTCGTTGGAAGAGTGGCTTCTTGACCTACCGTGAGTTCCCCTAACGTCCGCGGAACCGCGTTGACGAGGTAGCCCACTCCGCCCACATCAAGAACCACCGAGTTCAGGTTCAACGTCGTAACGGTGCCTCGAAGCTGAGAAATCATGGGTACGAACAACCTTTCACGGACATAACAGCGCGCCGACGGCACGCCTCACACATAAGAGAGCACCACAAACACGGAGAGTGATACGAGAAGTCTATCCGAATATATCTTCGAACTATCCGTATGTGTGTTAGATACGCCCCGTGTCACAGCGCTCACGAGCCAGCACGGTCAACCACGCGGCTTACGTGCACGCGCCCGCAAAGCAGACTCCGCACGCGCCGCATTATTAGCGGCCTGAGCCTGCGCCTTGAGCCAGGCTCGCTGTGCTGGGGCCACACCACTTTGATTCGATGCTGAAGCCGCCGCCTTGGATGCCGGGTCAGCCCCACGCCACCCGTGAGCCAGAGCGATCGCTATCGCATCGGCCGCATCGGCTGGTTTCGGGGCGGCCGCTAGGCGCAGAATCTTGGTCACCATCCGCCCCACTTGCTGTTTATCAGCCTGGCCGCTACCGGTCACAGCGGCTTTGACCTCAGTCGGGGTGTGCAAGGCAACCGGAATGCCGCGGCGCGCGGCAGCGGCAATGATCACGCCCATCGCCTGGGCGGTCCCCATCACCGTAGAGACGTTCGTGTAAGTGAAGACGCGCTCAATCGCCAAAGCATCAGGCCGGAATTCATCCAGCCACTCATCAATCCGCTCAGAAATCGTGAGCAGACGGTGGTCCAAGGCAACCTCAGACGGGGAACCGATCACCCGCACGTCCTCGAGCGTTGCTGTGCGGTCAGTACCAACAGAAACCAGGGCCAACCCGCAACGGGTCAGCCCTGGATCAACTCCTGCTACGCGCACGCACCAACCACCTCGGAAGCCGTTACGCGAACCGAATGCAACAGTCTCTACTCCTCGCCTAGCGCCTCAATGACCTCAGGCGTCATATCGACATTCGAGTACACGGCCTGCACGTCATCGAGCTCCTCGAGCGCTTCCTCAAGTTTGACGAACGTGCGGGCCGCATCCACATCCAGCTCAACCTTCATCGTCGGCACGTACTCGACTTCATCAGAGCTGTATTCGACACCGGCTTCATCCAGGGCGTGAGCAACTGACTGCAGCTCCGAAGGCTCCGAAACGATGGTGAAAGAATCGCCGACCTTGGTGATCTCCTCGGCATCAACATCAGCCATGAGGACAACCTCCATGAGGGAATCCTCGGTGTGATCAGCCTCAGGGACCACCACGACACCCTTACGGTTGAAAAGGTAGTTGACCGAACCCGGGTCGGCGATCGTGCCACCGTTACGGGTGATCGCCACGCGAGTCTCAGAGGCCGCGCGGTTGCGGTTATCGGTCAGGCAGTGCACCAAGAGAGCCGAGCCCTGCGGACCGCGTGCCTCATACATGATCTCGGTGTAGTCAATGACCTCACCAGTCAGCCCGGCACCACGCTTGATCGCACGGTCGATGTTGTCGTTAGGAACGGAGTTCTTCTTCGCCTTGTTCACGGCGACTTCAAGAGCCGGGTTACCTTCTAGGTCCGGACCACCAGCACGCGCGGCAACCTCGATCTTCTTGATGAACTGCGCGAAAGCTTTCGCACGCTTCGCATCCAACGCAGCTTTCTTGTGCTTGGTTGTCGCCCATTTGGAGTGGCCAGCCATAGTTCTTCCGTCCCTATGTCAGTTAGTTCTAGCGTCAGACCATTCTATAGCCTGCCCTCACCGTAGCGCCGTTACTCGGCATGGCGTCGATGTACTTAGTGTGAAAGAGTCTTTTCATGACTTGTCTTACGGAGCCTAGCGGGCTTGATTACAACTTCCCTGATTTCTCTACCGTGACCCCGGATCTGTTGCGCAGCTCGGTGCGTGCCGGAATCGAGGCTCAAGAGAAAGCCGTCGCGGCCATTGTCAATGATCCGCACGAGGCGGACTTCACCAACACGTTCGAGGCTTTTGAGCTCTCAAGCGAAGCCCTTGATCGTGCAACGGCGGTCGCGTTCCACCTGTTCTCAGCTGATGCCACGGAAGAAATCCAGGCTATCGAGGCTGAAGTTACGGCTATGGTCGCAGCGCATCACGATGCGATGGTGCTCTACCCTGGCCTGTACGCCCGGATGCAGCAGGTCGATGCGGGCGCGCTTGAAGGCGAACAGGCACGCCTCGTTGAGGTCACGATGCGATCCTTCCGCGCGAGCGGCGCGGAACTGGACGCTGAGGGCCAGGAAAAGCTCAAGGCCTTGAACGCGAAGCTCACCGATTTACAGACAGAGTTCGGTCGCCTCGCGATGCAGAACCTCGTGGATGCAGCGCCTGCCCTCACGGAGGCGGAAGCTACGGGCCTCTCCCCTGCCCGACTTGAAGCGACCCGCGCCGCAGCTCAGGCCGCGGGAGCGGAAGGCCACCGTATCTCGCTCGTGTTGCCAACCGTTCAACCTGATGAAGCGATCCTGACCACCGCTGAAGGCCGCAAGAAGTTGCACGAGGCATCGTCTCAGCGTGCATCTGACGGCAAGAGCTCTGCGATCGCCGCGCAGATCGCGGCATTGCGCGTAGAGCGCGCACGCTTGCTCGGTTTTGAGACGCATGCAGAAGAGATTCTGTCTCTGCGGTCGGAAACCTCGGTTTCGGCTATCAACGATCTGTTGGCGCAGTTGGCTAAGCCTGCGCTCGCGAACGCGGCCGCCGAGGATGCGCGGATCGCTGAAGCGCTCGGCCTCGAGCCTCTGTCCCCCGAGGCTCCTGTGGCACCGTGGGATCGCGCACGCGGGCTGAGTCTTGTTGGCTCGCAGTCCGATGGGGTCGACGCGGAACTGTTGCAACAGCACCTTGAACTCGACACAGTTCTGACTGAAGGCGTTTTCCGTGCCGCTGGATTGGTCTATGGGCTGAGGTTCACGGAACGCCACGACCTTCCGCTTCCTCACCCGGATGCCCGGATTTGGGAAGTTTTCGAGGAGAACGGGGATGCCGTCGGGCTGTTCGTGGGCGATTTCTTCGCCCGCGACACCAAGCGTGGTGGGGCATGGATGAATGAGCTTGCCCAAGGTGCTACCGCAACCGGTTCACGCCCGATCATCTGCAATACGCTGAACATCCCTAAGCCAACCGGCGGGAACCCTGCATTGTGCACGTGGGATGAGGTCAACACACTATTCCACGAGTTCGGGCATGCGCTCCACGGCCTGCTGAGTGCCGCACACTACCCTTCTTTGGCGGGCACCAACGTTGGGCGCGACATCGTCGAGTTCCCGTCCCAGGTCAACGAGATGTGGACAGTACACCCCAAGATTCTTCCGCACTACACCAAGCACGCACATACGGGTGAACCGCTTCCTGCCGATCAGATCGAAAAACTCACCGCGACCAGCACGTGGGGCGAAGGCTTCTCGACGAGCGAATACCTCGCCGCATCGATTCTAGACCTCGCGTGGCACCAGCGCACCGGTACCGACGTCGAGGCTGACCCGGCCGGGTTCGAAGACTCAGCATTGCGTGATGCTGGCTTCAACCCGGACTCGATCGAGTCTCGCTACAAGACCGGCTACTTCCAGCACATCTTCGCTGGCGGTTATTCGGCAGGTTACTACTGCTACATCTGGTCCGAGATCCTTGACGCCGATGCGGTCGAATGGTTCAAGGAGCAAGAGGACATCCGTGCCGCTGGCCAGCTGTTCCGTGAGGAGTTCTTGAGCCGCGGTAACACGCGCGACGCACTGGAAAGCTATCGCGCATTCCGTGGACGCGATGCCCGCATCGAGCCTCTGCTTGAACGCCGCGGGCTGAAGGCATAAAAGCCGGCTAGACCAGAGTCGAGAACAAAGAATGGTGTGGGTAGATGCAGAACGTTACGAACTTCATCCACCCACACCATTTCGATATGACGAAGGGCGCGCTTGGCGTGTGTGTGCTACCAGCCGCGGTCTTCGAGGCGGTGGTGCACTGGGATCTCATCTACGTTGAGGCCGACCATTGCTTCGCCGAGACCACGGGATACGTCAGCGATCACCTTCGGGTCGTTGTAGTTGTCGGTCGCCTTGACCACAGCGGCGGCGCGAGCCTCAGGGTTACCGGACTTGAAGATGCCGGAGCCAACGAACACGCCTTCGGCACCGAGCTGCATCATCATGGCTGCGTCTGCTGGGGTTGCGATACCGCCTGCGGTCAACAAGGGCACCGGCAGCTTTCCTTCGCGGGCGACCTCAACGACGAGATCGTAGGGCGCCTGCAGTTCTTTCGCGGCAACGAACAGTTCGTCCTCAGCCATCGAAGTCAGGCGGTTGATTTCCGCGCGGATCTTACGCATGTGGCCGGTCGCGTTCGAGACATCGCCGGTTCCGGCTTCACCTTTGGAGCGGATCATCGCAGCACCCTCGTTGATGCGGCGCAAAGCCTCACCGAGGTTCGTCGCGCCACACACGAATGGTGCCTTGAACGCGAACTTGTCCACGTGGTTCTCGTAGTCAGCTGGGGAAAGAACCTCGGACTCGTCGATGAAGTCGATGTCGAGGGCTTCAAGAACCTGGGCCTCAACGAAGTGCCCGATGCGTACCTTCGCCATCACTGGAATCGATACGGCTTCCTGAATACCAACGATCATGTCAGGATCCGATGCCCGAGAAATACCGCCCTGAGCGCGGATATCGGCAGGTACACGCTCCAAAGCCATGACAGCCTTAGCGCCTGCGGCTTCAGCGATGCGAGCCTGTTCAGGGGTCACGACGTCCATGATGACGCCGCCAGTCAGATGGTCAGCAAGCCCACGACGGACGCGGGAGGCCTGCTGGGACGGTTGAGTGTTCACGCGAACAATACCTTTCGGTCATCGAAATTGAGTGGAAGGGAAAACAACGGCTGGTATCGGCCAAACCCTAGTTCATCGTATCTGTCACACCGTGCACACGCTGAGCGGTTGCGACACATCTGGAAATACGCTGAATAAGAGTCACGACCGAGCCAATACATACAGCTACGACTCCCCCGAACCACCACCACGGATTCAATCCCAGGCCGGTGAAACCGGTGAGGACAAGCACGACAACGAGACGCTCCGAACGCTCCACGAAACCGACCGAAGCATCGAAACCAAGCGATTCAGCCTTAGCCCGCACATAAGAGACGAGCCCACCAAGGCTCAAAAGGGTCAGTGCTGCTGCGCCGAACATCGGGCGCGCGCCACCTGTGAACCACCAGAACGCGAGCGTTCCGAAGATCGTGAAATCCACGAGCCGGTCGAGGGAAGAATCGAGGAAGTTCCCTAGCGCTCGTTCGGTGTGTGAGCGCGGCTGACCTACCCCAGATTCGGCTTGGTTGTCGAGGTGCCGGGCGAGTTGGCCATCGACCATGTCAGAGAAAATGAACAACGTGATGGCAACAGTGCCCCAGAACAGTTGACCCCAACTGTAGAGCGCGACCGCGGACACGGCCGCGCCCACCGAGCCCAGTACCGTGACCAGGTTCGGTGTCGCGCCTACCCGCGCTAGGACTTTCACGAGCGGACGGAACAGAGCCGTGAAAAACCCGCGCGCGTACCGGTCCAACATGCCTAGGTGACCTCGCCCCAGCCTTGCTTCATGAGCCGCAGCGTATCCCCTAACACCACTGGGATCGCTTTGGATTCAGCGATGATCGGGAAGAAGTTCGTGTCCCCACCCCAACGCGGGATCACGTGCTGATGCAGGTGCGCGGCGATACCGGCACCTCCGGCTTGGCCCTGATTCATGCCGAGATTAAAACCGTCAGGGCCCGAAACGTGGGCCAGCACGCGCATCGCTTTCTGGGCAAGCTCGCCCATCTCAGCTGTTTCTTCCGCTGTGATGTCGGTGTACATCGGGACGTGGCGGTACGGGATCACCATCATGTGGCCCGGATTATATGGGTAGAGGTTGAGGTTCACGAAGCAATGTTCGCCTCGATAGACGATGAGTGCGTCTTCATCGCTGCGTTGAGGCCCGGAACAGAACGGGCACGTGTGCTCGTCCTTGACCTGGTCCTGCCCCTTCTCGACGTAGGCCATACGGTACGGGGTCCACAACCGGCCCAGCCGGTCTGGTGCTGAAGCGAGTTCGAAGTCGTCGGTGACCTCGGCATCGTGCTCGGCTTCCGTGTGAGCGGTTGATTGAGGGTTCTCAGTTTCAGGCATGATCGGTGTTGATCCGTTCGCGTACGTGCTTCACGATGCGTTCGATCGCTTCATCGACAGGCACCTGGTTGTCTTGCGAACCGTCACGGTAGCGGAAGGAGACCGCGTTGGCTTCTTGGTCTTCCCCACCTGCGATGAGGGTGAACGGGATCTTCTCCTTGGACGCGTTGCGGATCTTCTTGGGGAACCTGTCGTGGCTGTCATCGAGTTCCGCGCGGATGCCCTCGGCTTTAAGACGCTCGACGATCTCGGTGAGATAGTCGTTGAATACCTCAGCAACAGGGATCGCACGCACCTGAACGGGGGCGAGCCATGCCGGGAACGCACCCGCGTAGTGCTCGGTGAGCACGCCCATGAAGCGTTCAATCGAACCGAATTTGGCGGCGTGGATCATGACTGGTTCCTGCCGGGTTCCGTCAGCTGCCTGATATTCGAGTTCGAAGCGGGCTGGCTGGTTGAAATCGTACTGGACCGTGCCCATCTGCCATGTGCGGCCGATCGCATCTCGCGCCTGGACGGAGATCTTTGGCCCGTAGAACGCCGCCCCACCTGGATCCGGGACGAGCTCAACACCGGTCGAGACAGCGACTTCCTCCAAGATGCGGGTTGCTTCTTCCCACTGTTCTTGAGAACCGATGAACTTATCGGAGTCCTCATCTCGGGTTGAGAGCTCAAGATAGTAATCATCCATACCGAAGTCCCGTAGCAGGGACAGCATGAATTCGATGAGGTGGCGGACCTCTTCCGGTGCTTGTTCCTTGGTCACGTAGGAGTGGGAGTCGTCTTGAGCGAAACCGCGCACGCGGGTCAGCCCGTGGATCACGCCGGACTTTTCGTACCGGTAGACGTGCCCGAACTCGAACAGACGCAGAGGCAGGTCGCGGTAGGAACGGCCCCGTGACTTATAGATGAGGTTGTGCATCGGGCAGTTCATCGCTTTGAGGCGGTATTCCTGACCCGGCTTGGTCACGTTGCCGTCGTCATCGTGCTCGGCGTCCACGGTCAGCGGCGGGAACATCGTGTCCGCGTAGTACGGCAGATGCCCTGAGGTGTGGAAGAGGCCAGCACGTGAGATGTGGGGGGTGCCGACGTAATCGAAGCCTGCGGCCACGTGGCGGTCGCGAACGTAGTCTTCCATTTCGCGTTTGATGATGCCGCCTTTGACGTGGAACACCGGCAGGCCGGAGCCGAGCTCATCCGGGAAGGAGAACAGGTCGAGTTCGGTTCCGAGGCGGCGGTGGTCGCGGCGTTCGGCTTCTGCGAGGCGCTCTTGGTAGTCCTTGAGTTCCTGCTTGGTTGGCCACGCCGTGCCGTAGATACGTTGCAGCTGTTTGTTGTTTTCGTTGCCGAGCCAATATGCTGCCGCGCTACGGGTTAGCGCGAATGCGTTGGAGATGATCTTGGTGTTCGGCAGGTGCGGGCCGCGGCAGAGGTCTCGCCAGATGACTTCGCCGGTCTTGCGGTCGATGTTGTCGTAGAGGGTGATTTCGCCTTCACCGATCTCAACGCTCATGCCTTCGCCCGAGGTTGCGGCTTCATCGGCTTTGGAGAGCAGGATGAGCTTGTATGGCTCGTCTTTGAGTGCTGCGCGTGCTTGTTCAGCGGTGACGGTTTCGCGGCGGAAAGACTGGGTCTGGTTCACGATGCGCAGCATGCGCTTCTCAATAGCCTTGAGGTCTTCCGGGGTGAAGGGTTCATCGACGTCGAAGTCGAAGTAGAAGCCGTCGGTGATGTAGGGGCCGATGCCGAGTTTAGCTTCCGGGTAGAGTTCCTGGACGGCTTGAGCCATGACGTGGGCGGTCGAGTGGCGTAGAACGTTGAGTCCGTCTGGGCTGCTGATGTCCACCGATTCGATGACAGCGTCGGCTGGCACTTCGCGGTGGAGGTCCCACAGTTCACCGTTGACGCGCATCACTACGGTGGTTTTCTGGTCTTTGAACAGGTCGAGTCCAGTTGTTCCCTGTTCCACCTCCCGCGCTTGTCCGTCGATCGTGAGGTTCAGGGAATCAGCCATGGTGGCCCGCCTTTCTTGTTCTATGGCTTTATGGTGAGTGGCATACCGAGGCCACGACCAGCCAATGTCTCATTCTATGGCACTGTTGAGTTTCTATGTCCTTATTCAGTGTGAAGCGCGGCATGTTTGTTTCGTGTATGCGGTGTTTTCGAGGTAGCCGGGTTGCGGTGGGAGTTTTTCGGGTGGGGTTTCGGGTGTGATGGGTTCTTGGAGGTCCCATGCACGGATCGCTTGGATGCTCACGGCTCTCGGGCCGGTGCGGCGTGTGGTGCCTTCTACGAGCATGAGTCGTGATGAGAAAACGATCGGGCCGGCATCGTTTTGCGCTTGGGTGAAGAAGGAAATATCGGCGCAACCGTGCCCGTCATCGAGGCTAATGAAGACGACCCTCTCCCCTGAACGCATCGGCGGGGTTTGAGTTGCCACACGCACCCCAGCGACGAGGACTCGGGTCCCTGAGCGTAGTTCCAGAAGCCGGTTGGATGGGGTTGCGCCGATGGCTTCGAGATAGGAGGCGTGGGCGTCCATGATGTGGCCGCTGATGTCAGCGGCGGTGAGGTCGAGTTCGGTTCGGACGTTTTGGGCTGGTGTCGGATCAGGGATAACCGGTGCTAGCGCCGCGGTTTCAAGGTCCACCCCTAGATCGAGTGCGCCTTGGCCTGGGATGGGTCGGTCTTTGTGCGCGCGTTGTGGTGTGTTGCGTTGGGTTTCGAGGTGGTGAATGAGGTCGGCTCTGCCTCCTCTACCGGGTGTCAGGAAACGGTCGAGTGCTCCGAGTTGGGCTAACCGGACCATGCTGGCTTTAGTGATGCGGGCGCGGGAACGAACGTCTGCGACTGATGTGTAGGGGGCGTTGGCGCTTAAGCGTTGGGCTTCAGGGGTGCTGAGTCCGCTGACCAGTGTCCAGGACATGCGGATGCCAAGATCTCCGCGCACCCGATACCCGGGTACTGGTTCACTCGGTGTTTGGGCGTGTTCGGGGATGCGTTCAAGCTTGAAGGATGTACTCGAGGCGTTGACATCCAGCGGGAGTAGCGGGATACCGAGCCGGCGGGCTTCTGCGATGAGCAGCCTTTGCGGGTACATGCCCGGGTCGTGTTCGAATAGTGCGGCCATGAACGCTTCTGGGTGGTGGGTTTTCAGCCACGCGGATTGATATGTGGGGATGGCGAACGCGGCTCCGTGGGCTTTGCAGAATCCGAAGGAGCCGAAAGCGGCCAGGATGGACCATACTTCATCGATGACGTCGACCGAATACCCTTTCGTGAGCGCATCGCGCCTGAACGTTTTTTCGAAGACCGGTTCCCGCTCAGGGTTGCCGATCCAGCGCCGGTACACGTCAGCACGTGCGAGCCCGCACCCTGTCATGAGGTCGATGATGCGCAGGACTTGTTCGTGGAACACCACAACCCCGTGGGTTTCTTTCAAGATCGGGGCGAGATCCGGGTGCGGGACTTCCGTGTGCCGGAATCCGTGACGTTGTTCCAGGAACGGTTTGACCATGTCTGATTGCATCGGGCCTGGACGGAACAGGGAAATGTCGATGATGAGGTCGTTGAGTTCAGTCGGGGCGAGCTTCCCGATGAGTTCCCGCTGGCCTGGGGATTCGATTTGGAAAACCCCCAGCGTGTTGGTTGTCCGGATCATCTGGAAAGTGGCTTCATCATCGAACGGAATCCGGTCTAAATAGACCGAATCCGTTACCCCGTGTATCCGTTTGATTTCTTCGAGGGTGTAGGCGATTGCTGACTGCATCCGGACCCCGAGCACATCGAGTTTGATGAGCCCCATGTGGTCCATGTCGTGTTTATCGAATTGGCTCATAGCCAGCCCCATACCGGAGGGCTGGACCGGGGTCCGGTCTAATAAGGAACTGTCTGAAAGGATCACCCCGCACGGGTGCATTGAGATGTGGCGAGGCAACCGGTCAAGCCGCTCTGTGAGATCGACGAGTAAGTCCCACCGGTTGTTACCGGTTTGGCGTTCAGCTTCAAGCCGGTGCGCGAGCGGGGCGAGCTCCGGCATTTTCGCAACCGCGTCCCGCACGTTCGAGGCGTTCAGCCGCCACAGGCTCTTAGCTGCTCGGTCGATATCGTCGCTTTCCATGCCGAGCGCATAGCCTGCATCGCGGACCGCTCCCCTTGCCCTGTAGGCGTTCTGCATCGACATGAGCGTGGTGCGGTCTTCACCGAAGCGTTTGAACAGTTCCCTATAGACCGCGTGACGTTGAGCGGATTCAACATCCACATCGATATCCGGCAGGTTTGCTCGTTCCCGTGAGAGGAAACGTTCAAAGATCAGGTCATGTTCAAGCGGGTTCACATGCGATATCCCTAAGAGGTACACCACAAGGCTCGATGCGCCTGAGCCTCGCGCGGCGGCCCTGACCCCCATGCCGTGGATGATGTCGGTAGCCGCGGCGACGGTGAGGAAATAGCTTGCAAACCCGAGCTCTTCGATGATGCCCAGTTCATGCTCCAGGACGTCCAGGGCACGCTGACGCATCCGTTCAGCGCGCGCCGGTGAATGATGCAGAACAGCTTCGCCGCCTGGAGCGAATAACCGTTCGAGGCTCGCCAGGCACCGTTGCCGTAATTCAAGCATCGGGTTGTGCCTAATCCCGATCACGTGCGCCTCAGGAACAACCGGGGTTCCCCAGCCCATATGTTTGACCGGATCAAGCGCGCTCAGAGACGCACACCGTTGCGTTGAGCGCAGCAACTGCTCGGCCCCCTGGGACCCTAGCCCCGCGGCCGAGGCCAGCTCGGCAGCCACCTCGTGCATCTGGGCGCTTGGCTTGAGCCATCCTTGCCCGTTGACTTGCGGGCTCTCACCGCGGGCAGCGCTCACCGCGGGAACGGTGCCTTTCGGTGCGGTAACAGAACCTAGTGGGCTCATCAGGCGCACCGCGTCCACAACATCGGCGGTGGCGGCGCCGTCCGGGGTCGCATACCGCACCGCGTTCGTCACAACCGCTTCCATACGGCTTTCGCGGGCGGCTTTCCACATCCGTAGAGCATGCGCGTGGCTACAGCGCTGCCCGGGCCGGGACATGTGGCTCACCAGTTCTATAAACAACGCATCGGTATGGAGTGTGTCCTGCCATGCTTTAAGCCGGCGCCGCATGTGCGCATAGCGGCGACGATACGCGGCATGGCCCACATCCGAGTCAGGCCCTAGGAGCACACTGAGGCGTACATAGCCATCGGGCCCGAGTACTGCTTGGCGCACATCAAGCCGGCTCACCCCCACAATCCCGTGGGCTTCTCTCCCCCGCTGATGCGCTACCGACACGAGCCGAACCAGCGCCGAATACCCCTCCGAGGAACCACGGGCGAGCACAACAATCCGACCTGCAACGCTCACCTCGCCGGCACTGTTCACCCCAGCTGCGGTGCTCGCCCCGCCTACGATATTTTCTTCGTCTGCGATGCTCGCGCCAGAAACGCTCGTGCTTTCGAGCAGAGCAAGATCTACGCCCAGAATCGGGGTGACCCCATGCTCGATGCACGCCGCAACATGTTTGATAGCCCCGTATAGCCCGTCGCGGTCAGTGCACGCTAGAGCCCAAGCACCATCAGCTGCAGCCTGTTCCACTAACTTCTCTGGCCGGTCAACCCCGTAGTGGGCGCTATACGCGGTAGAAACATGCAGATGCGGGAAACCCACTTTTCCCTTCATACGCTTAAGCGACTGCCTTCTCTACGCGCTACGTTGTAAAGGCTGCGAAGGCAGTTCAACATTGATCAGCCGCCACCGGCCCGTTGCGCAGTGCTGAGAAACATACATTGTCTGCGGCTCAGAACTTGGATTCAACTGCACCTGCAACTGCCACACCAAATGATCAACAGTCCCGGGTCCAGAACCTTTAACGGCTCTAGGGTCCTCCTCCCACCAGGCCCTACGCTCAAACCACTTCACGGGCTCTGCGCACACCGTCCATGTGCGCCCTTGCCACAGCACGGCACTCGGCGCGCCCTGCTCGTCACAACGCAATTCCACAGATTGGGTGAACATACTCATGTTTCCTACTTCTCACCGGCCGCCTGTGAGCTGGCTCGGCCGCAACGCTGGATGTGCGGGGCCTGGGAAGCGGAACCTCACACAACGAGATTCGAACATGTGTTCGATAGGAAGACCTTAAGAATACCCCCTGACAGTTTGAACCGCACACCCGCCCTAACCTCTGCGCGCTTGCGTTACACACACGTTCTGCCCCATCGGAGACAATAGGGACCATGCCCCTTCAACCCCTCGATAGCGCTACCCCGACCTCTCCGGACAACACCCCTTCTCAGCAAGAAACCATGCCTGCCCCGCCGAGCCCTCTATACGAACGTCTCGGCTGGGACTCACTCGACGCCGCGCTCGCCGCGACCAGCCGGGCATCTGAAAGCCGTGGCGTTGCACTCGATCCACACCAGATAAGCGCAGCCCACACAATCCTGGGCTCGCACCGTTCGGGGGTCTACCTTGTGGGCGAGGTCGGACGCGGTAAGACCTGGCTCATCGACAGCATCCTCCGCAACGCCCCCGCAGCAACCCTGCGGATGCATTTGACCGCGTTCTTCCGCGCGTTAACCCACAGCATGCACACCAACGGGCACGCCTTCGCGCAAGCCGTCACCGACGTCGTAGCAGCCAACACCGTGATCTTCATCGATGAATTCCACGTCCACGATGTCGCCGACGCCGTCATGCTGCGCCGCGCACTCAGCATCCTCGCCGAGCACGACATCGCACTCTTCACAACATCCAACGCCGCGCCCGGTAACGGTCACGACGACCCCATGATCGCTGACGCGCTCGGCCCCGCAGCACGCCACATCCATGAAAACCTCGAGGTCCTAACCCTCACGCATCCACAGGACTACCGCGCGCTCCAACACCACACAATCCCGCCTCACCCAAACCAGCACCAGCCAAGCCCGCACCAAGCTACCGGCTTCGCAGCGGGCACCTGGACCATCGTCAACAGCCCCGCCTCATCCCCAGCCACCGGCACCACAACAGGCAACACCACAACAAGCAGCGCAACCATCCCGCTACCCGGGACTGCACGCACCCTGACCGTCAACCCCACCAGCCTAGACAGCACGGACTCAGAAAACGCCACACTAGACACAACCTGGGAATACTTATGCGAAGGCAGCATTTCCCCAGCAGATCTGCTCGCGCTCGCCGATGACTATTCGACCTGGGTCCTCCGGGAGGTCCCCGCGCCTGAAAGTATGACGCGCAACGCGATACAGCGGTTCGCGCACATGGTCGATGTGTTAGCCGATGCGGACATCCCGCTACACGTCTATGCCCCGGTCCCACCGGAGGAGCTTGCCCGCGCACCCCGCGGGCCGGTCTATCCCGAACGCATGTTTTCGCGCCTGCAGCTGCTGACACCGGTTGCTGACACGCGCCCTTGATGCGCGGTAGCCTCGAAACTATGAATCAAACCCTTCAGACACTTCTCAACGCAACACGCGTCACGGGCCTTGAAGCCAGCGCTAACGGACGCGTCGTCGCCACCGTCCAACAGCTGGATGCCGATGGCACCGGCTGGCAGAGCCAGATCGTTGAACTCCCGAAGGGTTCAACACAACCCCGTACTTTGACCCGCCACGAGAAGGGCGCATCAAGCCCCGTCTTGGATGCGCGGGGTCGCTTGTTTTATATGGCGTCCAACCCTGAGGGCGCGAAGGCCGGCAGTTGCATATGGCACCTTCCGCAGGCGTCTGCTTCCCCATTGTTGCTTGGCTCGCGTCCGGGTGGGTTCCGTAGCTTGCAGGTCAGTAAGAGCACACTGTTCGCTCAAGCGGGTATGCATTCGCAGGCGAGCACTGAAGCGGAGCACGCAGAGTATTCGCGTAGCCGCTCCACGATGCATGTGTCCGGGATCCTTCATTCCGCGTTCCCTTCGCGTTATTGGGCGAGCGATCTTGGGCCTGCAACGGACGTGATCCTGGTGGCTGAGTTGCCCGAAAACATCGAGGCAGCCGCCTCTGAACATGAGAAGAACGCTCGCCTCAAGAAAGCCGCCGAGGCGGCTAGCAAGGACGCTGTCAGCAAGGACACCGCTGGCGAAGACAGCGAGGCGGATAGCAAGGGCAACGACACTAGCGAGAACAACGACGCCGCTGAGGGAGCGGATTCGCTGCTCTCCTGGCGTGTTGTACGGATGCCGAAGGGGCGATTGCTTTCGTGGAAGGCGGCCCCGGATGCCTCGTTCATTCTCGCAGCGATCGAGGTCAACGTCGCTGATCTCATCACGGGCACGCAGTTGTGGCGCATCGATGTCGCTACGGGTGAGAAGACCATGCTTACCGACGTCGACACGGTTCCTGGTCATCACCTCAGCCTGGTCGATATTTCTCCTGATTCAGCCAAGGTTGTTCTCAACTGCGCCCGTGATTGGACCCCGCAGCAGTCGCTGAGATCGACCTCCCACATCATGGATATCGCGACCGGTGAGCGCACCGAGCTGTGGCCGGAGCTGGACCACTGGGTCGCTCCGATCTGGGTCACGAATTCCGAGCTCGCGGCAACGAGCGATGACGCCGGTAGCGGTTCCGTATGGTTCGGTTCGGCGACCGATGCCGCGCCGCAGCGCATCGCCGGCGGCCCAGGTACCGGCGAGGTTTTCACTGGCCTGGCACGTGTGGGTGCCGCGGACCGCTCGGTAAGCGGGGATGAAGCGCCCGCCTTGATTTCATTGCGTAACGGGATCTCTGTTGCACCGCATCCGGTGCGCATCGGGCTACCGAGCGACGCCGGAGCAGCAGAAAACACGGCTGAGGTCACGGTCGAGGAACTCGCTAACCCAGCTGATGCAACGGATCAGCCGGGCCGTACAGAAAACATCACGGCAACAGCGGAGGACGGAACCGAGATCCGCGCGTGGCTACGGTTGCCGGAAGGTAGCGGCCCTCACCCGCTCGTCGTGTTCGCACACGGCGGACCGTGGGGTTCGTGGAACGCGTTCACCTACCGCTGGAACCCGGCACCGTTTGTCGCCGCGGGCTTCGCGGTCCTTCTGCCGGACCCGGCTATCTCGACCGGCTATGGCCAGGCGATGATCGACCGTGGCCAGCAGCAGCTCGGCGGAACCCCGTACACGGACATCATGGCGCTCACTGACGCCACCATCCAGCGGGCAGACATCGACGAAACCAAGCAGGCGTTCGCTGGCGGTTCCTACGGCGGCTTCATGGCTAACTGGGTTGCCGGGCATACGGGCGACCGGTTCAAAGCCATCGTGACCCACGCCTCGCTATGGAATACGACCTCGATGGGCCGCAGCACCGACAACGCGTCCTGGGACCGTGCGATGCGGGAGCAGGGAGCGGAGTATTCGCCGCATCTCTTCGCGGAGAAGATCACAGCCCCGATGCTCGTGATCCACGGCGATAAAGACTACCGTGTTCCGATCGGTCAGGGGCTCGAGCTGTGGCACGCACTCCATGTGCATGCGTCCACACCACGTGCTGCGGACGGGTCGCTTCCCCACCGCTACCTCTACTTCCCGGATGAGGGTCACTGGATCGAGTCCCGCGGGAATGCTGAGGTCTGGTACCGCACGTTCATCGGCTTCCTGCAAGAGCATGTGCTCGGCGAGGGACCTGAGAAGCCGCTCTCGCTCGGATAGCCGTTATTGAGCAACGTTCTGGCCGCCTAGCCGTTGGTGGTTAGCCGGCCAGAACGATGCAACAAAACTAGAGCAGCGTCGGCTCTTACTTCAGAACGCACCCGTGAATACACTGTATTCACAACGTCCGTAGGGGGTAACCATGAGCACCATAGCCATCCGTATGAACGAGCAAGACGCTGAGCTCGTCCGCAAGTTCGCCAAATTCGAGGGGCTCGCCATCTCCGATTTCGCCCGTGCAGCGATCCTAGAGAAGGTCGAGGATTCGTACGATTTGGCGGAGCTACGTGAAGCCATGGCGCAGGATTCCGGTGAACGCTTCACCATCGAGGAGATCCTAGACGACCTCGGCCGATGACCATGCAACTTACCCTGTACCGCGTCGAATTGACCGTACAAGAAGCTAAAACAGTGGCGGGTCGGTGTTGTCGATAGGCGTGATGAGTTCTGGGCCGTTGTTCCGCACATTGCCTACAGCCGGGCCGACTTCGTGCATCTCCCACTCCCCAAGCGAATCGTAAGCGTGGGCTACAGCTTCAGCGACGAGCGTTGCAGCGTCCTGGCTTTCCGGATCCAGCCATGCGCTCAGCGCGGCTTCGTCCCCGAGCGGAACCGGCAAACGGTCATGGAGCAGTCCAAGTTCACCCGCCATCCCTGGGGCTTCGTGTGATGGCGATGCGCACGTCAGTATCGTGCACGAAAGCACCCACGGATTCTCCTCGCCACTGTCGCCTGTGTTCGAGTCTCCAGCTACGTGCGGGGCTGAGTCTTGCTTCGGGTTGGGGTCCTTCCACCATTCATACAGGCCCGCGAAGACGATCGGGGCGCCGTCTTTACGGTGCACGAAGAACGGCCTTTTGCGTCCGCCTGGCTTCTCCGGTGCGAGCCACTCGTAATAGCCATCCACAGGGATCGCGCAGCGTCGAGCTTTCACAGCTGACCTGAACGTCGGCTTCGACGTCACGGTTTCAGAGCGTGCATTGAACGCTCGGGAGGAGAACGAGAGGTCTTTCGCCCAGATCGGAACCAGACCCCAGCGAGCTACATGCAGTTCACGACGATACCCCGCGGCCCCGCTACTGTTCTCAACCCCGCCGGCACGGTCACCCGGCTCGATGAGCCGTTCCAGCACGATCGGGACGTCCTTGGTGGGTGCGACGTTGTAGTCGGGCCGAAGTTCTAGCTGTTCATAAGCGTCTTCGGTGCCGTCCGCATCGGGCATTTTGATGCCGAGCGCGTCCATGAGGTCTCCGGCAGCCCGGGCGATCACATAGCGTCCACACATGTATCCATCGTGGCACACGCAACCCGCACGATGAGGCAGGCGCGGAGAGCAACTACCTACCCGCGCTCGTCGAACGTATAGCCGTGCTCGCCCCAGACCTCTAGGAGTGTCTCGATGAAGTGTTCATGCGTGATGGATTCAGCGACGAGGTCTTGCACGGATCCGATGGTGTTGGGATCCAGTTCCAGCCCCATCGCCTCGTAGACGGATTCGGTTACGGCGGCGATGGGGTCGGTGTCTTCGAGTATGACGGCCGATGAGAACAGCCACGCCCCTTGAACCACGCGCTGAGCCGTCCCGACGAGCTTTACTTTGCGTCCTCGCCCGAAGCGTCCGTGCCCGGTTGCGATCCCGTGAACCGAGTATTCACCAGGGCAGTATTCTCCGGGTAGCTCCCCCACTGCGGACGGAATGCCGAGGCGTGTGAATACTTCGACGAAGAGGTTTGCGAAGTGTTCGAAGCGGTGCTGGTGTGTGAGCATCGCGTCTTTTTCGGGTTGGATGTGGTCGATGACCCAGCTTCCTGGATGATAGGCCATTGCCCGGCCCCCTGCTTTGCGGATGAGTGGGGCGAATCCGGCGTCGCGGCCTGCTTGGGCGGCAGCCTCGTAGCCGGGTGCTCGGGTGTCGCGTTGGCCGAAGGCCAGGGTCGGAGCGGGACGGTAGATGCGCAGCAGCGGCCCACGTTTGCCTTGTGCGACCTCTCGCAACAGTTCGATGCCGCGGTCAAGATCCGCCGCGGGGTCACCGGAAGGTTCCTCACGTAAAAGTATTCCGGCTGTCGGCTGCTGTTCGGGGATCGCAGTGCTCACGGAGCCTTAGTTTAGCCCGCTTAGCGCTTGCAAGGACGCTGGGGCGTTATTCCGCAAGCCAACCTACCCGGACGTCAGTAACGCGCTCGGCCCTGTTCCTCCCACACCGGGTGCAGGTCGAACAGGGCCGAGGCTCAACGTGATGGGAGCCTGTCAAGAAGTCCCGTGTTCTTAGAAGTCCCAGTCCTCGTCTTCGGTGTTGACGGCTTTACCGATCACGTAGGAGGAGCCGGAGCCGGAGAAGAAGTCGTGGTTCTCGTCCGCGTTCGGTGAGAGCGCGGAGAGGATCGCCGGGTTCACGTTGGTGACCGAGCTTGGGAACATCGCCTCATAGCCGAGGTTCATGAGCGCCTTGTTGGCGTTGTAATTCAGGAACTTCTTGACGTCCTCAGCAAGACCCACTTCGTCATAGATTTCGTGGGTGTAAGCGACCTCGTTCTCATAGAGCTCGAAAAGCAACTCATAGACCCAGTCCTTGAGTTCGTCACGGCGTTCCTGGGTCTCTTTTTCGAGGTTCTTCTGATACTTGTAGCCGATGTAGTAGCCGTGGACTGCCTCGTCACGGATGATGAGGCGAATCATGTCGGCGGTGTTCGTGAGCTTCGCGTGCACCGACCAGTACAGCGGCAAATAGAAACCCGAATAGAACATGAAGGATTCAAGCAGGGTTGAAGCCACCATGCGCTTGAGCGGATCTTCGCCGTCATAATATGACTGAATGATCTGTGCCTTCTTCTGCAGGTAAGGGTTCTCGTGTGCCCACCGGAACGCATCATCGATCTGACGGGTCGAAGCCAGGGTCGAGAAGATCTGCGAATAAGACTTCGCGTGCACCGATTCCATGAACGCGATGTTCGTGTACACCGCTTCCTCATGTGGGGTGAGAGCGTGCGGGATGAGGGATACCGCACCGACCGTGCCCTGCAGCGTGTCAAGCAACGTCAACCCGACGAAGACCCGCATCGTCATGAGCTGTTCAGCTTCGGTCAGCGTCGCCCAAGACTGTACGTCATTAGATACCGGGACCTTCTCTGGGAGCCAGAAGTTGTTGGTCAGACGGTTCCAGACTTCAACATCTTTATCGTCTTCGATGCGGTTCCAGTTGATGGCGGTAACGAGCGGGTTGCCTGCGTCGGTGGTCATGTCACCTCTCCCTTTCAGAGGATCTCATGGGTGGGGAATTCTTGAGTGGCGTGAATATGGTGGGGCACCCAACTGTTACTTGGATGCCCCACCACTGTCAGTACTGCCGTGTTGCCCGGAGTACTGCCGTGTTTAGAGCATGCAGGATACGCAACCCTCTACTTCAGTTCCTTCCAGCGCCATCTGACGCAAGCGGATGTAGTAGATGGTCTTGATGCCTTGAGTCCACGCGTAGATCTGTGCACGGTTGACGTCACGCGTCGTTGCGGTGTCACGGAAGAACAGTGTCAGCGAAAGTCCCTGGTCCACGTGCTGGGTGGCAGCGGCGTAGGTGTCGATGACCTTCTTGTATCCGATCTCGTACGCGTCTTCGTAGTATTCACGGTTGTCGTTGGTGAGGTACGGTGCCGGGTAGTAGACGCGGCCGATCTTGCCTTCTTTACGGATCTCGATCTGCGATGCGACCGGGTGGATCGAGCTGGTCGAGTTGTTGATGTAGGAGATCGAACCGGTCGGTGGGACTGCCTGCAGGTTCTGATTGAAGATGCCGTGCTCCATGACGGAAGCCTTAAGCTCTTCCCAGTCCTGCTGGGTCGGGATATGCACCTGAGCGTCTTCGAAAAGCTGGGCGACCTTAGGGGTCTCCGGAACCCATGCCTTCTCGGTGTACTTATCGAAGAATTCACCGCTTGCGTACTTCGACTCCTCGAAACCATCGAAAGCCTGCTGCTTCTCGATCGCAAGTTGATTCGATACACGCAGAGCGTGGTACAGCACCGTGTAGAAGTAGATGTTAGTGAAATCCAACCCTTCTTCCGAACCGTAGAAGATGCGTTCGCGGGCTAGGTATCCGTGCAGGTTCATCTGGCCAAGGCCAATCGCGTGAGTCTTGGCGTTGCCCTTGGCGATCGATGGAACCGACTGGATATCGCTCATCTCAGACACCGCGGATAGAGCCCGGATCGCAACCTCAACGGACTTACCGAAGTCCGGGGAGTCCATCGTCTTAGCGATATTCATCGAGCCGAGGTTGCACGAGATGTCCTTACCGACGTGCGCGTAGCTCAAGTCAGCGTTATAGGTCGAGGCTTCAGAGACCTGGAGGATCTCCGAGCACAGGTTAGACATCGTGATCTTGCCCTTGATCGGGTTAGCCTTGTTCACCGTGTCTTCATACACGATGTATGGGTAACCCGATTCGAACTGCAGCTCAGCCAGCGTCTGGAAGAACTCACGCGCATTGATCTTGTACTTGCGGATCCGCTTGTCATCAACCATCTCGTAGTACTTCTCAGAGACGCTGATTTCAGAGAACGGCTCACCGTAGACGCGCTCGACGTCGTACGGCGAGAACAAGTACATGTCTTCGTTGCGCTTAGCGAGGTGGAACGTGATATCCGGGATCACAACACCCAGAGACAAGGTCTTGATACGGATCTTCTCGTCAGCGTTTTCACGCTTGGTATCAAGGAAGCGATAAATATCTGGGTGATGTGCGTGCAGATAGACCGCGCCGGCACCCTGACGTGCGCCGAGCTGGTTGGCATAGGAGAAGGAGTCCTCGAGTAGCTTCATGACTGGGATGACGCCCGAAGACTGGTTTTCGATCTTCTTGATCGGTGCACCGTGCTCACGCAGGTTGGTGAGGTTGAGCGCTACACCGCCGCCACGCTTGGACAGCTGCAGCGACGAGTTCACGCCACGGGCGATGGATTCCATGTTGTCTTCAACACGGAGCAAGAAGCAGGAGACCAACTCACCGCGCTGAGCCTTACCAGCGTTGAGGAACGTTGGCGTTGCCGGCTGGAAGCGGCCCTCAATGATTTCATCCACCAGGGACGTCGCGAGTTTCTCATCGCCGCGGGCAAGGTGGAGAGCCACCATGCACACGCGGTCCTCAAAGCGTTCAAGGTAGCGGGCCCCGTCGAAGGTCTTCAGCGCATAGGAGGTATAGAACTTATATGCACCCAGGAACGTTTCGAACCGGAACTTCTTGGAGTACGCGAAGTCGTAGAGCTCCTTGATGAACTCGCGCGAGTACTGTTCAAGGGTCTCAGGCTCGTAGTACTTCTTCTCCACGAGGTAGTTGAGTTTCTCATCGAGATCGTGGAAGAAGACGGTGTTGTTGTTGACGTGGTCCAAGAAGTACTGACGGGCAGCGTAGCGGTCAGCGTCGAACTGAATCTTCCCGTCAGCGCCATACAGGTTCAGCATCGCGTTGAGCTCGTGATAGCTCAACCCTTGGTACTGTTCAGGGATTTCCTTGAAGCTGGTTTTCACTGAGGATTCAGCGAGAGGTGTGTCCAAAACTCGTCCAGTCCTTCGTTAACGCGGGCCACGTCTTCTTCCGTGCCCATGATTTCGAATGTGTATAGCAGTGGTACGTCCAACTTCGCAGCGATCTTGTGCGCTGCGATGTTGTATTGCGCACCGAAGTTGGAGTTCCCAGCTCCCATGACTCCACGCAGATACTTCCGGTTCTGAGGTTCCCTCAGAAAGTTCAGAATCTGCGGCAAGATCGACCGCTCCCCCTTGGTGCCGCCGTATGTTGGCACGAGCAACACGTAGTCAGTCTCTGCAACAAGATCCGGCTCTGAGCGGTGCATAGGGATGCGAGCTGCTCGACGGTTGAGCTTCGTGACGAAGCGGTGCGTGTTACCTGAAGCGGATGAATAGTAGATCAACCGTTCACGGGTTTTTTCTATTTCCTTTTCCGGCGCAGACTCTGCCTGCTCTGGGACCAATGTTGTTGCCATGCTCCCTCTCCCCGACCAAGGCGTCGTGATAACGGCTGATGAGACTACATCTGCCCCTAACGGCTCTCCCTCACCGTGTGGTCAGCCATCAGCCACGAACCGGAGGGGATATATGAATCGCTAGGCCGCCGTTAGGCTACGGAAGCCTTGAGCGAGTTCTCCAGTTCGCTGATCTTGTCTGGGCGGAAGCCTGCCCAGGAATCGGTTTCCGTCACAACGACTGGCGCCTGCATGAAGCCCATGGAGCGTACACGCTCAAGAGCGTCAGCGTCCTGCGACATATCGACAACGTCGTATTCGATGCCCTTCTTATCGAGCGCGCGGTAGGTCGCGTTGCACTGAACGCATGCTGGCTTGGTGTAGACGGTTACTGCCATGATTTTCTTTCCTTCCTGAGCCACTTCTGTTCAGAAGCGTCCCAGCTTTGAGCTTCCTCGAAACTTTCGATTTCCTTAGAAACTACTGTGCACTTCCAGCGGTTATGGGTTCCATACTACCCCCCACCACTACATATTGTGTACAGCAGGAACCTAGACCACCATATCCTGTCTTACATCGATGTGATTTCACAGGCGCTCGTCCACAGCTTCTGTGGAGATGTTCACGGCTGGAAGTGCGAGATTCCGCGGCTCACACCCAGTTGTCCACAGCGTGTGCGGTTCATAGTCCCCATCCATGTGCACAGAAAAAGAGGGAAAAATTAATTTTTACTCACCGTGTTTTGGGCGTGTTGCGCTCCCCTGCAATGACACCTTCAGTGTGGCCTGTTCCCCTGACAGATTGAACGAAAAGGGCGAGACATCGACTATTCGACGTCTCGCCCTTCTAGCCCTCTCCAACAGGCACGGCCACCGCTAGACGGGGCATGCGGTCCCCGTACCGCGGTCCTCGTACTAAAGACCCGCCAAAGTCCTAAAGACCCGCCGCACGGTTTCCTGCGCCTGCAGTTGCTGCGTCTAGAGTTCCTGAGGTTGCCGCTCAGCTAGCTCAATCGCTGGCGCGTCCGCCCAGACGCGGTCCAAACCATAGAAATCCCGGTCTTCTTCGTGCTGAACATGAATCACGATGTCACCATAATCCAGCAAAACCCAGCGCCCGCTGCCGCGACCTTCACGCCGCAACGGCTGGTCCTCATGATTGATCCGCAGCTCATCTTCAACGGCTTCAGCGATAGCTTCCACCTGCCGTTCCGAAGATCCACTAACAATCAAAAACGCATCAGCTAACCCGAGGCGCTCCCCCACATAGATCGCGGAGATCTCTTCCCCGCCCTTGACGCTGGCTGCACGTGCGGCAGCGTTGAGGCGATCTGTGACAATGCTCGGAACGTTCACGGTCCTCCAAGAAACGATGGGTTATACGATCTGCCGACTACTTGGACAACAATGTAAAGAGGGCAGCGGAGACTGCGATGACTGCAGAGCCACCCACCACGCCCATAGCGAGGATGCGTGGACGACCTCCGCCTTCCTGATAGGTCAAAGGATCTAGACCGTGTGCGGCAATAGCGGAGACCGGCTCACCATCCACGTGGTGTTGGTTATCCTCCACACGCCCCATCCCGGGAGCAGATATCGGCTCTGGTTGTTGCCTGAAGGCGTCGCTACCGGCGCCGTAGAATTCTTCTTCATCCGCCAGGGACGGCTGAGGCACAACGAAACGCACGTTGCGCGTCACTGGGCTGATCACGCCCGTAGTCTCAAGCTTGCGTTGGGCATCCCACTGTTCTTCAGGGGCAATGCCGAGGACATCGTTGAAACTAGGTGAAGCCTCAATGCGTGCGTCCTCCAACGCCGCGCGTAGCTTCTCAACACGCTCGGACTCATACTCTTCGAGGGCCACTTCGTCATCGAATTGCCCACGCAAACCGGAAGAGACAGGCGTCGAAAGTGCACGGCGTGTGCGTTGCCCCCGCGAATCCTGCGGTTGGCCGCCAGGCGCTTGTGCCTCGCCACCAATCCCCTGGTTGTTCTCGTCGCGTTGTGGACGGCGTGCATCACGGCGGCTTGGATACCTGGGCTGCTCCCCTGTCGAGGCTTCCGGATCAACCTTGTAGGCCGCCTCGCCCCGGTAAGGTTCCGCGCGATACGCATCAGCCCTGTACGGCTCGGCCCTGCGCGGTTCACTTCGGCGCGGCTCAGTTCGACGCTGCTCAGTTCGACGCTGTTCAGTTCGGTGCTGTTCAGTGAGGCGCTGCTTGGTGCGGCGCGGTTCAGCACGGTACGAATCTGCAGGGTACGGCTCTGCGCGGTAGCTTTGAGCTGGTGTCGAGCCCGTACGAGATTCGTAGCGATCACGCAACGGTTCGCGGGCGGAATCCCCTGCAGACTGACGGGACTGCGGCTGCGACTGACGCCGCGAATACTGTTGCGAGCGCCCTTGGGATTGCGGCTCGGACTGCCGCCACGGCGGCGTTGAATTCTCCTGCCTCGACTCAAGTTGATCATTGTCCCGCGACGCGGGTAGATCGTGGTGCCGCGACCCGGGTTGATCGTTATTGCGTTCCTGCCAGCTACGTTGCTGTGGCTGAGGCCGGTGCTGCGAATACGGCTGCGCGGATGTCGTTTGCCAGCTGGATTCCGAGCTCCGCGTTTGTGACTGCGGCCGCGAATACGGCTGCGACTGTGAATATTGCTGCGACTGCGGCCGAACCTGTGGCTGGCGCGAGGTCTGCGGCTGATGCGAAGCCTGCGTGCGCCCTTGCTGTTGGCGCTGCCCCTGCGATTGCCGTGGGTTCTGCTGCTGCCGCGGCGTCTGTGGCTGGCGTGGCGTCTGTGGCTGGCGTGGCGTCTGTGTTTGGCGCGGCGCCGGCTGTTGCCGCGGGGTCTGCGGTCGCGCTGTTGGTGCCTGTTGCGCACCAGCCGAGCCGGCTTCAGCCTCCTCTACGTCAGATAGGCGCATGAACAGAGTCTCAGTGGACGAATCCCTCTGGGCTTCTGCTCGACGCTGCGAAGCTGCGCGCTCTCTTTCGCGGAGTTCACGGCGCGTCAAGGGACGCGATGTCGGATTCTGGTCTTCAGCCATGGTCTTTCGCCTCCCTTAGTGATATCGATCGATCGACGTAAAGTTCATATTTATTGATGTACTGTACGACTCCGTCTGGAACTAAATACCAGACCGGTTCGCCGCGAGCTACGCGTTCTCGACAGTCAGTCGATGAAATGGCCATCGCAGGAACTTCGAGGAGTTCAAGTCTTTCAAGCCCGTTGTCCTGAAGTATGTGCCCAGGGCGTGTCACACCAATAAATGAGGCGAGGGATTGCAACTCGTCGATATCTTTCCACGTCATGATTTTCGCGAGTGCGTCCGCCCCAGTGATGAAGAACAGTTCGGCGTCTGGGCGTTGTGCATGCAGATCACGCAACGTGTCAATCGTGTATGTGTACCCGGGGCGGTCGATGTCCACTCGGGATACGGTGAACCGCGGGTTCGAAGCGGTTGCAACAACGGTCATCAAGTACCGATGCTCGGAATCGGTAACGTGATCCTTCGGGTCCTGAAGCTTCTGCCATGGTCTTCCCGTAGGAACGAAAACTACCTCGTCGAGCTCAAATTTCGCCGCAACTTCACTCGCGGCAACGAGGTGGCCGTGATGGATCGGATCGAATGTCCCACCCATCACGCCGATTCGTTGACGTTGTGTTTGCGGCTGTGGCACGGCTTAGCGGCCCGCTCCGAGGGAACCAACCTGACGGTTCGGATCGATCAGCTCGATGTCCTCTTTACCCATGGTGTGGTTGTTGGAGAACGATGCGGTGATCAGCAGGAGGATCAGGAAGGTCAGCATGATGCTGCCGCCGATGATCAGCGGCATGACCAAGCTGTGCTCTGAAGTTTCTGCAACGTTCTCAGCTAGCAACATGAGGTTATTCGCCAGGGTCAGCACGTAGACGCTCCTTGGGCTCGTAAAGGGTGTTTAGCGGTTCCTCGCCGGTTCCGCTCGCGTGATGAATTTGTTAACACGGAAGTGTTCACAGCCAGTCTATCCGGTAGCGCGCAGAGTTCAGGCATTGCTTCCTAAATTATTGTTATCGAGCAACCCTATCCTGAGTCGCTAGCCTTCTAGTTACGTATGTTGTAGTCGCCTTCGATGATCCATTTCCACGAGGTCAAAGCGGCGGCTCCCATCGGGCCGCGGGCGTGCATCTTCTGTGTGGAGATGCCCACTTCCGCGCCCAGCCCGAACTCTCCGCCATCGGTGAAGCGTGTGGACGCGTTCACGACCACGACTGCGGAATTCACCTTCTCCAGGAATGCCTGTTGGCTTGAAACGGATTCAGTGATGATCGCGTCGGTGTGTCCGGTGCTGTAGCGTTCGATGTGCTCGAGGGCTTCATCAAGCGAGTCGACGATTTTCACCGCGATATCAAGGTCGAGGTATTCGTCGGTGAAGTCTTCCTCAGTCACCGGTATGACCTCTTCGGCGACAGCTCGCGCTACCTGCTCATCACCATGCAACGTCACCCCAGCCGCTGAGAGGGCAGAAAGGACTGTCTTGCCAGTCGTTTCGAGAGCATCCGTGTGAATCAGCAGGGTCTCAACTGCGTTACATACCGATGGGCGTTGCGTCTTGGCATTGAGCACAATCTCTGTTGCTTGCTCGGCTGGCGCGCTCGCGTCAAGGAAGATGTGCACGTTGCCTTCGCCGGTTTGAATGACCGGGACTTTGGCGTTGTTGACCACAGACTGGATCAGGTTTCGACCGCCGCGGGGAATCAGGATGTCGATCTTGCCGACTGCTTCCATCATCGCGGTCGCCGCTGGCCGTCCGCCGTCATCGACTGACTGAACTGCGGCAACAGGAAGACCTTGCTTCTCGAGGACCTCCTGGATGAGGCGTACGAGCACCTTGTTCGTGTGTGCCGCTGCACTTCCCCCGCGCAGAAGAACAGCGTTACCGGAACGGATCGCGATGCCGGCGATGTCCACTGTCACGTTCGGGCGAGCTTCATAGATCACGCCGACCACGCCCAACGGGACGCGCACCTGACGAAGCCGCATTCCGTTAGGTAGCAAGCGGCCACCGATGACCTCGCCCACGGGGTCTGATTGGTTCGCTAGCTCTTCCAAGGCTTTCATGAGCCCGTCGATGCGGGAGTCATCCAGCTTGGTGCGGTCCAGTAGCGCTTTCGAGGTGCCGTTGTCTTGTCCGGCCTTCATGTCGGCGGCGTTGGCGTCCAGGATCTCAGCGCGGGCCGCGTCGATAGCTGTAGCGATCGCTCGTAGTGCTTCATCTTTAGCAACTCGCGGCAGGCTCGCCATGACGTGTGAGGCCTTACGCGCTTGATCAGCACGTTCGGTCACTAGGGCGGTTGCATCAACATCTGTTGCCATATGTTCTCCTCCGTCCATTCCAGCGGTTCAGTCAGTCTCGGGTTTAGCTTTAGCGAAAACTGAGCCGAACACTGCGAGTTCATCGGCGTGAACTACGGGGCGTTCGAAGCGTTCCCCTAGATTCTCGCGTAACTGTTCGCTTGTCAGCCCCAACATGTCCGGAATTTCATCGGAAGCGAACGATGAGAAGCCGCGGGCAATCACCACATCGTTGCTGTTGGTGATGTCCACGGGGTCGCCTTCGATGAACTCACCGCGAACGTCGATGATGCCTGCCGCCAGGAGTGAATTGGTTCCGCTCGCGATCGCGGTGACGGCGCCATCGTCGAGCACAAGCCGACCCCGACCTTCAGCGAGGTGTTCGAGCCACAACCGTTTGAGTGAGCGGCGCCCGCGTTGGGCCGCGAAGAACGTTCCGACGTCCTCGCCGCTGAGTGCACGCGAGGCGTTGGCGGCCGATGTCACGAGCGTTGGGATACCGGACTGTGCGGCGATCGTCGCTGCCGCTACCTTGGTCTGCATGCCACCGGTACCCACACCCGCGCTACCTGCAGACCCTAGCTCAACTCCGGCCAGATCGCTGGGGTGCCTTACCGAATCGATAGCTTTACCGCCGCGCTCAGGGTGAGCGGTATAAACCGCATCAACGTCAGAGAGCAACACCAACGCGTCAGCTTTAACCAGGTTGGCAACCAAAGCGGCCAGCCGGTCGTTATCGCCAAAGCGGATCTCACGGGTCGCCACAGCGTCGTTCTCATTCACGATCGGCACAATTCCTAAGGAAAGTAGCCTGGAGAGGGAGCGAAAAGCGTTCGCGTAGTGTCCCCTGCGGATCAGGTCATCAGCGGTCAAGAGAACCTGGGCCGCGGTCTCACCATAACGGCCGAACTCTTTCGAATACTGTGCAGCCAAAACCACCTGGCCCACCGCAGCGGCGGCCTGCTGAGTTGCAAGGTCCTTAGGGCGCGAACTCAGTCCCATAGGTGCCAACCCAGCAGCAATAGCACCTGAAGAAACTAAAACCACCTGGTTTCCGCGTTGAATAACCTCACCCAGCGCATCCACCAAGTCGATAACAGCCTGGGTATTGAGCCCGCCTTTGATATCGGACAACGAAGATGAACCAATCTTCACAACGATCCGATGAGCGTGTGGAATATCGGCGCGCTGTTGAACCTTGGCGTGTTCGATGTTGTCTGAAGACACTCAGTGATCCCTTTCTACAGTCGCGGAAAAATCTTCATGATCGGTCCAGAGACCAGACTTTCGTTCAGCATCCATGGCTTCACGGGTAGCGGCACGGCGGTCCTTGCGCGCCTGATACTGGGCTCGGCGCTCAGCTGTGGTGCGCCGCTCGTTGGTATCCAGGCGTGGATCCTCACCGCGGTTACCAAGTAGCTCGGCGCCGGTCGTCATGGTTGGCTCCCAATCGAAGATCACGCCTCCATCACCACCGATGACGACCGCGTCCCCTGGTTCAGCGCCTTCTTCGAACAAGGCTTTGTCAATGCCTAGCTTCTCTAGACGGTCAGCGAGGTAACCGATCGCTTCATCGTTTCGGAAGTCCGTCTGCTCTACCCAACGCTCAGGCTTCTCACCACGGATGCGATACAACGGCTCCCCTGAGCGTTCCTCACGCTTGATGGTGAACTCTTCAACGTTGACCGCCCGAGGCCGCACGACCTGTGGAACGTCAACAACATCGGCGTCATGAACTACCTGAGCGCGAGCCTGCTCAACCAACTCGGCCATCGCAAAGGACAGTTCCTTGAGTCCTTCACGGCTCACGGCCGAAACTTCATAGACCTTATACCCGCGCGCTTCCAGCTCTGGCCGCATCATCTCAGCCATGTCTTTACCGTCTGGGACATCGACCTTGTTCAAAGCGATGATCGCGGGACGGTCAATCAATGGAACCGCACCGGACTCGGTTCCTTCGAAGTCCGCATCAGCTTTATACCGTTCAAGCTCAGCCAAGATGATGTCAAGATCAGAAACAGGGTCACGGTCCGTTTCCAGGGACGCGCAATCAAGCACATGGACCAGCGCGGCACACCGTTCAACGTGTCGCAAAAACTCAAGCCCTAGCCCGCGGCCATCAGCTGCCCCTTCGATCAGGCCCGGGACATCGGCAATCGTGTACCGCACATCCCCTGCTTGAACCACCCCGAGGTTAGGCACCAGGGTTGTGAACGGATAGTCAGCGATCTTCGGTTTCGCAGCTGAAAGCGCACCGATAAGCGAGGACTTACCAGCCGATGGGTAGCCCACCAACGCAATATCTGCTACGGTCTTCAGCTCCAGAACATGCCGGGTTTCTTCGGCTTTCGTCCCCAAAAGAGCGAAACCCGGGGCTTTACGCTTAGTTGAGGCTAAAGCCGCGTTGCCGAGGCCGCCCTGACCGCCTTTAGACAAGATGTACTCTTGCCCCGGCCGCATCAAGTCAGCCTTGATCTCGCCTGATTCGTTCTTGATCACGGTGCCCTCTGGCACCGGAAGAACCAGGTGCTCGCCATGCTTGCCGTGGCGCAGGCTCCCTTTCCCGGGTTCACCGTTCTCAGCCGATTGGTGTGGAGCATGGTGGAAAGACAGCAGTGTGCTCACTTGCGGATCCACGCGCACGATCACGTCGCCTCCGTGACCGCCGTTGCCTCCATCCGGGCCGCCAAGAGGCTTGAACTTTTCACGATGCACGGAAACACAGCCGTGGCCTCCGTTTCCACCGCGCGCAAAGACAGTCACGCGATCAACGAACGTAGCCATGATGACCTCCCTTTGCCCACCTCGTGGGCAGCTGTCTGCACTGACCGGTTCAAGCCGGAAGCTTTACGGCTGTAACTGCAATGCGGTTGCCGGATATACCAATGCTATTGCCGCTTGGAAAAGAAAGCGGGGAAGACCCGTAGGTCTCCCCCGCTTCCGGTGAAAGATATTGATGCGACGAGGATTACTCGCCGACAATGCTGACGGTCTTACGACCGCGACGCGTACCGAACTCAACCGAGCCTGCGGCAAGTGCGAACAGCGTGTCGTCCTTGCCGCGGCCAACGTTGGCGCCTGCGTGGTAACGGGTGCCACGCTGGCGAACCAGGATCTCGCCTGCCTTGACGGTCTGGCCGCCAAAGCGCTTGATGCCCAGGTACTGCGGGTTGGAGTCGCGACCGTTACGAGTCGAGCCAACGCCCTTCTTTGATGCCATTTCTGCCTACCTTAGAGCTTGAGGGTTATGGTTTTCCGGGTATCAGGCGATCGAGGTGATCTCGACGCGCGACAATGCAGCGCGGAAACCCTGACGCTTCTTGTAGCCGGTCTTGTTCTTGTACTTCTGGATGACAATCTTCTTGCCACGTAGGTTCTCCAGGACTTTAGCCTGAACCTTGACCTTGGCAAGCTTGTCGGCATCCGACGTCACGTTGTCGCCGTCGACCAGCAGCACCGCGGGGAGCTCGATCGTGTCACCGATCTCATCGCGGACGCGGTCGAGGGTCACGATGTCGCCAACAGCGACCTTCTCCTGGCGCCCACCAGCGCGAACAATCGCGTAGACCACTTGGTACTCACTTCTCTCGACTTTGGACAATGCAAAGTGGATCCCTGCTGCAATACAGCTCATCCACATGAACGTTCGAAACGTGCACTACCCGACCAGAACAACCCTTGAGCCTCTAACACGATCCTTGAATCACAAACGGATCTCGACTCGAGGTCACTATAAAGACCTGACCCGGGCACACGCACCGACAGTCCATCTTACGTTTAGACGGCGTTACAAGCAAATAGGCGCTTGCGTGCGTGGCGCAATTGCTCTTGTTTGTTTGCTAGCCGCTCTTAGCAAGACGGATGTGTCCCGTGTATTAGCCGCGCTTAATCTGATCCGCGGAAACACCGACACCCAGCATCGTGACTTCTGTCTCCTTTTGCTTTGGCGTGTTGTTCGCGGTATCACTCGAGCTCACACGGGCACCGGAGTTCACACGCGCTTCGACAGCTGAGGTGGTGCTAGAGCCTTGTGCCGAACCGGCAGCACGTCGACGACGCCGGCCGCCAGCGCGCGCTTGCGTCGAGTCTGTATCGCTACCCGAAGCCTTCTGGGCAAGCTGAGTAGTCGCTGCCGCTTTCTGTTCGGCAGCTTCAGAGCGTTTCGCCGATTTCGACGCCGGCTTAGCTTCAGCTTCCGATTTCTCGTTGCTGCACCCGTTGTTTTCGCTGCGCACGTTGTGCTCGGCGTGCTCGCTATTTTCGGTGCGCTCGTGTTGCTCGCTACGCTGGCGTCCGCGTCCTCCACGGCCACGGCGTCCGCGGCGGCGCCGGCGGCTGCGCCCCTCGCTCGAGGTCTCTGAGGCACGTTTCCCGTCTCGATCGTTCGCATCGGGATTGTGTTTCTGCTCCGCGTGGTCTGTTTCAGTCACCGACTGGGTTGCTTCAGCACCGTCGGATTCCTTGAGCGCCGTCTCGCCTCCAGCGTCGTCACCGTGTTGGGAAGCCGCCGCAATTTTGGTCAAAGCTTCGCGCGTGGCGGCAGCACGTTTCTCGCGTTCACGCTCCTGCTCAGCAGACTCTTCGCTGTTGCCGTTGCCTGAATTTTCGTGCCCCTTATCTTCGTGCTGTTGACGCTGGGCTTCACGCTCTGCTTGGCGGGCCTTGCGGCGTTCCGAACGTGTTGGGCGGTCATTCGGGCGGTGCACGTGCTGTTGGCGTCCGCCACCGATGAGTGGCTCGTCGTGAATCAGGATGCCGCGGCCGGAGCAGGCCTCACACGAGGTCGAGAACACTTCAACCAGGCCGGTTCCGACGCGCTTGCGCGTCATCTGAACCAAGCCGAGGCTCGTAACCTCGGAGACTTGGTGTTTGGTGCGGTCCCGGGCGAGGCATTCGACAAGGCGACGCAACACGAGGTCGCGGTTAGCTTCTAGGACCATGTCGATGAAGTCGATCACGATGATGCCGCCGATGTCGCGCAAGCGAAGCTGGCGGACTACCTCTTCGGCGGCTTCAAGGTTGTTCTTGGTGACGGTCTCTTCAAGGTTTCCGCCGGTTCCTGTGAACTTGCCGGTGTTGACGTCGATGACCGTCATGGCTTCGGTGCGGTCGATCACCAAGGAGCCACCCGATGGCAAGTTGACCTTCCGGTCCAGTGCTTTAGCTAGGGTCTCGTTGATGCGTTTAGCGTCGAAGACGTCTTCTTCGCCTTCCCACTTGGAAAGACGATCCAGCAGGTCAGGAGCAACGTAGGTAACGTATGCCTCGATCGTGTCCCACACGTGTTCGCCTTGAACCACGAGCTCAGAGAAGTCCTCGTTGAACACGTCGCGAACGGTCTTGATGGTCAGATCAGGTTCTGCATACAGCAGTTCTGGTGCGCGGGTCTTCGTCGAGTTGGCAGCCTTTTCGATCGCTTCCCATTGAACGCGCAGCCGGTTGATGTCGTTCATGAGTTCCTGCTCGGAGGCGCCTTCGGCAGCCGTGCGAACGATGACGCCGGCCTCGTCCGGGGTGTGCTCACGCAGGATTTTCTTCAGACGCGTGCGCTCGACTTCAGGGAGTTTGCGGGAAATCCCAGTCATCGATCCGCCCGGAACATAAACCAGGTAGCGGCCAGGCAGGGAAATCTGGCTCGTCAGGCGTGCACCCTTGTGCCCTACCGGATCCTTAGTGACCTGAACCAGGACGGAGTCGCCGGATTTGAGTGCGTTCTCGATTCGCTTTGCCTGGCCATCCAGCTGGGCGGCATCCCAATTGACTTCGCCCGCATAAAGCACAGCGTTGCGTCCCCGACCAATATCGACGAAGGCCGCTTCCATGGAAGGCAACACGTTTTGCACACGTCCAAGGTAGACGTTGCCAATCAGAGAATCTTGGGTTGTGTGGGAGACGAAGTGCTCAACCAGGATGTCGTCTTCGAGCACACCGATCTGGATCCGGTCCTCGTCTTCACGCACGACCATCTTGCGGTCCATAGATTCACGGCGTGCGAGGAACTCGGCTTCTGAGATGCCGTGACGGCGACGGCCCATATCGCGTGATTCGCGGCGACGTTGACGCTTTGCTTCCAGCCGGGTTGAGCCGCGCACGGCCGTGACCTTGTCGGGTGCTTTATCCACGGAGGAACGTGGAGCCCTCACGCGAGTGACTGTGCCTGGCGGGTCGTCGTGGCTTCCGCCTTCGATCTCCATGTCCTCAGTTCCCCTGCGGCGGCGACGGCGACGACGCGAGGTCGTTGTCTGCTCCGGCTCATGATTGTCATGGTTACGGGAACCTTTGGGCGCGGATTCGTTCTCTGCGTTCACAAGGTCATCTGTGCTCAGCAGGTCACCGAGCGGCACGTCTGGAATAGCGAACGGATCGTACGTGACGTTAGCTGCCTGTTCAGCCGTCGCGGTGTTTTCTGCCGATGTCGCGTTCTCAGCAGAGGCTGTATGTTCAGCAGATTCTTGTGTCTCTGCTTCTTTATTCTTCGCCATAGGTGGCTACTCCCAGCGGGTCTCCTGCCACAGCCAGGGGCCTCGTACTCGTCATCAGATCTAAGCCGTAGAGTGCGTGTACGCAACGGCTTGATCCGGAAGTCATTGTCCGGCTCGGCCTCTCACACCGAAGCACCCACCGTTTCGGTGTTCCCTCGCGCCCATTCGGGCTTCAATAGCGCACGGTCTCATCCGCTTCGATCATCCTTGAGGATGATTCCAGCCGCGTCATGGTGCGGCGGTGAGGGCGATCTCGCGCCCCGGTAACTCATGAGATGCTCATGCGATATTCATGCGGGTTTCCTGGCAACGAGGCTACGGCGCGCGTGCAGCAGCAAGCACATAGCCGCGTTCAGAACGCCCGCTTAAGATCGAAGGATCTGACTGCGGTGTCCCTCCGCCCAGGGAAACCCACCAAAACACGTATTATCGAAAAGGAAACACACAATCGGTGAGTAGAGCGCCCCGGCCTGTGGATCCGGAAGGCTCTGACACTGATTGTCTCACATCACCATAGATTGTTCTCGCTACCACTAGATGCTGATAAGGAATTCGCTTCAATGAACTCGTTAGCTTCAACAAATCATCAGGGTTCCGGTGAGAATCTGGCGGCTGATCGTTCCGGGCGTGTCCACGAGCTTCCATGGTGGGCAAGCACCCGCGGGTTCGGGTGGGTTGTGCTCGTGTGCGGTGTTGGTTCGCTTTATGGTGCTGTGGAGCTCACGCTTGAGCGGATCCAGCTCTACATCAACCCGAATCACATTGCTGCCTGCGATGTGGGTGGCGCGTTCTCGTGTAGCACGGTCATGAAGTCCGCGCAGGCATCCGTTCTCGGGCCGCCGAATCCTTTTATTGGCCTGGTCGGCTTCACTGTCTTGATCGTGGTCGGGGTTGTGCTGGCCACAGGTACGCGTTTGCCGCGCTGGTTCATGAACGCCCACTTGCTGGGGACTGCCGCCGCTACCGGTTTTTTGGTGTGGCTCTACACCCAGGCGGTCTACGAGATCGGTTCGCTGTGCCTCTACTGCATGGTGTGCTGGTTCTTCATGGGTCTTCTGTTGCCGGTCCATGTGGCGAGGAATATCCTCACCAATGATCTTCCTGCACCGAAGGTGTTGCGCGGGTGGGCCCAACACGGCGCCTGGCTGACCTCGTTCATTGTCCTGGTTGCCTGTGCTGGGTCCATCATGGTGGTCTTCTCGAAGCAGCTTTTCGGCTAGCCCGCGCACAGACACCTCAGTGCCTAACCGCACAGACCTGAATTCATAACCGTGTAGGCCTCCATACATGACGATGGCGTGGTCACCTTTAGTAGGTGACCACGCCATCGCTATGTCAAGGCGTTCCTGGAAACCGGTGGCGGCTTAGGCGTCAGCGAACCACAGACCCAGCTCGCGTTCTGCAGAGGCGGTCGAATCGGAACCGTGTACGAGGTTCTTCTGGACTCGTTCGCCCCAGTCGCGGCCGAGGTCGCCGCGGATCGTGCCTGGAGCTGCCTCGGTAGGGTCGGTCGCGCCAGCAAGCGAACGGAAGCCTTCGATGACACGGTTGCCTTCAACCTGCATCGCGAAAACCGGGCCCGAAGACATGAACTCGAGCAACGGCTCATAAAACGGCTTACCCTCGTGCTCTTCGTAGTGCTTCGCGAGCAGCTCACGGGACGGGGTCTCGAGCTTGGCCTTAGTGATGACGTAGCCCTTAGCTTCGATGCGAGCCATAATCTGGCCCGTCAAGCCACGTTCAACGCCGTCTGGCTTAACCAATACAAGAGTGGATTCCATGAAAATGAGTCCTTAGAACTTTCGGAGATGTTTGAGGAACTTCTGCTCTTCAGCGTATATGAGGCTACCTGGCAGACCTAAGCGTCACCTTCGAGACCGAGCGCCCTCTTGGTAGCTAGGCCTCTCCGTGCTGAGCTTCCCATTCGGCTTGCTCCCGGGCCCGCTGGACGTTCTCCCGGTCCATCTGTTTGCCTTTGATAATCCCGTAGGCCCAGATACATCCGAAAAGCCCTCCAACAAAGTACATCATCGGCTCCAAGATCCCGAGCGCGATCATCACGACTTGCAAGCTCCACCCCAGTGCGATGCCCCACGGGTAACGCAAGAAAGCGCATGTGAGGATCATCACCACACCGATCACTACACACGTGAGCAGATACGGCAGTCCGCCGCCTTCCATCAGGCCGTGCTTACCGAAAAGTGCGAGGCCTGCGAAAACCACTACGAGGGCTTCAAGCGTCAAGGTTGAGGAACCAAACATGACAGCGATCGACCGCTGCTGCTTGCGCTGACCCGGCCGCCAAGCAAGCTGCTTCTTCGTATAGCGTTTCTGGGCCACCTATACCTCCTTCGTCGGGTTCAGTAAGGCACGCGCCTGACCAATCAGTGTGATCGAGCCGGTCACTAGAACTCCGCCGCCCATGTCCTCGGCCTCATCTGCCTTCGCGGCAGCCCAATCCAGCGCGTCCGGGACCGACTCCGTGATGAAAATATCCTCTTCATCGAAGCCGGCGTCCACAGCCAGCGCGGCAAGATCCCCAGCCGGGATCGAGCGCGGTGAATCCGACTGCGTGATAGCGACGTCACGCACCAGCTCACCGAGCTCTTCACGCCAACGAATCAGCATCCCTAAGGCATCCTTCTCTTGCAGAATGCCCAAAACCAATACGAGACGAGAGAAACCGAAGGCTTCCTTGAGCGCTTTCGCTGTCACAATGACACCGGCGGGATTGTGCGCAGCATCCAAAATGAACGTCGGGGACGTGCGCACTGTTTCGAGCCGTCCGGGGCTCTCGGCAGCACCGAAACCTGCACGCACAACCTCGATATTGAGTGGTTTATCTCCCCCGCCGAGGAACGCCTCCACAGCAGCTAAAGCGACCGCGGCGTTCTGCGCTTGATGCTCACCGTGCAAAGCCAACGCGATATCGGTATAACGCTCGGCGAGCCCCTGGATGGTCAGCAGTTGGCCACCTACAGCCAGCTGACGTTCGGTAGTACCGAACTCAACACCTTCGAAACGCCACTGTGCGCCCTTCTCTTTGGCGGCATCGAGCAGAACTTGCGCGGCCTCCGGATCCTGAACGGACGAAACCAGGATCGCGTCCTGCTTGATGATGCCTGCCTTCTCAGAAGCGATGTCGTGGAGGGTATCGCCAAGAAGGTCCGTATGGTCAAGGTCGATCGGCGTGACCACGGCAACCTGACCATCGGCGATGTTGGTGGCGTCCCAGGCCCCGCCCAAACCGACTTCAAGCACAACAACTTCAACTGGTTCATCAGCGAAGACAGCGAAGGCGAGGATCGTGACCGCCTCGAAGAACGTGATCGGGTTCTCCCCTTGCTCACGCAGTTCGGCGTCCACTATCTCAAGGTAGGGCTGGATCTCATCCCATATCCGAACCAGTGTGGTGTCAGCGACCGGATGCCCGTCTATCACGATCCGCTCGGTGACGCTCACCAAGTGCGGGCTTGTGAAACGGCCCGTGCGTATGTCATGAGCAAGCAGGAGCGACTCAATCATGCGGGCGGTCGAGGTCTTCCCGTTCGTTCCGGTGATGTGGATGACCGGGGCCGCCTTCTGCGGATCCCCCAGAACATCCATGGCCCGCCGCATCGCGTTCATGCGGGGTTCTATCTTGTTCTCCGGGGCACGCGCAAGCAACTGCGCGTACACCCGAGCCACACCTTCCGGGTCTTTCAGATCCGGTGCGTTGTGTTCAGACACGAAACGTTCAGCCTTCCTGCCCGGCACCATCAGCGGCATCTGCCGCCTCGACCGTAGCGCTCGGCGATTCAACATCCGCGGCTTCAGTTGCGAGCTCGACAGCAAGGGTCTCCCCCGCAACCAGTTCACGATGCGCTTCAACCGCATCGACTACCGCCTGCTCAGCACGGACAACGACCTTGGCGCGTTGGCCCACGCTCAAACCGGAATCGCGGCGCGCGGCCTGGATCACACGGATCACGTCGCGGGCAACACCTTCGGCTTCCAGCTCCGGGGTCACGTGAGTGTCCAGAACCACAAAGCCACCCGAAGGCAGAACCGCTGCCGCACGAGCGCCAGCCGAGGCCTCATCGACAACCGTGGTGAGTGTGTACTCACCCTCATGCAGTTCAAGCCCGCCAGCGGTCACCGTGCCGTCCTCGGCAACAGACCAGTCACCTGTCTTCGACGCTTTGATCGCTTGCTGAACCTGCTTACCCAAACGCGGGCCGGCGGCGCGAGCGTTCACCACCAGCGTGCGGGTGATGCCGTAGGCGGCCTCGTCGACCTCAGCGGCATCAGCTAGGCGAACCTCCTTGAGGTTCAGCTCATCAGCGATGATGTCAGCGAACGTACCCTGCAACTGTGCCGCGCCATCGACCACAACATCCATCGCGGCTAGCGGCAAACGAACACGCAACTGGTGAGCCTTACGCAAGCTAGAACCCTGAGAAGTGATCGAACGCGTCAGGTTCATGAGCTCAACCAGCTGCGGATCCTGCGGGAACTTATCCGCATCCGGGTAGTCCGTCAAATGCACCGAACGGCCACCCGTCAGGCCACGCCACATCTCCTCAGTAGCCAGCGGCAACAGCGGAGCAGCAACACGGCACACCGTCTCCAAAACGGTGTACAGAACATCCATCGCCTCCGTGTCTTCCTCGAAGAAACGGTGACGAGAGCGGCGCACATACCAGTTGGTCAGCAAATCGGTGAAGCGACGCAGAGCCTCGGTAGCGCCTGCAACCTCGTAGCGATCCATCGAAGCGCGAACATCGCGAACCAATTCGCCGGTAGCAGCGAGCAAGAACCGATCCAACGGATCCTTCGCGTCGTAACGTTCTTGAGCCTCATAGCCCTTGCCACCGAACGAGGAGTTTGCGTACAGGGTGAAGAAATACCACGTGCTCCACAACGGCAGAAGAACCTGGCGGACGCCCTCACGGATGCCTTCCTCGGTGACGATCAAGTTACCGCCACGCAAGATAGGCGAAGACATTAAGAACCAGCGCATCGCGTCAGAACCATCGCGGTCCAGAACCTCGTTGACGTCCGGATAGTTCTGCAGCGACTTCGACATCTTCTGACCATCCGAGCCCAACACGATACCGTGAGAGATCACGTTCGTGAACGCCGGGCGACCGAACAGCGCGGTCGCAAGGATATGCATCGTGTAGAACCAGCCACGGGTCTGGCCGATGTATTCAACAATGAAGTCCGCCGGGTTGTGGGTATCGAACCACTCTTCGTTGCTGAACGGGTAATGCACCTGAGCGTAGGGCATCGAACCGGAATCGAACCACACATCCAAAACGTCCTCGACGCGACGCATCACGCCCTGGCAGCCATCGCCACAGCATTCAGCGCCACACTCGACGGTGAGTTCGTCAATGAATGGGCGGTGCAGGTCTACCTCGCCCTCATGGTTGCGTGGCAGACGACCGAAGCGTTCCTCAAGTTCAGCAAGCGAACCGAAAACCTCGATGTGTTCGCACTCGCCGCAGTCACACTTCCACACCGGGATCGGGGAACCCCAGAAACGGTTGCGGGAAATCGACCAGTCACGCGCATTTTCAAGCCACTTACCGAACTGGCCATCCTTGACGTTGGAAGGGATCCAGTTGATCTGCTGGTTCAGATCCAGCATGTCCTGCTTGAACTCGGTGACCTTGACATACCACGACGTGATCGCGCGGTAGATCAGCGGTGTGCGGCAACGCCAGCAGTGTGGATAGGAGTGGTTGTAGGTCGCTTGCCGCATGAGGCGAGCGTTGGCCTTGAGGCTCGCGATGATCGCCGGGTTCGCATCGAAAACCTGGACGCCTGCGATCTCCTCGAGCTCGGTGCCTTTGAAGAACGGCAAGAAACGGCCGCCCTCATCCACCGACAAGATCACAGGAATCCCGTTGGCTTCACACACCCGCTGGTCATCCTCACCATATGCGGGGGCTTGGTGAACAACGCCGGTACCGTCCGTAGTCGTGACATAGTCATCTACCAGGATCCGGTAGGCATTGGATGTATCGAACTTCTCGTTATCAGCCAGAACCTGCCACAGCGGCTCATAATGCAATCCCGCCAGCTGCTCGCCGGAGTATGTGGCGACCACCGCATCGTGCGCTGCATCAGCATCCGCGTAGCCGAGGTCTTTAGCGTGAGCCGCGATCAGATCCTTCGCCAGCAGGTAGCGAGCGCCCGCGGCGACCGTGTTGGTCTTAGGCTGCTCCGGCCCGGCGGGAAGCACTGCGTACTCGATCTGTGGGCCCACTACCAGCGAGAGGTTGGTCGGCAGAGTCCACGGGGTCGTGGTCCAGGCGAGCACGGCGACACCGGTCAGTTCATCTGCCAGCGGGTTATCGCCTTCAGCGGTGATGGGGAACGTGACCGTGACCGTTGGATCCTGTCGATCCTTGTACACGTCTTCATCCATGCGCAACTCGTGGTTGGACAGCGGGGTCTCGTCACGCCAGCAGTACGGAAGGACGCGGAAACCCTCATACGTGAGGCCCTTCTCGTGGAGCGTCTTGAACGCCCACAAGACCGACTCCATGAAGGACGGGTTCAGCGTCTTATAGTCGTTTTCGAAATCCACCCAACGCGCTTGGCGGGTCACATACGTCTGCCACTCTTCGGTGTATTTGAGCACCGACTCACGGCAGGCCGCGTTGAACTTGTCGATCCCCATCTCGAGGATCTCGTTCTTATCCGTCATGCCGAGCTGCTTCATCGCCTCAAGCTCAGCCGGCAGACCATGGGTGTCCCAACCGAAGCGACGTTCCACGCGGCGGCCACGCTGCGTCTGATACCGGGCCACGAGGTCCTTGACGTAGCCGGTCAACAGGTGGCCGTAGTGAGGCAGGCCGTTTGCGAAGGGAGGGCCGTCGTAGAAGACGAATTCGTTCTCGCCGCCCTCACGCTGATCGATCGAGGCCTGGAACGTTCCGTCCTTGTCCCAGAACTCGAGGATCCGCTCTTCGATTGACGGGAAATGCGGAGACGACGGGGTCTCACCCGACGGGTCGGTTGTGACGCGAGGATAGTGAGATTCACGAGGACTATGCATGGGTGCCTTTCCAGCTCTTAGACCTAGTACGGCCAGGTCATCGTCGTGGGAAAGGGGACGAGCCACACGATGCAACGCATCGGTGATCCGCGGTACCACCCCGATTGCTGGAGTCAAGAAAACGCCAGCCACTCGTGCTCAGCTGTAACGGGCTGTCCCGTCCGGTTCTACTCACCCACCATGTTGATAGTGGGTTTTCTTCCGGAAGGCTCACCGGTGATTGCCGGGTCAGTGCCTCAATTGTCTGTCAATGATTTTAGCTGAATTGGCGGCAAAAGCCATCACAGCCGCGAGCTACTTCTGGCCGAGTGTGCCGCGAATCACTTTGTGCTGCGCGGCCTGCGCTACAGGCCGGATAACAACCTCGTCGATATTCACGTGATGCGGAGCGTTGACCGCGAAGGAAACAACCGAAGCCACATCCTCCGCGGTAAGTGGATTCTCGACACCCTCATATACGGCGTCTGCCCGCTGTTGGTCGCCGCCGAAACGCCGCAGTGAAAACTCCTCGGTCGCAACCATCCCAGGCAGAACCTCGATGACACGCACGTTATTCTCTGCCTCCTCAAGCCGCAGAACCTGGGTCAACGCGCGCTCTGCCGACTTCGCCGCGTTATAGCCAGCCCCGCCTTCGTACGAGACGATTCCAGCGGTCGAGGTGAGGTTCAGAACCGTACCGCCGCCATCAACCGCACGCAGATGCGAAAGCAAAGCCTTCGTGAGCTTGAGCGTACCGATCACGTTGTTGTTATACATCCACTGCCAGTGCTCAAGGTCAGCTTCAGCTACCGGTTCCTGGCCGCGTGCGCCACCGGCGATGTTGATGAGGGTGTCCGCTCCCGCATCGACCGCTGCGGCCACAATACGGTCAACTTCAACATCCGAGGTGATGTCAGCAGCTACCACACGGCATCCGGTCTCTGCCGCCAGGGCCTCCAGCTTCTCAGCCCGACGGGCAACTGCAATCACTTCCCAGCCAGCCTGACGCAAAGCAACCACTGTCGCGCGACCAATACCGGCCGAGGCACCCGTGACGACAGCACAATGGGAACCAGCCGAGGCAAGGGGCAAGGATGAAGAACTGCTCGCTGCGGAAATACTCGATGCGGGAATATCAGAAGCCATGGCATCAACTGTACGTCGTGACGCAAACCCCACTACACCCTTGCCGTAATCCCCCTACATACATGGGAGAATGGCCGCATGTCTGAGAATCCTCAGGGCACAGACACGCCCACTGAAATCAATGTTCCCGACCGTCCAGGCCTTGAAGGCCTCGAAGAGAAACTCAATCAGCGTTGGGCCGAAGAAGGCACCTACAGCTTCAACGAGGACACCACCCGCGCTGATGTCTACTCGATCGACACGCCACCGCCTACGGCCTCTGGTTCCCTCCACGTAGGACACGTGTTCTCCTACACGCAGACCGACGTACTGGCCCGCTACCAGCGCATGAACGGCAAGAACGTCTTCTACCCCATGGGCTGGGACGATAACGGCCTGCCAACGGAGCGCCGCGTACAGAACTATTACGGTGTGCGTTGCGATCCGGCAGTCCCCTATGACCCTGACTATCAGCCGCCAGCTCAGCCTGCGAAGAACCAGCGTGACTGGGACGCGATCTCGCGTCACAACTTCATCGACCTGTGCCTGAAGCTGTCCGAAGAAGACGAGAAAGTCTTTGAGGACCTCTTCACCCGGCTCGGCCTCTCGGTCGACTGGAACATCACCTACCGCACGATCGATGAGCACTCCCGCGCCACCAGCCAGCGTGCCTTCCTGCGTGATCTTGCCGCAGGCAACGCCTACATGGCCGAGGCCCCAACGATGTGGGACGTGACCTTCCGCACCGCTGTAGCCCAGGCGGAGCTTGAGGACCGCGAGGTGGACGGCGCACAGCACCGCTTCAACTTCACTGCGGCAGATGGCCGCGGCATCGAAATCATGACGACGCGCCCTGAGCTTTTGCCTGCGTGCGTCGCGTTGGTGGCTCACCCGGATGATGAACGCTATCAAGACCTATTCGGTTCCACCGTTACTTCGCCGCTATTCGGTGTTGAGGTTGAGGTGCATCCGCATCCGCTTGCCAAGCCTGATAAGGGTACTGGTATCGCGATGATCTGTACGTTCGGTGACGCTACCGACGTGACCTGGTGGCGTGAACTCAACCTCCCGACCCGCTCTATTGTGGGCCGTGATGGCCGCCTCATGCGCGAAACCCCAGAGTGGATCACTACCGATGCCGGGCGTGCAGCCTACGAGCAGATGGCTGGGAAGACGATCTTCTCCGCTAAAGAGTCCGTGGTGAACCAGTTGCGCGAGGCTGAGCTGTTGCTCGCGGAGCCGACCAAGATCAAGCATGCCGTGAACTTCTTTGAGAAGGGCGAACGCCCGCTCGAGATCGTGACCTCCCGCCAGTGGTACATCCGCAACGGTGGCCGCGATGCCGAGCGCCGTGACGAACTCATTGAGCGCGGGCGTGAACTCGAATGGCACCCCGGCCACATGCGTTCCCGGTACGAGAACTGGGTTGAGGGCCTCAACGGTGACTGGCTTGTTTCTCGCCAGCGTTTCTTCGGCGTGCCGTTCCCCATCTGGTACCCGATCACTCAGGACGGCGAACCGGACTACGAGAACCCGATCATCCCGGATGAGCAGCAGCTTCCTGTTGATCCGCTCGAAGACGTCCCTGCTGGATACACGGCAGAGCAGCGCGATCAGCCGGGCGGGTTCATGGGGGATCCTGACGTGCTCGACACGTGGGCTACCTCGTCCTTGACCCCGCAGATCGTTGGGAACTGGGGTGTGGACGAGAAGCGTTTCCATAATGTCTTCCCGTTCGATCTGCGCCCGCAGGGCCACGACATCATCCGTACCTGGCTGTTCTCCACGGTGGTCCGATCCAACTCGCTCGAAGGTGTTGCGCCGTGGAAGAACGCGGCACTGTCGGGTTGGATCCTGGACCCGGACCGCAAGAAGATGTCCAAGTCCAAGGGCAATGTGGTTGTTCCAACCGAGATCCTGGACCAGTTCGGCTCCGATGCAGTTCGCTACTGGGCCGCCTCGGCCCGCTTGGGTGCGGACACCGCGTATGAGGTCGGTCAGATGAAGATCGGCCGTCGCCTTGCGATCAAGCTGCTCAACGCATCGAAGTTCGCTTTGAACTTGGGCGCTGACGAATCGCAGATCCTGCACGGCTCCGCTGATGTTGTCACGAACCCGTTGGACCGCTCGCTCTTGGTCCGCCTCGCTGAGGTGATTGAGAAAGCCACCGCGGCGTTTGAGGCTTATGAGTATGCGCGCGCGCTCGATCTCACGGAGTCCTTCTTCTGGGACTTCACCGACGACTATGTTGAGCTCATTAAGGACCGCGCATACGGCGGCCGTTCGGAGGCTGAGACCGCGTCCGTCCGCGCTACTCTCGCCACAACCCTGGATGCGTTGCTTCGCCTGCTGGCACCGTTCCAGCCGTTCGCTACTGAGGAAGTGTGGTCCTGGTGGCGTGCTGGTTCTGTGCACCGTGCGGCCTGGCCGAAGGCTGAGGAGATCCGCGCTGGCCTTGCAGATGCCGATGCCGAGATTCTGCCGAGCGTTGGTCAAGCCCTCATTGGCTTGCGTAAGGCTAAGTCCGATGCGAAGGTCAAGCAGCGCACGCGTGTTCTTTCCGGAACGATCACGGGTCCGGATGCCATAATCGAACGGGTGCGTGCAGCGCTCGAAGATCTCTCGGCTGCTACAGCAGCGGATTCGCTCGAGCTTGTTGTTGGCGGCACCGAACTGGTTGTCTCCGACGTCGAGCTAGAACAGGCCGAGGAAGCATAACCTAACGGATAGCGAACATGAAGGTCCCTGTCACGCGACTATGCGCGTGACAGGGACCTTCATGTTTGGAAGACTCGCGTTACTCAGCAGTCCTCTCCTGAGAGGGCAATACTGCGTCTATGCAGACTTGCGTTCTTCGATGCCCGGATGCAGAACCAACTGAGGTTCTTTACCGTCAGTGATGACGTCTTCAGTCACGATGACTTCGGCGACATCGCTACGGCCCGGAACATCGAACATGATCGAGCCAAGCGATTCTTCGAGGATCGAACGCAGGCCACGGGCACCCGTTCCGCGTTCCAAAGCCATATCGGCGATCGCACCGAGCGCACCCTCCTCGAAGGTCAGGCGCACGCCGTCGAACATGAACATCTTCTGGTACTGCTTGATCAAAGCGTTCTTAGGTTCGGTGAGGATCGAGATCAACGCATCACGGTCAAGGTTCTCTACCGCGGTGATCACGGGGAGGCGACCAATGAACTCTGGAATCAAACCGAACTTGAGGAGGTCTTCTGGCTGAACGTCGGCATAGGAAACCTCGTCAGCCTTCAGCGTAGTCAGCGGAGCGCCAAAGCCGATCCCCTTGCGGCCAGCTCGGGCGGCGATGATGTCGTCGAGACCCGCGAACGCGCCAGCCACGATGAACAGAACGTTGGTCGTATCGATCTGCAAGAAGTCCTGGTGCGGATGTTTCCGTCCACCCTGGGGCGGGACGGAAGCGACCGTGCCTTCCAGGATCTTCAGCAGAGCCTGCTGAACGCCCTCACCCGATACGTCGCGGGTGATCGATGGGTTCTCAGACTTACGTGAGATCTTGTCGATCTCGTCAATGTAGATGATGCCGTGCTGGGCACGTTCAACATCGAAGTCAGCTGCTTGGAGAAGCTTCAGGAGGATGTTCTCAACGTCTTCACCAACATAGCCGGCTTCGGTCAGGCTCGTGGCATCAGCAACAGCGAAAGGAACGTTGAGGCGACGCGCTAAGGTCTGGGCGAGATAGGTTTTACCTGAACCGGTTGGCCCAACGAGCATGATGTTGGACTTCGCTACCTCAACCTCGTCAAAGTCCTTGAGCGATTCGCTACCTGCCGAACCGTTGCCGTTAATGCGCTTGTAGTGGTTATAGACCGCAACAGACAAGGCACGCTTGGCGGCTTCCTGCCCTACAACGAACTTCTCGAGGTGCTCGTAAATCTCTTGCGGGCGAGGCAACTCCATCTCTTGGGTTTCCTCAACCTCTACGCTTTCCTCTTCAATGATCTCGTTGCATACCTCGATGCAGTCATTGCAGATGTAAACCCCTGGGCCCGCGATGAGACGGCGAACCTGCTTCTGGCTCTTCCCACAGAAAGAGCATTTCAACAGATCCGTAGCTTCGCTCACGAGAACTCCTTAGAACTTTTCTGCGCAGGCAACTCGCCTGCGCTCTGACTAGCTTCCACTCTAGGCCAGGGGTCTGACACTTATGCATAGATAAGGCGCGTGTTCACCCTTCGACTCCCCTATTCTATGAGGAAGCTGAGGCAAACACGCGCCTTATCTGTGCGCGCGCCTTCTTCGATTGAGTCACACTCATTAACTGTGTGCGCTGAGGTGCGTCACGCGAAGCGTTGCGCTTATGAGCGGGTCATCTTACGCGAGGTGACAACCTCATCGATCAGGCCGTACTCCTTCGCGCCTGCCGCGGTCATGAACAGGTCACGTTCGATGTCTTTGTCGACCTGTTCGGAGGTCTGATTCGACAGTTCCGCGAGCGTGTCTGCAAGCCACTGACGCATACGCAGGACCTCATCGGCCTGGATCTGCAGGTCGGTCGCCGTGCCGCGCTCTCCCCCGCCCATCGCAGGCTGGTGGATCAGTACGCGAGCGTTCGGCAATGCCAGGCGCTTGCCCGGGGTACCTGCAGCGAGAAGTACTGCGGCAGCTGATGCGGCCTGGCCGAGGCATACCGTCTGAATTTCGGGACGGATGAACTGCATCGTGTCATAAATCGCAGTCATCGCGGTGAATGAGCCACCCGGCGAGTTGATGTACATCGTGATGTCGCGTTCCGGGTCCATCGATTCAAGGACCAACAGCTGCGCCATCACATCGTCAGCGGATGCGTCATCGACCTGTGCGCCGAGGAACACGATGCGATCTTCGAACAGTTTGGCGTAAGGGTCTTGACGCTTGAAGCCGTACGGGGTGCGTTCCTCGAACTGTGGGAGGATGTAGCGGTTTTCAGGAAGGTTGCCCGCCGCCGCAGAGAAGTTCTGTGGATCAAAGTTCATGAGTTCTCCTTAGAAGACGTTGGGCTTAGTTCTGGACGCCGCCGGTGCCAGTCACGGAGGATGCGTTCACGGCGATGTGGTCGAAGAAGCCGTATTCCTTGCCTTCTTCTGCTGTGAACCAGGAGTCGCGCTCGTTATCTTTGAGGATCCTCTCAAGTGGCTGGCCGGTCTGTTCCGCGGTCAGTTCGCTCATGACTTTCTTCATGTGCAGGATCAGCTGAGCCTGAATACGAATGTCAGATGCGGTGCCTCCGATGCCGCCGGATGGCTGGTGCATCAGGATGCGGGCATTCGGGGTCGCATAGCGCTTGCCCTTGGTTCCGGAGGACAGCAGGAACTGGCCCATCGATGCTGCGAGGCCGGTAGCGACGGTCACGACGTCGTTCGGGATGAACTTCATCGTGTCGTAGATGGCCATGCCCGCGGTGATCGAGCCACCTGGTGAGTTGATGTAGAGGTAGATGTCCGCTTCCGGGTCTTCCGCGGAGAGTAGTAGCAACTGGGAGCAGATCGTGTTGGCGATCTTGTCTTCTACCTGGCTACCCAACCAGATGATGCGTTCCTTCAGCAGGCGCTTGTAAATGTAGTCTTCCTGCATTGCCGGGTCTACGGAGGACATGCTCGGTGTCTCTTCAGAGCTCGTCATACTTCTCCCTCTCTGTGAGGTCCTCAGAGGTAAACCCATAGCGGGTCTACGTGAATTGCTTGCTAACGACATTACCTAGGGGGCCGTTGCTTATCAGGGGGAAAACAGGGTGTTTCGCTTACGGCGTGAGCTCACTCGCTAGGAGCGGACAACCCAGGCACCGGGTCCACGACTCAGCGATCGCGCGGATCGCTGACGACAACGCGGATGCCTCACAGACAACTCCGTGCCTTTAACGTGGATGTGGCCCCGCTAGATGATCTAGCGGGGCCACACGGGGTTCTGCACGAGGATTTAGTTCTCCTCGGTTGCTTCCTCAGTCTCCTGTTCACCTTCTGGGGTGACGAACGGGGTCAGGTCGACGTCCTTGCCGTCGGTGTCCGTGACCTTCGCTGACTCGAGGACCTTAGCGAGGGCCTTACGGCGGCGAACCTCGCCTACAACTGCCTCGATCTGGCCGCCCTGGCCGAGCATCTGCATGAACTGCTGTGGGTCCATGCCGTACTGCTGGGAGGTCTGGAAGATGTATTCGAGCAATTCGTTCTGCTCGACGCCGATCTCTTCTTCCTCAGCGATCTTGTCGAGGACTACCTCGGCGCGGAAAGCCTTCTCGGTGTTCTGGCGAACTTCCTTACGGTGCTCTTCGGTGTCGTGGTCATCATCTTGGTTAGCCGAGTTGAAGTGCGCTTCAACCTGCTCCTCGATGACGCTCTCTGGTAGCGCGACCTCGACCTTCTCAAGGAGCGCATCAAGTGCCTTGTCGCGAGCCTCGACGCCCTGCTGCATGACTGCGTCTTTCTCCGCACCTTCGCGCAGGGAGTCGCGGAGCTCTTCGATCGTGTCGAATTCGGAGGCCAGCTGAGCGAACTCATCATCAGCTTCCGGTAGCTCGCGCTCCTTGACAGCGGTCAGGGTGACCTTCACGGTAGCGTCCTTACCGGAGTGCTCACCGCCTGCCAGCTTGGTTTCGAATGCGGCGTCCTCGTCAGCGGACAAGCCAATCAACGCCTCGTCGATGCCTTCGAGCATGGTACCCGAGCCGATCTCGTACGAGAGGCCGGTTGCCTCATCAACGGTCTCACCGTCGATGGAAGCTGCGATATCGATCGTGGTGAAGTCGCCATCCTGAGCAGGGCGGTCCACGGTCTTGAGTGTGCCGAAGCGGCCGCGCAACTCATCGAGGGCTTTCTGCACGTCCTCGTCTTTAGCTTCGCGTGGCTCAACGGTCAGCTCAATGCCCTCGTAGTTTGGTACCTCGATCTCAGGGCGAGCATCGACAGTGATGGTGAGCGAAACGTCGGCTTCGTTGTCAGCTTCGTTGAGCGAAGGAGCCTGCTCAACCTCAACCTCCGGGCGAGCCAGTGGGACAACGCCGGTTTCAGCCAGCGCCTGCTGGTAGTAGGAGTCCAGCTGGCTGTTCAGTGCGTTCTCGACGACGTATTCGCGGCCTACGCGCTGATCGATCATCACTGCAGGAACCTTGCCGCGGCGGAAGCCAGGGACCTGGATCTGCTGGGCTACTTCCTTATACGAGGCATCCAGAGCCGGCTTGAAGTCGGCAAATGGGACCTCGATGTTCAGCTTGACCCGGGTGGGCGTCACACGCTCGAGCGAGGTTTTCACTGTGCTGATGCTCCTGACGTCTAGTCAATTATGAAAGTGATTCAAGTAAGGCCCGCCGTCCGAAGATTCGGCTGGCGGGCCTTGCAAGATATTGAAAGAGTCGGGATGACAGGATTTGAACCTGCGACTTCACGCTCCCAAAGCGCGCGCTCTACCAAGCTGAGCTACATCCCGGGATAGGCACCGATCCATCTAAGCACATCTGTGCGCCAAACTGAAATCGTACCCTATTTCCGAAAGTTCCTGAAACTATTGGCTCTAGGCTATAAAGCCTAGACTTATATGTCGTGACGCATTCACATGGCTGGTAGATCCAGCGATGCACTGCTGACCGTGGCCGGTTCAGGACCAGTGATCACTGTATACGAGGTTTTTATTTTTACGAAATCCACTGTTTGCCTCGCGAGGCGAAATTTTGGTGAACTCGTTCGCACTGTTAGAGTGGATCCGGTCGCTCTAATGAGCGTGCCATGCGGGTGTAGCTTAATGGTAAAGCCCTTGCCTTCCAAGCAAGTTACGCGAGTTCGATTCTCGTCACCCGCTCTGGAATGGACATCTAGGGTTCCCGGCACAAGTAGGGTTCCTAGGGCAAAAAGGTTCTCCCGAAACACGTGGAAGTGTTTCGGGAGAACCTTTTTCAGTACAGAACCGTTTTCAGTACAGAACTAACTTCGCTACCGGTCTAGTCCCGCATCATGCTCCGCTACATCTGGATGTCGCCGGTGGTCTCGTAAACCCCGATCTTCCCGATGCGACGTAGGTGACGTTCGTCTCCTGGGAACGGCTCGGAAATGAATGTGCGGATGAGTTCGGTTGCTTCATCTACCGTGTGCTGGCGGCCGCCTACGGCTACGACGTTGGCGTTGTTGTGTTCGCGGGCGAGCTTTGCGGTCTCTTCGTTCCAGACGAGTGCTGCGCGGATTCCTTTGACCTTGTTCGCGGCGATCTGTTCACCGTTACCTGAGCCACCCAAAACGATACCGAGTGCTTCGACACCGTTATCCCAATCTTGAGCGACGGCTACCGCAGCGTTGATGCAGAACCCTGGGTAGTCATCGAGTGGATCGTATTCTTGCGGGCCGTGGTCAATAACTTCGTGACCGTCCTCCCCCAGGACTTTGATCAGATGGTGGCTCAGTTCGAGACCCGCGTGATCTGTAGCGATGTGGATACGCACATTTCCTCCAAGGCGACGTAATCGAAACTCTCAAAGAGTATTCTAGGCAAGAAGCAAGCGCGCACGTCTGGTTAGATTGCATCCCAAGTGGGAAACTATTCAAGAAAGCCTTGACACCACTCACCTGCGCCCCCGAGAGCACCAAAAACTAGAGGAGACTACCTGTGCCTGGACTTAACCTGACCCGCGACGAAGCGATGCAACGCTCCCGTCAGTTAGTGGCTCAGTCCTCCCACATCCACCTGGATCTCACCACAGGTAGCGAAACGTTCCGGACTAAAGCAACCATCGCGTTTCGTTCCGTTCCAGGCGCGTCCTCGTTCATCGACGCAATCACAGCGCGCATCCATTCGATTACCCTCAACGGCAAAGACCTCGATCCCGCAACCCACGCGGATGAATACCGGATCCAGCTGCCGGATCTGAAATCGGAGAACCTCTTGGAGATCGACGCGGATTTCCACTACTCCTCCACCGGTGAAGGTCTGCACCGCTTTGTAGACCCAGTCGATAACGAGGTCTACCTATACACCCAGTTCGAGGTTCCGGATGCACGCCGTGTTTTCCCTACTTTTGAACAGCCGGACCTCAAGCAGGCCTTCAGCTTCACGGTCGATGCCCCGGCTCACTGGACAGTGATCTCCAATCAGCCGACCCCACAGCCGCAACCTCTACCTGCTGAGGCGACCCCAACGGAACAGGGCACGCAACCCCAAACCGACATCGCGCGTTGGGTCTTCCCAGCCACGCCACGCATTTCGTCCTACATCACAGCGCTCGTGGCAGGCCCGTACAAGGGAACCACGGACGTCTACAAGGCAGAAGATGGCCGTAGCGTGCCGCTCGGCGTCTATTCTCGCGCTTCACTTGCACAATACGTAGACGCCCAGAACCTGTTCGAAACCACTAAGGCCGGGTTCAGGTTCTTTGAAGAGCAGTTCGGGACCCCGTACCCGTTCACTAAATACGACCAGATCTTTGTTCCAGACTTCAACGCCGGCGCGATGGAGAACGCCGGTTGTGTGACGATCCTGGAAGACTACGTGTTCCGTTCCAAGGTTTCCGGCGCGTTACGTGAACGCCGCGACATCACCGTTTTGCACGAGCTCGCTCACATGTGGTTTGGCGACCTCGTCACGATGCGTTGGTGGGATGACTTGTGGCTTAACGAGTCCTTCGCCGAGTTCATGTCTCACCTCTGCGCGGTTGAATCTGGCGTGTCCCCTCACGCATGGACGACGTTCGCGGCTTCCGAGAAGACCTGGGCCTACGCTCAGGATCAGTTGCCGACCACACACCCGATTACTGCCGACATGGTGGATCTCGACGCGGTCAACGCGAACTTCGATGGCATCACCTACGCTAAGGGCGCCGCTGTGCTACGTCAGCTGGTTGCTTGGGTTGGCCAGGAAGCGTTCATGGAGGGCGTCCGGGCGTATCTCGCGGAGAACGCGTGGGGCAACGCCGAGCTTAAAGATCTGCTGCGCCACCTTGAAAAGGCTTCCGGGCGAGACTTGAGCGAGTGGTCTCAGCAGTGGCTGGAAACCTGCGGTGTCAACACTCTTAAGATCGACTATGACATCGACGAAGACGGATACCTTGCCGATCTCACCGTGACCCAGAGTGCGCCCGAGGCGCACCCGCATCTGCGTAAACAGCACATCAAGCTCGCTTTCTACACGCTTGATGCTGCACATAACCTCACACGTGATGTGAGCCTTGATGTGGATATCGAGGGTGAGAAGACCGTCATAGAGCAGGCTGGGCGGGTACCTACCCCTGACCTTGTTCTGCCTAATCACGCTGATCTGGGATTCGCGAAAATCCGCTTGGATTCAGCCTCTCTAGATACCGCTATCCGGCACGTGTCCGGGCTGCAGGAACCGCTGGATCGAGCGGTTGTGTGGTCCTCGCTGTGGGACGCTACCCGTGATGGGGAGCTCGCGGCAACAACCTTCGTCGATACCGTCCTGACCCACCTTCCTGCCGAGACTGACGCGACCCTTGCCAACCTTCTGGTGCGTCAGCTTGAGTACGCACTCAAGCACTATGTGCGCCCTTCTAAGGCCGAGACGCTGCGGCAGCGGGCCGGCAATGTTTTGTGGGGTGCAGCTCAAGAGGCTGCCCGTGGTAGCGACATGCAGTTCCAGCTCGTCAACGCTTTCGCTCGCCTCGCCAATAGCGATGTTCAGTTGGGCATTATTGAAGATCTCCGTAGCGGGGAGACTTCGCTGTCCGGTCTTGAGATCGATCAGGACCTCTCCTGGACCCTCCTGATTTCCCTCGCGACCGGTGGCCGCATCGGCGAAGCCGAGATCGATGCTGAGTACGCGAAGGATTCCTCGGCAACAGGCGCGACGAGCGCGCAAACCGCTAAAGCTGCACTGCCAAATCCTGAGGCTAAGCAGAAGGCGTGGGAAGCGATGGTCAAGGAGCAAAACCTGACGAACACTATGCAGCGAGCCACGCTCTTGGGCTTCAACCGTTGCCACGACGATCACCTCTTGGCGCCATACGCTGAGCTCTACTTCGAGAACCTCGCCGCGATGTGGGATGACGCAAGCTATGAGATGTCACAACGACTAGTGACGGGGCTCTACCCGTACTTCGCGGCCACACCGGCCACATTGCAGGCGACAACTCAGGCAATCGAGACCCTCGCCGCTGACAAGCCAGGGCTCAAGCGTCCCCTGCTTGAGGCCCGCGACGGGCTTGAACGCATCATCGCCGCCCGCAAGGCAGACGAAGCCGCACACCGGACTAAGGCCACGCACTGAAACCCCACCGATTTCAGGTGAGTGTGGCTTGGCGGGCCGGTGACGGCCCGCCAACGAGCTCGCTACGTGCGTTCTCACGTGAATCCGTAGCAACCACACCGGGGCTCGGGCGTCCGCCGGTTTCGGATTCGTCCTCGCATACAACAGGGCTTGCGCTCTCGGCAGCAAAAGTGTTCTTCGGTGACCCCGCTCAGTGGAATCCGGAAACGCTCATGCTGGCGGCTTTGGGGCAATGCCATGTGCTTTCGTTTCTGCGCGCAGCCGGAATGCGAGGGTTCGATGTTGCCTGGACGGGCGTGGACGTCAGCGGGGAGCTAACCCTCTCCCCTGATGGTTCAGGCCGATTCACACTCATAGAGATTCAGCCTGCTACCCTCATTCCAAGGCTCGATGCACGGGCCCACGCGGAAGAATACAGGCAACTACACAGCCAGGCTCACAAATGGTGTTTTATCGCTAACAGCACCGCATGCAAGATCCTCGTCCACCCGGACAGCGGCGCAGACAACATCGGCGCAGCAGTCAGTAGCGAATAGTTGAGCGGTGGCGTTACGTGAGCGGCGGACGCTAGGGCTTGAGACAATGCTGGTATGGAGATGAACGAGAAACCCACCCCAGGTGTTGAAAAGCGTGAGTTCAAAGGCGCAATCCCTCTAGGCAATGTGCGTCCAGCTGGTCTCAACAGCACCGAGGCGATGGTGGGCAGCGTGTATCACCAGCTAGGTGAAAAGAAGTTCGTGGATCTGGTTGCCGCGTTCTATCGCGGCGTTGCAAAAGATGAGATCTTGCGGGCTGAATATCCCGAAGAAGACCTAGGCCCGGCAGAACTTCGCCTGCGCCTGTTCCTCATCCAGTACTTCGGCGGACCCAGCACCTATTCCGAACACCGTGGTCATCCACGCTTGCGGGCCCGCCACTTCGCTTTCACCGTCAACCGAGACACTCGCGAACGCTGGCTCAAACACATGCGCGCCGCGATGGACGAAGTCTCATTGCCCCCAGCAATCGACGCGTTGATGTGGGACTACTTTGAGCGTGCCGCGACCGCGATGTTGAACACAGCCGACTAGCTCAACCCCGCCCGGTATAACAAGGTTCCGCCATGGCAGGATAGCCGCCGCCACATGCCTGCCGTGAAAAGGCGGGAACGCCCACCTTTGAGCACAAATCCGAGGGCGTAGGCCGTGAACGCGGCCCCCGCCAGCATGGGTGCCAAACGATCGCTCAGCTCAACCACGCCCAATTCGCTTAGAGATTTCCCCCACACCGCATTGCGTGCCTGCACGAGCACCGGTTGCCCCGGCTGATCCGGCAAGGACTCGCTGACGATTCGCGCGACTTCAGCACCCGCATCGTGCACTGCATCATCAACCACCGTCCCCGCTTGCTCCCATTGCGATTGCAGCGGCACCAGCGACGTCCATGGTGCGTTCACACGCTGCGGCGGGATGCGTAACTGCCCGTGGCCCGCGGTCGTTGCCCGCGGCAGACGATCACGCAGTTCAGCCATCGGGACCACAACGTCCACGAGTTCTGTTTGTTGAGTGAGACGCACCCCGCGCTGAGCGATAATCACAGGCGCGGGGTCCGTCAACATCATCGGGAAAGAAAACGCGGTGTGTAATGCCGCGACCCGGCCGCGCGCAACAATCCGACACACTCCATCACGAATACTGGCAGACCTCTGTAAGAAAGTTCCCACGTCCTCGAGGTCTGTCGCTTCAGACAAGATCAAACTAGTGGCCACCCTCTTAGTGTGCCAGGCACCTCCACCGTTGAGGTTGCGGCTATGATCTGAACAACATCTTTCGTCAAGACCACGCAAGCGGAGGGTCATTTTTCATGGCATCGCCAACCGATGTTCTCAAGAACCTACTGGACCTCACAGAACCAGGCGCTCAAACCCACGAAATCATCTCGGTTGGGCACACCCCTAAAATCGGGCCGCCACGTATCTATGGGGGTCAGGTGTTGGGGCAGTCGGTTGTTGCGGCGCAACGCACGGTCGGTGATGACCGTCCGATCCACTCCCTCCACGGCTACTTCCTACGCCCCGGCGATCCTGAGAAGCCCATTACGTACGGTGTCGCGAAGCTACGCGACGGTCGCTCCTTTAGTGCGCGCCGCGTCAACGCTTACCAAGACGGGACACCGATCCTCTCGATGTCCGCATCCTTCCAGGTACCAGGTGCCGGCCCGATCTTCCAGGATGCGATGCCTGAAGGCGTCCCGGCCCCTGAGGATGTGCCGACGCTGGATGAAGAGCTAGCGGATATCGATCACCCGTTGAAGGACATGGTCACCAAGTATCGTCCTTTTGACCTGCGTTATCCGGAGGGCTCCCTCTATGCCCGCCCAGCAGGCACCCCGCAGCGTCATCTCGTGTGGATGAAGACGCGTGCTCAGCTTCCTGATGATCCGCTTCTGCACCGTGCCGCGTTAGCTTTCGGCTCTGACTTCACCCAGGTGGAGACTGCGTTGCGCCGTATGGGTACATCCTGGATTGGGATGCAACAGCTCGGGGCCTCATATGCGAGCCTGGATCATTCGATGTGGTGGCACCGCGAAGCTCGCGTGGATGAGTGGCTGCTCTTCGACCACCACGCCAGCACGGCTCAGGATGGCCGCAGCTTGATCCGCTCCTCAGTGTTCACCCGAGAGGGCGAGCTGGTCGCTTCGGTCGTTCAGGAAGCGATGATCCGCCTGTCTGAAGACCACGAGTATCCGCTCTCCTAGCTTCCCCTGGACCGCTGGCATGTTCACTGCTGGGCGGCACTTAAATGCTGGTGGCTCCCGCATTGTATAAACGAGGGAGCCACCAGCATTTGGATTCTCGACTACCTTAGTCGCGGGTGAGGCGGCGGTGCGTCACTCGGGTTGGGCGCGCGGCTTCTGGGCCGAGGCGCTCAACCTTGTTCTTCTCGTAGTCTTCGAAGTTACCCTCGAACCAGTACCAGTTGGCTGGATCTTCCTCGGTGCCTTCGTAAGCGAGAATATGGGTTGCCACGCGGTCGAGGAACCAACGGTCGTGGGAAATGACCACGGCACAGCCCGGGAAGTTCTCGAGGGCGTTCTCCAGGGAACCGAGGGTTTCAACGTCGAGGTCGTTGGTCGGTTCGTCAAGTAGCAACAGGTTACCGCCCTGTTTTAGGGTCAGTGCCAGGTTGAGACGGTTACGTTCACCACCAGAGAGCACTCCTGACTTCTTCTGCTGGTCCGGGCCTTTGAAGCCGAACGCGGAAACATAGGCTCGCGATGGCATTTCGACTTCACCAACGTTGATGTAGTCACGGCCGTCAGAGACCACTTCCCACACGGACTTCTCAGGATCGATCCCGGCACGGTTCTGGTCGACGTAGGCGAGCTTCACGGTTTCGCCGACCTTGAGGGTGCCTTCGTCAATCTCTTCGAGCCCAACGATGCACTTGAACAGGGTCGACTTACCTACACCGTTCGGTCCAATCACACCAACGATGCCGTTGCGAGGCAACGTGAAAGACAGGTTGTGGAAGAGCGTGCGGCCGTCGAAGCCTTTCTTGATCTCGTTGGCTTCAAGTACCAGATTGCCTAGGCGCGGGCCTGGCGGGATCTGGATTTCCTCGAAGTCGAGCTTACGCATCTTCTCTGCTTCAGCCGCCATCTCTTCATAGCGAGCCAGGCGAGCCTTCTGCTTGGACTGACGTCCCTTAGTGTTAGTGCGGACCCATTCAAGCTCGTCCTGCAGGCGCTTGGCGAGCTTCGCGTCCTTCTTACCCTGAACCTCGAGACGTTCACGCTTCTTCTCAAGGTAGGTTGAGTAGTTGCCTTCATACGGGATGAGGCGGCCGCGGTCGACTTCAGCGATCCACTCGGCAACGTGGTCGAGGAAGTAACGATCGTGGGTTACAGCGAGCACAGCACCTGGGTACGTCTTCAAGTGCTGTTCGAGCCACAAGACGGATTCGGCGTCCAGGTGGTTGGTTGGTTCGTCGAGTAGCAGCAGGTCTGGCTTCTGCAGCAGGAGCTTACACAAGGCGACACGGCGACGCTCACCACCGGAGAGGTGGGTTACATCAGCATCTGCTGGCGGTAGCTGGAGCGCGTCCATCGCTTGCTCAAGCTGCGAATCGATATCCCACGCATCAGCTGCGTCGATATCGGCTTGAAGCGACCCCATCTCTTCAAGCAACGCATCGAAGTCAGCGTCTGGCTGGGTCATCTCTTCAGAGATCTGGTTGTAGCGTTGCAGCTTCTCGTAGATCTCCCCAACGCCTTCCTGGACGTTGCCCAGTACGGTCTTTTCTTCGTTGAGAGGTGGCTCCTGCAACAGGATCCCTACGGAATAGCCAGGGCTGAGGCGGGCTTCGCCGTTGGATGGCTGGTCAAGGCCCGCCATGATCTTCAGAATCGTGGATTTACCGGCGCCATTCGGGCCGACAACGCCAATCTTTGCCCCGGGATAGAACGACATGCTGACATCGTCGAGAATGACTTTGTCGCCCACCGCCTTGCGGGCTTTGACCATGGTGTAGATGAACTCCGCCATGTTTCCTTTCGGTTGCTATTCCGCCGCAAGAGATCAGTTCCTGGGCGCGCGGACAGGGCCGGGTGCGGCCATCAACCATTCTAGTCCCCTACCACGGCCCTGTCGCACTACATCAGCAAAGCACTACATCACCCAAAGCAGGGCACCAATAATGTGCAACGGCTATTGCCGCCTGACACTTACGGGTGCGGGCACTCAAGCTCAGCCTCAGGCAGTGAGCCGCGCAGTCACATCCTCATCCGCATCGTCTTCTACGAGTGTGGTGGAACCGAAAGCGAGCGTGGTGGACGGTGATGCGGATGAGTCCACGTTGCCGGCGGGGCTTTCGTTGCCTGTCTCCGTATTGCCAATACCGTTGCTGAGCCCGTTACGGACTTCTTCGCTTCGGGCTTCCCCATTGGCCGCGCCAGTGCCACGCTTGGCTTGGGAGGTACGGACATATGAAGCGGTACCGAACAGGAGGTCCGGCCCAACCGCATCCGCCAGAACTTCAACAGTGGTGCCGGTGCTGTTGTCCTCCCGTGTGAACTGCCTGACTTTGAGACGGCCCGAAACCATGACGCGATCCCCTTTCGATAGCGAGCACATCACATTGCTGCCAAGGTCACGGAAAGCGGAGACCGAATACCAGTTGATCCCCGTTTCCTCCCACTCTTGGGTTTCCCGGTTGAAACGTGATTCGGGGCACCCTAGCCGGAACGAGGCGACCTTGAAGTTCTCGTGGTGTTTCAGTTGGATTTCTGTTGCAACGAATCCCCGTAGCGATACATAATCGGTCATCTTCTTCTCCTTAGGTAGTGCTCCGTATAGCGATTGCGTTGAGAGCTCTTGCACTATCAGGTTCACGAAAACAGGGCCGAAAAAGACGGTGGAGCGCAGATTTGTGGATGAATCCTTGTGAGTTGGGGAATGTGAACAACGGATCAAACCGTTATGCTGAAGGGGTTGCCTCTATCCCAGCCTTGAGGCATCCGGCCTCCGTAGCTCAGTTGGATAGAGCAGCAGACTTCTAATCTGCCGGTCGCGCGTTCGAGTCGCGCCGGGGGCGCTTACTGGCGGCTCACGGGACCGTGCACAGTAGGAATATCGGCACAACACAGAAAAGGTCTTAGAATTTGATGTACACGAGCCACAGTTTTGGTTCTGTTCAGATCAGGGAAGGGACCATGCAACAGCAATACCGCGGCACGATGACCGCCTCCAACACCGCTTCATCGAACCGTGCGGCGAAAGGTCAACACGACTTCCGTACCTCTCCCCTGGATAGCCGCGGCAACTTCGTGGCCCACCACAACACGCTCCCTTCCGACGTCGAGTTCACCTTTGAAGGTCGTAACAACCGTGTAGTGATCGATGGTTCCGTCATGCTTTCTGGCTTGAAGGCCCGTTTCCTTGGCGATAACGGTCAGCTCGTCATCGGTTCAGGCAATAAGAACCTCAACATCGAAGTGATTGTTGCCGAAAGCGCTAACATCGTGATCGGAGAGAACGTTACGACAGAGGGCGTGTTGAACATCGCCACTGTCCCCGAGGCCCAGGTTTCAGTCGGATCAGACTGCTACTTCCGCACGGACGTGTGGATCGATGCGGATTCCGAGGCCTCTTTCGGTGGAGCGAGCAAGAACGCCGTCACGATCGAAAACCAGGTGTTGGTGACCGGCTCGGACGTTCAGCTGCGCGCAGGTTCCCATATCGGTACCGGCAGCATTCTGGAAATGACCCCGTTGATCGATGAGGAAATCCCTGCCGGCTCACTGGTTCGAGGTATCCCGGCAACCATTGTGCGCAAGGCCCAATGGTCCCGCAACAACCTGCCACGCATCTAGTTCTCATCTAGTTTTCCAAGCCCGGTTTCTAGCGGCGCGTTACTAGCCGCCACGCCTCACCAGCCGCTACACCACACCGGCGTATCCCCGGGCTTAAGCTCCGCCCCCTAGGTTGCGTCCCCTACTCGGCGTTACGGTGCTACTCGGGGTTGCGGCATCACTCCGGCTGCATTCCTTGCCGCCGGTATGTACGGATCTGTTGCAGACGCCGCGAGAGCGATGCGCGTCGCCGCGGATCGTCCTGGGCGGTCAAGTCGAGATGGTTGTAGCCGAACTTCCACAGCAACAGGTCATCAAGTAGGCGCTCCGGGCCTGGAGAGAATCGGTGGTCCAGGGCCTGGCGCACATGCGTGATCGTTGTCGCATCTAGTAGGGATGCAAGCCCTTTAGGTGTGGTGATGTTGTGCGCGGCGAGCAATTCGAGCGCCCAACCCCAGTCGGAGTCTTCTTTATATTCAAGGTGCGGCCACATCGTGGACCACACTTCACCGATCAGTTCAGACGTTAGCTCTTCTCCCCCAACACCGTTCGCGTCCCAGAAAGCGAGGATGCGCTGGTGACGGTGATCGATGTCGGTGAACAGGTGCTCAACTGAATCAAGCATCGCAGCAGCACCAGTGAACTCACGGTCAAGGTATGGAGTCCAGGCTTCCGAGTTTCTGCGTTTGAACCGGATTTCGTGCTCGAATTCGCTCCAAGCGTGCGTGAGGATCGTACGGATCTGGATTTCGAACACGAACGGTAAGACACGTTGAGGGTGCCGCGCTTCATATTCGGCGACTATTGGATTGTCTTTGGGCCGCACGATGAGGTGCCGTGAGGAGTAGCCGTAGGTGCCAGTCTCCACCGAGCCGGTGTCTTTCTCGCGGTCAGATTCGATATAGAACTCGTTGCGGCAGCGTTTGATGATCTGCGCTGCGGCCCTGACTTGGCGTGGTAACTGGACGATCACGCGGATGCCCACGATGTCGTGCATCATCGAAATGGGGTCCGGGAATTCAAGTTCCCGCTCTTGGCCTTCTTCCTTCGAATACACCGTGCGGGAGGCCTTCTGCCGAAAAGATTCAACCGATTTGGTGCGTGCCGCCACGAAGAGTGGCCGCACATCGGTGTCATTGAAAAGCTGTTTGATCTGCACACGCAACTGTTCGGTGATGACTTCCAGCTCTGGCCGCATTTCGCGGTATTCGTCGATGTATGCAACGACTTTTTCGCGCAAGCGGTCGTCTAGTTCTTTCCATGCTCTCGTCACCGGTGCTGCCAGCTCCTTAGATCAAGCGGTGTTCCCGAACGGGTGCAGTGCCGTATACAGGACCAAGCGCGAGTTCTTTAGAGCGCGCACTATTCCGCTTCAGGCACCCGCTCTAGACTACCGGTTGAACCTGAAGGTTTCATGACTGCACTGTGTAGTTGCTCACCAATGCGGTTTCTCACCATGAGGGACGCACGCGCGGGGTTACCAGACGCGTTCGTCAATGACACGCGGGCTGCTGTAGATGCCAGGCCCGATGGTGCTTCTGTGCCATCTGCTTAGGGTTGGTACAACGATGCTGGTCCTGGCTGGTGTGCGAACGTCACGCCATGCTGGTGGAACAAGTAGCTTGCGTTGAGTACGTGGAAGGCTCACTGCCAGGATGCTGATGGTGGTAGAGATCAGGATGAATACGAGCTGGAAGCTACCGAGTTCTTGCCATGGCGGTAGTGAGATCTGTGTTGAGGTAGTCCAGATGACGTGGGCAATGCTTCCCCACACGATGAGCTGTTCAACGAATCCGAAGTACATGCGGCGGCACAGCAAGAACGGCAAGAACCAGTAGAAGTACCACGGCTGGATGACGGGGTTGAGCAGGCTTGCCGCCAGGAGTACGAGGCCGGATGCCGTCAGTGGCGAGATCTTGGGGCGGGCTAGCGCGAACCACACGGCGAGCCCGATAGCGATGAGTTTACCGACCGCATAGAAGAGGGCTTGGGCGATCAAACCTGCTTGTGCTCCACCCGCGAAGGATACGAGTTTGCCGAACCCTAGACCGAGCAGCCCGAACGGAGCGAAGGGGAAGATCGCCATGCCTTGTCCAGCCATCGCGGTGATCCAACCGAACCACGTCCCGGTCACGATTCCGAGGAGGGTCAAGACGAAGGCTACGGTCACGCCGGTAATGATCCAGCACATCCAGCGGCGGCCCCAGCTCGCGTTCTTGCCCGCCCAGGTGAGGCCAATGAACGGCAGGCATAGAACCACGATGGGTTTGATCGCGATCGCAGCTGTAGCCAGCAACAGCCCAGCGACTACTTTGTTGCGCCGTAGCGCTACGAATGCCCACATCATGAGACCGACCATGAGCGCATCGTTATGCCCTGAGGCGATCATCGAATACAGGAAAAGCGGTGACGCTGCAGTGAGCCATTGAACCCAGGTTGGGTTCACGCCGTGGTCGCGGCTGAGTTTGGGGATGATCTTCATGAAGATGATGACCCCGACCAGCGCGATGAGACGGAAGAGGAACAGCGCGATGTCTGGGTTACCCCACGAAACAAGCGCGACGGCTGCCGCCATGATCAGAAACAGCGGCCCGTAAGGGGAGGCGGATTCTGCCCATACTGAGGCGGCACCTTGCCCAAACCAGCCCGGAACCTGGGAGACCCAGTCCGTGTATGGGTTTTTACCCAGCATCAAGAGCCGACCTTGGGCGAGGTAGGAATACATGTCGTTGCTGAAGATCGGTGGCGCGAAGAACCACGGCGCGCTCCATAGAACCACGATGCGGGTCTGGACGTGGTGCCCGTCCGATAGCGAGAGGCGGCGGGCAAGCTGGATCCAGGCGTGACTTGCGAGCCCAACGGCCGTAGCGAGCCCGATGACTGCCGCCCAGAGGACCGCGTCATTAGCGCGCAAAGCATTCACGAATGTAGAGCCGGTGAAGGTCGCATCTGGCGTGTTGGCTACAAACCCGATGGCCCAAGCGGAAACCGCTGCGAGCACCGATGCGAGGAAACCGACCCATACGGTGGTGTTGAGCCGCAAAGCATCAGGGAGCACGCGTCTACGCATACGCGACCACGCCGAACGTGAGGAGCGTGGCCGAGACGAAGCCTGCGGGCTTTCGTGCGCTGTAACGCTGTGATCCATGACTCCCCTGTTCGATTCGAGCTCAATGAGGCGCTGTTTATAAGCCCGGTTCTCTACAACCGTGCTCTCCTAAGGTTACGCTGAGATCTATGGAATCTCGCTCTGATCATGCAACGAAATCTGACCTGGTTCATCATTCCGGATCTGCAATCGGAACAAAACCCACCTCACACAACAGCCGGACGTTGGGCCGCGATGACATGCCGCTGGTGTGGATCGACTGCGAAATGACGGGCCTGGATGCGGTTAACGATGCCCTGATCGAAGTCGCTGTGATCATCACTGACGCGCAGTTGCAGCCGGTTGATGAGGGCATCAGCGTGGTCATCAAGCCACTTGCTGGGGCGATTGAGCGTATGGACGATTTCGTGACTCGTATGCACACGAATTCGGGGTTGTTGGAAGAGCTCGATGCCGGTGTTTCGATGCAAGCGGCTCAAGATTCTGTTCTGAGCTATATTCAACGGTTCGTCCCCGAGGCGGGCATCGCGCTGCTTGCGGGTAATTCGGTAGGCAATGACCGCTTGTTCTTGGCCCGGGACATGCCTGAGGTGATTGATCATCTGCACTACCGCATCGTCGATGTGTCCTCGATCAAGGAGCTTGCCCGCCGCTGGTACCCGCAAGATTTCGATGCGGCACCCGCTAAGACCGGTAACCACCGGGCTCTGGGTGACATTCAAGACTCGATCGATGAGCTCGCTTACTACCGCCGCACCATCATGAAGGCAGCGAGATCATGAAACACAGCGCTACGATGAGCAGCAGCGAGGCCTACCCCGTTTTTGTGTTGCTTTCGCCACGGTGAACGCATGCGATTAGGTTGCCAACACTTTAACGTGTAGAGTCTCTGCTGTTGCCTCAATCCCAGGCGCTTCGGTTCCAGCCGAAACCAACGTGGGAGGCTGACAACTGAATATGGTGGGTGTAGCTCAGCCGGTAGAGCGTCTGGTTGTGGTCCAGAAGGTCGCGGGTTCAAGCCCCGTCACTCACCCAGGTACGAGAGGCCCTATTCGTTGAGACAAGCAACATACTTGTCTCAACGAATAGGGCCTCGTCGTTTTGTTCGCTTCGGGCCTTCAACTCAGATCCTTCACCAAGCATCACTACCCAAGAGCGAAACGGAGAGGCTCGTAACTGTGCTGCCCGCTTCTCCTGTAGGTCGGGAGACCTTTTTCATCTCCTTCGCGACGAACCGGGCGAGACTTCGCTGACTTGTTAGCAGTTCTCCAAGAGGCACTAGATTCTTTGGCTCAGTGGTACAGGCGTTCTAAATTCATCCTTGCCGAAATACCTACCCGAGCAAGCGAGATATGGATACACGTTGCTACCTCGATAGTTAGTCCCCACGTATCCTTGGTACCAGGTCAATGGACTCATGGTCACCACAACTTCTCCCGCTTCTCGTTGTGATTTTAGACGTCCTATAGGGCGCCTTTGCTGGAAAATGTTTATGGACCCCCCTTTCATCAAGCGATAATATCTTCTGCATGAAAGGTTTTTATAAAAGGGTTTCTGACCGTTTTAGTCCTACGCGGAAGCGGCGTCGGATCCTTGACTCGGTGAATGAGCTGATGTCCAAGGAAGAACAAGAACATATTGCTGACCCACAAGAGCAGTCGATCGCCTATTTGTCATACAAGGCAGCGTACGCTCATTCAGCAACGCAGATCCTCACGATCGTAATAACGCTCTCAGCGCTACTAGTCACAACCATATTCGCGTTTGGGACAGCGCTTGAGAGCGTGATCGCTTCCTCTAAAGCGAATGATTCGATGCAGCTCACTGACAACTACTACGCCCTTGCATTCGCTGTGTGTGCATACATACTGCTGACAGTGCTCGTCTCTTTGTTGCCGTTTATAAAGAACACGCCCGGCACTAGCAAGAGATTGGCTGTTCTCGAAGTGCTGCGCTTCCGATCTAGCCTTCCCCCAACTACTCGAATGCAAGCCCGAGTTCAGACTGCAGCAATTCCACAAAAACGGAAACCTATATTTGCCCTAATATATGTGGACCGGAGCTCTCGCAACTAAGTGTTCCGAACGACCCAGGTAGCCTGAAGACTGACACGCCAGCGGAACCGCTCGAGCGGCTTTTGCGTATGTCGCGAGATACTTAATTATCCTTAGCAATCGTCGAGTCTTAGGTCCTACTGTCGCCTTAAACTTGCGAGTCAGTCCCAGCGTGGAGACGGTTGTGTGTTCTGTGCGTGATCTGAGTTTGGGTAGCACGCAATGAAGCGTCCTGGGTTTAGTTCCGCTTCTTTTACGGCCCTGTGTTGATGGGCTGGGTGAGATAGTACTCGGTTTCGACTTCCTGTGGGGTGGCGTAGTCCAAAGCTTCGTGAAGCCGCTTAGTGTTCCACCAATGCACCCACCGCAAGGTGGCCAGTTCGACTTCTCCGACCGATGTCCACGGGCCTTGGGCATGAATCAGTTCCGCCTTGTAGAGGCCATTGACTGTTTCGGCAAGTGCATTGTCATAAGAATCGCCGACTGTTCCCACACTCGGACGGATTCCGGATTCCGCTAGCGCGGTGGAATACTTCAGTGACACGTACTGGCTACCCCGATCGCTATGGTGAATTAACCGGTTTCCATGGATTCGCCCTGCAGTCGTTAACGCATGCTCCAAGGCCTCCATGGGCAGCGCATCGGTACGCATCGTCGAGCGTGTAGCAACACCAACAATCTTTCGGCTGTAGGCATCCACGACAAACGCGGTGTAGGCGAATCCCGACAGGGCGCGAACGTAAGTAATGTCAGCAACCCACAACCTGCCTGGCGCTTGTGCACGAAAGTTTCGCTGCACTAGGTCCGGGCGATGATCCGGTGTCTTCGGGCTAATCGTTGTCACGGGCGTTCGCCCACGCCTGCGGCAGGAAACACCTGCTAGCTTCATTAATCGGGCGGTCTTATCGCGGCCGATATGAAAGCCTTCACGGTTCATCGCGTGCCACATTTTGCGGATACCGTAAACCGAGAAATTCTCCGCATGCACACGTTGTATCTCTGGGATGAGAAGGCTGTCGCTTAAGGCCCTTGCACTGGGAACACGTGTGGTGGCTTTGCGGTAGCCACGTGAAGTAATGAATCCACGATCTGCTTGTTTGAGGACTCGGCAGATGGCCTCGACCCCAAACTGATCCTTGTATGCGTCGATGTAGGAGATCATTTGGTCGTGGGTCGGTCGAGTTCCGCTGCGAAAAAAGCCGAAGCAGTCTTAAGAATCCCGTTTGCTCGTTTCAGCTCACGGTTTTCGCGGCGCAGACGCTTGAGCTCTTCTTCCATCGTTTCGCCGCCAGACGCGCCAGAGTCATCGCGTACTGAAGCGCTGTCACGGTACCAAGCCCGCAACGTATGGTGAGACACTCCAAGCAGCTCACCAACCTCCGTGTAGGCGCGTTGCAGTGAGCAGGACTCCAGGCGGACCATTTCGATGATCTGATGGACCGCCTTCTCCTTGAACTCGACGGAATACTTTCTAGGCATAGTTCAATCCTTCCTTAGCTGAGGTAGGAACTAAACCCAGGACGCTTCACAACGAGTGATGTTGGCAGGTCGGGAGCTGAACTAGCCCGCCCCGGAGATTCCCGACAGTATGGGAACTAGCGTTACTAGAGACGGTACGCGGTGCAAACCCGCGCGTCTGGTCTACGTATTCGATGCCGTAACCAACATGCTATTCCTCGCCGACTCATTCAACGCCTTCTCGAACCAGAAGAATCCTCAACGTTGCCCACATCTCCAGCAAAATATCAGTGAAAGTTACACACCTTTCTTGCCAAGTTCGTGAAGCGCTCATTCCTGGTGTGGCCGGCACAACATTTCTCCTCAGTGCGGCGCAACTATGCGGCCACCTCATGCCATTTCTAGCAAAATACCTTTCCGGGCGCTTCCGGGGGTTAGACTTATCCTCTGTATGGCCCAGGCCCGCATTCACACGCGGACTGCTGGGAGGGTGCGGAACTTGTGGCTATGCCGCAGTTGAATCGCCCCCGACAGTTTGGAGGATGTAGCACCGTGTCCACGCAGATCCAGCGCAAAGTCGGGTTCGACCCTCTCCGCTACATCGACCTCCAATCCAAACACATCGCGGAACGCCGCCAGCAGATCGGCGGCAAACTCTATTTGGAGATGGGCGGCAAACTCTTCGATGACCTCCATGCCTCCCGTGTGTTGCCGGGTTTCACCCCTGATAACAAGATCAGGATGCTCCAGACGCTGGCGGATGAACTCGAGATCTTGATCACGCTCAACGCTAAAGACCTCGAGAGGAACAAGGTCCGGGCCGATCTGAACATCCCGTACGAAGAAGACGCGCTACGTTTGATCGACGCGTTCCGCGATATGGGCTTCCTTGTGGAGCACATCGTCTTGACGCGTTTCGAAGAAGGCAATGAGGCCGCTGAGCGCTTCAAGGCGCGCCTGATCAAGCTCGGACTCAAGGTCGCTGTGCACCGCACCATTTCCGGTTACCCGGACGACACAGACCAGGTGGTCTCCCCCGAGGGCTTAGGGCGCAACGAATACGTCGAAACAACCCGCGATCTCATCGTGGTCACTGCCCCGGGGCCAGGGTCTGGCAAGCTTGCGACGTGCCTTTCGCAGATTTATCACGATCACCAACGCGGCACGACCTCTGGTTACGCGAAGTTTGAGACCTTCCCGGTCTGGAACCTGCCGTTGAATCATCCGGTCAACCTCGCTTATGAGGCAGCGACCGCGGACCTTGATGATGTCAACGTGATCGACCCGTTCCACCTCGCCGCATACGGTGAGCAAGCCATTAACTACAACCGCGACGTCGAGGTCTTCCCGCTATTGAAGACCCTGCTCGATGAACTCGCTGGCGGTTCCCCCTACGAATCCCCCACCGACATGGGCGTCAACATGGTTGCTGACGCGATCATCGACGACGATGTCTGCCGGGATGCCGCGACCCAAGAGATCATCCGCCGCTGGTATAAGGCTCGAGTCCAAGAGCGCCGCGAGGGGCTTGACCCGATCTATTCGCGCCGCATCTCTCTGGTGATGGGTAAGGTAGGCTGCGCGCCCGAAGACCGCGCGGTCGTCGCTCCAGCGCTCGAAGTCGCTGAAGCAACCGACGCCCCGGCATCAGCTATCCAGTTGCACGACGGCACCATCATCACGGGTAAAACATCCGCTCTGCTCGGCACGTGCTCGGCGACCCTGCTGAATGCGCTCAAGTATCTTGCAGGGCTTCCCAAAGAAGTGCAGTTGCTCGCGCCTACCTCGATCCGCCCAATCCAGTCGCTGAAGATCGATCACCTCGGATCCCAGAACCCGCGGCTTCACACCGACGAGGTCCTGATTGCGTTGTCGGTCTCCGCGGAGCGTGACCCGAACGCACGTGCCGCATTGGACCAGCTCCAGGCCTTACGCGGGTGCGACGTCCACACAACCACAATCCTCGGCTCAGTCGACGAAGGCATCTTCCGTAACCTTGGTGTGCAGGTGACGTCCGAGCCTGTGTTCCAAGCACGTGGCGTCTACAACAAACGCTAAACCCCACAGTTTTCCAACAACACCAGGAGCTTCCCTCGTGGCCGTACGCCCCATCGTGATCTATACAGAGCCGGTTCTGCATCAGCGTGCCGCTGACGTCACAGAGATTGACGACGAGGTCCGCACCTTGGTTGCTGACATGTTCGAAACCATGGATGCGGCTAACGGTGTGGGTCTTGCAGCACCTCAGGTTGGTGTGGGCTTGCGGATTTTCACGTGGGACTACGATGAGCATGATGACGATGCACCGAGCCGCGGCGTGGTCATCAACCCTCAGATCACGCTGTCGAAGGTCTCGGGTGCTAACCCTGACCCGGAGCGGCACACCGAAGGGTGCTTGTCAGTTCCCGGGCTGGATTTCCCGCTGCAGCGCGCCGACTACGCGCACCTGACCGGTATCGACGTTGACGGTAACCCCGTTGACTTCGAAGCGACCGGTTGGTTCGCTCGCATCCTGCAACACGAATACTGGCATCTTGAAGGGAAGCTCTATGTTGACATGCTCAATGACCGCTGGACCCGCCGGTGGAAACGCGAACGGAAGAAAGCCGGGATGACCGAGCCAGGGCTAACCTGGATGCCCGGTGTTGACCCTGACCCCTTCGGACACTAGGAACCCGCCCGCTGCCAGACAGATACAGGCATGCAACGGAGAAAGGTGTGGCCCGGAGGTTTTCCTCCGGGCCACACCTTTCGTTCTATGCCGCTACTCGGGCTGAATCGGCTGCCTTACTTGACGGCTGGGATTGCGACCGGGTGGCTACCTGCCATCTTCTCGATGATGCGTACCACCTGGCACGAGTAACCGAACTCGTTGTCATACCAAACGTAGAGGATCACGTGCTTCTTGTCGGCTGCAACGATGGTTGCGCGGCCGTCAACGATGCCGGCGCGGCGGGAACCGACGAAGTCAGTGGACACAACCTCTGGGGAGTCGGTGTAGTCGATCTGCTTGTGCAGTTCACCCGAGAGCGAGGTTTCGCGTAGGAAGTTGTTGATGTCCTCGACCGAGGTTTCCTTCTCAAGGGTCAGGTTGAGGATCGCCATCGAAACATCCGGGGTTGGGACGCGTACGGCGTTACCGGTGAGCTTGCCTTCTAGCTCTGGCAGGGCCTTCGCTACTGCCTTCGCGGCACCGGTTTCGGTGAGCACCATGTTCAGGACTGCGGAGCGGCCGCGGCGCTCGCCCTTGTGGAAGTTGTCGATGAGGTTCTGGTCGTTAGTGAACGCGTGGACGGTCTCGACGTGGCCCTGTACAACGCCGTAGCGGTCGTTGACGGCCTTCAGGACTGGGGTGATCGCGTTGGTCGTGCAGGACGCTGCTGAGAGGATCGTGTCTTCGGCGGTGATGTCGTCGTCGTTGACGCCGAACACGATGTTCTTGATCTCGCCCTTACCTGGGGCCGTCAGCAGAGCGGCGCTCGTGCCCTTGGCTTGCAGGTGCTGGCCGAGGCCTTCTTCGTCGCGCCAGCGGCCGGTGTTGTCAACCACGATGGCGTTCTCGATGCCGTACTGGGTGTAGTCCACCTGGGCTGGATCGTTAGCGTAGATGAACTGGATCTGGGTGCCGTTAGCGGTGATCGTGTTGTTCTCTTCGTCAACAACGATCGAACCGTCGAATGCACCGTGGACGGAGTCGCGGCGCAGCAGGGATGCGCGCTTCTGCAGGTCGTTATCTGCGCCCTTACGTACTACAACGCCGCGCAGGCGCAGGCCTACACCGCCGCGTTCGATGAGGATGCGGGCCAGGAGACGGCCGATGCGCCCGAAACCGTAAAGGACTACGTCACGAGCGCCGCTCGCGTCTGCCTTCTGACCTAGAACGTCTGCGTAGAGTTCAGCGAGGAACGCATCCGCGTCGTCTGCACCCTTTTCTTCGAGTGCACGGTTCAGACGGCCCAGGTCGATCGAAACGTTGCCTGGGTTGAGTTCATCGAGCTTCACCAGCAGATCGTAGGTGCGCTGCGGGTCGAGTTCCTTGCCCTCAATGCGGCGAACCACACGGTGAGCCTTGAGGATGTCGACTACTGAAACATTGATCAGTTTGCGACCGTAGATCGAGGTCACCACGTTGTTCTCGCGGTAGAGACGACCGATCAGCGGAATCATCTTCTCCGCTAGAGCCTCACGGTTCTTCCAGTCTGCGTATACAGCTTCAGTCTGCTGGGTCACTGACAACTCCTGGTTGATTGGATCAGCCAGCAACCACGCATGTTGTGAGCGTTCGCTGGCCAAGACGATGTGGTGCCCGCCCCACCTGTTCGGTGCGCGCGCTAATCCGCATACCATTCTACCTAAGGGAGCGGCCCTGGCTAAGAGAGCCATAAAGCCACCCGCTTCCACGCAAAGACTAGCTTGGACGTGAAGCGCCTGAGGGGGGCGTACCAGAACGGTGCTGTGGCGGAAGAAGACGGCCATAAGCCGGATTCTGTACGCGTGACGCGTTACCGCACCCCGCGGGACGATCATCTATCTAGAGCCGCCATTGCTGGCGGCTTCAAGCAACCAACCCGACTACTTCGGCGGACCGCCTGATCACGTAGTCTGCTCGGTCTTGCTCCGGGTGGGGTTTTCCTGGCCGCGCTAGTCACCTAGCGCGCCGGTGGTCTCTTACACCACCCTTTCACCCTTACCGCGCACCCAATCATGGATCGCGGCGGTCTGCTCTCTGTTGCACTTTCCTGCAGGTCACCCTGAGTGGACGTTATCCACCACCCTGTCCTGTGGAGTCCGGACTTTCCTCGACACCTGTGTCGCGATCGTCTGTCCGTCTCCTTCCGCATTCTTCATCCTACCCATGCATGCGGCCCGCTCAGGTTTCTGCGCGGCTATGATGGCCATCGTGATGATTCTTCTGCCGCCCTCCGAAGGTAAGACACCCGCCAGCGACGGCGCGAGCATCGACCTTGACTCGCTCGCATGCCCTGAACTTGCCGAGGCCCGCCGTGAAGTGGCTCGCCACCTTGAAGAGGTTTCTGCGGGGGCTGATGCCGCGGAAGTCCTTGGAGTCGGCAAGGCTGTTGCTCACGAGATTGAACGCAACATCGATATCTTCGATGCCCCAGCCGCTCCCGCGCACGATATCTACACTGGTGTGCTTTACGACGCGCTGGACTACGCAGGTATGAGCCCAACCCAGAAGAGAAAGGCCGCAGACCGGATCTTTGTGATCTCAGCGTTGTGGGGTGTTGTTGGGCTAGCCGATCGCATCCCGGCGTATCGATTGTCGATGGACGTGAAGCTGCCTGAGCTCGGCAAACTCGGGACCTACTGGAAACCACGGCTCGCCACAGCGCTTGCAGACCGCGCGGAAGGCGAGCTCATCGTCGATTGCCGCTCAGCGGCCTATCAAGCAGCCTACGTTCCAGACCCCCAACAGACCGTGACCGTCAACGTAGTCCAGATCAAAGACGGGAAACGCAAGGTCGTCTCGCATCACGCTAAACACACGCGCGGGATAGTCGCTCGTCTACTCATGCAAACCCGCGGCGACGGCCCTCAAACTCCGCAGGCCCTACTCACCGCGATGCAAAAACACTGGCCACAAACAGAACTCACCGAACCCACCCCACGCAAGGCTGGACAACTCACGATCGTTCTCGACGAAAACTAGCCGCGCTCACGCACGAGGATAACCCCGGTTTGGGGGCAGAACGCGAGTTCCTCTTCCCCGAGTGCCCGGATGTGTTCGAGTTCTTGCGGGTTCAAAGGCAACCCGGTCGCTGTGCAGGTGTCGTTATCGAGGCGGGCAACCCCAACCCCGTGTTCGGCGACCAGCTTCTCAAAAAGCTCAAGCAGTTCCGGAGCTAGTTTGGCGCTCGCTTCTTGCCGTTGAGCTTCGGCTTCGTTAATACGTTCAACAAGAGATGCCCGCGTATCGCGCACATACACTTGTGCCGCGTGGTTCTCCGCCACGGCCGAGCTCAGGACACGTTCAGCGGCTTGAGCGTCGGCTCGTTTCTCTTCACGCTCTTCGGCCGTGTCAACAAGGGTTTCTTCGAGGGTGGAGCGTCGTTCACGCAAAATATCGAGCATCCGCGCCAAACGGTCGGCCTCGCTTCGGGGCTCCACACCGGCAAGCAGTTGCTCTTCCTTCACGTCGATATCTGTTGCGAGCTCGGCGATCGCGTTCTCAAGGTCGGCAACCGAACGGTTCAGCACCTCAAGCTGGCGCAGTTCATCGTCACGTTCAGCACGCGCTTGGATCGCATCGGCGCGCGCCTGACGGACGCGTTCGGCTGTGGCAACCGCATCGTGTTCGCGGCGCCATTGAGCCACCGAGGAGATCAAATCCTGAATCTCAAGCAACAGCTCTTGATGCTCACGTGTTGCAGTAACCACGACGATCCCTACTTCCGTATCCGAGGCCTCACTGCCTATCTTTCTATTCTCCCACGCTTCCCTGAACCCGCATCTAGAAGCCGGGGCTGGAAACGTTGCAAACTGCGAGACTATTTCAGGGGGTCAGAATGAAATCCCACGGGTCCGTGTTGACTTGGCTCACCTGGCATACAACATCAAAGCCGTCATCTTGCAGGGAACGGCTCAACGCATCGGCCGCTGCTGGTAGCCATAACCATTCCGATGCGAAATGCGATACATCGATGAGGTACGGGCGGTCATTCACCGCGGCTTCGCGGGCTTCCGATGCGGGATGGTGGCGTAGGTCAGCTGTTACGTACACATCGGCTTTGGATTCGCGTACGGCATCGAAGAGCGAGTCCCCTGCCCCGCCGCACACTGCAACGCGTTTGACTGCCCCTTCCGGGCTGCCGGCAACCCGGACACCGCCAGCCACGGACGGCATGATGCTGTAGACCCGTTCGGCGAACTCCGCTAGCGTGCATTCCTCAGCCAGGTCGCCCACCCGGCCGATGCCTTCACCTTCAACACCGCGATCAACGGGCGCCAGCGGCTCGGATTGTTCGACGCCCAAGCCGCGGATGATGACGTCGGAAACCCCGCCCAAAGCGGAATCCGCTGAGGTGTGAGCGGTATAGAGTGCGCAACCAGCCTCGATCAGCGTGTGCACTACGCGGCCTTTGAAGCGGTCGCCGGCAACAGAGTTCACCGCCCGCAACATCAGAGGATGGTGTGTCAAGAGCAGATCAGCGCCGCGTTCGATCGCGTCAACTGCGACGTCCTCGGTCGGATCAACCGCGAACACGATGCGTCGAATCAGCTGATCAGGTCGCCCCGTCACCGGGCCCACGGCATCCCAAGACTCCGCTAGAGACTCAGGCCACAGCCGATTGATGTGCTCCCAAACCGTGGCGAGCGTAGGAGCCTTGCCCGCTGAGACATCCGATGCAGTAGAACTCATAACAATTAAGCTACCCGTGAACCCCGTCTCGGGAACACTCCCAACGCCGCACGTGTTGAACCAATTGATGAATCAACAAAGCGACCACACGATCGTCATGGCAGGCGGATGCTTCTGGTGCCTCGACGCTTGGTTCCGCCAAGTACGAGGAGTCAACCACGTCGAATCGGGATACACAGGAGGCGGCGACGCACCCGCGGACTATTACAGCGTGTGCACCGGCACCACAGGTCACGCAGAAGCCGTCGCCGTGACCTTCGACCCCACCGTCATCAGCGATGACACCGTGCTCGACATGTTCTTCACGATGCACAACCCCACAACGCTGAACCGGCAAGGCTACGACGTCGGGACCCAATACCGCTCCGCGCTGTTCACCAACAGCAAGCAACAATCCAAGCTCTTTGAGGCGGCCATCGAACGTAATCAACCCAACTGGGCAGAGCCGATTGTCACCAACATCGAACCGCTAGGCCCGTGGTACGCCGCTGAAACCGAGCATCAAAACTACTACCAACGCAACCGGCAGGCCGGCTACTGCCATGTCATCATCGACCCCAAACTGAGCGCTGCCAGGGCACGTTTCGTTAAGTTTCTTGAAAGCGACACGCCCGCAAGCAATTCCCTAGGCTGAACAGCGAAACCAGTCGGGAGGCCTCTCATCCCAAGGCAAACGTGGCTCGCTCACGAAGGTGACTGACTCGCCAGTCCACAACTCCCACATTCCACTTCCCAAACGTCTTTTGGAAGCATTTCTTCTAGGAAAGGAGCACTGACGTGCCAATCCTGAACAACGTCACTGAAGCAATCGGAAACACCCCGCTCGTACGTCTGAACAATCTTGATGCCGACCTTCCAGGTAACGTCGCGGTCAAGCTCGAGTTCTACAATCCCGCTAACTCGGTGAAGGACCGCATCGGTCGCGCGATCATCGACGCCGCAGAGAAGTCCGGAGCTCTGAAGCCGGGCGGAACCATCGTTGAAGGCACCTCCGGCAACACCGGCATCGCACTCGCGATGGTTGGCGCCGCACGTGGCTACCGTGTGGTCTTGACGATGCCAGAGACAATGTCGAGCGAACGTCGCGTGATCTTGCGCGCTTTCGGCGCGGAGATCGTTTTGACCTCCGGTGCTGACGGTATGCGCGGCGCAGTTGAGAAGGCCCAGCAGATCGTCCAGGAGACCGATAACGCAATCCTGGCCAGCCAGTTCTCCAACAAAGCCAACCCGGAAATCCACGAGGCAACCACCGGCCCGGAAATCTGGAACGATACCGATGGCGCCGTTGACATCCTCGTCGGCGGTGTTGGCACCGGCGGAACCATCACGGGTGCCGGCCGCTACCTCAAGAAGCAGAAGAGCGGCGTGAAGGTTGTTGCAGTAGAGCCAGCCGATTCCCCACTGCTGAGCGAAGGCAACGCGGGCCCACACAAGATCCAGGGCCTCGGCGCGAACTTTGTCCCTGAGGTCCTCGACCGCGAGATCTACGACGAAGTTATCGACGCTCCGCTCGACGCTTCCATCGAAACTGCTCGCGCGCTTGGTGCAAAGGAGGGCATCCTTGGCGGTATCTCCTCGGGCGCTGCCGTGTGGGCAGCGCTTGAGGTTGCTAAGCGCGAAGAAAACCGTGACAAGCTCATTGTTGCGGTTGTTCCGGACTTCGGTGAGCGCTACATCTCCACGATGCTTTACGATGACATCCGCGGCTAAAACGGTTTAGCTCATTCTTTGGCCGAAAGGACCCTCTGTGGGATTCATCTCCACGTTCCGGGAAGACATCAAGAACGCGCGGGAACACGATCCGGCGGCGCGCTCTGGCGCCGAAATCGCGATCGTGTATTCAGGTCTGCATGCCATCTGGATGCATCGGCTGGCACACCGCATGTGGAACGCGTCGCCGTTGTTGAGGCTCCCTGCCCGGGCCCTTTCGCAGCTGACCCGCTTTGCGACCGGCATCGAGATCCACCCTGGCGCGCGCATCGGCCGCCGCTTCTTCATCGACCACGGCATGGGTGTCGTGATCGGTGAGACCGCGGAAATCGGTGACGATGTGATGCTCTATCACGGCGTGACCCTTGGCGGGCGGTCGCTTGCGAAGATCAAACGGCACCCGACCATCGGTGACCGCGTCACTATCGGCGCTGGCGCGAAGGTTCTGGGTCCGGTTGTGATTGGCGCGGATTCGCAGATAGGCGCTAACGCGGTTGTGGTCAAGGACGCCGATCCAGGGTCGATCATCACAGGCGTGCCAGGTAGGGCGCGTGCGGCTAAACCGGACGAGCGCAAACCGGCGGTCGATCCGGGCGAATACGTCGACCCGGCGATGTGGATCTAGCGGGCTGGAATTCGGGCTCTAAACTGGGGCGTTCGATGTGGTGATTGCCACATCGGGCGCCCCAGTTGGGTAAATCAGAAAAACTAGGGTAAGGTGAATGTTCGTGCTCAGGGATCGAAAGTGAACTGAGAACAAACAGTTGGGTCTATAGCTCAGTTGGCTAGAGCATCTCGTTTACACCGAGAGGGTCGGGGGTTCGAGTCCCTCTGGACCCACCAGAAGGTCGTTGTTCAAACCGGCAACATTACCGGTTTGAGACCTCGACTCAGCGGCCCGCCCCTCGTGGCGGGCCGCTGTTGTCTGCACACCCGGGTCGAAGAACGCGTTGAACGGTTCGCCTGGCTCACCGATCACGGTGCCCTCTTCGCTGAGGTAGAGCTTGTCGAAGAACGCCTGGTTGGCGATGCGCCGCAGCGAGTCATCGATGCTCATGTATAGCTTGTAGCAGTCTCTGCCCAGTGCGAGGCAGTCGTCCAGGTGGGCACTTGCCAGTTCGTACTCCATGTCACCGGCTTCGATCTGTGCTTCGAGGAACGCGAGCCGTCTGCCGATGCGATCCTGCTCTGACTTGAGGAGATCAAGCGGCACCGCCCCCGCGTAGTGGGCTTGCAGAAGTTTGGAACGCTCTGCCTGGAGGTCGTCGTGTTCGAGCACGTGTGCGTTGCGTTCTTGCTTGACGGTGGCGTGGAGTTGAGAGAATTGCGCGGTGATGAGGCTACGCAATCCCTGGATGGTGTGCTCAGGGATTTGGATGCGCCGGTAGTAGTCTTCGACCGCGGCTTCAACATCAGGCACATACATTGCTTTGCGTTCACCGTTGGTGCGTTTGGCGTGACGACCGGCACAGATGAAGTACGGGTAGATGACGCCACGGCGGCTCTTGGCGTTGGTGACCATGAGTCGGGAGCCGCACTCACCGCAGAACACGGTGTCTTTGAGATAGTGATCGTGGGTTTGGGTTTTCTCGCCTGATACTTGTTTTGCGCCGAGCACTGATTGGACTCGGTACCAGACTTCGGGGCCGACGAGTGGTTCGTGGATGCCGTCGTAAGTGGCACCCCGAAACGACACGCTGCCCTTGTAGTACGGGTTGGAGAGCATTTTCTGCACCGTCGATAGCGCGGGTGGCCGTGCTGGTCGTTTCGGTGTGGGCGGTGTGGTGAGGCCCCGGTCGATGAGGGCTTCGCGGAGCATTGCAGTTGAGTAGTTGCCCGTCGCGTATGCCTCGAATGCCCACTTCACGATCTCTGCACGTGTGGGGTCAGGTTCAACGATGCGCAGCTCGCGGCCGAGTTCATCGCGCGTGGTCACGTTGAGATACCCAATGGGTGCTTTTCCGTTGGTGCCACCGGTCATCGCTTTTTGGCTCATGCCCTTAGAGACTTCGTTGGCGAGGTTGCGGGAGTAGAACTCGGCGATGGTGGACATGATGCCGTGGAGCAGCATGCCCGAGGGAGTCTCGTCAATGTTCTCTGTTGCCGAGACCAGCATGACCCCGGCGTCTTTGAGCGCGACATGGATCGCGACATCATCGGCTCGGTTACGTGCCAGGCGGTCAACCTTGTGCACGATGCAATAGGCCACGTGGTTGGTTTTGACGTACTCGATCATCCGCATCAGTTCCGGGCGGTCGGCCTTCCGGGCTGATTCACCGGCGTCGACGAACTCTTCGACCACGATCGCGCCGAGGTCGCGGGCTTTGCGTAGATTCGCTTCGCGTTGAGCGGGAATAGAGAAGCCTTCGTCACGACCTCCGCGTTCAGCTTGCTCTTTCGTGGAGACGCGTAGGTATGAGACCGCGACGGCGGTGGTTGCACCGAGGTGCGTGAAGTCGTTGGCGGCAGGTTGCTGTGTGGTGCTCACGGGTTGTGTTTCCTCTCCCCATAGGTGGGGCCAACACGAGCAGCCTGTACCGCTCGTGCGGTGCGACTCGTAAAAGGAAACAAGACCTGGACGACTCTCAGCGGAGCCAGCCAGGTAAGCCACGATAGGCCAAACAGGACTGCGCACCACGGACAAGCCGAAGGCCTGACCGCTAGCTTCTTACGTCTCTAGATTCTATCTCACCGGGCTGACAGCTCCCAGATGCGCTGCCCGAGCCCTCGCGGCCGATGCGGGTCTGCTCGCTGCGAGTGAGAGCCATTCCGATAAAGACTTGGGCAAGACGTTGCAGGTCGGGGGATTCCCGAAGCTCGGCATGCACTTCATAGTCTCGCATTCGGGCCGGGAGACGCGGATCGGGGGCACTCATGACACTTCCCCGGTTTCAGGATCGAGTGTTCGGTAGAACTCATCTTCTTGTGCACGCCGAACGTTCACTTCAGCCAGCACGAAATCAGTGAACTCGTCATCGCGGTCCTCGATGACAATGTCTTCGACGTGCGGTGCCGGTTCTTCGCCGGGCCAGGTGGTCTGCCGCGTCGGGCGGTCTCGGTCGAGGCGTGTGCCGGAGGCTGCGACCCAGTCGCGAAGACGCTGTCGGGCATCCACGAAATCACGGTGCCATCCCAGAGGTGCTGATCCGTTTTGCTCTGGGTCGTAGGCACAGAGCCAGTGCAGGTGTAGTGCAGACAGCTCCCACACAAGTTCAGGGTGGTGATGCCAGAACGGTGGGATCACGCTTGCCGGGAGCCCATATGTTTTACGGACCCAGTCAACCCATCGGTTAAGTTCAAGCCACTCGGCCTCCAAATCATCAGCACTCAGGGGGTTCCAGTTCACCGGGTGTGGGGGCTCTGAGGAAACATCAAAACTCTCATTCCCGAGAGCATCAACGTCGATCTCATCAGGTCCAATGCTGTAGTCGCTCATGATCGCCGCCTCAGATCCCCATACCGGGTGAAGCAGCGCCGGAGCGTGACTGGGTTGGAAGATCGAATGCGGATGCATCGCGAGAAACCGCTTCGCGTTCGGCTGTCTTCCCTCTCGGTGTGCGGTCCACCTCGTACCGGGTGCGGGCCATGTCATGGTCGATTCTGCGAGCAGTGAACTCTTCGCCCTTGATAGTTTGCCCATCACGTTCGTAGGTGTATTCGCGAACGAAACCCTCCGCAATAAACCGGTCGCCCTTCGACAGTCGGGCATGCCCCTGCTCAGCAGCGGCCTTGAACGCGACAAGGTTGTGAAAGGTCGGCTCCAGCTCAGTGAACGACCCATCTTGTTCCTGGCGGAAATGTTCTTTGCCGACCTTCACGAACAAACGAGCATCCCCGTTCTCGGTGTAGGTCAGCTGCGGTTGCGATGCGATAAAGCCTGAAAAGGACTGCTGCGTGTGAATAGCCATCGGTCCCGTCCTCCTGACAACTCAGCGGCGGCCTTCTCGGTTTGAAGATCGCCCCGTGTCAGACAGGTGCACGACCCTCCCCAGCCCGGTCAGGGTTATGGGCGTTGTTGGAGGAAGGTTTCGATCTCGGTGCGGTCGGCGCGTAGTGTTTTCGCGTCGTCACGAGTGACCCATGATCGGAGGTTGGTGACGTGAGGGGGTTGCTTGGTATTCATGGTGATGTCTCCTGTTCATTCGTGATGGAAATCGGTTGGGGCAGCCATCGCCCCACGGTCGAGGGGTGCACCCCGAAATGTGTGGCGATGCGCTTGTTTGACCAGCCCTGCTCGCGAAGCCCAGCAGCAACCGTGCGCCGGTCCAGCTCACCCGGATCGGGGCTGATGGAAGGTGCTTCATCAGTGGACGGCGGCGTCGCAGTGCTAGGAGAGTCAGGAACGGGAAGCCACGCGGCATCCTCCTGCTCGCCATCGACATCTGCTTCCTCGACGAACTCCAGGGTGGTCGCGGCCGTGGACGGGAAACTGTTCGGGGCGATCGGGCGTGTGAGGATGACGGTCAGATGAGTGATCGCAAGGAGCACCAGTGGCGGCACTGCGGCAACAGCGGCGGCCAGTAGCCCTGGTACGTCGGCGTCGGCGGCGATGACTGCGTGCAGCGCATTCGCGGTCACGGATACGAGCGCCCCTGCGGCCAGTAGCATCCACGGATACCAGGCCGCACGGTGACCAGCCAAAGCAACGACGGAGACAGTGGCGACGACGATAATGCCGTCCACGATCAACGGCCACGCCCACGCCTGCCCCTCACTAATCCCAGACCTACGCGCGAGGTCCGCCAGCGCGGTGAACGACAACCAGAACGCGCCAAGGGCGATCAACACCGTTCCTGCCACGGCGGTACTCACCGCGAGCCGCCCACCACGCCGCAACATCGGGGTCGTCATGCAATCACCCGGCCCAGAGCCTGCTGCGGTGGAGAACGGCGCGGTGCCAATTCGTTGCCTGCTGGCTCACGAGGAGCGGAATCGGTGGGACGGTATGCGGAGCGGATCGTGGTGCTGATCTCCCGCGCTCCCAGTCCCGCGTGTGCCGCCGCAGGCCCCAGCGCCGCGAGGGTGTCACGAACGGCAGTGTTGTTTTCGGCGAGGCGGCACGCTGCCCAGAACAAGCCCCGGTTCCGTTCGCCCTCACCCAGGGCTGCGACCCACCGTTCCAGCCGCTGCACATCAAGACCTCGACGCGGCTCCATCCAATCTTGGTGGGTAAGTGAGGGGCGTGGTGGGTCGAGGAAGTCCCGCAGGCGAGACGCATCCACCGGCGATGGTTCTATCAAGCCGGTGCTTTGCAACTCGTACGGTCTCAAGTGACCATCGGGCTGGCGCACCTGTGACGGCGGGGCGAGGATGTAGCCGCCGGTGCCACGAAAATCGATCTGTGCCGTGGGTGCCTGCCACGAAGGCTGCTCCCGCGAGGTACCGGAGGGGAAATAGACGTGCAACCCGCCCGACGGGGTGCGCACCAGCGCCGCCCACCCGTGCACGATTCCTTCGCGGCGTGCACGCTGGAACGCAGGGAACCCAGAACCGCTTGAACTGATATCGACGTCTACGACCTCGATGCCCGAGGCGGGACCGGTGGGGATCGCGAGATTCGCGCTCGGCCACCGATCCCACCACGCCGACACTTGGTTCAGATCGGTGGTCGCGTCATGGAAGCCACGCCTGGTCAGAGGGCGTTTTTCACCCGGTACGCATGGAAACACCGGCACCCCGGCCGACGCGAGCAACCGCGCAGCATCCAGCAGTGGTAGGTGCTGAATGCGGGCGAGAGCATTGAACACGGTCGCCATGTCACAGCCCCCTCACCGGTTCACGGCTACCTACAGCCGAGGGCGGTGACGGCTCAGGCAATGGTTGTGGAGTTGAGTGCTGACGCGCTTCGCGTCGCGATGTGTCCCGCACCAGACCGGGAGGGTCACCAGCCCCAACCTGTACGGTGTCGAGCTGATCGAGAATCTCGGTCGCGGCCTTGCGCACCCGTTCACCGGCAGCCTGTACGACTTCGACCGGAGATGAGTCCTTCACGGTGCTGGCCCAACCGGTCACGTACGGGATCGTGTAACCAGCAGTGTCCATTCCATGCGCAGCACCCAACATGAGGGCAACCGACTCGGCCTCCACCTCACCAACCCCGCGATGCCCTGATGTATCGGGATTATTCGGTCCGTGGAGCATCACATGTGCCAGCTCATGCGTGAGCGTCTTCACCTGCGCCGCAGCTGACATGTTCTCCCGCACCGCGACCGTGTTCGCACCGTAGTCGGTGAGCCCGTTCGCGCCGTGGATCATGCCCTCATGCGGTACCCGCAGCACCGTGAACCCGCGGGCCTCAATCTGGGCAGCAAGGCCGTCCCAGAGCCCATCGGGGGCTTCGCCTTCCAACAGCACCGGCAATGGGCGTTCAGGAATTGGCTCACCCGAGGTCTGCGAAACATCCCACACGTAAGCGGGTTTCACCCCGACAATCTTCGAACGGGCGACCTCACCCGCGCGCGGTTTCTCACCGCGTTCCAACCTGCGCCACGACGCCGCATCGGCAGGAGTTGCCGAAGCAAACCGAGCGGTGACCGGGGCGAAGATCATGTACCCCGACTGGCCCTTATCCACCTGACGGCCGAGCGTTTGCCACTGCCGGAACCCCGCCACATACGACGGCTCCGCAACGGGTACGCGCCCGTCCTCGAACGCATCGAGATGCTGGGACCAGATCAGCAATGTGTTGTTGAACGACCGCGACCGAAACCTCGCCGCGAACGTCATCGCGCGCTGCCAATCCTCACCAGTTACGAGGCCATCGACCGCGCTGGCCAAGCGCTCCTGGATCCCGTCAAGCTTCGCTTCACGCGCTGCTCGTGCTTCCTCCCACTTCTTTGCCATCGCGTCCGCCTCTCCCAGAAACCTGTCTGTGCACAGGCCACCGTTCGAGCAGGGCCTGCGACTACCAGGTACGCCGGGAACACATGGGCGACGAGACGGAAGTCAAAGTACGGGACGACCGCCAGGAACAACACTGAACCCGACAGTCCTTACCGGCTTACCAGTCAAAATCCAGCCTCGGGCGGCGGTGTCGCGGAAGACGTCCCGAAGGACACCGGAGATGTCCCATTCCCGACCGCTTCCCGTCCATGCATCACGGGCCAGCTTCGCAGTCTGACACATGGGATCGGGCAATGATTTCGTTCCTCATTGCGGGATATTTGTAGTCGGCGTGGTTCGTGAATTTAGTGGCTCACCGCATAGCACATATCTTTGCGCGGGCTATTGAGTGAGGCGAGCGAGGGGCGGGTCGAGTTCTGGGCCGCCGTTGTCGTGGGCGATGATCCACTGGTCGTGGAGCCACATGTGGGTGTGGCGGCGGGCCTCGGCACTGTTCCAGGCGACGTCGCGCTCGAACGTGACCACCTGGCCGTGCTCGCTGACGATGACCCAAGCGTAGAGCCCGTTGGTGTGTGCCGTTTTGACTTTGATTCCGGCTACCACTGCCTGTTCGTTCCGGCCGGTTCTGATCAGTTCATCGTGGCGGTCGATCCACCGCTCGCTCAGCCGAGCCGCGTAGTCCGCGTCGACTCTGTTCAGGAAGCCGAACGCGATGTTGCGGGCGGCGTTAGCCTCTGGCAGCGTGTGCTCGGCGACCGTGGCGGTCTGATTGGTGTAGCCATAAAGGATGCCGTCGGCGGTGCCGATCACGGTGGTGACGTGTTCATGTCCGTAGGTTAAGCCCGGGGTGCGCTGGTAGCGCGTGACGGTCACCTGAATGTTCTCATGCAACTCGTGCCGAACGAACTCGTAGGTGAAATCTTCTGGGATTGTCAGCCCGGCCGGTAGCGTGCTGGTGGCGTGAGTGGTCATGATGATGATTCCTTTCGAGAGCGGCGGGATGAGGTTTGAATGGGGTGGGTGCGGGAGAGGATAACAAGAGCTGCGGCAGCCACCGACATGAGCCCAGAAGTCACCGCGGTTGAGGGCACCGAAGCCGCTGTTGTCGTAACGATGGCGGGCGCGATGCTGGCTCCGAAGAAGAGGAAACAGGTATAGAGAGCTGTGGCTGACCCTTGTGATTCAGGGGCATGCCCGGCGAGTGTTTGGATCATTGCCGGAGCCGCCACGGCGACGGCTGCGGCGACGCCGAACATCGCTATCCCCGTGCCGATAACGTTATCGGGTACCAGAGCGACGGCCGCGGCGGCGATCCCGGCCATGATGAACGCGCCGGTGAGTCTGCGCGGTGGGGAGACGCGGCTCAGCCACCGAGTGCCGAACGGAGCCCACACCAAAGCGGGCAGCGCGCTGGCCCGCAGGAGGAGAAGTTCACTGCTGTCGGTCACGGCAGCAGCGCCGATCGCGGTGTAGAGGGCGATCATCGGCCCGAGCACCAGCACTGTCGCGACAAGCAGTACGATCACCGGTACTCGCCGGAGGAGGCGACCGAGGATACGCGCCGGGTTGTTGGCTGTCTGAGAAGAAGGGATGTCGGGGAGGAGCACGGCCCTCACTGCGAAAGCCGAAAGGGCGAGGGCTGCGGCGCCGAGCCAGAAAAACCACGGCCAATCCAGACGTTCGGTCGCCACCTGTGCGGCGACCTGTCCGATCACCGCCGACGCGAGAAAGGAGCTTGTGAGCACGGTGATCGACACAGCACGGCGCGCTCGTGCAGGTCTCGCACCGAGGTAGGCGAATGCCGCCGGAGCGAAACTCGCCGCCAAAGCCCCCTGCACGGCCCTGCCGGTGAGGAACCACGAGGCGGTGGGCGCAACGGACGTGGCCACCGTCGCGACGCTCAACGCGCACAACCCCACGAGCATGACTCGCCTGGGCCCAAAGCGATCCACCGCAGGCCCCCAGGCGATAAACCCTGCGGCGTAGGCGATTCCGAACGAGGTCTGCACCCAGGCGACCGCACCACCAGCAAAATCGAACGACTCCTGCACCGGCGCGAACAAGGGAATCGCCCCGTACAGCTGAGAGAGCACCACGATCGCGGTCACTGCGATCACGGTCGCCGTCGCACCGAACGGAGCCACACGAGTCTCGGCCTTCTGGTGTTCCTGGACTGTCATGCCACCACCATACCAACCAACCAGTTAGTTGGACAACTATCTAGTTGGTTGCATCGATGGTTGGTGACCCGTAGGGTTAAGAACATGACGATCTCGGCGCAGGCGGCACGCACCAGAGAGGCCCTGTTGGTAGCGGGGCGCACCGAGTTCGCCGAGCACGGGCTCGCGGGTGCTCGCACGGATCGAATTGCCGCGCTGGCACAGGTGAATAAGCAGCGCATGTATGCGTACTTCGGGAACAAGGAAGGACTCTTCACTGCCGTTGTTGCAGATGCCCTCAACGATTTACTAGAGATCGTTGCCTTACCTAATCAAGGGACCCGCACCGAGAAGGTGATCGAGTACGTCACCTCAGTGGCCACATATCACCGGCAACATCCCGAACTCTTGCGCCTGCTGCAATGGGAAGCCCTGGAACTGCGCCCGGGCAACGAAATTGACAGCGAGCGACGTGAGAAGTACTCCAACAAAGTCGACTCCTTCGCGGATGCGTTCGGGCTCCAACGCTCACAGGCAGCGCATATGCTCCACGCGATCATCGGGCTCGCGGCCTGGCCTGTCGCGATCCCGCAACTCACCCAACTCATCCTCGGGCAGACTCTCGACACAGCACTCGATACCGCTGTTCAATGGTCTGCGAACTTTGCGGCGACACTCGTGCGCGAATAAATATGACGAGGGTATCTCGCGGCCGACGAACCCGATCCTGTACGAATGGAACTACCGGGCTGATTCTGCGGAGTGCTCCACCAAAGACGTCGGCAAAACTAGATAGTGGCGTCAAACACGTGCGGTTTCTGCAAGCACAGTGATCGTGCCGGGCGAGAGGAGGGATCCGCCGAATTGGCACCACCACGCCCGGCTCCCCGGTCATTTCTCGCCGAGGTGCATCCGTCGGTAGTCGCTCGGAGTCATGCCCACGCACTCTTGGAAGGCCTCATTGGCGCGGCTCCGACTCGCCCAACCAACCCTGCGGGCGGAGGCATCGATCGTCAAGTGAGTTTCACACAGGAGGTGGGCCATCTCCTCGACCCGCAGCATCGTCAAATATGCCAACGGGGTCTTGCCGTAGGCCTCGGTGAACACGCGCGAGAGTTGTTTCGGGGATAGATGCACCCGAGCTGACAAGACATCCAGGGTCCAGTTCGTGGCGATGTCACTGGCCAGAGTTGCGCGGGTTTGGTGGGCCTCATCTCTGGCCGGTGCGAAATTTCGGCACCTGGGTAGCGTCGGGCGGGAGTGAGCGCGCTGCGTGCGGCTTTGCCGTATCGGCGTGACCTTCACGAACGGAGTGACCACGTCAGCGATAGCGAACCACAGTGCCTGCATGCGATGGAAATGATGCGCGAATCCGCCATCGATGCTGCGCGCGACGAGTTCGTCCAGCCACGGCATCAACATGCCGGTGCGGTCTTCGCCAAGCCGGAGCACTTGCGAGGGTTCGCTGTAGAGAGCCTTAGTGAACCGCTGCGCATCTAAGCGATCGTGCAGCAGCCAGGCGTGTTGCCAGAACACCTGGTCGATCACATAGTCAGTGTCGAGGTAGATCGTGGTGGCGGTGATGTGACCTTCCGGTTCACTGCCACAGAGCACGTTCGCGCCGAGCACCACGACGTCACCGGCCGTGACGATCCGTTGCCCGAACTCACTGAACAGTAGTGCGCTGCCGTCCCGCACTATGATGACTTTCACGCAGTCGTAGGCGATAGGCCCGATTGGGCGATGCAAGGTGCGAGTTCTCGCCAGAACCGGATGGAATCCATGAGCTGACTCGCCTTGCCTGAACTCATACTGCGCCTTGGCAGACCAGGAGCATGCTGGGTCCATACCATCAAATACGCGCTTCGTCGTCGTGAACGGACTCGGGGGTGACGGCCAGCCGCCTATTTGTGGGACTAAACGTCATCACCAGCACAGTCGCAATAGCGGCGGCAATCAGCGGAACGAGGGGCGATAGCGCATACAAGGCAGTCGCGGCAGTGGGCGCAATGATGAACGTGAGCGCATTGGTGGCGGCGACGAGACCTGCCACGCTGCCTTGTTCTGAGGAACCAACTGCAAGCGACACCCCCGCAGCGACACCAGGGGTGGCCATCCCAATGCCCACCCCTGTGATGAACATCGCCACCAGCACCGAGGAGGCACCCCAGTCTGGGACCAGGAACAGGATTCCGATGGCGCTGATGACAGCTCCGACACGGATATACCGAACTGGTTGCCACCGCAGGCGCGTCACAGCGATCGCCTGGCTGAGCAAAAGTCCCACCCCCGCGCATACGAATGCGGTCCCCGTGACGAGCACTGCCTGTTCGGTGCCCAGGAATAACCGGTCCTGAACCAGGAACCCGACGAGGATCTGGATGAAGCCCAAAGCGGTGTATTGGCCGAAAGAAACAATCAGATACGGCCGCACCCGCGAATCCGTTGCGGAGACCTTCCGGGGTGGTTCTTCTTGAACAGGTACGGCGGTGCGCTTCATCCAGATAGTGACTATGGCGAGAGTCAGCACTAAGAGGATCGGGACTGCCCACAGCGCGACGGGCAGAGAAATTCCACCGAGCAGGCCACCAATGATGGCACCTGCGATAGATGATGTGCCGACACCCGCACCGATAGCGGCCATACCGCGTACCCGTTCGGTGGGGTCTGGGGTTATGGAGGCAACATAGGCTTGTGCGGTCGGGAGGACGGCCGCTTCGGAAAGACCGAACCACACCCCTCGGACCAGCAGTAGAACCACGAAAACGACCCCAGCGGAAGCAATCCCAAGAAAACCTGCGTGTGCGACAGCCGCAAAGACCACCATCGCCAGAGTCGCGCTACAGATCGTCGAGATCAAGATCAGTCGTGCACCGACCCGTTGGGATAGCCGCCCCCAAAACGGGCTGGCGACGGCAACGCACAAAGCCGCAACCGATACCCCGACCCCGATCTGCCATTCAGGCATACCGATGACCCGTGACAACGGTGCGATCAGCGGGTTCATGACCGTCATCACGGTATACGTCAAAAAAACAGTGACGAAGATGATCGGTATCTGGGATGCTGATCGCCCGCGGGTTTTCATTACGGAATCCGGTTCAGCCGAAACGACCGCGTCGTAACCTGCCGCAGAATCACGGTCTTCAGGTTTCTGCATGTCCAACTCACCATCCGCCCATAACTTCAGCGAACTTTTCCGCGCACCATTCACTGCGGCTCAACAGCGGAAGGGATTTCATTTATTTGTGCCACTGGACTCTCCGAGTGCTATGCGAATCGTCGGCTGCCAGGTTGTCTCGGCATCGCGGTGAGTGACGACGATCTTCGTGCACGGGAGCGCGCGGATCGCCTTGGCGATCTTCGCTTCCGTGGCGGTATCGAGGGCGGAGGTCGCTTCGTCGAGAATGAGGATCGGTGCCTGCTTGAGGAGGGCTCGGGCGATCGCGACTCGTTGACGCTCACCGCCTGACAGTGCGTTTCCGTGGTGGCCTACTGATTGCTGAATCCCGAGCGGTGATTGTTCGATGACTTGACCGAGTGCGGCTTGTTTTGCCGCATGGATGATCTCTTCATCGGTGGCCGATGGGTCGCCGAGACGGATGTTGTCGGCCAGTGTTCCGTCGAACACGACGGGATCCTGCGGCACATAGCCGATCTGTTTCGCGAGATCTTCGTATCGCATGTCTGTGAGGTCGACCCCGCCGAGTTCGATACGCCCATTGTCAGGATCGTCGAACCGCATCAGCAGGGAAAGCAGGGTGCTCTTGCCGCTTCCGGTCGGACCAGTGATGATCGTCGTAGAGCCCTCGGGCACCTCGGTAGAGACCCCTTGCAGCACGGTAATGTGCGAGACATCATTCACTGTCATCGCATGGCCGACGCTCTGGACAGATTTGGTCGGCTCGGGTAAGACCGGGGCCGAGAGCACCGCACGGTACCGGTTGATCGTGGTGCGCAATTCGTTGATCGAGACCCCCGCCAGGGCGAGAGCATCCAAAGGTGCAGATGCACGGGCGGTGAGGATGATGAGCGCCAGTACGGTAGCCGGGTTCTCCATGGCTGTGGACGCGATGAAGAGGAGGACACCAGCGAGCGGCAGAATGCTCGCGAGACTGGAAACGAAGGTCGCGGGAGCCGATACACGATTCGTACGCGCGAGCGCAGCCTCATGCGTGTCCCATGTGTCTTCCAGGCGTGACACCGCACGGTCTGGCCCTGCGGCGGTCCGCAACAGTTCGAGATGATCGACGAATTCCAGGGATGCCTCCGTGGCGGCCTGCTCGGCTGAGTTTCGTCCAGCGTCTGCTTGCCTGAGGGCTCGTTGAGCGAGTAGTTGTGCGAGGAACGCGATGATCACAAGCCCGGCCACCAGAAGCATGGCGAGAGGGCCAGCAACCACGGCGATACCGACAAGCAAGAGAAGCGGTATAAGCGGCGAGAGAATGAATGTCTGCAGCTGATGGGCCGGAACACTCATCAGGGCGGGGATCGACTGTCCGGCGACCGTGCCGACAAGAGCCCGGTTCTTCTCGGTGAACCACGAGAGTTTGGCGTGGGAGAAGGCCGCGCCAACTCCTTGGAAGAGATCTCCAGCCAGCCTTGCCCCGGTGAGGTAGCCGGTGCGCGAGACAAGTACGGTGATGAAGAGTGCGACTGCGGCTGCCGTGATCACCATTCCCGGTGGCTGATGCTGTGTGATCGCAAGGGCGAGCACGGTGTAGGCTGTCGCCTCGGCCAGCGCGACAAGTGCCCAACCAAGTGAAATGAGGACCAGTCTGCGCCGAGCCGCCTTCGGGAAGGTTTGGGTGTGCTGCATGTTCATCGGATTCCTCCGGATACCGTGACCGAGTTGCCGGTGAGCTTGAGGTGTGCTGTGGCGTCCTCGACCAGTTCATGGTCATGGGTGACGATCAAGAGCGTCTTCGATTCCTCTGCGGCGAATGCGCGTAGCTCGCTGACTAGCCGCCTGCCCGTTTCGTCATCCAGCGCGCTGGTGGGCTCATCGAGCAGGATCACAGGGGCATCGGTGAGGAACGCGCGGGCGAGTCCGACTCGTTGACGTTCCCCGCCCGACAACGTTGTCGTCGCGGTATCCAGGGGAAGGTCGAGTTGCGCACGTCGAAGCGCGGTACTCATCGCATCATCGGTGGCTTCAGGGGTTGACAGCCCAATATTTTCCCGGATTGTCCCGGCGAGCACGTCCCCGCCTTGTGGGATGAGCAACACGGAGTTGGATGCCGTTTTCTCACTGTTCGCCTCTCTGAGGGGGTATTGGATCGCGCCCCTTTCGAGCTTTTCCAATCCAGCGATTGCGCGTAGCAGCGTGGTTTTGCCGCTGCCGCTGGGACCGGTGATCGCGGTGAGTAATCCCGGAGGGAAGGTGTGAGAGAGATTGTGAATGAGGGTTCGGTCATCCTGATCAATCCGCACGCCGATGAGCGCGAGTCCGGGATCGTCACTGTGATCGGTTGATCCCGTGACGGTCGGTTCACGGAGCACGGCTGTGATGCGTTCGGCGCCGGCGCGACCCGCGCGTACGTAGTCCAGGCCATGGCCGAGGCGCAATGCCGGGGTGACCACGGCCAGCCCGAACAGCAGCATGGCGGTAAGTACTTCCGGCTCTTGGTCGTAGCCGATGGCGTAGGCGATCGCATAGGTTGCGACGGCCTGGAGTAGCGCCACCGCGACGGAAGATAGTGTCGCAACCCGTCGCACCCAGGCGACCATGTTCTCGGTGAAGCGGCGTGTTGCGTTGACATAGTCGGCGGCTGCTCCGGCCTGAGCGCTGTAGATACGGGACACGCGAATGCCACGTGCGTAGTCGTCGACAGCGGTCCTGATGTCCGTCATCACACGGACCGTTTCGGTTCCGTGTTTCGCTGAGCTTCGCGGCACGATGAACAGGTAGTAGGCCGCGGCCAGTAGGCCAGGGATCAATGCGACTAGGGCAAGGGGACCCGCCACTGTGACCAGTAAAATGGTGGTGGCGAGGGGAACCACCGCGAGGGTTGCGATCTCTGCGGGTAGATGTGCGACGGTGTGATGCAGTGCGACGATGTCTTCGCCTACCAGTCGTCGTAACGCGTCAGCGCCGTACCGTGAGATGGTGCTCATCGGCATGTTCGCTAGATGGCGGGCCGTATCGCGCCGTAGACGGGCAGAAAATTGTGCCTCCCCGTGATGGGCGAGCCACGACGAAATCGACAGGAGCAGTCCTCCGATGAACCAGCAGATACATGCCCAGATCGCGTGCGTGAGTGACGCCGCAGCAACGATCTGCACGGTGAACCAGAGGGCTCCGAGTATGGTGAGACCACCGAGCGCTGCTGCGGCAACCGCTGCGGTGAGTACCGGGATCGCGGGTCGCAGCGCGGCCGCAATGGGTGACGCCGGTTCAGGTGCAGGGCCATTGTTGAGTGCAGGCATTATTCGGTGCCTCCTTTCTCGATCAGCGTTTCCTTCTTCCGGTGCCGGTCTCGTCCGAGTGGTACTACCTGCGGGGTTCCTGCGACCGGATCTGGGACGACGAGACAGCGCAGGCCAAACACCTGCGCAACCAGGTCGGACGTCAGGACCTCGGCCGGTGGGCCTTCGGCGACGACACCGCCGTCCTTCATCGCGACGAGATGCGTTGCGTATCGGGCGGCCTGGTTGAGGTCGTGGAGAACAGCGACGAGGGTGTGCCCGGCAAGGTGGAGGTCGGTGAATAGTTCCATCAGTTCGATCTGATGAGTCAGGTCAAGGAACGTCGTCGGCTCATCCAGCAACAGGATTTCGGTCTGCTGTGCCAGCGCCATCGCAACCCAGACTCGCTGTCGTTGCCCGCCGGAGAGTTCGTCGACGAGCCGGTCTGAGAGTTCATGGATGCCAGTCGCTGCCATCGCGGTAGAGACCGCCTGCTCATCGTCCGGCGTCCACTGCCGGATCAGTTTCTGGTACGGATACCGGCCGCGGGCGACCAGATCAGCGACTCTGATCCCATCGGGAGCCAGCGAGGTCTGCGGCAGCAGTCCCAACTTGCGTGCGACCTCTTTGGCCTTGTACGAATGGATGTTCTGCCCATCAAGCACCACCTGCCCGGATCCCGGTTTCAGGAGCCTGGACAGCCCACGCAAGAGTGTCGATTTGCCGCACGCATTCGGTCCGACGATGACGGTGAAAGACTCATCGGGAATCGACACCGACAAGTTTTCGTTGATGACGCGCTTGTCATAGCCGATCGTGGCATTCACCGTCCACAGTCGACTTGTCGGTACGGACAACTCGGCGGTGCTAGCAGCGGCGAGGGGGTGAGCGTCCACTCGTGTCATATGCTTCTCCTTGTTTCACGAATAAGGAGCCAGATCAGGTAGAGACCACCCAGGCTCACGGTGATGAGGCCAACCGGAACGGGCCGGTAGACCTGCGCGATCACGAGCGACAGCAACTGCGCGAGAGACAAGAGCGCGGCTCCCATGAACGCGGCCGAAGCCACGGTCACCCCCGGGGTCCGTGTCAATCGCCTCGCGAGCTGCGGCGCGGACAGTGCAACGAACCCGATCGGACCGGCAGCCGCTGTCACCAACGCGGTCGTCGCAACTCCCAGGATCAGCAGCAGCGGGCGAGCAACGGAAGCGTTCACCCCCTGAGCGAGTGCCGCGTCGTCACCAAGTTCCAGTTGTCGCAGAGCCGGAGCCAACAGCGTCACTCCGATGAATACAATCAGGCCCCCGATGATGACGGGGACAAGCGAATGCCATCCGACGCGACTGAGCGACCCGGCCGCCCAGAAACCGACGCTCATCGCATCGGTGATCTCGGCGCGAGTGATGAGGTACGCGTTGATCGATCCCAGCATCGCGGAAACTCCGATGCCGACGATGATGAGCCGAAACCCCTGCACGCCTCCCCGATAGGAGAGCAGATACACCACGATTGCGGTGAGCAGCCCACCGACCAGAGCTGCTGCGGCGATGTACCAGTACTGATTCGCGCCAATGACAAGGATGGTGAGCACCACGGCCGTGTACGATCCTGCGTCGAAGCCGATCACATCCGGAGATCCCAGGGGGTTGCGGGTCAGCGATTGGAAGATTGCACCACCGATCCCCAGTAGCGCTCCGAACAGGATTGCCGCGATCGCGATGGGCAGACGCCATTCCGTCACGATCAGGCGATGGAAGTCATCGCCCTGGCCGAAGAGCGACTGGACAACCTGGGCAGTTGTCAGTGGATAGTCACCGATTCCAAGGGACAGTACTGCAACGGTCACCGCGACTACGGCGAGGATCGAGTTGATCGCAACGCTCCGTGCGCTGAATCTCAGCGCGACGGCGCGCTGAGTACGGATTGTGCGATTCCGGTAACCGAAATCGATCTGTCGTGGGATTTGAATAGTGGATTTCATAGCCCGGATGCCTTTCGCCGGCGCACGAGCGCAATGAGGACAGGGGCACCGATGAGTGCGGTGAGCACGCCGGCCTCGATCTCGCCCGGTCGGGTGATCACTCGTCCCAACACGTCTGCGATGAGCACGATGGAGGGTGCCGCGAGGGCGGTGTAGGCGATGATCCATCGCTGGTCGGGTCCGGTGAACCAGCGCACGATGTGCGGGACCATGAGACCGACGAACGCGATACCTCCGGTGAGCGCTGTTCCGCCACCTGCGAGGAGCGTCACGGCGATGATCCCCAAAATACGAGTGCGGGTGACGCTTGCTCCGAGCGCGGTCGCTTGGTCGTCTCCCAGCGCGACCGCGTTCAAGGAGCTGCTGATCAGTGCGGCTAACAGGATTCCTACCGCCAGAAACGGGGCAACCGAAGCGGTGTCATCGAGTGAGGCGCGAGAGAGGGAACCCAACCCCCAAGCCCGGAAGGAACGGAACGTCTCCTGATCCATCAGTGTCAGAAACGTTGAGAAAGCTGAGAGGACAGCGGCAAGTGCGATACCTGCGAGCACGAGTGTGACGGGAGAAGAAGCGCCTCGTCCCGCTGACCCGATCAGGTAGACGAGCACCGTGGCAAGTATCGCACCGATGAACGAAAACCAGATGTACCCGGTGATTCCTCCGATTCCGAACAACGCCACGCCAACGACAATGGCGAACCCAGCTCCCGCATTTACGCCGAGAATACCGGGATCAGCAAGCGGGTTGCGTGTGATCGCCTGAATGAGCGCGCCCGAAACACCAAATGCCACACCAGCAGCAATCCCCACAACCGTGCGAGGTACTCGTAATGTCCAGACAATGGAGCTTGCCTCGGAGCTATCTGGAGAGAGTACGACCCGCCAGATCTCGCTGATGGGCAACGGGTTCGCGCCGAATGACAGGCTTGCTGCCAGAACCACCACAAGCAACGCGAGCAACACAATCACACCCGATATTCGACGGCTGCTTGTTGGGAGGTGCCCTTCTCCCAGCGCACCGCACGCCTCGCGCGCACGTACTAACGAAACAGTCATGACCGATCTTTCGTGTTGTTCAGCTATCGCGGCACCACGGACTGCTAGACCCGTGGTGCCGCGATAGTCCGTGACCCGAGTTAGAACACGTCCGCAATCTGGGGAACGACGCGCTCGACGGCCCAAGCATTGCCGATGGGTCCGCCGCTGGTGATTGCCCACAAGAGATCGCCGCCGTCGTCAGTTTTCGGCGGCAGCTGGACAAACTGACCGGACGATACCGCTCCCAGGTTTTGGAACAGGTCGCGACCTGTCAACTCCTGCATTTCGGCTTCGCTCGCGGCTGCGCTCTGTCCAAGGATGAGGACGTCGGCGTCAATCTTCGATAGAAGTTCATCACTGACCTTGGTATCCGTCACGAATTCCGTGGCGTTCGGGTTCTCGCTGAAACCGAGGTCGGCCAGGAATGCAGCGGGCGCGGAGCCAGGCTGTGAGAAGTAATGCAGTCCGTTTGTTGGGCCGTAGTAGATCGCCCAGGTCGCGGTGAGCCCGTCGAACTCGGGATGATCTGCACGCACTTGCGCGAAGAGTTCATCGTGTTCCGCAATGACAGCTTCGGCCGCGCCGCTAAGGTCTAGCGTCTCACCTAGAACGCGGATCGAGTCCTGCCAGGGAATGATGCGTTGAGACGATTCCGGGCTTGTCACCACCGGGGCTATCTCGGAGAGCTGCTGGTAGTAGTCACGCAGTTCGCCGTAACCGGGCACCCAACCTACGGTGACGATGAGGTCGGGGTTGCTCGCTGCGATGGCCTCGATGGGGATGTCTTCGCCCATCATGAACTCGTAGGTGTCCAGCTCGGCTGATCCATGCTCTTCGAGGTAGCCGCCCTCGCTTACGAAGTTCGAACTCAGAACGGGCGTGACCCCTAAGGAAAGCAGCAGTTCGGTGTCGATCGCGTTCGGGACGATCGCTGCGACCCGCTCAGGGCGCTCCTTGAGGACTGTCTCCCCGTACGGTGATTCGAGCGTCAGAGGGTAAGTCGTCTTGCCCTCAGCGGCAGGGAGCAGGCTTGATTCGCTTGCGCCGGGCTCTTCAGGACTGTCGTTGGAGTCCGGGCTCGTGGAGCAGCCCGCGATGAGCAGGATTGTCGCGAGGATCGCCCCGATACTGGCAGCGACGCGGGAGCGTCTGGTCTTCTTCATTCGTGTTCGCCTTTCTATAGTTCAGATTGTTCATTGACGAGAGGGATGGTCATGAAGTCTTCGTTAGGACATCGGCGATGCGCGGAACGAGATAATCTGCGGCCCATTCCTGCCCGATTGGTCCGCCTACCGTGACCGTCCAAAGTAGGTCTCGGTTGTCTTCGGTCTTCGGTGTCAGCTGAACGAGATGTCCGGACATGACAGCGCCCAGATTCATGAAGAGGGTGTTCTCGGTGACAAGCTCGTGCATCTCTTCGTCACTCGCGTTTACGGTCTGGCCTAGCAAGAGCACATCCGCATCGATTTGGGTCAGCAATTCATTGCTGACCCACGGGTCGCCGACGAACTGATCCGCTTTGGGGTTGGGAATGAAACCAAGCTCGCTGAGGAAGAGTTCTGTCCCAGATCCCGATGGAGACATATAGCGGAGGCTATTTGCGGCCCCGAAGTGGAGAACCCAGCTAGTGGTGAGACCCGCAAATTCCGGGTGTTTCTTTCGTATCTCGGCGAAATGTTCTTGGTGATGTGCGATAACTTGTGTTGCTGCGTCTTCGAGGTCGAGCGTCGATCCAAGGAGGCGAATAGAGTCTTGCCAAGGGATGAGTTGTTGCGAGGACGTGTCGGGACTGGTCAGTACTGGGGCGATTGACGTCAATCGGTCGTAGTAGTCGCCAAGGTTGACGCCACTCAACCCGTCTGTCCACCCCACCGCCACGATGAAGTCAGGGTCGCTAGCTGCGATGGTCTCTATCGGAATGTCTTCACCGGACACGAACTCGTAGGTTTCAATTTCTGCTGCCCCATGATCATCGAGATAACCGCCTTCACTCACGAGACTTGACGTGAGAATGGGGGTCACCCCAAGGGCGAGAAGCAGCTCAGTGTCGATCGCTGTCGGGGCGACCGCTGCAATGCGTTCAGGACGTTCCGGCAGAACAGTCTCACCGAACGGTGATTCGAGCGTCAGCGGATAGCTTGTAGTCTGCTCGGCCGCTGGCAGTAAAGATGCTTGCTCAGGGTGTCTTGTTGCATTATCGGATTCGGGCTTTGCCGAGCAGCTTGCAGCGAACAAGGAAATGGTGAGAACAACACAGATGGTGCTGAGGATGCGAGAAGGCTTAGCTTGCGAACGGCTCATGGTGTCCCTATCTGAATTGAGGAAGGCCGCGTCCTGGCGACCGGGCTGAGGAAGATCGAAACGAAAAGAACGAGGAGGGGAATGACGAGCGCTCCGCGTAGCCCGGCACGTTCGCCGATGAAACCAAGTAGGGGTGGAGCAACCAGGAACGCGATATATCCAATGACGGTCACGAAAGCAACACGCGTTGCCGGGTTCTCTCCTGACGCGCCAGCCGAGGAGATCGCTACAGGGAACCCGAGAGACGCGCCTAGCCCCCACAACACAACTGCAAATCCCGCCACGACCGAATTGTCAACAAAAGCAACGAGCGAGATGCCAATAACGGCACTCAGAGCGCTCGCTCCGAGCACCCAGGCACGCCCGAACCTTTGAACAACCGGTCCTCCCAAGAACCGTCCGAGCGTCATTGCTGCGGCGAAGACCGCGAAGACCGTCGAACTGAGCGCCGGATTCAGACCATGCCCGTCGACCATGATGAGGGGTAGCCAGTCATTTGCCGTGCCCTCAGCAAACGCCATTGCCAGAACGATAACTCCGATGAGCCAAACAGAAGAGTCGCGCCATACGGCTCGCTCAGCACGGTAAACAGGACTCTTCCGCTTCTGTCGGCGACCGGTCGCGGTTGGTAAGAAGCGTATGCAAACGAGCAGGATCACAATGCCGGATAGCCCGATCGTCAGCAGATGCATGACAACTGAGAAGTCCGCTGCGGTAGCAACAATCCCGAGTGCCGCACCGATAAGGGTGCCCAAGCTAAACGAGCCATGTAGCGCTGGCAGGAATGGCCTGCCAGTGATGGCTTCGACATCAGCGCCCTCTACGTTCATTGCGATCTCGCTACCGCCCATGCTCAGACCGAACAACGCCAATGCCGCGATGACGAATCCGTCGATCTGGGCTGCCGCGCCAAGACCTACGAGGGGCACGCTCACGGCGACGCCCAACGTGCCGAATGCGATCAGTGGCTTTGCGCCAAATCGGGCCAACAACGGCCCTGAACAGAGAATCCCCACCATCGCGCCGAACGCCAGGCCGAAGATCACGAGCCCCATCTGCGCAGTCGAAGCCCCGAGCAAATCGCGAATCGCTGGTGTGCGCGTGACCCAGGAAGACATGGCCAGACCCGGCAATAGAAACAATGCACAAAGCGCCAAGCGGCGTGCCGCGAGGGTGGTTGACATTGATTGCCTTTCTTTATTGCTGGTGCCCGAGAACCACTGAGCGGGTGGGATAGGTCGTGGGTGAGGGATGCAGGTTCCCTTCGCCTCACTTGCCGACGAGTCCGGCCGCACCCCGCTTCCAGTAGCCCGTGAAATCGATGTCGGACTTTGGGACACCGCGTTCTTTGACCAAGAAACGGCGCATCTTTTGCACTTCGGCTTGTTCACCAGCGAGCCAAGCAAACGGTTCACCTCCTGGCCAGCTCAAGCCTTGTATCGCGTTGAGCAGCGGGTGCCGCGTGCCAGCATGGCGAGGAATCCAGGAGATCTCGATTCCCTCAGGGGCAATGAGCTCTTGCCGATGATCGGCGTCCGCCACATCAATAAGTACCTGACCACGCGCATCGTGGGGTAGTTCTTCGAGGAGCCGCGAAATAGCAGGAATCGCAGTATCGTCACCCGCAACCAGAAACCAATCTCGACCGGTAGGTAGGCTCTGGGTCTTGCCCGGTCCCGCGATATGGATCGGGTCACCTGGCCGTGTCCGCCGTGCCCAGTCGGCTGCAACCCCGTGCCCATGCAGCACGAAATCAACATCCAACTCACGCGATTGCGAGTTGTAACGTCGCACCGAGTATGCCCGTGCCAGGGGGCGTCTACCCTCCGCGAACGTTACCCGGCCATCCTCAATCACAGGCAACACAGGCTCGCTCTCACCTGGATAAGGGAACAGTAATCGGATATCGTCATCGAAACCCGGTGAAGTAAAAGCGGGCTGTGGTTTTCCTTCTGGTGAGGTGAACTCTCCCAACTGGCTCCCCGAGAGCGTGATCCTTTTCATCCCCGAAGTCACGTCCACCACGCGGACTACAGCAAGCTGACGTAGCGCTACTGGAACCAAGCGCAACGTACGTGCAGACACACTCATAGACAATCTCCTTACATCGACAGAACGGACCATCCCCACAAGCATCGGCACACATGGGCTCACTAAGTAAGGGTATCCTTACTTAGGTCGGATGATTTATCCGTAAGCGCAGAGTTCGCATACTCTGATGCTGATGCCTGACTTGTGAACGAAGGATCATGCTCGTGCTGTTCGATCCACCACCGGTGCCTGCTTCCCAAGCAGTGGCTGTGCGCAACACACGTGACCCCTCCCTCTTGTGGGTGCACGCGGGAACCGCGGAGGTTCGCACAGCGCAACAGCAGTACCCGCTGTCTTCCGGGCAGGGCATATGGTTGCCTGCTGGCATCCCCTACACCGTGGAGGTGGGCGCTGACTCAGTCGCATTCCCGATCTTCCCGGCCGCAGGAACCCGCGCACCGACGCTCGACCGACCGCAGCGCATCGACCTACCAAGCAGCTGGTCCGAGTGGCTGATCTACCAGTTCGCACGGAGCATCGGCTACCTTCGGGGCGCGACCTCCGACACCAGCCTCCTCGATCTGGTTGCCGGGTCTCGCTACGCGACACCTAAGGAAGAAGCGCGGCCTATAGAGCAGGTGCCAGTGCCTCCGATGCCCCGCTCACCTGAAGCCGTGACGGTCGCGCACTCGCTGCTCCAGAGACCCGATGATCCCTCCGAGACGACAGACCACGCACGAGCAGTTAATATCAGCGTTCGCACTTTGCAACTGCAGTTTCTGCAAGAGACAGGACTTCCATTCGTACGGTGGCGCACCGCTGTACGCGTGGCCGCCTCAGCCGCCCTGATGGATGCTGGCCACGAGATCGGCCAAGCAGGCAGGCAGGTCGGCTTCTCCACTCCCGCTGGATTCACGAGAGCATTCCACACACAAACTGGAATGACCCCCCGCCAGTACAAGAAGGCGCGGCCTGCCATTGCCCGCCGCGACGGCAATTTCGCTGGCACTCCCAGTGAATTGATGCTGCAGCAATTGCAACCACAGGAGGCGCCCAATGAGGCCTCCCCACCGCTCATCCCCGCAACGCAGACCTGGAATAGGATCAACGATTTCCACGTCCTGGTATGGCTCTACCGCGGTGCCGCGCGGGTAACGGTCGGCGAACGCACACGACGACTCCGACGCGGCGACGCCATCTGGCTTCCCGCAGGCGTTCGCAACAGCATTACGCTTTCACGCGGCGCACTGCTACTGCCTCTCGGATCACGCCACGGCACACCGGAAACGCGACTTCCTCGCAACCTCGTCCAGCGGTTCCCAGATGAGGCTGAGCTCTACCTGCTGCACACCTTCGTCGCCAATTACAGCCTTGTTCGCCCTAGGTCGCACGATCCTAACGGGATCACGCACTCATTTCTCAAGCATGCCACGAGGACGCGAGCCCGAGCAGCCGAAGACCCAGCGGGTACTACGCCCGTTTACAAGATCATCCGTGCCGTGCGCAACGATCCGGCGGATCGACGAACTCTCACACAGTGGGCGCAAGTACTCAATGCCGACGCAAGAGACCTCGGCCGCGCTTTCCTCGCGACTACGGGACAAAATTATGTGGCCTGGCGATCGGAGGTACGCATGACCGAAGCACGCCGCTACCTAGAGGAAGGACTGGGGGTCGCGCAAGTATCTCGAAAACTCGGCTACGCACATCCGTCAACATTCACCACGGTCTTCACCCGAGCCCACGATATGTCCCCGCGTGAATATCAACGCCATGGTTGGCAACACACTGACGAATCCCTCATTATCCGGTAGGGTCCTACGCGTGGTGTTCGCTGAAGGCTGCCCACCATGTGCCGCGTGCCCGTAGACGCACGGATGCTCAGTTGTAGATAACGATAGAAACGCGGGATACGTCAGCCGCCTAATCCTGGGTAACAGCGTGCCGCTTCGACGGCGGCGGTCGCTTGTAGTGGTAGAACGCCGTTCCCAAGGGTCATAAGCTGCTCGTTTGCTGTTAGTTTGTGCCCCGCGTCGGTGACCCACCCTCTCGGTAATCCCATCAACCATTCCACGAATTCGGGAGCCGGTCGTGGCTTGTCGAATTCATCCAGGAGTGCGGGAGCGGGAGCGTCATGTCCGGTCACGTGCTTCCATCGCGTAATGGCCGGTGCATATTTTCCCCACTGTCGAATATCTGCTCGACCAGTGTCCACAACGTGTCCGATTCTGCTGGTCTGATCGGTGAGCCATCCGGTCCGTGGAGTGCGAAGTCGATGATCTGGTGTGAGAGTGCAATCGTTCCTCGTCTGGCTTTCACCCGATCCAAGGTCTCTCTGCCGCGAGAGGAGTCCGAAGCCAGCGGGGTTCGGAAGAGTTTGCCGGTGGGCAAGGATGAAGATGCGGAAGCGGTGATGGGGAGCGCCAATGAGTGACGCGGGTAGACCAACCCATTCCGCATTGAACCCGAGGTCGGCCAGATCGCCGAGTACGGAACCAAGCGCGCGAAGAGATCGGGCTGACTCGTCTCCCAGACCCCACGGGTCGGATTCCACTTCGCAAAGGGTTGTGGCCCCCAGGGTTGCGGTGAAGGGGTTGCGTTCGCCATCGGGTGCTCCTTGCGTCGGGGGTCTGGTTGCAGGTGCAGACAGTAGTCCGCGTACGTTCTCGATCACGACCCATTCGGGTTGTAACACCTCGATCGCGGTGGCCATGTTCGCCCACAATCCGGAGCGGGTACCGGGTGCGAGCCCTGCCTGTTTCCCAACGGTGGAGACGTCTTGGCAGGGGAACCCGCCGCAGACAATGTACACCGGGGGCACAGTCGTCCAGTCGATGGCGGTGATATCGCCGAGGTTTGGCACGTCGGGCCAGTGATGGGAGAAGACGCGAGCGACGGGTTCGTTGATTTCGGAGAACCAGATGGTTTCGGCAATAAATTGGTGTTAGACGGCGAGGTCGAGACCTCCGTATCCAGAGAATTAGGCCGATGTCGGCATAAGCTGAATAATGATCCGACGCGCAGTCGTCGGCCAGTTGTGGAATCGTGCATACGAGGCTCCGGATGATTGATGAGTTCCAGCCGAAGCCACTCGGTGCTAGCTGCTGGATTGATCACCTGTCAGGTGCACCACGAACACCCCTGTCCTCACCGCCCTTCTTCCCGGCACGCGCGGACCCACATCGCGGAGCCATGCCTCGTCCTCCCGCGCGCTCCACCGTCGAGATCCCCGCTCTAAGGCACCACGCGTCTTGCAGAAGAGGCTCGAACGCCGCGAGTAAAATCTGAGTTGACCGTCCAAACACGCGGTCGCTGACGCTTACCTGTCGTTCAGGAGGCGGTAGCGATGACGGTTTCGATGCGCGTGATGAGCGCGGGTGACGGCTACAAATACCTTCTGCGCACTGTCGCGGCTGTGGTGATGGAGATCGGTTGATCTCGACCCCGTTGACGCGCTACTACGCCGAGCAGGGATCACCACCCGGTAGGTGGGTCGGGCAAGGCCTTGCCGGGATCGGTGCCGGTCAACTCAGTACTGGTGACCAAGTGACCGAAGCGCAGCTCCAGCTGCTGGTGGGGATGGGACGTGATCCCATCACCGGTGATCCCCTCGGCCGTGCCTATCAGTCCTTTGCGCCCGTTTCGGAGCGAATCGAGACTCGCGTAGCAGAGCTGGATGCCTCGTTGTCGCCTGCCGCTCGTGCGGAACAGGTCGCGCAGATCGAAGCCGAAGAAACCGAACGGGGTACCCGTCGTGCCGTAGCTGGATTTGATTACACGTTCTCGATACCGAAGTCCGCGTCGGTGTTATGGGCAGTTGCCGATGCAGGGACGCAAGCGCTGATCGCGCAGGCGCACCATGCCGCGATTGCGGAGGTGGTTGCATTCATCGAGCGCGAAGTTGCAGCCACGCGAGTCGGTGCAACCGGCCCCGATGGTGCCACAGCTCAAGTGGATGTCACTGGGGTGATCGCCACCGCATTCGATCACTACGACTCCCGTGCCGGTGACCCGCACTTGCACACGCACGTCGTGATCTCCAACAAGGTCCAGACCGCGCAAGACGGCAAGTGGCGCTCCCTTGACGGCAGACCGATGCACGCCGCCGTCGTCGCACTTTCAGAACTCCACGAGGCAGTGTTCGCTGACCACATGACCCGAACATTCGGAGTCGAATGGGAAACCCGGGACATGGGTCGTGACCGTAACCCCGCATGGGCAATCACCGCTGTGCCTGAGGAATTGGTGACGGAGTTCTCGACTCGTTCCCGACATATTGAAGTCGGGAAGATCCGCCTCATCGACGACTATATCGACAAGCACGGCAAGCAGCCGTCCACGGCGACGATTCTCAAGCTCCGAGCCCAGGCAACCCTCGCAACCCGACCCGAAAAACAGGTGCGATCCCTGGCAGAACTCACCTCAGATTGGCGCACCCGCGCAACCCGCTTACTCGGTCAAGACGCAACCCGGTGGGCACAAGACGTTGCAGCCAACTCTCCCGCGACACTGTTGCGCGCTGACGATGTACCCCTCGATGTGACTGCTGAGATCGGGCAGGCAGTCGTGGAGGTAGTGGGTGAGAAACGGTCGACGTGGCGGCGCTGGAACCTGCACGCCGAAGCGTCCCGGCAACTCATGGGATGGCGCTTCGCCTCCATGTTGGATCGTGAAGCCATCACCGGGCTTGTGGTTGATGCGGCCGAAAATGCGTCCCTCAGGTTGACGCCACCTGAACTAGCGTCGAGCCCTATCGTCTTCCAACGACATGATGGCACCAGCAGGTTCCGCCCGAAGCACTCCACCGTGTATTCCTCCGAAACCCTGCTTCAAGCAGAAGACCGCCTCCTGCAACGTTCCCGCGCCACGGCGTCACCGACTGTGGCGCTTACGACAGTCGAGCAGATCACCCGGCTCCCTGATGGTGACGGCCGAATGCTGAGCGATGACCAAGCGACCGCACTCGCGTCGATAGCCGTGTCAGGGCGGACTATCGACGTGCTTGTAGGGGCAGCCGGTGCCGGGAAGACCACCGCGATGAACGCGCTCCGCCGTGCATGGGAACACGAACACGGAGCCGGTTCGGTTGTCGGCCTCGCACCGTCAGCTGTCGCCGCAGACGTTCTCGCTGAAGACCTCGGTATCACTACAGAGAACACTGCGAAGTGGTGGCACAACCACCTCACCCACGGCACCACGTTCACGGCAGGTCAACTCGTAATCATTGACGAAGCGAGCCTCGCCGGTACTCATTCACTCGATCGCATCACAGGACTTGCCGAAAAGGCAGGCGCGAAGATACTGCTCGTTGGCGACTACGCGCAACTGCAATCCGTAGACGCAGGCGGAGCGTTCGCACTGCTGGCCGGTGACCGGGACGACGCACCCGAACTGATCGATATTCACCGGTTCACCCATGAATGGGAAAAGACCGCATCCCTTGAACTTCGGCACGGCCGCACCGACATCATCGACACCTACCTCGATCATGACCGCATCCACGACGGTGACGAAGACACGATGACAGACGCCGCATATGCGGCCTGGCGTGCAGACACCGCGGCGGGACTCGTGTCGGTGTTGATCGCGGAGACCAATGAGACCGTCACCGCACTCAACAACCGTGCCCGGGCAGATCTGATTCTTGACGGTGCTCTACACCCGAGTCGTGAGGTGGAACTCAATGACGGGTCGTTGGCGGGTGTCGGGGACACGATTATTACTCGACGTAACGACCGGCGACTGCGCACGAAAGACACATGGGTGCGCAACGGTGCACGTTGGCACATCACCCAGGTCCGTGACGACGGCTCACTCACCGTACGAGCCATCGGGCGTCGTTTCGGAGGCGCGATCGTGCTGCCTGCCGCGTACGTGTCTGAGCACGTTGATCTCGGCTACGCCGTCACCGCCCACAGAGCACAAGGCATCACCACCGACACCGCACATACAGTTGTGACTACGACAACGACACGGCAGAACTTCTACGTCACGATGACCCGCGGCCGCAACGCCAACCACGCTTATGTCGCCGTAGACAAACCCGATGATGCGCACAGCCAGCCCCACCCCGGTGATAACAGCGATGCCACTGCCAGATCCGTGCTCTACGGAGTCATGCAACACGTCGGCGCTGAACTCTCCGCCCACGAAACCATCACGGCGGAGCAGGAACTGTGGGGCTCGATCGCGCAGCTCGCGGCCGAGTACGAGACGATCGCGCAAGCAGCACAATACGACCGCTGGGCGACCTTGCTACATGCGAGTGGCCTCACACCTGAACAGGCTGAAGACGCGCTTACCTCCGATGCGTATGGTGCACTATCGGCGGAGTTGCGACGAGCGGAAGCGAATCACCACGATGTGGATCGGCTCCTGCCACGCCTCGTACAGGCACGCAGCGTCGAGGATGCCGATGACATCGCATCGGTACTGCACGCGCGACTCGTCAAAGCCACTGCTCGTCCAGCCGGGTCAGGACGGACGCGAAAACAGCCACGCCTGATCGCAGGACTTATCCCACACGCCGAAGGAACCATGAGTCCAGAAATGCGGCAGGCACTCAATGAGCGACGCGAGCTGATCGAGCAACGCGCCGATGCACTCGTTGACCAAGCCGTCGATGAAGCAGCCGATTGGGTGCAGCCGCTCTTCCCACAACGTCAGAACGAGCACATGATGACTGGTTGGCGGCGGCGTGCACGCGTCATCGCTGCCTACCGCGACCGGTACCAGGTCAGCAGCAGTGATCCACTTGGCCCAGTGCCGGAGCGTACTGCGCAGAAGATTGACTATGCACGAGCCCAAGCAGCGGTCATACAACTTCGTCCATCGACTCAACCACCTTCACACCGTGAACAGCAGCGACAGGTCATTCACGCCCTCGGACTCTGAGGCCAAGAAGGTCTCGGGCTTCCCTCCTGTCAGTGCTTCGTCGTATCCTGGTGACAGAGGCGGATACTCCTTCAACGCGCCACTTGTGGCAGACGTTCCAGGTCCCTCTTCAACGCATCGCCTCGTCGGAGTTGTTCGTGCGATGGAGAGGAACGAGATCGTGATCCGCTTGCTCTGGACTGGAAGCGTCCATACCCGAAATTTTCTGCGTCGGTACATGCCAACCAATATCCTGCTTGATGCGATCCGCACCCCACGCGGTCTCAAACGGGGTGTGCCAGCGATGCTGTTGGCGATCCCATACTTCTTGATCGCGGCAATCCTGGTACAGGTCATCAATGATGGTGGCCCAGCTTGGCTCAATGTGCTTGTCCTGTTGAGCATTTGGAACGGACTCAAGATGTTGTGGATCGGCCCGTTGAGTCTGATGCTGCTTGCTCGTCTCCAGGTCAACCGGCTCAAGGCCAGACCCAGAATTCAGCAGAGAACCCAGCATACGTTTGGTGAAGCTGCTGAATATCGTGATTTAGAAACGGCGCGCTGATCCGCGTCATTATCTACACATGCATCTCAAGGCCAAACGATCCGTACTGCGATCGTTGATCTCGTGGGTTCCGTCAGAGATCACGGTGAGCTGAATGAGCGGCACGAGCACGTGCCGAGTATCTTTCCATACGGAACGCTTCGACGCCAAGTTGCGGCATCGAGCCGGAAGACGGCTGCTTCTCGGAAAGCGCCCGTACGTCGTTGGCATTGGTCACGACACTGGCGATGCCCTGGGCAATGAGCCGATGCGGGCCATAACTCGCGGCACTTGTCACCGACCCCGGCACCGCACCGACGCTGCGCCCCAGCGAGTATGCCTGCTGAGCCACCAGCAGCGAGCCCGACCGTGAACCAGCTTCAACGATCGTCGTTGAACCAGAAAGTGCAGCTTCGATGCGGGCACGGGCCATGAACCGTGCCCGTGTCGGCGTGGCTCCCGGCGGCTGCTCGCTCACCAACAGTCCGACATCGCTCACACGTCCAAACAAATCTCGATGACCCGATGGGTATGGACGGTCAATTCCACCGGCCATCACCGCAATCGTATGACCCGCAACAGCCAACGCAGACCGGTGAACTTCACCATCTATACCGTATGCGCCACCAGCAACAATGACTTTCCCGTCACTGGCAAGGTCAGCAGAGATCTCGTTCGCGACCTGGACGCCGTAGCTGGTTGCCGCACGTGCACCCGTGATCGTAAAGCGATCACTCTCTGGCATTGCGAGTAGCGACTCCTCTCCTTCGACCCAGAGGACATAGGGAGCACCATCGCCTAGATCGTGGAGCGACCCCGGATAGTTGCCATCGCCGGGAATAAGCGTCTTGAAGCCACCGTGTTCTGTGAAGTCGAGTGCTTCTTGGATCAGTCGTGGTTCCACCCGGGCCATCAAGCGTTTACGCCACAGCTGAGATTCCACGTTATCCAAACCAGGTACCAGTGCGTCGTCGGTAAGAATCGTGACAGTGCTGACTGCGCCGTGAACCGCAAGGAGATGCCCCGTTGTCGCATCAGTGGGGTCAGTGATCACGGCCAGGGCGATCCGTGCCGCACGTTCGTCCGTCGCGAGTGTCAAGAGCGTGTCCATGTTCCCGGTCCCTTCGTCGTTGAAGGAAAGGTGAGTTACCAACGCCATCATTACCTAACGATCAGAATCTTTCATCAGACGTTGTTTGGCCACACTCGCATCGAAGAACCGCCCAAGTTTTTACAGCGGCTGGCTGTCAGACTGGTGGGAAAATCTGTCGTCCAGTAGAGTGAAGGTGAGGCCAGTTCACGGAAGATACGGGAAGATGCCAGAAGACAACGAAATCTTGACGGCTGACGAAGCTTCGGCTTTGCTGCGGGTGTCGACTAAGACAGTCCTTGCGCTTGCACGCGCAGGTACATTGCCTGGCGAAAAAGTAGGACGTGCTTGGCGTTTTTTGAAAAGTGACGTTTTGATGTACGTGAGTGGACCAAGTGAGACGAAGGGTGGCGCGGCGGATGAAAAATAGGTTCAGATCGACTTTTCGACGCTATGACACCATGAACATTTGCAGGATACGTCTCTGTTTTCAGCGTCTGAGTCTACCTACCTTTACTCACGGAAGAGGCTGCTGATCATGTTAGACACTTCGACTTGGCCAATCATTGAACTTGATGTGCTGAAGGACATACGTTTAGATCCGAAGAATGTTCGTCTCGAAATCGCTGATGCGAAAGTCGAAGCAGACATTATCGAAGATCTATTTGTCAATGAGGACGCTCTAGGGCTCGTTGAAGGCATCTGCAAAATCGGGTATCTGACGCATGAAACGCCAGTCGTTCTTGATCGGCACGGTAAGTACGTGATGGTCGAGGGGAATAGACGACTTGCCGCGCTTAAGTCAATTCAAAACCCTATGTTGGTGCCAGATTATCAAGCTCGAATTAGCGCTTTTGCAAAACAGTTACCTGATAGGTCGTCACTTGCGAAAATTCGGGTAATGATTGCTCCTGGTCAAGATGAAGCAGACCAACTTATCGCTGCCATACACACTGGAAACTTAAGGCGAGCCTGGACCCCCAGCAGACAGGCGGCGTTTTTTCAAGCTCAGATCGACTCCGGCCGAACTTTGAACGAGCTGGTTTCTCGCTATCCGACGATTGACGTCACTAAGTTCGTTCGTCGCGCGTTAATTATTAACTTGTTCAAATCCGTGCACTTTGACGATCCGGAGTTGCAAGACTTCTTGAATACTAAGAAGTGGGCTCGCGGTCTTTCTACACTCGCACGTATCTATGAGTCGAAAGAATTCGTTGAGCTGATTGGCCTGACAATGGAGTCAGATGGGACGCTCTCGAAAACAGTGTCCGACGAGGTTTTCAAAGAGGTGGCGACCGAAATTGTACGAGGCATGTTCGAAGAGAACATCAACACTCGAAGTCTGAATTCAGTGAAAAGTCCTCGATACACCCAATTAATGGCCGAATTACGGCGAATAGTAGCATCAGCTCCAGATACCCAGCACGCTGATCCATCTTCAGGAGATCCTGACCATACTGCCGGGGCTGGTGCCAACTTGGGTGTCGCGCCGAGTGGAGGGGGCGGCAGCTCGTCTGGGGCAAGAGCCACAGGTAGTGGATCGTCGCCAACCGCGACTACCTCCCGGACAAAGTCACCTGCAAAGAAGTCACCGGTGAAGAAGAAAGCTAAACCCCGAAACTTAGATTTGGGTCAAGTAAAGGCCCCAGACACCTACCCGGAAGCCTTAAAACTTCTCCTAGGAGAGCTGTCCGAAGTTGACGTGCAAAAGTTTCCGAATGTGACATTTCTAGCGATTCGAGCAGTCCTAGAAAAGTCAATCAAGGCTTTCGCGGAACACAAAACTATCGACATAGGTAAAACTAAACACAACAATAAAGGTCGAGTGCAATTGGGTAACGCGTTGAGTTGGCTTCTCGACCACGTAAATACCAATGGTCCGAGTCATTTGAAGCAACCGATCAAGGGGGTCCAAACTGGCTTCCTTGTAACATACACCTCGACCGCTGACTCATTAAACGCTATTAATCACAATCATCATTTTAATGTTGACAGAGATCAAGCATTTGCGATGTGGGCATCGATTGACTCAATCATGAGATATTTGATGAAACCATGAGCGCCGTAAACATTAGTGTGACGAGCAGACGCCCCCGCATTTCCCCGCTGCGTTACCCAGGGGGGAAGTCCGCCCTATATTCCCGACTGAGGAAACTCATTCGAGACATGGACATGGCAGGCTGTACTTACGTTGAGCCGTACGCCGGTGGAGTTGGGGCAGGCCTAAGCCTACTTGTTACAGGGCAAGTGGAGAAGGTCGTGATCAATGATCTCGATCCGGCGATTTACTCGTTCTGGTTGACAGTCAAGGAGCATCCAGACTACTTGATCGAACAGATTCAAAGCGTCTCTTTAGACGTGAACGAATGGCGTAAGCAACGCGAGATATATCGAGCCGTCGACACAAGCAATACTAAAGAATTGGGTTTCGCTACATTTTTCTTGAACCGAACTAATCGTTCGGGCATCCTCAACGGCGGTCCAATCGGTGGACTGGAGCAAACCGGAAACTATAAAATCGATGCTCGGTTCAACCGCGACGGTCTTACAGAGCGAATGCGAATTCTGGCACTTTACGCCGACAGTATCATCGCGACTAGACAAGACGGCAAAGATGTGATTGCCCAATTTGCAAGCCAGAACGATGCTTTTATATATGCCGACCCACCATATTTCGAGAAGGCTGGCTCTCTCTACCTCAACGCTTTTACGGCAGAGGATCATGTTCACTTAGCGGAGATATTAAATAGTTTCGCTACTAGTCGATGGATTCTAACCTACGATAATGCCCCTCAGGTCGCTGAACTATATGCAGAGCGACGTCGGAGAGAGTTTCAGTTGAATTACTCCGCTCACCGAGTCGTGAAGGCTACTGAAGTAGCAGTGTTATCTGACAGTCTTCCGGAGATTGGAGAAGGTTGGAAGATTGACGCATAACACTAGAAGCTCAGTTGAGTCCCGCATAGTGGTGTAGCGCGCGGTGGTCCGGCTCGTCGTTCACGACGTAGACGCGGTCACCGTGTGATCCTTCGAGAAAGCTCTCTACTTCTCACTCGAATGGAGTCATCACGATGACCGCTCCTCATATTGTCGACCCTGCCGGCGTGCTTAGCGAAGCGCTGTCCGATGCGTCGCCGGATCTGATGCGCAGCCTGCTGCAGACGATGATCAACGCGTTGCTGTCCGCGGACGCGGACGCCGTGGTCGGCGCGGAATGGGGCAAGCCCAGCCCCGACCGCACGGCTCAGCGCAACGGCTACCGCCACCGCGATCTGGACACCCGCGTCGGCACCATCGACGTCGCTGTCCCGAAGCTGCGCTCTGGCACCTACTTCCCGGAATGGCTGCTCGAGCGGCGCAAACGTGCCGAGACGGCACTGATCACCGTCGTCGCGGACTGCTACCTCGCCGGGGTCTCGACCCGTCGGATGGACAAGCTGGTGAAGACCCTCGGGATCCACTCGCTATCGAAGTCGCAGGTGTCGCGGATGGCGGCCGAGCTCGACGAGCACGTCGAGCAGTTCCGGCGCCGCCCCTTGGGCGACGCCGGCCCGTTCACGTTCGTCGCCGCCGACGCCTTGACGATGAAGGTTCGTGAGGGCGGCCGGGTGATCAACGCCGTCGTGCTCGTCGCGACCGGCGTGAATGCCGATGGTCGCCGCGAAGTCCTCGGGCTCCGCATTGCGACCAGCGAAACCGGCGCGGCCTGGAACAGCTTCTTCGCCGACCTCGTCGCCCGCGGTCTCGGCGGCGTCCGCCTCGTCACCAGCGACGCCCATCAGGGGCTGGTGGAGGCGATCGCGGCGAACCTGCCCGGCGCGGTCTGGCAAAGGTGCCGCACCCACTACGCCGCCAACCTGATGAGCGTGACCCCGAAGAGCATGTGGCCGGCGGTGAAGGCGATGCTGCACTCGGTCTACGACCAGCCCGACGCAGCGTCGGTGCACGCCCAGTTCGACCGGCTGCTGGACTACGTCGACGGCAAGCTGCCCGACGCGTTCGAACACCTCGACGCGGCGAGGGCAGACATCCTCGCGTTCACCGGGTTCCCGGAAGGGCTCTGGCAGCAGATCTGGTCCAACAACCCCAACGAGCGTCTCAACCGGGAGATTCGCCGCCGCACCGATTCGGTGGGCATCTTCCCGAACCGTGACGCGATCGTCCGCCTCGTCGGCGCCGTCCTCGCCGAGCAGACCGACGAATGGGCCGAAGGCCGCCGCTACCTCGGCCTCGACATCCTCGCCAAGAGCAGACTCACCCTCATCCCCGGCACCGCACCCGAGGGGGTGACCGACACCGTCCTGGAACTCAGCGCCTAACCCTCACCACGAAGGACACGGCGCTACACCACTACCGGGGACTTGACCAGAAGCTCCTACTTTAAAGTTTTGAGTTATCTAGAAATAAGCACTCATCTTCCGACGCCCTTTGGGTCGAATCGTGCCCCCATTGGCTACCACGGCCGAGCGAACGGCTTCGTCGCCGATGCCCAACTGCGCTGCTACTTGACTGAGGGTGAAGCCCTCAGCGTAGAGGCGTGCTGCCTCGCCTCGTACCTGTTGTGAATGTTCCGGGGCTCTGCTCGGATGGCCCGCTCGCCTAGCAATCTCTCGCACAGTCGCCCGATGAACGTTGAACCTTCTTGCCAGCTCCTGAACCGGCACCCCCTCGGCGTACCCAACGAGGAGTTCTTCACGATTCGAGGCATTCAAACGGGTTTGAGACTGACCCGAACTTTTACGCATCGGACCACGGGAATCAGCCACGCGGATGGTACCCCTACGTGTTCGCTGCGACTTCGATCCCTTGATAACACGGGAAATCAACGTTCTTCGCGGCCTACTGGGGTTTGAGAAGTACCTAAGTAGGCCCACCAATGTAATGTGTCGGGACATCGTTCATACGGTGTCCCGACATTTTTTATGCTCTGGGGCTTTGATGTGTCGGGTCATCGTTCCGCTTTTTCTGGTGATGTGTCAGGACATCGTTCCGTTTTGCAGGCTTCGCAAGGGCTACCACGAAACGCTCTTCTTGCCTTGCGGATGCGGCGCTCTCCGGGGCTATTCTGTTTCGCTGCTTCTGTTGCTCGTTGCCGCCGGGTGTCGCAAGTCACCGCTCAGCCTCCGCCATGACGTGAGCTAGGCGGGCGAACCGGTCGCGCCTTGTCCTGGGGTGAACGATGTCCTGACACATAGATGAACGATGACCTGAGACATGCCTGGAACGGTGTCGTGGCACATCTGTGGGTTGGTTGGGGTGGTTAGGGGTGAACGATGTCGTGAAACCAAACACCTCTGGACCCACCAACAGAATGGTCCGGAAACGAATTCGTTTCCGGACCATTCATCGTTTAACAGGCCTTTCAATACGCGCCCAACGGAAGGACTCCTACAGCTCAGCCCCAGCAGCCCGCAGGGCCTCGACGTAGGAATCCAAAGGTCTGCTCGCGGTGCGGTCAGCCTCGATCCTCGAAACCAGCCGCCCTGAAGCATCCCACACGAAAGCCGTGCGCGTAGCGTGACCCCGCCCCGCATCGAACGCATCCAACTTCTGCGCAAGAGCCCCATGCGGCCAAAAATCACTCAGCAAGTCAAAGCCCAAACCCAGCTGATCCGAAACTGTGCGCAACGTATACCGCGAATCCACCGAACACGCCGCAACATACACGCCAGCCTCAGCCCACGCATCAGCAACCTGAGCAAGCCCGCCCAACTCCGAATGACACACCGGAGTGAAACTCAACGGGAAAAAACTCAAAACCGTCACCTGACCAACACGGTCAGCGAGCACAACCCGCTCACCATGCTGGTTCACCAACGGAACCGAAAGCGACGCCAACCCCGGCGCCGCATCGGAAGGATTTAACAACATTCAGTGACGCTTCCGCTGCTGCAGGCACACAGCGGACCACAGCTCGGAAACATCAACGGTGCTCGTCGTGTGCAAGCCAGCCGTCGGTGCAGCCTCCTGAATCTCAACAGGAGACACATGGCCGTCCTCACCCAACTTAGGGGTCAAAAGCCACACAACGCCACCATCATCAAGATCCGTGAGGGAATCAACCATCGCATCAACAAGGTCACCATCGCCGTCACGCCACCACAGCAACACAGCGTCAACAACCTCGTGCTCGTCTTCGTCCAGAATCGGCTCGCCAGTGACCTCCTCGATCACGTCACGAAGCTCAAAATCGACATCCTCGTCATAACCGAGCTCTTGAACAAGATGATCTCCAGAGATCCCCATCCGCTGAGCAGCACCCTCATACGGCGCCGTCCGAACGCTCACGTTTCAAATCCTTTTCAATAGAACAACGAAAACTCACCCCGTGATCAGGGCTACACGTCTAACAAAACACGTTTTCAGCGCTCAAAACAACTGAACGCGCCAAAACTCCCCGCCGTCCCCTACTACGATGGGAACAAGACAGTTCGCTCAACCGTTGAAAACGGGAGAGAATCAAGAACAAGATTTGTCAGCACTAGAAAGGGAACGGCCGTGGCCCAACAGGACCATCACATCACCGATATCCGTAGCGGATTGGTGAAACATCTGTCTGACACCGACCCCGAAGAAACCAAAGAATGGCTTGAATCCTTCGACGGGCTCGTTGAGACACAGGGAACCGAACGCGCCGAATACATCGTGCGTTCGCTGCTGCAGCGCGCAGGCGCCAAGTCCGTAGCCGTCCCGATGGTTACCACCACCGACTACGTCAACACGATCCCGGTGGACCAAGAACCTGACTTCCCGGGTACCGAGGAACTTGAGCGCGCATACCGCCGCTGGATCCGCTGGAACGCAGCCGTCATGGTTCACCGCGCCCAGGCCCCAGGCCTGTCCGTTGGTGGCCACATCTCGACCTACGCCGGCGCAGCGACCCTCTACGAAGTCGGTTTCAACCACTTCTTCCGCGGCCCAGGCCACGACGGTGGCGGCGACCAGGTCTTCTTCCAGGGCCACGCTTCCCCGGGCATGTACGCGCGCGCGTTCCTCGAAGGACGCCTGACCGACGAGCAGCTCGACTCCTTCCGTCAGGAAAAGTCGAAGGCGCCAAACGGTCTGCCTTCATACCCGCACCCACGCATGATGCCTGAGTTCTGGCAGTTCCCAACCGTCTCGATGGGCCTTGGTCCAGCGAACGCGATCTACCAGGCACAGTTCAACCGCTACCTGCACAACCGCGGTATCAAGGACACCTCCCAGCAGCACGTCTGGGCATTCCTCGGCGATGGTGAAATGGATGAGCCAGAATCGCGCGGCTTCCTGCAGCACGCAGCCAACGAAGGCCTCGATAACCTGACCTTCGTCATCAACTGCAACCTGCAGCGCCTTGACGGCCCAGTTCGCGGTAACGGCAAGATCATGCAGGAACTCGAAGCGTACTTCCGCGGAGCAGGCTGGAACGTCATTAAGGTCGTGTGGGGCCGTGAATGGGATGCCCTGCTCGAGAAGGACCACGATGGTTCGCTCGTCAACATCATGAACGAAACCCCGGACGGTGACTACCAGACCTACAAGGCTGAGTCCGGCGCGTTCGTCCGTGAGCACTTCTTCGGCAAGTCCCCACAGACCAAGGCAATGGTCGAGGACATGACCGACCAGGAAATCTGGCAGCTCAAGCGCGGTGGCCACGACTACAACAAGGTCTACGCCGCGTACAAGGCCGCCGTTGAGCACAAGGGCCAGCCGACTGTGATCCTCGCTCAGACTGTCAAGGGCTACGGTCTCGGAACCCACTTCGAGGGCCGCAACGCGACCCACCAGATGAAGAAGCTCACCCTCCAGGACCTCAAGGACTTCCGCGACCACCTGCGCATCCCGATCTCGGACGAAGAGCTCGAGAAAGACCCAGCACGCCCGCCGTACTACCACCCAGGCATGGACGACGAAGCGATCCGCTACATGATCACGCGTCGCCAGGCACTCGGCGGCTTCGTGCCGGAACGCCGCGAACGCACTTCCGCGATCGCTCTACCGGATAAGACCGCATACCGCGGCGCAAAGCGTGGTTCTGGCCGTCAGGAAGCCGCAACCACGATGGCGTTCGTGCGTCTGTTGCGCGATCTGATGCGTGACAAGGAATTCGGCCACCGCATCGTGCCGATCATTCCGGACGAGGCACGCACCTTCGGTATGGACTCCTTCTTCCCTACCGCGAAGATCTACAACCCGCAGGGTCAGAACTACGTCTCGGTGGACCGCGATCTGATGCTTGCGTACAAGGAATCCCCGCAGGGTGTCATTCTGCACACCGGCATCAACGAAGCCGGTTCCGTTGCGGCACTAACTGCGGCAGGTTCGTCGTATTCGACGCATCAAGAACCGATGATCCCGGTCTACATTTTCTACTCGATGTTCGGTTTCCAGCGCACTGGTGACAGCATTTGGGCTGCCGCTGACCAACTGGCACGTGGCTTCATGATCGGAGCGACCGCCGGTCTCACGACGCTGACCGGTGAGGGCACCCAGCACATGGATGGTCATTCGCTCATCTTGGCTGCGACCAACCCGGGTGTTGTCTCCTATGACCCTGCCTATGGCTACGAGATCGGTCACATCGTCCGTGACGGGCTTGAACGCATGTACGGCGGCGAGCACCCAGATCCGAACGTGATCTACTACCTCACGGTCTACAACGAGCCGATCAAGCAGCCGGCAGAACCTGATGACGTCGATGTTGAAGGCATCTTGAAGGGTATCCATCAGGTGTCTAAGGGTGAGGCTGACGGCCCAACGGTTCAGCTGCTCGCTTCCGGTGTTGCCGTTCCATGGATCTTCAAGGCACAGGAGTTGCTCGCTGAGGACTGGGGTGTCAACGCTGATCTGTGGTCCGTGACCTCGTGGTCGGAGTTGCGTCGCGACGGCCTGCGTGCTGAGAAGCAACGCTTCCTGCACCCTGAGTCCGATGCTCCGGTTCCTTACGTGACCGAGAAGCTCCAGGGCGCAGACGGCCCGTTCCTCGCGGTCAGCGACTATCAGCACCATGTGCCGGATATGATCCGCCGTTTTGTGCCAGGCGACTACACGACGTTGGGTGGCGATGATTTTGGTTTCGCCGATACTCGTCCTGCGGCTCGCCGCTACTTCCACATCGATGCCGAGTCGATTGTTGTCCGTGCGCTCCAGCAGTTGGCGGACCGCGGCGAGATCGATAAGGATGTTCCAGCTCAGGCGATCAAGAAGTACGATCTGCTCGATGTCAACGCTGGTTCGACCGGCGGTGGCGGCGGCGACGCCTAAGCCACATCAGCTGACCTAGCTCTAGGGTGAGGCGGCTTGCGCACCACGTGCGTAAGCCGCCTCACATCGTTAGCATTAGCAACACCAAGGAATCTAAAAGCCGTCAGGAGGGACAAGCATGCTTAACATGCCCGGTGAAGACGGCGTTACCAACAGCGGTGTTCCTGATGGCAATGGCGCTTTGCAAGAGACCGGGCTACATGCGTCCGAGCTGGTCACCGAATCCGGTGGGAGGGAAACGCACACGGCTGGCACATCGATCCCTTCGCAACGTTCCTTACGTCTTGCCGCAACAGTGTCTCAGGCACCGGTTGCGGTGGAGCGGCTCAAAGCACAGGTTGGCCAGCTCTCAACCCTTGCGTTGAACGCATTGGATCAGCAGTTGCCGTGGTATCGCTCGCTTCTACCTGATCAGCGTTCCGCCTTGGGGCTGGTTGCTCAGCGCGGTATCACGCATTTTGTGCAGTGGTGTCAAGACCCTGACACCCCGGCGTGGGTTCTGGCGGACGTGTTCGGTTCCGCTCCGAGTGAGCTCTCCCGCGCTATCTCACTGCAGCGTGCGCTGCAGCTGATCCGTACCGTGGTTGGGGTTGTCGAGGACGAGGTTCCCGAACTGGCTGAGGCTTCCGAACAGCCTGCCCTGCGGGAAGCTGTGCTGTTGTATTCGCGTGAGATCGCCTTCGCTGCAGCCGATGTGTATGCACGCGCCGCTGAACGTCGCGGCGCATGGGACTCCCGGTTAGAAGCGCTTGTTGTTGATGCTGTGTTGCGTGGTGAGGGCGCTGACGCGTTGCGTTCCCGATTATCTGCGGTGGGTTGGCGTTCCGTGGATTCGTTTTGCGTTGTTGTGGGCCGCACTGCTGGGGAATCAACCGCGAATAATGTGGCTGACATCCGGCGGGCGGCGATGCGCGCCGGCAAGGACGCAGTCATCGGGATTCAGGGCGAGCGTTTGCTGGTCTTGCTGGGTGGGGTCAACGAAACTGATGGTGCTTTCGAACCGTTGGCGGATCAGTTCGGTGGCGAGTATGTGGTGATCGGCCCGGTGGTGGATACAGTTGAGGATTTCCATAATTCTGCGCGCCAAGCCTTGGCTGGTTTGGCGGCCGCGCCGGCGTGGCCAGATGCTCCGCGGGTAATTCGTGCTGAGGATTTATGGCCGGAACGGGCTTTGGCCGGTGACCAGCTCGCGATCGCTGAGCTCATCGAACGGGTGTATGAGCCGATCGCTGAGTCCGATGCGGTGCTGGCGCAAACATTGTCGACCTACGTTGCAGGTGGCCGTTCACTCGAAGGCACGGCTCGGGAGCTCTACGTTCACGCCAACACTGTCAGGTATCGCTTACGCCGGGTCACGGAGCTGACTGGGTGGGACCCTCTGTTGCCTCGCGACGCATTGGTTTTGCATGTCGCGTTAATCGTGGGGCGCATCCACGATTCCGAGGCTACTCCTTAGGGGTTATCGGCCGCTGTTATTGCCGCTATTCGTGTAGCTCATTGTGTTATCTGGCCAATAGATGCCGCCCCTTGGAGCCGGAATCTCGCCTCAGCGCACGCACAGCTTTGTAGAATGTCTACAAAAGTCGTTGGCGACCTTGGTCTCCCGTATGCCAGCCAGAGTTTAGAAAATTTTGGAAGAGTGGAACACGTGTTAGCAATTGTTTGCCCTGGACAGGGTTCACAGACCCCCGGTTTCTTGAACAGCTGGCTTGAAGAGCCTGCTCTTGCCTCCCGTTTGGCTGAACTCTCCGTTGCTGCCGGTAAGGACCTCGCGTGGCTCGGAACTGAAGCCGACGAGGAAACGATCAAGGACACCGCTCATGCTCAGCGGCTCATCGTCGCTGCCGGCCTTCTAGCCGCCGATGCGCTGTTCGGGGAAGATGGCGCGCCGGCTGAGGCCGTGTATGCAGGGCACTCGGTTGGCGAGATCACTGCGTCTGCCATGACCGGCATCATGAGCTACGAGGATGCTTTGCGTTTCGTTGCTTTGCGAGCAGATGAGATGGCTAAGGCTTCCAACGCGCAACCGACCGGTATGGCGGCAGTTCTCGGTGGCGAGCACACCGAGGTTATCGCGGCTATCGAAGCCGCGGGTGCCGCACCAGCCAACATGAACGGCGGCGGCCAGATCGTTGCCGCAGGTCGCCTCGAAAGCCTAGAGAAACTCAATGAGAACCCTCCCGCTAAAGCGCGCGTTATCCCATTGAAGGTTGCTGGCGCTTTCCACACGGACTACATGGCATCAGCGGTAGACCCGTTGCGTGAACTTGCCGAGACCATCACCGCTAAGGATCCGCGCGGAACGTTGCTCACCAACGCTGGGGGCTCCCAGGTGGATACGGGCACGCATATGCTGCGGTTACTGGTGGACCAAGTAACGCGGCCTGTGGATTGGGAGTCCTGCCAGGAAACCATGAAGGACCTCGGCGTCACTGGGCTCATCGAACTAACCCCCGCAGGAACACTGACTGGTCTTGCACGCCGAGGGCTCAAGGGTGTGAAGACTTTCGCGCTCAAAACCCCGGACCAGCTGGATGACGCGCGAGCGTTCATCAGCGAACATTCCGGCAACTAAATATTTGCTTTCGCGGGTACCGCTGATCTTGATCCGTTGATCTTTAGCTCGGCGGCCCCGTAATGATGAACTCTGCCCCGCAACCACATAGGCTTAGTTCAGGCCGTCGACGCAGTGTTGGCGGAGAACACCACAGCCTGCCCAACGATGGACAGGTGCTAAACGATAAAGGAGCCGCTCATGGCAGCAAGCAAGGAAGAGATTCTCGCCGGTCTGGCTGAGATCGTCAACGAAGAAACCGATATCGACGTTGAAGAGATCCAGCTTGAGAAGTCCTTCACCGAGGACCTCGACATCGACTCGATCTCGATGATGACCATCGTTGTTGAAGCCGAGTCCAAGTTCGACGTCAAGATCCCAGACGAGGAAGTTAAGAACCTCAAGACTGTTGGCGACGCCGTCGACTACATCGAGAAGGCTCAGGCCTAGTCAGATGTTGTATCGATGTGCGGCTGGCTCCCCTATAGGCCCTCGAGCTTGAGAGCCCGCCGCACATCGCCCCTAGGCCCGCCCCAACTGTCCGGGCTACTGGGCACACTTATTAGATCTTGACCGCGCGGAAGCCGGTTCAGCGGCACGTAAACAAAGGATGTTCTATGGCACAGAAAGTTGTCGTGACTGGCCTTGGCGCCACGACTCCGATCGGTGGTGACGTCCCCACGACGTGGGAGGCGGCTCTCTCTGGCACCTCGGGTGTCGACAACCTGAACGAGGGCTGGGTCGAGCAGTACAGCCTGCCAGTGAACATCGCCGCACGTGCCGCCGTCCCCGCCTCCGATGTGCTCTCCCGCGCCGAAATCAAACGCAACGACCCTTCGACCCAGTTCGCACTCGTCTCGGCTCGCGAGGCCTGGGCTGATGCTCAGCTTGAAGATGCCGAGATCGATCACGAACGTCTAGGTGTCTGCTACGCGACCGGTATCGGCGGAGTCAATACCTTGCTTGATGCGTGGGACACCCTACGTGAGAAGGGCCCGCGCCGCGTGCTACCGATGACGGTACCGATGCTGATGCCGAACGCCCCTTCGGGTGCGTTGTCGCTGGCTTTCGGCGCTAAGGCTGCGGCACGCACGCCAGTGTCTGCTTGTGCATCCGGTACTGAAGCGTTCGCTCTTGCTGTGCAGATGCTTCGTGACGGTCAGGCTGACATCGTGATCACCGGAGGCTGCGAGGCAGCTATTCACCCGATCACGATTGCAGCGTTCTCGTCGATGCAGGCTCTATCGCGCCGCAACGATGACCCGCAGGCCGCATCCCGCCCGTATGACGTTGATCGTGACGGTTTCGTCATGGGTGAGGGCGCTGGAACCTTGATCCTTGAAACCGAGGAGCACGCCAAGGCGCGCGGGGCGAAGATCTACGCGGAGGTGGCGGGCACAGGTATCACCGCTGACGCGTTCCACATCACCGCGCCGGATGAGTCTGGCAACGGTGCGATGCGTGCGCTTCAGGCAGCTATGGTTGACGGCGATTTCAGCCCTTCCGATGTTGTTCACGTCAATGCGCATGCCACCTCCACCCCGGTGGGTGACATCCCTGAATACACCGCGATGCGTGCCGCCTTCGGCAATGCACTCGATAACGTCGCGGTATCTGCAACCAAGTCGATGACTGGCCACTTGTTGGGTGGTGCCGGCGCGGTTGAAGCTGTATTGGCTGTCCTGGCTCTTCATCACGCTAAGGCGCCGGTGACGATCAACCTCGAGAAGCAGGATCCGCAGATCCCTCTCGATGTCGTCACTGGAACTGCGCGCGAGCTGAAGCCAGGTGTAGCGGTATCCAACTCTTTCGGTTTCGGTGGACACAACGCAGTGGCTGCGTTCCGTAGCTACTAACCTCACCTGAACGAGCAAATGGTCTGGCCCCACACATCGTGTGGGGCCAGACCATTTAAAGCAGTGAATTGGGAGCGGCGGCTAGGAAGCGTTTCGGCTCGCCTTAGCCTACGTGGTGAAGCCAGCGGATCGGCGCGCCGTCAGAGGCAGCACGGAAAGGTTCGAGCTCTTCGTCCCAGGCTTCCCCGAGCGCGATAGAAAGCTCGTGATAGACAGCCGCAGGGTTGCCTTGTCCTTGTTCGTAGGCGTAGCGGATACGGTCCTCGGAGATCAGGATGTTCCCGGCAACGTCTGTTGTGGCGTGGAAGATACCAAGTTCCGGGGTATGCGACCAGCGACCAGCATCCACCCCACGAGAGGCTTCTTCTGTAATTTCGTAGCGCAAGTGCGCCCACCCGCGCAAGGTGGACGTCAAGACAGCGCCTGTGCCCTGTGGGCCAGCCCAAGCCATCTCGGCTCTGAGCATCCCGGGTGCCGCAGGTTGCGCGACCCATTCGAGGGTCGTGTGGCGTTCCACTACGGACCCGATAGCCCACTCAATATGAGGGCACAGCGCTGCAGGGGCCGAGTGTATATACAAGGCGCCCCTCGTCATTGGTTGTGACATGCCGCTCCTTCTTCACTGCTTCGGTACGTCTTCCCCTACGACCGATGCGAAGATAACAGAACGGTGCGTCCATTGTGCCAATTACTCAGCTGGTTCACAAGCGCACTATCACTTGAGTCACATTGTTCACTACAGCTTCACGGGTTGCTCAACATCCTTGATTCGCTGCGCCTCACGCTCGCGGGTGTCCTTGCTGATACGCCTTCCTCAGTCTTTCTACTGAAACGTGGGTGTATAGCTGGGTTGTGGCCAAGGATGTGTGGCCCAAGAGCTCTTGCACGCTGCGCAGATCAGCTCCTCCGTCGAGTAAGTGTGTTGCAGCAGTGTGACGCAACGCGTGTGGGCCCCGTGCTGAGGTATCTCCTAGTTTTTCAAGCTCGGCGTTGACGGCTTCACGGATTTGCCTACTACCCCATCGGCCTCCCCTGACGCCGAGAAACAAGGGTTCGCTACTGCCTCGGTGAGCCGAGGCCGCGGTGGTTAGCGCCTTGTCTGCTTCGGACTCGGTTTTCACTAAATGCGGCCGTCCGGTACGTAACCACTCTCGGATGGCTTCTTCTGCTGGAACTCCGAACGGGACTACGCGTTCTTTGTTGCCTTTACCCAGGACTTTCGCGGTTCGCTTGGCCAGATCGACGTCTGAGACGTCGAGCCCTTCGAGTTCTGAGACACGAATGCCGCTGGCGTAGAGGAGTTCGAGTGCGGCCTGATTGCGTAGGCGGACGGCGCGCTGCTGTTTGGTTTCGGGCGGGTCATCCGTTGGCTGGGCCGAATGGGTCAAAAGCCGTTCAGCCTGCTGGTTTTTGAGAACCTGAGGAAGATGCTGGCTACGCTTGGGTGCTTTAAGGCGGTTCGATGGATCGCTCTCGATATAACCTTCACGCAGAGCCCATGCAAGGAAGGTGCGAGCCGATGCGGCTTGCCGCGCCAACGTCGCCGATGCCCTACCTTCATGTGCCGCATGGGCGAGCCATGACCTCAGCTGCGCAATGGTGATGCTGCGCAGAGCTGTCGCCTCGTCAGTTTCGAGGTCTAGTCCCGCGTGCTTGCACAGGGCAGTGATGTCTGTGGTGTAGGCGCGGATCGTGTGTTCTGACCTGCCGCGTTCGTAACGTAAGTGCCGCGCGAACGCATCGAGGGCATCGTTCAGCGAGTTCTCCACGGCCCTTCCTGCCTTACATACGTGTACCTACCTACCAGGAGTCACCTGCTGGGACTCATACACCACCTTACACACGCAGCATTCTGGGCACTCCTAGGGGCCGATCTTCCCGCGTTTCCACATGTGGCCACGCTGGACAGCAAGCCCTCGCCTATGCAGCTGGCTCAGTACGGGCATCGCTTCTGGCACAGATAGCCCAGCGATCGCGAAGACCTCATCCAAGTTGCGGTAAGTTCGTGGCGACAATGCTTCAACGATGCGTTGTTCGAGGGCAGTCAATCCATCGGTTAGCCGTGCCGCTGCAGGGGCCGGGTCACTACCGAAAAGGGCTGGAGTTTGCCCGGCTTGCGCTTGCATCGCCTGGGTGTTCGTGCTGAAGCCGAGGGTTTCACAAAGTTGTGTTGCCGATGCGACTAGCTCTACCGGATAGTCTCTGATGAGTCGATGGGGCCCGGCTGAAGCCGCCGATGTTACCGGTCCCGGGATCGCGCCGACCCATCGGCCGATCTCGAGCCCGTGCACCGCGGTTGAGATCGCACCTGATCGGTGCCGGCCTTCGGTCACAAGGATTCCGCGGCTGAGTGCCGCGATGATCCGGTTGCGGGCTAGGAAGCGCCACCGCATCGGTGAAGCCCCTGGTGCGGCTTCAGAAACGATGACATGCTCGGTGCCGATGCGTTCCAACAGTGCCCTGTTTGCCGCCGGATAAAGCCGGTCCACTCCCCCGGCTAAGACAACCGCTGTAGCTAACGGAGCGAGGGAATGCTCAAGCGCTGTACGATGAGCCAACGCATCGACCCCCAGGGCCCCGCCAGAGATGATGGTTGCCCCGCGTTCGGCCAGTTCTGCCGTGTATTCACGGGTTACGTGCTCTCCGTACGGTGTGGGATCTCGTGTACCCACCACCGCAACCCAGCTCTTTGTGTTGGTTGGAACGGGTTGAGAACCCCGCCACCATAAACCGTAGGGTGTTGACTCCCCCAGATCGTTGAGCGCTTCCGGCCATCCTGGATCCCCCGGAATCAGGAACCCGCCGCCCTGGGACGTGATGAATGCAAGGTCACGTTCGGGGCTGCTCTGATCGCGTCTGCTCGCCCATCGCTGCAAGGCGTGTTCAAGTTTGCTGTGGCGGTGTGCCCGGGCGTTGCTCCCATAGGCCTGCTCAACCGCTTCGCGGTAGCTTGTGTGTTCTTCGGGCAAAGGAGTAGAGCCCATGATGAGTTCCCATAGCCGTACCGCTCCGAACATCTCCAACCCCAGCCGGGCCGGATAGTCATCTGCCTCGGTCACTCGTGAAAGGCCAGCTCGTGCAAGCCGTTCGGCGGCTAAACCCTCATCGTTCATCGATGCCGTGTTGTGTGAGTTCATTAGTTGAATGCCTCCGGTGTTCCTCTCAGGTGTACGGCTGCTGCTACGTCTTCGGGGCTCGGGGCTTGCCGTTCGGCGAGATCAGCGAGGGTCCAGGAGATCCTCAGAACCCGGTCGAGCCCACGTCCGGTGAGTCCGCTGTGAGCGCTGATATTCATCAGTTCTTGCGCGGCGGCACCGGTCAGTCGGAAGCGTTGCGACCTCAAAACTGAGGCAGGAACGGACGCGTTGGTTGCACTTGCGCCGCTGTACACCTCCTTCTGCGCCGAAACGACGCTGGTTCCTCCACTTCTCACGCCGTCAGCCTTGTTGCCATCGGGGGCCACACCCAACCAGCGTTCGCGTGCGGCGGCACGCGCGCGTTCAACCCGTTTCCTGATGCTTGATGAGCTCTCTTCCGCTTCATGAGCTAGTAGCGCTGAAAGACGTGCGGCTGGCACGTTCACGCGAATATCGACGCGGTCAAGCAGTGGCCCCGACATGCGCGCCCAATACCGTCGCTTCGTGAGTGCTGCGCATTCGCATGCAGGGCCTTCTTTACCGCACGGGCAGGGGTTCGCGGCCATGATCAGTTGAAAACGCGCCGGATAGGACGCGATTCCCGCTGAGCGGTGCAGCGTGATGATCCCGGATTCGAGTGGTTCACGTAACGCATCGAGTGTGCGTGCCTGAAACTCTGGTGCTTCGTCTAGAAACAGCACGCCACCGTGCGCACGGGATGCTGAGCCCGGCCGTGGGATACCGGAGCCACCGCCCACCAATGCGGCAGCACTCGATGTGTGGTGTGGGGCTTGGAACGGTGGGACCTTGATCAAACCGGAGACGTGTTCTCCTGACAACGAGTGCACGCTCGTGGTGAGCATCGCTTCTTCGTCTGTCAATGGAGGAAGGATCCCCGGCAGTCTTTCGGCGAGCATGGTTTTGCCTGCCCCGGGTGGGCCTGTCAGCAAGAGATGGTGCCCACCGGCCGCCGCGACTTCCAACGCCCACCGCCCAGTCGCCTGTCCTCGGACGTCGGCCATATCTGGAACCGCAAGCGAGCTCACACTGCTCAGAGGCTCAAGCCGCACACGCTCGCTGTTATGGTCCGCTCGCTTATCCGCCTGGCCCGCTTGTTGCCCGGGGTTGACGATGATGCGTGCATCCGCGCCCAGGTCGATCAAAAGGTCGCTGACGTGGTTGTAGCTGCGAACCTCTATACCCGGAACGAGCCGGGCTTCTTCATCATTGGCGGCAGGAACCACAATGCGTTCGATTCCCAGTTCGCGCGCTTGAAGCACCGCCGGCAACGTCCCGGTGAATGGCCTCAACGAACCATCCAGCCCGAGCTCCCCTATATAGGCGGTGCTAGCAGGGGACGTGATGTGCCCATCTGCTGCCATGGCGGCGATCAGGATCGAAACGTCGAAGCCGGGGCCTTTCTTGGGTAGCCCCGCTGGAATCAGGTTGATCACCGTACGTCGAGCGCTCAAGGGTATTCCAACGTTGCGGGCCGCAGAACGTACCCTATCGCGGGCTTCGTTGAGACTTGCATCCGGTAAACCTAACAGAGTCATGCCAGGCAGCCCGTTGCCTATATCGGCCTGAACCTCGACCTTGTGTCCTTTCAGGCCAACCAGCGCGATGCTCAGTGAAGACCCCAGGCCACGCTGATGGGTCGGTGTTGTTGCGACTCGGGGCGGGCGAGTTGCAATCTGGATGTTCGCAGGGTTGCTCATGCCCCTGCCACCTCACGGTAGTGCTCAACCGTTGTTGGCTCAGTAGCGTCCGGTGGCCACACGATCCCCAGAACATCAACCCGGGTATCGACACCGCGTAGAGCGAGGCCGGCTGTATTCTCTCCGGTCCGGGCATACTCCCAGATGAGTCTTTGCAACCGCTCAAACTTAGGTCCGGTAATAGCTTCTGCCGGTAGACCGTAGCCGGTACCGGAACGCGTCTTGACCTCAAGCGCCACGAGCTCGTGTGTGTTGAGGTCTAGCCCGACGATGTCCAGCTCACCGCGGGTCCCGCGCCAGTTCCGTTCAAGAACGAAGATCCCGTTGTTCTGACACCACCCCGCCGCGAATTCTTCGCCGCGTTGCCCCAGCTCTATTCGCCGCCGCACCTTCTCGGCTACGCGGTCTGTCCCGCTGTTCGTCGATGCCATGTTTCCTCCACTGGATGAGCTTGTGTACTCATCTCAGCGTGGAAAACATTCCCGGTAGCCTCTGCGTAGAAAAATGTGGATAGAACCCGAGGATCAGAAGCTTGTGGAAAGGCGTTAAGGGCTCAGTTATGGACCCGGGACGTCGTCGCCTTTGAAGAGGTCAGGCTTGGAAAGTTCTTCAATGTTGACGTCTTTGAACGTGATGACCTTCACGGATTTCACGAATCGTTGCGGCCTGTACACGTCCCACACCCACGCGTCACTCAGCGTGAGCGAGAAATAGATTTCCCCGTTGGACGTCAGGGTTTCCAATTCGACGTGGTTCGCTAGATAGAACCTACGTTCTGTCTCTACTACGTAGGAGAACAGCCCTACAACGTCACGGTATTCACGGTAGAGGTTCAGCTCCGCTTGGGTCTCGAAGCGTTCGATGTCCTCATCACTCATGAGCTTGGTCCCCCTTCCTTGTCACAATAGCTTCCATGTGCGCCGGTGCGCCTCAGTTGCTCCGTGTTCGCGGATTGCGGCCCTGTGCTGTGCCGAGCCGTATCCTTTATTCGATTCCCACCCGTAGGCGGGGTGAGTTTGCGATAGTTCTACCATGACACTATCGCGGTGCGTCTTCGCCAAGATGCTCGCGGCCGCGACGGATGCGCAGTCACGGTCGGCCTTGGGACGGGTTATCACACGCGGTAAGTCCACACCTGCTTCTGCTGGCGCGGCATCCGCTGCTTCCGCATCAAGCCCGAGGTCTGATCCGTCAGAATCTAGTGCGCTGGACGCTAAAGCGCTGAACAGGTCTGGCTCCGGGGTGCTCAGCCAGTCATGCACCCCATCCAATAAGACCACGACGGGCACCTTAGCCTCCGATGCTCGTTCGCTGAGTCTTTCGCTGGCTTCCTTATAGGCTCGCTGGCCGGCAAGCCTGAGTGCTGCCACGATTCCGACCCGGTCGATCTCGCTAGGGCTTGCGCTACCCACACCCCAGGATACGACCCAGTCCTGAATCAACGGCACAAGCGCTTGACGCAACGCGGGCGCGACGTCTTTGGAATCTCCGAGCCCTACCGGCTGGTCGCTACATTCGTGCGGGGCAACGAAACTCACCCCAACGGTAACGGGACCTGCAAGTGCCCCGCGGCCCACCTCGTCGACGGCTGCGATGATCTGGCCGGCACCCACCAAACCTTGTTCAACGGTGAGGTCAGGGACGTGTCCGCTCATTCGACCAGCCCTATCACTCGCCTTGAGGTTCGCGATCCGGGACCGCATCGAACGCGCCTTCAGGGTTCGCTACACCACTCCAACGGTCTAGGGGCCACGCGATGAAGTCAGCGCGCCCCACCACGGACTCCATTGACACCATCCCGTTGTCCTTGTCCTGGTGGTAGCGGGAGTCCCCCGAATCGGAGCGGTGGTCCCCCATAACCCAGAGTTTGTCTTTCGGAACAGTGACTTTGAATTCCGTTGCCGAAGGGGCGTCACCCGGATACAGGTACGGCTCGCTGATCTCAACCCCGTTGACTGAGATCTTCCCGTTCGCTGTGCAGCATTCGACCGTGTCACCCGGGAGGCCGATGATGCGTTTAATCAGGTGCTGGGTGCTGTCATCTGGACGCAAACCCAAAAACGTCAGGGTTTTCTCGAAGCCGTTGGGCTGTGCGCTGTGGTCCAGTGGCGGCAACCAGTGCTCGTCATCCTTGAACACGATGACGTTGCCTCGTTCGAGTGTGAACAGATTTGGGAACAGTTGATTCACGAACACACGGTCGTTGACCATCAGCGTGTTCTGCATCGAGGTTGAGGGGATGACGAACGCCCTGAACAGGAAGGTTTTGACCACAACAGAGACCGCTAGCGCGATCACAACGGTCAACAGGATCTCCTTGATGGAAGCCCAGGCGCCACGTTTCTTATGCTCAGCATGCTCGGACTTCTCGGTCTTCGCGTGGCTGTGCCCGTGGGCGTCGTCATTGTGTTTCTGCACAGGAATTTTCCTCAATACTGATGCGTATGACATGAAGCAGGCGCCACCCCCACAAAGCGTGCGGGGATAGCGCCTGCCGGGTGCTCCGAGAGGAGCACGGAAGTCAGTAAGCCGCGCTTACTTCGCGCCCTCGCGCTTCTCGCGGATGCGAGCAGCCTTACCGTGGCGGTCGCGCATGTAGTACAGCTTAGCGCGGCGGACGTCACCACGGGACACAACCTCGATCTTGTCGATGACCGGGGAGTGCACAGGGAAGGTACGCTCGACACCTACGCCGAAGGAAACCTTACGAACCTTGAAGGTTTCGCGAACGCCGCCACCCTGGCGTGCCAAGACGTAGCCCTGGAACACCTGAATACGGGAGTTCTTACCTTCAATAATGTTCACGTGAACCTTGACGGTGTCGCCCGGAGCGAAATCCGGGATGTCATCGCGAAGGCTCTTGGCGTCGACAGAATCAAGAAGATTCATTGTTTTCTCCACATGGAACCGGCCGCAGGTCCGTGAGCCATGATGCATATGGGCGTTACTCTCTGGTGGAGTTCGCCGATATTCCCGGTTCGCTCAACCGAACCGGACCCGACCGTGTTCACACATGACCCCTGCGGCAGTCATGCATGCGGTGGGTGACAACTTCCTTATTCTAACGTAGTTGCTACTCGATGTCAGGTTTCCGGCGTACCTTACATATATTGATCGCGTAGCTACAGTCGTGCCTCACATACTTTGAGCGCGTACTCCTACGCTGAACAAGTATGAACAAGGGTGTGGTCTCAATGTCGACACGTATCGAAG
>NZ_JAKRCW010000004.1 GCF_022346425.1 Pseudoglutamicibacter albus
CACCTGCCGCACGGTCCCCCGCTCCCCCCCCGCGCAGTACCCCCGGCACGCCAACCCCGCCCCCCCCCCCCGCCTGGCCCCCCCCCCCCCCCCGCCCCCCCCCCCCCCCCCCCCGACCCCCCCCCCCCCCCCCCCCCCCCCCCCCCCCCACGCCCGTCTGTACCGAAGTTCTGAGATGCCGAGACTCTGTAAGTCCGTGGCTCTGTAACGAGCGTTTCGCTCGAGCCAGATGCTCGTCCGCTGGTTATAAGCGCTAGATGTGGTGGTGGAGGCGGCGTGCGGCCTCGGCGATCGAGCCAGACAGCGACGGGTAGATCGTCACGGTATCTGCCAGATCATCAACGTTGAGGTGTTTGCGCACCGCGGTCGCGATCGGATAGATCAGCTCGGAGGCACGCGGAGCCACAACAACCCCGCCCAGCACGGTACCGCTACCCTTACGGGCGAAAATCTTGATGAAGCCACGCTTGATGCCCATCATCTTCGCGCGCGGATTCGTCGCCAAGTCCAGCATGAACGAGTCCGCCGCGACAGCCCCCTGATCAACGAGCGCCTGCGTAATACCGACCGTTGCAATCTCTGGGGAGGTGAACACGTTGGAGGCGACCTCATCCACCTTCAACGGGGTCAGGGCATCGCCCATCATGTGAGCCACCGCGATACGCCCCTGCATCGCCGCTACCGAGGCGAGCGGGAACACACCCGTGCAGTCACCGGCAGCGTAAATGTGCGGGACAGTGGTGCGGGAGACCCCATCGACCGTGATGTGCCCAGACTCAGCAACAGCAACACCGGCCTCTTCAAGACCCATCTCGGCCGTGTTCGGGATCGCACCCACCGCAACCAAGCAGTGGGAACCTTCAACCGTGGTCCCGTCAGAGAGCGCAACCGTGACGCGGTCACCATCACGAACTACAGAATTAGCGCGGACCTCGGAACGGACCTCAACACCGTTCTCCTGGAACACGTCCTCAAGCAAACGTGCCGCGTCCTCATCCTCGCCGGGAAGAACACGGTCACGCGAAGACACCAGCGTCACGCGAGTGCCCAACAGGTTATAAGCGGACGCGAACTCGGCACCCGTAACACCTGAACCAATCACGATCAGGTGTTCGGGGTTCTCCTTCATCTCATAGACCTGCTTCCAGGTCATGATCCGCTCGCCATCAGGAACAGCGGTCGGCAATTCACGCGGATGCGCACCCACCGCAACAATCACATAGTCGGCATCGAAACGGGCCGTGGAGCCATCCTTAGACTCAACTTCCACGGTGTGCGTACCCACCAAACGGCCGCGGCCATCGACCACCTCAACGCCGGCTTTGACAAGACCAGAACGGATGTCGGCCGACTGCTCGGCAGCCAACGCCAGCAGACGTTCATTGATATAGCCGAGGTCGGCATCGACCTCATGTTCGTCCGTACCGCGGATCGTCAAATCGTTCGCAACGGAAACCCGGCGGATAGCGTCAGCGGAACCGATCAGGGTCTTCGAAGGCACAACGTCAGTCAGAACGGCCGAACCGCCCGTCCCCTGCTCTTCAATCAGGGTCACCTGTGCACCCAACTGTGCACCGACCATCGCCGCTTCATAACCGCCTGGGCCGCCACCAATAATGACAAGACGTGGAGAAGTAAAATCAACTTGAGCGCTCACAGCCTCCATTGTGTCATCTCCAGCACACAAGCGCTGGCTAACGCACAAGCCGACCGGCACGGCGTAAAGGCGCGCGCACCGCTCAAACTTGATACGATGGACACGAATGCGCGCGAGCGCTGTCATCATCGCTTTGGACTGAAACCATTGCATTGACCTAATGCTTTGCCCCTAGGAGGCCATCCGTGTACTCGGCCGATGGAAAGAACAAGAACCACTCAGGTGAAGGCCACGCAGTCAGCAACATCATCCTGTTCCTGGTGCTGTTCGGAATTCTCCTCGCAGGTATTTACGCACTCAGTTTCGCTGACCTGCATGACCCAGCTAAGGCCTGGTTCCCATTCATTGCCTGTGTAGTGGGCGGCACGCTCGCATTCGGCATCGGTAAACACGTGACCGGCCGCTCCAACAAGAACCCGGACGTCACCGCTAACGAAGCCGGTGCATTGGACTCTGTGGACGACGAGTACCGTAAAGCCGTCTCCAAGTAAGCACGACTTATAAGCAACACGGCCTATATACCTGAAGGTGGGGCGCATCCGCTACGGATGCGCCCCACCTTTCTGCTTGTAGCTTTTTCGGCTACCGGCCGCTCTCCTCGGCCGCTGAACGGCCTAGGACTCCCCACGGCCTAGGATTCCCCGAACACGGACGTCAGGAACGTCTCGACCCAGTCGAGTAGCTCTTGGTCGGCGAGCCGTTGCGCACCGATCCCTTTCCCCTTGGGGAACGGAACCAGGATCGCCTTCAACGCAGGCTTATGCATCGCCCCCGGATAGAGGCGCTTCATCCGCATCACACGCGATTCAGCGATGTTATCCGGAGCGAACCGGATGTAGTTACCTTGAGCCTGGATCTCGTTGATGTTCACCGAACGCGCCACAATACGCACCCGCGCAACCGAAACCAGCAGCTGCGCGGCCTCCGGGAGTTCACCGTAACGGTCCTGCAGCTCCTCAACCACCGCATCGACCGTTGCAGGCTCAGTTGCCTGCGCCAGCTTCCGGTACGCCTCCAAGCGCAAGCGTTCACTCGGAACGTAGGTTTCCGGGAAGTGAGCGTTCAACGGAAGCTCGATCTTCATTTCCTTGGCCGTAGCGTCCGTATCGCCCTTGAACGCGGCCACGGCCTCACCCACCAGGCGGATATACAAGTCAAAACCGACACCTTGGATGTGGCCGGACTGCTCGCCACCCAGAAGGTTGCCTGCGCCGCGCAACTCGAGGTCCTTCATCGCCAACTGGTGCCCCGAACCCAGCTCGTTATGGGCTGCAACCGCTTTGAGGCGCTCAAGCGCAACCTCACCCAAAGGACGCTCCGGATCCCACAAGAAATACGCGTACGCACGGTCACGGCCACGGCCCACACGCCCACGCAACTGATGCAGCTGGGACAGGCCATAGATGTTCGCGCGATCCACAATCAGAGTGTTCGCGTTCGCGATATCCAGGCCGGTTTCGATGATGGTCGTGGACACGAGCACGTCATAACGGCCCTCCCAGAAATCCACCATGATCTGCTCAAGCCGGCTCTCCGACATCCGGCCGTGCGCCACAGCGATCCGCGCTTCCGGGACCAGCTCGGCGAGCTGACCGGCAACCTTATCGATCGAGGACACCCGGTTATGCACATAGAAAACCTGGCCCTCACGCATCAGCTCACGCCGAATCGCTGCCACCACCTGCTTATCCGTGTACGGGCCCACATACGTCAAAACCGGGTGCCGCTCCTCCGGCGGGGTCGCCAGGGTCGAGGTCTCACGGATCCCGGACAGCGACATCTCCAGCGTGCGTGGAATCGGGGTTGCAGACATCGCCAAGACATCCACGTTGGTGCGCAGCTTCTTCAACTGCTCCTTATGTTCGACGCCGAAACGCTGTTCCTCGTCCACCACAATCAGGCCCAGATCCTTGAACTGAACCTGGTTCGAGAGCAACCGGTGCGTGCCGATCACCACATCGACCGTGCCATCGGCAAGCCCGGCAATCGTCTCTTTCGACTCCTTAGCGGTCTGGAAACGCGAGAGCGCCCGCACAGCAACCGGGAAGCCCGCGAAACGCTCGGTGAACGTCTCAAAATGCTGGCGGGCAAGCAGCGTGGTCGGAACCAGAACCGCAACCTGCTTGCCGTCCTGGATCGCCTTGAACGCGGCCCGCACAGCAACCTCGGTCTTACCGAAACCCACATCACCTGAGATCAGACGGTCCATCGGGACCTCGGACTCCATGTCTTTTTTGACCTCATCGATCGTGGTCAACTGATCCGGAGTCTCAACGTACGGAAACGCTGCCTCAAGTTCGGCCTGCCACGGAGTGTCCGGGGCGAACGCGTGCCCGCGGGAAGCCATCCGCGCCGAATACAGTTTCACCAGCTCACCGGCGATCTCCCGGACCGCGCGCCGCGCCTTCGACTTCGTCTGCGACCAGTCCGAACCACCCATCTTCGACAGCGTCGGCTGATCCCCACCCACATAACGGGTGATCTGATCCAGCTGATCCGTCGGGACAAACAACCGGTCCCCCGGCGCCCCGCGCTTAGACGGCGCGTACTCGATCACCAAATATTCACGCACCGCGCCTGCGGTCTTACGCTGCTGCATTTCCTTGAAGCGCCCGATGCCGTGCTGGTCGTGGACAACATAGTCGCCTTCTTCAAGGGTCAACGGGTCAACAGCGTGCCGCCGACGCGAGGCAAGCTTTTTCGTGGAGCGTGCCACTGCCGAGCTTGCCCGGCCCAGAACATCGGCTTCGGTGAGGAACGCGAGCTTGAGGCCATCGAGAACGAAACCGTTGCCGGCGAGCGCTTGGGTCACCTGAATCACCCCGGCCCGGGGTTCTTCATCGATCGATTCGACGCGGTTGACGGCGATATCGGCGTCAGCGAACAACTCAACCAGACGGTTGGCAGGCCCGGCGCCGTCGGTGACCACCACAACTGACCATTCGTCACGGATCCGGCCGCCCACGTATTGAAGCATCTGGGCGACATCCCCCCGCCACGCGGCAGGCTCGCGGGCCGGGATCCGAACTGTCAGCCCCTCCTGGACCAGCTCCTCATCTGCGCCGAGCGCAGTCATAGTCCACCACGCAAGCCCTGCGTCTAAGACCTCGGACCGGACTTGAGCGAGCGTCTGGAAACCGGCGGCCGCCGCATCGTGGGTTGATCCACCCGTGACCTGCGATATATCAACCGGTGCTTCGGCACCCATCGCGGCAGAAGACCACGAGGCTTCCAAGAACTCTGCGTTCGTGGCCAGCAGATCCGCCGCACGCCCAGAAACCCGCTCCGGATCGGCAACAATCACCACCGAGCCTGGCCCGAAGACTGAAGACAACGGAACCATCTTCTCGGCAAGCAAAGGCGCCAAAGACTCCATGCCCTCAACGCTGAGCCCGGCAGCGATCTTCTCAAGCATGTCCCGGGCACCCGGCATCGAATCCGCAAGCCCCCGGGCACGCTCACGCACCCCGGAATCCACCAACATTTCACGGCACGGAGGGCACTCAACCCGCTCCAGGGATGCGTCCTCTCCCATCATGGAACGCTGATCAGCAACCGAGAAATACGTGATCTCCTCGATCTCGTCACCAAAGAAATCCACACGCACCGGATGCTCTTGAGTTGGCGGGAACACGTCAATAATCCCGCCACGCACCGCGAACTCACCGCGGTTGGCCACCATATCCACGCGCGAATACGCGGCGGCCGCGAGCGCCTCAACCACCGCATCGAAATCCTGTTCAGCTCCGCGCACCAGCTCAACCGGCTCCAACGCGCCCAGCCCATCCACGATCGGCTGGATCAGCGAGCGCACCGGCATCACAACAACTTTGAGAGCTTCATCACGAACATGAAGCCGCCGCAAAACATTCAAACGGCGGCCCACCGTATCCGACTTCGGGGAAAGCCGCTCGTGCGGCAGCGTCTCCCACGCCGGGAACTCCTCAACCGCACCGTGAGGCATATAGCTACCCAACGCATCGACCAGGTCCCCCGCCGCACGGCCTGTGGCCGTCACCACGACCGTCACAGCGCGAGCCGCCCCTTCTGCGGCATCGGCTGGCTGCGGCAAAGCCTGGGCGATCTGCGCGACCAACGGCGGCCGCATGCCTTCAGGTGCCGCGATCTCTTTTTCGTCCCCAGCATCCGGTCCACGCTCGGCAGAAACCCGAATCCGCTCAAAGGCAGAATCCTTCGATAGCGCGGTGAGCAGACCGTTCAGGGACATGCAACGCCTTCCTCTTCCCTTGTCAAGTTCATGCGTCAAGAGACCAACCGGGTCCGTCACACGTCAGCGCGACAGGCCATACTATTAGATGCACACATCATCCTATCGGTGCCTACCGGCCCGAAATTAACAGCAGAAAGCGAGTGCATACCCATGGCTTTGTCCTCCTCCACAAACATCAACGCTTCGATCCCAGAGGTTATCGAGGCAACCGCGGCCCGCGAAGTAGCCGAATCCTTGGCAGCGCGCGCCCAGGGCGAGCTCGTTGATCACAGCGTCAGCGGTGACGCCGCATCCCCAACCGTGACCATGACCGTGTCCATCTCGGGCGAGCGCCTGCCAAGCTTCCTCTCGAGCATCATCAAGAACGGCTTGAAGGTCACCATCACCGAAGACTGGAAGTACACGTCCGGCGCTGATCAGGCTGAAGCTGAGCTCTCCGCACAGGTCGGTGGCGTCCCGGTTTCCTTCTCCGGCACCGAAACCCTCAAGGCCCAGGGCGATGCCACCGAGATGAGCTTCACCGGTGATGTCAAGAGCGGCATCCCACTGCTCGGCTCGAAGATCGCTAAGCACGCTGAACCAATGGTCGAGCGCATCCTCTCGGCCCGCGCCGAGGCCATCAGCGCACAGATCGCAAAATAAGCAGCTCTCGAAGTAAGTAGCTTCGACAAGCAGCCACCAGTTATTCGCGCCCGAGACCCTCGGGCGCGAATTATTTGGCCCGAAATATACGGGCACATAGCCGCGCGCCAGCACCTCAGCGGTAAATCTTCGTTAGGATATTGCTTTGGTGCGCCGGGAAGTCTGGTCGGCAATGGAAACACGTACGCAGGAGAGTTCCTTGAAGCAACCAGAAAACAACGATGCCGCAGCTGATCCGCTAGAGGCTACAGAGAACCTGGAAACAGGTAACGCCCAGGACGACAGCCAGGACATTGACGGCCAGCAGCACAACGACGAGGAGAATAAGCCTCGTTTGCTGTCTAAGCCGCGCGAAGACACGGTTGCTATCCAGCATCCCGAGGACGGCCACGTCTATCACGTCCCCTTCGATGACCTGACGCACTTCCAGACTCCCCCGGCTCGTGCCGGTCAATCCAAGTTCAGCCACCGGATCGGCAACATCCTCCGCTCGGATTCGATCGGCGGCATTTTGCTCATCATCGCCGCCATCGCGGCAGTCACGGTGGCTAACACCCCGCTACAGGACTGGTACTACGGTGTACGCGATTCCCATTTCGTGTTGCCGCTAGGTTTCACCACGATCGACATGTCGATCGGCCATTGGGCCTCCGATGGACTGCTCGCCGTGTTCTTCTTCGTGGTCGGTCTTGAACTGAAAACAGAGTTCGTCTCTGGCGGGCTACGTAACTTCAAGCACGCTATCCCGCCGATGGCTGCCGCCATCGGCGGGGTCGCGGTGCCCGCGCTCATCTACCTGCTGGTCAACATCGGCCAGCCCGCATCCACGGTGCACGGTTGGGCCATCCCGGCGGCAACCGACATCGCGTTCGCTGTCGCGGTGCTTGCCGTAGTCGGTGCGTGGCTTCCAACCCCGGCCAAGCTGTTCCTGCTCACGCTTGCGGTGGTTGATGACCTGATCGCGATCATCATTATCGCGGTCTTCTACTCCTCCGATATTTCGCTTGTGTGGCTCGGGCTCTCGCTCGTGCCGATCGCTATCTACGGCACGCTCGCGCAACTGTTCCCTAACTTCTTCCGCCGCCAGAACTGGGCCCCGTGGGTCATCCTGCTGGGCCTTGGGTTCCTCGCGTGGGTCTTCATGTTGAACTCCGGGATCCACGCGACCATCGCGGGTGTTCTGCTCGGCTTCACGGTGCCTGCCAAGATCAAGAAGGGGCATCGAGGCATCCCACTCACCGAGGTACTCGCCCACCGTGTTGGCCCGTTCTCGACCGGGATTGCGGTGCCGATCTTCGCGTTCTTCGCAGCGGGCGTGACTGTTGCGGGCATGGACGCGTTCAAGACCGCGATGGCTGACACCGTGGTGTGGGGCATCATCCTCGGCCTCGTGGTCGGTAAGCCTCTGGGCATCATGGGTGCCACATGGCTCATCACCCGCACTCCAGCCGCCGAACTGGATCCGAGGATCAAGTGGGGCGATCTGCTGGGGGTCACGATGGTTGCAGGCATCGGCTTCACGGTCGCTCTGCTCGTCGCTGAGCTCTCTTTCGGCACCGACTCCTTGCACGGTGAGGACGCGAAGATCGCGATCCTCCTGGCCTCCGTTCTGGCGGCCGTACTCGCGAGCATCTGGCTCGCCCCACGTAACCGCCGCTACAAGCTGCAGGCGCAGCAAGAGAAGGCTCAGGAACGCAGCCACGTCAAGTACTGACCACCCTCGGGCATGGACTGTTCCGCCACACATGCCAGTGCTTAAAGGTGAGGGGCTCCGGTTGATCATTCAACCGGAGCCCCTCTGTCATCACTCGCACCCTTGAGGTGTCTTCGACACTACAGACCGAGCCTCAATAAACCCTGGGATAGTCATGGAAAACCCCCAGTAATCTGGTGAACATCGCCTGATACTGGCTACCGTGAACCCCAGCGGAAGGCGGCCAGGCTCAGCCCGAGGTCGTCAGTCTCAGAAGGTATTGATCAGTTTCTCTACCTCGTCCGCAGCGTCTGAGAGGGTTATCGGCAACGTTTTTCGCTCTTGTGCGGAGAAATCGGAGAGCACATAGTCGGCGACCTGTTGCCTACCTGGGGGCCGCCCCACACCTACACGGATGCGCCAATACTCCCGAGTCCCCAACGCCTTGGTGATGTCGCGTAAGCCGTTGTGCCCGGCTTCCGAGCCGCCGAGCCGCGGCTGTGTCGTGTCAAAGCCCAGTTCGATCTCGTCGTGGATCGCGATCACGTTGGTTGCCGGTATCCCGAAGTATTTCGAGACGCTGGAGACGGCGCCGCCTACACGGTTCATGAGTGTTGTGGGCTTGATGAGCGCAACCCGCGGCCCTCCTATGCCCAGCCGCCCTTCAAGCAGCATGCACCGTTGCGCGGAGGCCGCTTTGAACGTGCCGCCGATGCGGCCGGCGAGTTCATCGGCAACCATGAAGCCGATGTTGTGTCGATTTTTCGCATACCGGGCGCCTGTATTACCCAGGCCAGCGATGAGGAACATGTCAGAAGCCATGCTTCAAGGGTATCTACGCGAGCCTGCAACGACTGCACCGGCTTGAAACTGCAGTGCCAGCTTGAAACGACTGCGCCAGCCTAAAACATCGGTACCGCCGTGGGCGTCCACGGCGGTACCGATGGGGTTCTGAGAACGCGCGGGATCGTGTGTCCCGGCGCTTTCAGAAGGTTCTTGGGTCTAGTTACTTGGTGGCGTCAGCGCGGCGTGCACGCTTGACTACCAGCAGCGTCACGCCACCGACTACCAGCAGGGTCGCGACGCCTGCGCCCCACATGAGTTCGGCGTTGACACCGGTGTTGGCTAGATCGCCGCCGGTCGATGGACCCTGCGCATCGTTCTGGTTACCATCTTTGGAGCCTGCGCCGTCCTCGCCTTCAGGCTGGGAAGGAGCGTCTGATGGCGCATCAGATGCATCTGTGGACGGTGCCTCGGTTGGGGCCTCGCTCGAATCATCCGAAGGCTGCTCGGATGGCTGTTCCTCGCTCGGTGCATCCGAAGGCTGTTCAGATGGAGCCTCGGTTGGTTCCTCGCTCGGGGTCTCCGTTGGCGCGTCGGTCGGTTCCTCAGTTGGTTCCTCAGTCGGCTCTTCAGTTGGAGCCGCGGTCGGTTCCTCGGTTGGTGGAACGTCCTTAGCTACCCATGCGGTGTTCAACAGCCACTTAGCTACATCGGTGTTGTCCATGTAGGAGCCGCGGACCGTGTCAGTCTTGGCTGCCAGTGCCTTCACGTCGGCAGCGTTTGCACCCTTGAAGAAGAATGGCGCGAGCTGGTTGGTGTGTTCACCGCTGTTCCAGGACTGCTCTGCAGCCTTGTTGGTGCCCTGCGGGAGCATCGGCGCGAACTTGCCTTCTGGCTTACCCGAGAGGTAACCGGTCTCGTGGTCTGCGGTGACGATGACGAGGGTTTCATCCCAGCTGGAGTTGGTTTCAACCCAGTCGATGACGCCGTCGACGGCCTTGTCGAAGTCCTGGACCTCTTCGATGTCGCGGTCGGTCTGGTTGGCGTGGCCTGCCCAGTCGATTGCGCCGCCTTCAACCATCAGGAAGAAGCCGTTGTCATTGTTGTCGAGGACGTTGAGCGCACCGTCAGTCATGGTGCGCAGGTCGATAACGTCGTTCTTTGCCTTGCCTTCGGCGCGGCCCTGCTGCAGGGTGCTACCTACCTCAGCGATACCGAATACGCGCTCCGGGGTCTCGCCCTTGGTGAGGTTGGAGAAGTCCTGGTTGTTGCTCACGAACGTGAAGTCGCTGTCGCCGGACTCGAGCTTCTTGTAGGCCTCTGCGCCGATGTACTTGTAGTTCGGCGCGGCGAGCTTCTTGTTGTCATCGTCGAAGAAAGGGTGGCCTGCACCCATCACGACGTCCATGTCGCCGTTGACCTGCTCTTCAGCGATGCCGTGGTAGTCCTGGCGGGTCTGGTTGTGGGCGGAGTAGGCGGCTGGGGTTGCGTGCGAGAACGGAACGCTGGAAACGACGCCTGCGGACTTACCGAGGGCCTTGGCGCGTTCGCTGAGGTTCTCTACGACCTTCTTGTTTGGGTCAACACCGATGCCGGCGTTGTAGGTCTTCACGCCGGTAGCCATGGCGGTGCCGGCTGCTGCGGAGTCGGTTGGGTTGTCTTTGACCCAGTCGAATTTGGTCCAGGCTTTCGAGGTGTCATAGGCCGGGCCATCGACCCAGTGGGTGGACATTCCGGTGTGTTCCCAGGCCTGCCAGCCTTCGGTTGGCTTGGTGTTGCCGCCGTATGGCATGACCTTGTGGTCTGGGCCGGTTTCTACCTGCCAGTGCACCTGGTTCTTGGTGTAGGCGTTGAGGTTGTCGATGTGGTTGTAGCCCATGCCGTCACCGATCAGTACGATGACGTTCTTTGGCCCGTCCGTAGCTAGGGCTTCTTTAGCCGTTGCTGTCGCGTGAGCTGGCATTGCGGTGAAGAACGATGCGAATGCAAGACCCGCTGTTGCGGTTGCAATCGCGGTGGTGCGAGGTGCTTTCACTGTGTCAATCCGTTCATTTGGCGTGATGGTGACCAACGCCAATGAGCCTAGGAAGCGAGGTAAACCTTCAATGCCTCTTTGGCCGTCCCTTCACCGACGGAATGGTTAACAAACAGTAAAGAATCCTGTGATTCACTGTGAACGAGCAATGAAAGAATGATCACTCAACATAGCTCGCCAATACAGACTTCTATATAAAGCTCCCTCTTCGGTTGGACTGATCTTTAAATGGCGGAAGGCCGCCACACATGTGGCGGCCTTCCTGAGAGTTCGGGCAGTCCCAGTGAGGCTTACTCGCTGTCTTCCTCGGACTTCTCTTCCGCTGGAGCCTCGGCAGCTTCTTCGCCTTCTTCTGCTTCCTCGTCCTCTGGAAGCTCAACTTCCTGTGGCTCAGCGATCGTCGCGATGACAGTGTCTTCTTCGATCTCGAGCTCAACGCCTTCAGGCAGTTCAATCTCGGATGCGAGGACGGAGCCTTCTTCGCGGCCATCGATGTTGACAACCAGGGTGTCTGGAATGTTGAGTGCCTCTGCCAGGACGGTGACTTCCTGGATGTCGAGGGTTGCTGCCAGACCTGGGGCGACCTCGCCCTGGTAGTCGAGGAAGACATCGACGGAGACCTTCTCGCCGCGCTTGACGATCAGCAGGTCGAGGTGATCAACGGTCTGGCGCAGTGGGTGGCGCTGGATGTCCTTCACCATGACGAGGCGCTCATCGCCTGCGACCTTGAGGGACAGAATAGCGTTCGGCTGGCGGACAGCCAGGGTGGTCTGGTGCGATGGGAGCAGCAGGTGCTCTGGCTCGGAGCCGTGGCCGTAAACAACAGCTGGGATCTGGCCGTCGCGGCGTGCGCGCCGTGCCGAACCCTTACCGAAGTCTTCGCGGACCTCTACGTCAAGGGATTCGAATTTCTGCATGAGAGCTCTTCTCCTATTGGTCGATGACGCCACACCGTGAATATCTCCGCGTGTGCGGTGGTGTTGGCTGGCCTTCGCCCCGGGGGCTCGTCGTGGCTTCTAAGCTCACCTTCGGCCTGCACCTTGTGCTAGCCGGTAAATCCAGAAGGCCTCGTCGATCACGGGAACCGTAGTTCCCCTCGCCTGGGCAACTCCCCTAGTTTAGCAGAGCTCGCATGGTTAGGCGCGGCCGTCGAACAGGCTCGTGACGGAGCCGTCTTCGAAGACTTCCTTGATCGCGCGCGCCAGCAGTGGGGCGATCGAGAGCACCGTGAGGTTGTGGAAACGCTTCGAAGCTGGAACAGGCAACGTGTTGGTCACAACGATTTCGCGCGCACCGGATTCGCTCAAACGCTGCGCTGCCGGATCTGAGAAGACCGGGTGCGTTGCCGCGATGATGACGTCTTTAGCACCAGCGTTCTTCAGTACCGAAACCGCGCCGGAGATGGTGCCGCCGGTGTCGATCATGTCGTCGATCAGGATGCAGACGCGATCCTTAACCTCGCCGACCACGGTCTTTGATTCGGCCTTGTTCGGCACGGTGAGGTCACGGGTCTTGTGCACGAATGCCAGCGGCGCGTGGCCGAGGCGTTCAGCCCACATTTCAGCCACACGCACACGGCCGGTGTCCGGGGAGACGATCGTGAGCGGTTCGTTACCTACACGGGTGCGGATGTAGTCAGCGAGCAACGGGATCGCCATGAGGTGATCGACCGGGCCATCGAAGAAACCCTGGATCTGCGAGGTGTGCAGGTCCACGGACATGATACGGTCAGCGCCAGCGGTCTTATAAAGGTCAGCGACCAGGCGCGCGGTGATCGGCTCGCGGCCGCGGCCCTTCTTGTCCTGGCGAGCGTACGGGTAGAACGGCGAGACCACGGTGATGCGGCGGGCTGAGGCGCGCTTGAGCGCATCGATCATGATCAGCTGCTCCATGAGCCAGTTGTTCATCGGGAACGGATGGGACTGGATGACGAAGCATTCTTTACCGCGGACGGAATCCCCGGGGCGGACGTAGATCTCACCGTTAGCGAAGTCATATGCGGAAACTGGGGCGAGCTCGGTTTTGAGCTCGTCGGCGATCTGTTGTGCCAGCTCTGGGTGGGCTCGGCCGGAAGCCAAGACCAGTTTTTTGTCTACGTTGTAGCTCAGTTCAGACATTGCGAGCTGTCCGTTCTCCTCGAGGATGGGGTGTTAGTTGGAGCTTCTATGACTGTACCGAATCAGGGGCGTGTTTCATCCGAACCGGTACGGGCTGTATCCGATTCGGTGGAGTTCTTTGCTTCAGTCAGGGCCGCGGCGACGGCGGCGGGGGTTCCTGCTCGTTTAGCTTCAACCCAGCCTTCTTTATTGACCTGCGGGGCATCAGAGATCACAAGTGCGCCAGCAGGGACGTCTTTGCGGACTACCGCGCCAGCGCCGGTGTATGCGCCGTCACCGATCTCGACGGGGGCGATGAACACGGTGGATGCGCCCGTGCGAACGTGCGAGCCGATCACGGTCTTGTGCTTGTTCACGCCGTCGTAGTTGGAGGTGATGTTTCCGCAACCGATGTTGCTGTCTTCCCCGATCACCGCATCACCTGAGTAGCCGAGGTGGGAGAGCTTGGTGCGATCCCCAATCTGGACGTTCTTAGTTTCGTAGAACGCGCCGATCTTGCCGTCTTCACCGAGCACGGTGTCTTTGCGGAGGTGGCTGAACGGGCCAACGGTCGATCCGGAGCCGATGCGGGATTCGGTTGCGTCGGTTCGTTTCACGGTCGCGTTCTGGCCCACGTGGGTGTCACGTAAGGTTGTGTCTGGCCCGATCACGGAGCCTTGGCCGACCGAGGTGCGGCCAACGAGCTGCACGTTCGGTAGCAGGGTCACGTCTTGGGACAAGGCGACATCGACGTCGATCCATGTGGTTTCAGGGTCTTGGATGGTGACCCCTTCGCGCATCCACTTTTCGGTGATGCGGCGGTTCAGTTCACGCCCCAGCGCGGAAAGCTGCACGCGATCGTTGGCGCCTTCTACCTGCCACTGATCGGTGGTCACTGCCGTTGAGATGCGGTGCGCGTCTTCACGCATGATGCCGAGCACATCGGTCAGATACATTTCGCCTTGGGCGTTGTCGGTCGAAACCCGGGCCAGAGCCGAACGCAGCTCGTTCGCGGAGAACGCGTAGATACCGGAGTTGACTTCGTTGATCAGACGCTGCTCTTCGGTGGCGTCTTTGTGCTCAACGATCCCGGTGACGTCGCCGTTTTCATCGCGCAGGATGCGGCCGTAGCCGGTCGGGTCTTCAACCGCGGCGGTCAGAACGGTTGCCGCGTTGCCCTCGGATTCGTGGCGCTCCACGAGTTCAGTGAGCAACTGCGGGGAAAGCAACGGGACGTCGCCGTAGGTCACCAAGACGGTGCCTTCAGCGAGGTCGTTCATCGCTTCAAGGCCAACTTGGACTGCGCGGCCGGTGCCTGGGATCTCGTCCTGGTCGACGATGCTCACGTCAGGCGCATGCTCGAGCACGTGGGTTGCAACGCGGTCACGCTGGTGACGCACAACCACGACGAGGCGATCGGGCTCCAGCGCATGCGCGGTATCGAGCGCGTGGCCGACCATCGAACGGCCGCCGAGTGTGTGGAGGATTTTCGGCTTAGAGGATTTCATACGTGTTCCAGCACCTGCGGCTAGAACGATCACTGCTGCCGGATGGACGTTTTCGCTGGACACCTGGCTGTTTTTCCTTCCACTGCCCTGCCACTATCGCTCCGCCACTAGGATTCGAACCTAGACCACACAGCTCCAAAGGCTGGCGTGCTGCCGTTACACCATGGCGGATCAGCCTGGTACAGGCTGAACTGTTCAGGCCGTTGTCCATTGTGCCACGTTAGGCCTTGTTTTCTTAACCGTATGTCTTATGAGCGTCTATCTGTACGTCAATGAATCCGGCGCAGAAGCCACGTCATGAGCGCATCGAGGTGAGTTTTATCACCGTTGAGGTCTTCGGGATGCCACTGCACAGCCAGCATCCTGGAGTGTTGCCGGTGTTCGACGGCTTCCACGAGGCCGTCCGGGGCGGTCGCGACGGGCACGAGGTCTGCGGCGAGCGCATCGACGGCTTGGTGATGCGCAGAACGCACCGTGATTTCGGCTGAACCGTAGATGCGTTCGAGCGTGCTGCCGGCGGTGAGGCTCACGCTGTGATCAGCCCAGCCGTCGCCATCTGGTGGTGACTTATGGATCGTAGGGTTGCCGATCTCCGGGATGAGCGTGCCGCCAAGCGCAACGTTGATGATCTGCAGGCCGCGGCAGATCCCTAAGAGCGGCTTATTGGCGGCCAGGGTTTCATGCACGAGTTCTATCTCGAACGCATCGGCGCTCGCGCTTACACCTGCAAGATCTACCTCGGGCCACCGTTCACGCTCCAACCCATAGAAGCCTGGATGCACATCAGCACCACCCAGGATAATGACCGCGTCCGCGCCCGCGACAACCTCGCTGGCGCTGCGTCCCGGTTTGAGAGCATCCACGAACCACGGTTGCACGTGCCCGCCGACCTCAATGAGTGAACGCCCCGTATGGGCTGCGAGCCCGTGAAGCTCATCGGAATAGCTGACAGGGACGTTCGCGGCATCCATGACGTAGCTCATCGCGATGCGCACCGGCCGATACTCAGAGACCGGCCGATGCTCAGTGACTTCCGTTTGTTCTGGCATCAACCTGCCCCCTACCCGATTTTCTCGGAGGCCTCGAGCCACGCCATCTCCAGCTCGTCCCTCTGCTCCCGCACCGCGTCCGCTTCCTGGGTGAGTTGGGTGACCGCCTCGAAATCCCCGGCCTCGGTCGCTTGGATGAGTTTCTCTTCTGCCTCGGCGAGCGCCTTCTCGACGCGTCCGAGTTGGCGTTCGTAGCGTTGCATGTCTTTGCGCGCTTCGCGCTGTTCGGCTGCCGAATACGCTGGCTTGTTTGGCTTGTGCGCGGGGGCTTCAGCTGCGCCCCCAGCGTCCGATGCGGCGGCGGGTTCTCCGTGCTGGCCTGTCCCGCTGTGGCTTATCCTGCTGTTGTCGGTGCCGGCGTGCGCTGCGTGTTCGCGTAGCTGCAGGTACTGCTCAACGCCGCCGGGCAGATCGCGGAGTTTGCCGTCTCCGAGCAGTGCGAGCTGGTGGTCGGTGACGCGTTCGAGCAGGTAGCGGTCGTGGGAGACAACGATCAGGGTTCCGGCCCACGTGTCGAGGAGGTCTTCGATCGCGGCGAGGGTGTCGGTGTCGAGGTCGTTGGTCGGCTCATCGAGCATCAGCACGTTGGGTTCACCCACCATGAGGCGTAAGAGTTGCAGGCGGCGTTTCTCGCCACCGGAGAGGTCCTTGACCGGGGTGTATTGCTTGTGCGCGTTGAACCCGACCTGCTCGAGTAGCTGACCGGCGGACACTTCGCGGCCTCCGGCGACAAACTGGCTGCCTTCTGCCTTGATGACGTCCACGACGCGCGTGTTCGCGAGCTCATCAAGCTCTTTGACTTCTTGGGAGAGGATCACTGAAACCACGGTCTTGCCGCGCTTGACGCGCCCGGCGCTCGGTTCGAGTTGTCCGTCCAGTAGTCGCATGAGCGTGGATTTTCCTGCACCGTTGACGCCCACAAGTCCCACGCGTTCCCCTGGTGCCAGCCGCCACGTGATGTCATCGAAGAGTGCGCGGCCGTTGGGCAGCGTATAGGTGAGGTCTTCGGCGTCGATGACGTCTTTGCCTTGCCGGACCATCGCCATTTTCTTCAGCTCGAGGCTTTCGCGTGGTGCGGGAACCTCTTCGATGATCGCGTTGGCTGCTTGGATGCGGAACTTGGGTTTCGAGGTGCGTGCCGGTGCGCCGCGGCGCAGCCACGCAAGCTCCTTTTTGACAAGTTGCTGTCGTTTGCTTTCCTTGACCGCAGCGGCGCGGTCGCGTTCGGCCCGAGCCAGAACATAGGCCGCATACCCGCCATCAAAAGCATCCACCATCGCATCGTGAACCTCCCACGTCATGGTGCATACGGCATCCAGGAACCAGCGGTCGTGAGTCACCACCAGGAACGCGTTCTCGTTGGCGCGCCACCGCTGGTTCAAGTGCTCAGCCAGCCATGCGACCGACTCAACGTCGAGGTGGTTGGTGGGCTCATCGAGCATGATGACGTCCCAGTCAGCAACCAGCAGCTTGGCAAGCGCGGTACGGCGGCGTTGCCCGCCGGAGAGCTCCCCGACTTTCTTGTTCAGATCGATGCCTTCGGTCAACCCGCTCATGATGTCACGGATGCGAGCATCGGCGGCCCATTCGTGTTCCGGAACATCGCCCACAATCGCCTCAAGCACGCTCAGTTCGGGGTCTAAAACGTCGGCTTGATCGAGGTAACCGACCCGCAGATCACGCCGATGCGTCACCCGCCCGGTATCTGGTTCGATCCGTTGCGCCAGAAGCTTCATGAGTGTGGACTTGCCGTCGCCGTTACGGCCCACAATCCCGATGCGGTCGCCCTCGTCGATGCCGAGCGTCACGTTATCGAGCACGGTGCGGGTACCAAACGTGATGGAGTTCGATTCAGCACCTAAGAGGTGGGACATCTGTACAGGGTTTCCTTCTCAATGAATAGTTTTCAGTGGATAGTGTGCGTGGATGCTTTCAGCGTGCAGGTTTCAGCGCGTGAAGTTCGCCAGGCCGGGCTGGCCTCCAGACCGCGCTGGCTACCAGGCCGGGCATGTCATCAGGCAGCGCTGGCCATCAAACTGCGCCGCAGTTGGGCAGGATCGAGGCCCCTGCCGCAGGTGCGCTCACCACGATGGTTTGTAGGTCGAGCTCATCACGTATCTGCATCGAGATCCGTTCCGCATGCGCTGATGAGTGCGCGATGCAGGCCAGGGTTGGCCCGGAGCCTGATACGAGCGTTTTGTGCGCCCCGGCTTCCTCGGTTCGTTCGATGACGTGCGCGAGTTCCGGTGCAAGCGCGATGCTGGCCGGAGTGAGGTCGTTATGCACGGAAGCTGCGAGCTTGAGCGGGTCCCCTTCGAGTAGGGCGTGGAGAACCTCGGGCGAGACTTCCTGAGGCGCGGGCACGCTCACATCGGCTCGTTCGCGTTGCCGGTCAAGCTCCTGATACACCTTCGGTGTTGAGAGCCCGTACGATGCCGGGATCAGAACCCAGTGCGATTCGGTGCGCAGCGGCACTGGCGCGAGGTCTTCCCCACGCCCCAGGCCGACGGCCGCGCCGCCGAACAGCGCGAAGGGAACATCCGAGCCGAGCCCCGCGGCGATCGAGGCGAGGTCTTGCCTGCTCAGACGGGTCTCCCACAGCGCATTGCACGCAACGAGTGCCGCGGCCGCGTCCGCGGAGCCGCCTCCCATGCCTCCAGCGATCGGCACACGCTTGAGGATGCGCAAGTCAGCTCCAGCGTGCACTCCGGTCGCGTCCCGCAAAGCGAGCGCGGCCTTCACTGCGAGGTTATCGGCTCCTACCGGGAAGCTCGCTTGATCCACCGCGATGCTCGATGCGTCATCGAGTTCCGCCGCGATCTCGCCGTCGTCACGGTGACGGGCGGTGACCTCTTCATCCAACCCGACCGCAAGATACAAGGTCGCAACCGGATGGAATCCGTCCTCGCGCGGGTCACCGCATTCGAAGCTGACGTTGATTTTGCCTGGTGCGCGCGCCGTGACCGTGCGCGCAAACCCCGATTGTTCCTCCAACGCTGGAAGACTCACACCCCACCACCTTGCTCTCCTACTTCTTCAACGGCAGCACTACTTTCACCTGCCGCGCCGCTGTCGCCTACCGCGCCACTGTCGCTTGCTGCAGCGCGGGCCTGGGCGATCGCGATGAACTGCTCGATCTCAAGCTTCTCGCCGCGCAGCTGCGGGTCTACTCCTGCTGCACGCAGATATTCTTCGGCTGCTGCGGCGGAACCTGCCCATCCGGCTAACGCTGCCCGTAGCGTCTTGCGTCGTTGCGCGAATGCCGCATCGATCACCGCGAACGTCGCCTCCCGCAGAGCCTCATCCCCGCGTTTGGGGCCACGCGTGAACGCAACGAGCCCTGAGCGGATCTTGGGCGCGGGCCAGAACACGTTCATCCCGATGACCCCGGCTTTGGTCATGGACCCGTACCACGCGCCCTTGACGGAAGGGACCCCATAGAGCTTGTTCCCCGGCTTCGCTGCCAAACGGTCGGCTACCTCGTCTTGGACCATGACCAAACCGGAACGGATGCTCTCAAAGCGCGCCAACAGATGCAGCACTACGGGAACCGCGACGTTATAGGGCAGGTTCGCAACCAGCGCATCGGGTGCGCCCGGCAGCTCGGTGATCTTCAACGCGTCCTCATTGATGACCGTGAGGTTCTCATGCGTGCCCGGGCGCCACTGCTCCACCGTGCGCGGCAGGCGCTCGGCCAGCCGCGGATCAATCTCCACCGCGATCACGCGCGCAGCGGCATCCAGGATCCCCAACGTCAGCGAACCAAGGCCCGGCCCCACCTCAAGCACCGTCTCATCGCCCGTGAGGTGTGCGGCGGCAACGATGCGGCGGATCGTGTTCCCATCGATCACAAAGTTCTGCCCCAGCGTCTTAGTCGGGGTCACACCCAGCTCATCGGCGAGCGCACGAATATGAGCAGCCCCCAAAAGCGGAGCTGAAGCAGAAGATTCAGGCACGTGATTCATCCCCTCAATCCTAATGTCCTTAAACGGCCAAGCCCACGATGCCGCGGGAGACTCCCGCACCATCGTGGGCTTGAACAGTGCCTATTCCGGGTGATTTATTCCGGAGCTATAAGCCAACGTTCAGGTGCTGACCTGAAAGCACAGCGTGTGGCTTAGCGCAGGCCGAGACGGCTCGAGCATGCTGGCCAGTGGCCCCAGCCACCGTTAGCGCGCAACTTCTCTGCGGTAGCAACCTGCTCAGCTGGGGTTGCCTGGTGTGGCAGCGGAGCGTACTTGGTGCCGCCGGCTGCACGCCAGGAGGAAGCGGAGAACTGCAGGCCGCCGTAGTAGCCGTTACCGGAGTTGATGCTCCAGTTACCGCCGGACTCACACTGAGCCAGTGCCTGCCAGGTCGAGGAAACGCCGCCGCTTGGAGCCTTAGCCTTCGAGCTGGACTTCGACTTCTTCTTCTTACCCTTCGAGGAGTTGTTCGAGCTCTCCTCCGAGTCCGAGTTCTCCTCAGGCTCTGGGGCTTCTTCCTTGGTGCCAACCTTGATCAGCGCATCGACTGGCTCGCGGGTCACCTTATCGGAGACCTTCTTGGTGGAGACCTTCTTACCGTTACGGATCACAGTCTCGGTCACGACCTTGCGTTCACCAGCCTTGCCTTCGGTGACCGTCTCGGTCTTGCCCTTGGCGAGCTTGGCGTCCTCTTCACGCTTGGTTTCGAACGCGATCGCCTCGGTGGTGGTCTTCTTCTTCTTTTGGATCTTGTTGTACGTGATGGTGATGCCATCAGATACAACAGTGTTCCGGGCAGGCTTCACTTCGTCGTGCTTACCAACCTTGACGCCCTTATCGGCCAGAACCGCGTCAACATCGAGTGCGGTAGTAGTCAGAGTCGACTTCTTGCCCGCGAGGTTGAGCTTGACTTCCTTAGGGGTCAGCACGGTGAGCTTCTCAGCGCTTGCCAACTGGACGTGACCGTCGAGGTTGATGTCAGAACCGTCAGCGAGATCGAGCTCATCCACCAGCTCATCCACGGTGCGTGCGGTGGTCATGACGGTCTTGTCTTCGCCGTCGACCTGGTATTCGACCTTGTGAGCGGTCAGGATGTTGACGGTGTCGCCGTTCTTGATGTCGGAGTCTACGGCTGGCGTGACACGGTCGTGTTGGCCAACGGTGACATCAGCTGCCTTCAGGGCGTCTTCTACCTTCCCACCGAAGGTACGGACGTTTTGAGATTCCCCGTCGACGACAACCTCGATGGATTTGTTATTTGCTACGAACCCCACGGTTCCCAAGACCAGCGCCGAGGCTACAGTTGCCTGGCCGCCAATGATCAGACCGCGTTTCATCTTCTTGTTCACGAAAAACCTCATGCCTTGACAGGCACTATGTTCGGGGATATTTCTTTGCACACATGACCTTTTCCATGAAGCGCTCGATGAGCGTTCACGCTCGGCCTTCAGGGAAGGAAGTGCTTGTCAGCACCACACCGAAGGTCACGATGCGATAACAATCGTAACCTAATTGTTATCAAATCGCTACTTCAGCTCCTGCACAGTTTCGGGGTATGGCTATTATTCAGGCGATTCTTGGGTGAAACCTGCGGCAAAATCCCCGTAAACACGCGTGCTGTTCTCGTTAAGTGTGTGGCAGAACTCATCTAGGTCCATGCCGAACATGTCCGCGACGAACCGCACCGCGTACGGGGTCATGTAGGGAGCGTTCGGGCGGCCCCGGAACGGGTGAGCAGTCAAGAACGGGGCGTCCGTCTCCGCCATCAACAGCTGTGGACCGGCCGCCATGATCGCTTCTCGAAGCTCATGGTTGTTCTTGAACGTCACGGTCCCGCCGAAGGAGACATACCAGCCGCGCTCGCGCGCCTTCTTCGCCATCGACACCGGACCAGAGAAACAGTGGAAGACAACCGTTCCATCGAAGTTCTCTTCTTCCAAGATCCGCACCGTGTCATCGTGCGCGTCCCGGTCATGGATCTGTACCGGCAGGTTCAAACGCTGCGCAATATCAAGATGCCGGCGGAAGGATTCGTGCTGGGGCGCCCAGCCCTCCTCGGTGGTACGGAAGTAATCAAGCCCCGTCTCTCCGATCGCCCGCACCCGGGGATGCCCAGCCAACTGCTCGATGACCGCGAGATCATCCTCAAGGGTGCCTTCCGCATAAGCCCGCGCGGCATCGTTGGGGTGCAAGGCGACCGCGGCAAGCACGCGCTGATCAGATTCCGCCGCGGCAACAGACCAGCGCGAAGACTCAACATCGGTCCCGATCTGGACTGCCCCAGAGATACCGACCTGCTCGGCGACATCCATGTGCTGGCTCACAGATAACGCGACATCGCCGTCATGGAAATCCATGTGCGTGTGGTTATCGATCACCGGGACCGGCAATGGCTGCGGGGCCGGCGGATATTCGAGCTTACGGCGAGCACCCTGCTCGTTGACGGCCGCGCGCTTACGCCCGCTGTCATCGCCGAGGCCTTCGTGGGCCTCAGGGACATAAGGCCGCGGAGTTTCACCGGGAACAACCAAACCTTGATGTTCAGAACACATATCAACAACCTTAGCGATGCACAGCGAGGTTAACGACGGAGTGAGGTTAACGACGGGGTGGCCACCGCTGATGCGATGGCCACCCCGTTAGGTCACAGTCTGTGCAGAAGGCTTTACTTCTTGGCGTATGGGTCTGCGATACCGATGTACTGCACGGTGCTGTACTCCTCGATACCTTCGGCGCCACCTTCACGCCCCAGACCGGACTGCTTGACGCCACCGAATGGTGCGGCAGCGTTGGAGATCACGCCCTGGTTGAAGCCGACCAACCCGAATTCGATCTGATCCGCCACACGGATCAGGCGGTTGTAGTCCTTCGAGTAGATGTAGGAGGCCAAACCGTATTCGGATGCGTTGGCGAGTTCGATCGCTTCGTCCTCGGTAGCAAACGTCGTGACGGGGGCGACGGGGCCGAAGATCTCTTCACGCAGGATCTCGGCGTCGTGCGGAACATCGGTCAAGACGGTCGGGCGATAGAAGTAGCCGTCGCCTTCGATCTTCTCGCCACCGGTCGCGACCTTAGCACCCTGTTCAACCGCTTTAGTCACGATCGAGTGGATGTCCTCACGAGCGGACTCCTCGATGACCGGGCCAACGTTGACGTCTTCTTCGGTGCCGCGGCCAGGCTTGAGGGCGGCCATCTTCTCAGCGAACTTGCGGGTGAACTCTTCGGCGACCGAATCCTGGACCAGGAAGCGGTTCGCCGCGGTGCAGGCCTCACCCATGTTGCGCATCTTCGCCGCCATAGCGCCCTCAACCGCATCGTCAATGTCGGCGTCATCGAACACGATGAATGGCGCGTTGCCGCCCAACTCCATCGAGGTACGCAAAACGTTGTCTGCGGCGTCCTTGAGCAACTGGCGCCCCACCGGGGTGGAGCCGGTGAAGGAGACCTTACGTAGACGGTGATCCTGCATGATGGGGCCAGAAATCTGGGAAGCCGACTTACCAGCAACCACGTTCAAGACACCTGCTGGAAGGCCTGCCTCCATCATGACCTGAGCGAACAGCTGGGCAGTCAGCGGGGTCAACTTAGCTGGCTTCAAAACCATAGTGCAGCCGGCAGCTACAGCAGGAGCAACCTTGCGGGTCGCCATCGCCAGCGGGAAGTTCCACGGCGTGATCAGCAAGCACGGCCCAACAGGCTTGTGCTGCACGATCATCTTCATGTTGCCTTCAGGGGTCTCGTTGTAGCGGCCGTTGTGACGCACCGCTTCCTCAGAGAACCACCGCATGAACTCGTTGCCGTACTTAACCTCGCCCATCGCCTCGTTCAGAGGCTTACCCATCTCCAAGGTCATGAGCAGAGCGAAATCCTCGGCGCGTTCCTGAATCAGTTCGAAACCACGGCGCAGAATCTCAGAACGTTCACGGGCAGAGGTGCGAGCCCACGACGCCTGCACAGCATCAGCCGCATCCAAAGCGGCCTTAGCATCCTCAGAGGTGGCAGAGGCCAACGTAGCCAAAACCTTCCCCGTTGCAGGGTCGAGAACATCGAACGTTCCGCCATCAGAGGCATCGCGCCATTCACCATTGATCAGCAACCCCTTCGGGACTGATTCCAGCAGTTCGGCTTCGCGCTGTGAAGTCATGGTTCTCCTTTGCCACGGATCATCGAGGTCTACTTAGCTCAACTTATACGTGCGGCAAACTATTCCGCTAGAAAGCGACGCCGCATTTCGCTGACTGGCCCGGCTCGCCAGGGCCAGGTCCATTTCACGGCCAGGTCCCTTTTACGGCCGGGCAACACTTACGGCCAGGTCCCTTCCGCCGCCGAGCCACGCTTACCGCCGGGCCACACTTATGGCCGGGCTTTGACCGCCGCGTCATAGAGTTCCCGCCGGGACACCCCGTAAGCCTCGGCAAGCGATTTGCACACGTCTTTGAGCCGTTCACCTTCAGCTACCCGCTCTAGGACCAGCGGAACTAACTCTTCGATGCTGGCTTCAGCTTCTTCAGCGGCACCTTCTAACACCACTACGATCTCGCCGCGTGGAGGATCCTCCGCCACCCCGGCAAGCAACTCTTCTAAAGTTCCACGCCGATGCTCTTCAAACATTTTTGTAATCTCACGTGAAATCACGGCGCGGCGCTGCCCACCCAAACCCTCGGCGAGCGCTTGAAGGGTCGCCTCGATCCGGTGCGGGGTCTCATAGAACACGACGGTGCGCGTCTCCGTACTCACCGCGCGGATGAAGGCTGTGCGTTCAGAAGCCTTGCGCGGCATGAATCCTTCGAACGTGAACCGGTCTGTCGGCAACCCCGATGCGGCGAGTGCACAGATCAGTGCCGAAGGCCCCGGGATCACCGTGACGGGCACATCCTCGATGACCGCGCGCGCAACAATCCGGTAGCCAGGATCAGAAATACCTGGCATGCCTGCATCACTGACCACCACCACGTGCGCCCCACGGCGAGCCCGCTCCACCAACTCATCCGCACGCGAACGCTCATTATGTTCGTGATACGCAACCAACTCACCGCGAGCCCTAATCCCCAAAGCCCGCAACAGCTTCGCCGTGGTCCGCGTGTCCTCACACGCCACCACATCGGCCTCTTCCAACGCCGCGAGCAACCGCGGGCTCGCATCCCCAATATTCCCAATCGGGGTACCAGCAATCTCGATGCGACCAGCTACATCACTCACACCACCAGCCTACCCAGCCGCCACTACACCAACACCGCGGCACATCGCCTCCGCTACAGTGTGTCCGTATTACTTTGGTATTACCCTCCTAGCCATCTTCCGGCCTCAAACCCCGTAGTTCAGTAGAGTAAGCCTGTGACTGTTTCCGCGCGCACCACTTCTCAAGCTCAACGGCAACAGCACGCCCACCGCAAACAGGGGGCGCAGCTGAGCCGTTCAAGACCGAGCCTCGACGAGCTACTGCTCCGCCTCACCGGCATGCCCGGCGGCAAGCTCAACACGGTCGTTTCACACGCGCGCTGGTGGCTACCTCTGCTGATCGGTGCACTCGCCGCGATCATCAGATTCTTCAACCTGGGCCACCCACACCAACTCATTTTCGACGAAACCTACTACGTCAAAGACGCCTACTCACTTCTGAACTACGGCTACGAACGCCAATGGCCGCAAGACATCAACGAAGACTTCGTCAACGGATCGGCAACACCGAGTAACGAGGCCTCCTACGTCGTCCACCCACCACTGGGTAAATGGATCATGGCGCTGGGAATGGCGATCTTCGGAACAGACACCGGGCTCGGCTGGCGTGCAGGCACCGCTTTCGCCGGAACCATCGCAGCCGTCTTCACAACCATGGCCGCAACCCGCCTGTTCCGCTCCGCCGTATGGGGCGGGCTCGCCGGAGTATTCGTAGCGCTCGACGGCCAACAGATCGCGCTATCGAGGACCGGGATCCTCGACATCTTCTACTTCATGTTCATCACGATCATCGCGTGGCTCGTACTCGTAGACCGCGATTACGGGCGCCGCCAACTGGCCTACGCGCTCGCCGGAGACGCCGAGGCCTCTAGCGATAAACGCAAGGTAGCGGCCCTCTATAAAGGGGTGGGGCCGCGCTTATGGTCCCGGCCGTGGCAGATCGGCATCGGTGTTTCACTGGGTGCCTTGTGCGCTATCAAATGGTCCGGAATCACCTTCGTCGCTGTCTTCGGCCTACTCATCGTGTGGTGGGACTGCCAAGCCCGCCGTGCCGCTGGGATCCAACAATGGCTCAAAGGCGGCGTACTCCACAACGGCATCCCCGCGTTCATCCGCGTAGTACCCGTCGCGGCACTGACCTATCTTTTCACCTGGCTACCGTGGCTGATGCAGCCGCGCGCCTGGGGCCACGGGCTCGCCGAACGCGAAGGTGCGGCATGGGTCAAGCTCTTCCCAGCACCGCTAGCTGACCTGCTGACCTACCACGGCAAGGCCTACGCATTCCACACCGGGCTGACCAAAGACCACGGCTGGGCGTCCAACCCGTGGACCTGGCTCGTTGCAGGGCGCCCAACGCTGTTCAAATGGGACACCACCACCCGCGACGGCGTCGAATGCGAACCCGGCCGCAACTGCGTCCAAATCATCACCGACCTACCCAACCCGCTCCTGTGGTGGGCCGGGACCCTCTGCATCTTCATCGTGCTGTGGGCCTTCCTCGCTCGCCGCGACTGGGTAGCACTCATGATCCTGGCAGGTGTTGTAGCCGGCTACATCCCGTGGCTGTTCTATCCAGAACGCACGATGTTCTTCTTCTACACGACCGGCTTCCAACTCAGCTGGATCCTCGCAGTCGTCTATGCGCTACGTATGCTCGCCCCGCCACCGGGCACGCCCAAGCTCCAAGCGAAGATCCGCACCGGAATCCTAGCCGGCATCGTCGCCATCATCCTGCTCACATCCGCTTTCTTCCTACCGATCGTCACAGGCGGAACACTTTTGAGCGAACACGCCCAGTGGCGCATCTGGATACCAAGCTGGACATAACCCGTCCGCCCCCCTATCCGGTGCAGCCGACTGCCCCACCGCTAGAACCCATCGGCCTTCAAGGAGAATCAGTGCGCGAACGGTGCATGCCGCAACTTGAAACGTTGCCATCCAACTACAACACGCCACAGCTGTTGCTCGACCGGATTGCACGCAACAAGCCCCTACCCGTCTACTCCGTCTATGACCCCAATGCCGAAACCTGGGTGGACGTTACCGGGGAACACTACAAACGCCTCGTAACCGACCTCGCTAAAGCCCTCATCGCCCACGGTTTCGAAGAAGGCTCCGTGCTCGCGATCATGGCCCCCACATCCTTCGAATGGGCACTAGCCGAACAAGCCGCATGGTTTGCAGGCGGGATCTCCGTATCGATCTATGAGACCTCCTCGATCTCCCAGATCGAATGGATCCTCACCGATTCCGGGGCAAGCCACCTTTTGACCCAAACACCGGACGCCTCCGACCCGGCCGCGCAAGCGGTAGCGAATCTGCCTGCAGACCGCGCGCCACGCCACCTGCGCATGGACGTCGTCAACGACGCCGGCCACCCAGCCACGGTTCTCTACGACGGTGTACCCGTGGGCGCCGGACTCGCAGACCTCATGGCCTCCGGACGTGACTCCGGGGTGCCCGACGACGAAGTGAACCTTCGCCGCAGCCGCCCGGGACTCAACGATCCCGCAACCCTCGTGTACACCTCCGGAACCGTCGGGCGCCCTAAAGGGTGCATCATCACCCACGGCAACATCACGCTCGTAGCCGTCAACCTCGTTGAGCACTTGAGCGAAGTCGTTGGAGAGGGCGGGCGCACCGCGCTGTTCCTGCCGCTGGCCCACATCCTCGCCCGTGCCGTACAGCACGCATGCATGTACCGCGACATCACGGTCTCCCACTGCTCACCGCGCACCGTGACCCGAGACCTCCCGAACATCAAACCAACATTCCTGCTTGCAGTGCCGCGCATCTACGAAAAACTCATGGCTGGCGCGCTCGCCAAAGCAGAAGCCGAGGGCAAGGGCTGGCTGTTCCGCCGCGCCCGCTACATCGCGACCCAACGCGGACGCGCCGAAGACCAGGTGCGCCGCGGCCAACAGAAACCACGCAGCAACCCGCTGCATGAGGCCGAATACCGGCTATACAACAAGCTCGTGTACCCGAAGATCCGCGAAATCATGGGTGGAGAAGTTCGCTACTCGATCTCCGGGGCCTCTCCCCTGTTCCCGGACCTCGCGCACTTCTTCAACGCGATCGGCCTCGGCGTGCTCGAAGGCTATGGCCTCACCGAAACCACCGCACCCTTGAGCGTGAACATGCCAGGTATACAGCGCGTCGGCTCGGTCGGTTTGCCGATCCCCGGAACCTGCGTGCGCATCGCCGATGACGGCGAAATCCTGGTGAAAGGCATCGGGGTTTTCGCCGGCTATTGGAACAACCCGGAAGCCACTCAGGAAGCCTTCAACGACGAGGGCTTCTTCTACACTGGCGACCTCGGTGAGCTCGATGAAGACGGCTTCCTCACCGTTACCGGACGTAAGAAAGACATCATCGTGACCGCCGGCGGTAAGAACGTTGTCCCCGGCCCGCTCGAGGAGATCGTGCGGGAAGGCCGCATCGTGTCCCAGGTTGTTCTCCTGGGTGATGACAAGCCTTTCGTTTCAGCGCTGGTGACCCTGGATGAAGACGAACTACACACCTGGGCGAAAGCAGAGAAGGTCTCCGGAGTAGCGACCCTGGCCGATGCGGTGCGCAACATGCGCGTGCATGAGGAAATCCAGTCATACATCAACCGCGCCAACTCGACCGTGTCCCGGGCTGAATCTATCCGCAAGTTCGTGATCCTCGATGAAGACTTCAGCGAGGACGAAGGCACCCTCACTCCATCGATGAAGGTACGCCGCCCGCAGGTCTATCAGCAGTATGCTGACACGATCAACACGATCTACCGCAAACGCTCATAGCTGGGCGGCAACGTAGGTCAACAACACGGGTGGGCGGTAGCTGTGGCCAGCTACCGCCCACCCGTGTTTGAGCTCAAGCCTCAACGGCGGGGCCGTGTTCGTTTAGCGTTGATCGAACGCATCGTATTCGATGACGTAGTCCGAACCGTCTCGTTTCTCTTCCATCTGCTTGCGAGACAGCTCCCGGCGGCGGCGGGTTGGCCACGTCACGAGCATCAAAACCAGGTTGCCCACGAGCAACAGGCCGCCAAGTATGCCTGCCGCGATGACCCAGTATTGCGGCGGGTAGAGCCGGATGAGCGAATCATCCCACGCGAACTGCCAGTTACCTTGTGAGAAGAAGAACTGGTGGAAGCCAACAAAGAACTCCTCCCAGCCAACCAACGCCACAGCCGCGCAGATGAGCAGCACCGCGAACGTTACGATCGAGCCGGCGAACAGGCCCCTGCGGACGCCTCCCGGGTAGGTTTTACGCAGGATGATGAAGCTGATCAGCAGAAGAACGAGCGCGATCACACCGAGCAGGTAGCACAGGTGCACAAGCGACTTGACGTCGGCCATGTGCGAGACCTCGTTGGCGGTGAACAGCGGACCTTCGTCGGTCTGGACTTGGGAGAGGTACTTACTTGGCGCGAAGTTGTTGAGATAGTCCACCCCGTATGAGCCATACAGAACGCGGTCGCCGCGGGTGAATCCTGCCGGGTCTGCCGGGAAACCTGGAATGTGGTAGATAAACCACAAGACAGCGGAAGAGGCGACCAACCGAACGGCCGCTGCGAGCAACACGAACGGGGTCAAGACAGCGACTACCCACTGCAGGATGCGTGGGAAGACCGGCTTATAGTCGAGGCTCGCAGCAACAGTTTCATGCGAGGTCTCATCGCTGTAACCAGGCGTGGGCTTCTCCGAAACAGGCAAATACGTGCCCTGATCCCCAGACTGCTCTGAAGCCGGTGGCGCCCCGAGCACGGCGGTCTCAGATGCTGGCGGATGCTCAGACACCGGCGGGAACGCCTGGGTCGCTTCCTGGCTTTGGTTCAGATCACGGCTTTCGTTCGGGTTCGCAGGATCCGCCGGAGATTCAGGCGTCGCAGGGCCTTTGGGTCCCGTTGGGTTTTGCTCGTCTCTGTCCGCTTTCCAAGGATCAGGGGTATTCAGCGACATCGAGGGTCCTTTCCGCCCCAGAATTGCTAAGAGGAGGGGCGTTGAAAGAGAAATCTAGAGCGCGGCGCTGCCGGTGAAGGTTTTAGTCGTCATCACGCACCAAGTGCAGGCCGGGTTTGGCTGGTGGCGGAGCGTTCTCGCCACCGAGGCGCTCGCGTGTGCGGCGCGGGGCTGTCCTTTCAGCTTGTTCCTGGTCCCGCTGTTCCTCTTGGTGGAGGGCATCTGCCAGGGCATACATGTCGTCCTTGGACAGTGGTTTCCGCTGCTCTGGGATGTCTAGCCGCAGAAGCTCCCAGCCGAGCGGGACCGATAGGCGGTCGGCGTGGTGGTGGCACAGATCGTATGCGTGCGGCTCCACTTTCAGAGCCAACGGGCCGAGCACGGCGGTGGAGTCTGCGTACGCATACGTCAAGGTTGCGTACGCTTCCCTGCGGCACCCTGGACGAGAACAAAAACGTTGAGATTCCACGCTTGATAGCGTACTAGTCGCGTTAGGTAAAGAGGTGGAGGCAGGGCCGCAAACTGATGCGTGACTCTGCTCAATGGCTCTGGGCTCAACCTTTTGGGCCCAACCTTCTGGGTATCGGATGGGCGTGGATATGCTGGCGGTATGAGCTGGAGAATCGATCCACACCCGCACAGAGAAGGTTCGTTGGCTTCGCGGGCAGTCAGTGGGGGCGTTCAACGTCGCCGCGCCGATGCGCGGGGTCGATGGCGTGGAAACGTCCTTCCGCCGATGTCGCCTGGTGCTGAGCGCCGGAATCAGCGGGTTGAACAGATCATGTGGGAGGTTGTTGACCGGCTTTTCGAAACGTGGGCAGGTGAGCTTCAGGGCATCAATTTTGTGGTGCGGACCGCACCGACCTCCGCGTCCCTGGAGCGGGCTACCGCCCGCGGTGAAACGGTCCCGCTCGGGGTTGCAACAGTGAGGCAAGAGCGCCGGAACCCACACCGCAGCACACGCCATGTGGTGTTGTTTCGCAGACCGATCGAGACCTCGGCTGTGGATGAGCACCACTTGGCGCACATCGTCGCTGACGTTGTGATTGAGCTCGTGAGTGAGTTCCTCAACGTCCCGCCTGAAGAGATCGACCCGATCTATGGGACAGGCCCTCACCGTTAGATACCGGTAGCCCGCGGTTTCTAGTATTCGCCGCTTACGGATCGCGGAGCAACCGGGTTCAGATCCACCCGCACTGCAGCGTTGGATTGATCCGTGTTGAGAACATTCATCGCAGCGATTCCCACGCCGTCGGTAGTCACAACCGATGCGTAGGCTTCTCCGCGGCTAGAGGCAACGTGCAAGCCCACCGCGTTCTTAGCTGGCTCGACTTCAACCGTGCGCTGGGCAGCGACTTCAACGCGCTGAGCTTTACCGAGCGTGCCGTTACCTAAGACCGGCGTGACCGTAACCACCGCATCGTGGTCTGCGAAGATCCTCAACCGCGCCGCCCCCTGCTCCGGAAGCGCAACCAGGTTCTGGTTGCCCAGCGCTGAGGTGCCAGGGATATATGCCACGTCGTGGGCCTTATCGGCGTCCTGTCCGCGAAGTAGCCGCGCGGTCGCAGCAACCGAAGTATCCGCCTCAACCACGATCGAATAGGTGCCCGCCGGCAAAGCATCCGTAGCAACACTGCCCACGCTGCGCCCTTCCAAGGCCACTGAGCCGAGGTCAACAGACGTGCCGTTATCGCGCACCGCCGTCACGGTGGCCTGAGTTTTCTTAGCCGCCGGGTTGTAGAGGATGACGGAGGGGGTCAGATCCCCTGCTTCCTCAGTGCGGCGTGCGGAACGGTCAGCCGCAGGGTCTTGAGCCTGAACACCCGGGATGATCACCTTCTGACCCAGCTCGGCTTGAGCCTCAACACTGTCGATACCACCGGGAACCAAACCTCTGAGCGCGGTCTGAGCCACAGCGGCACGCACAGGCGAGCCCGAAGAATTCACCGTGACCGCGACCGCATCGGCATCAGAGGCAGCCGAGGCCAGGTTGATCGTGCGAGTATCGCCCGGGTTGAGCGTGAACTGCGGGATTCCAGCCGAGCTCACCCCATCCTTGGTAGAGACATCGACCTGCACCGTAGCGGTCGCCTGTTGCGTGTTAGTCACCACCAAAACAGCGGCATGCCCCAACGTTGTGGAGCCACCCACAATCGTGTGTGACGTAGAAGGTGCCGTGCACGGCACACTCGCGAAACCTTCCAGGTCCCCATCCTTTTGCCGGATAGTACGCACACCCGCCGCCGGTGAAGCATTACCGCCGAGCCCCTGAACCGTGAACCACGCCGAATCGTTGGCCTTCACACCACCCTTGCCAACGGCCTTCGTTCCAGACAGGCCCTGTTCGTTACGCGTTGCGACCTTGAGAGCTTCCTGTTCCGGAAGATCCTTCGAAACCTGCTCAGTCTTATCCCCGCTTACGATGCGCGCTCCAGGAACGCGCATACCCCGGTCCCCTAAGGCTATGCCGCGCAGCGTGGAGGACGCGTGGTCAGCGCCAGGCGCGTAGGCAGAATCCGTGGCCCCCTGATTGGTGGAAGCCGCCGCGATAGTAGGCCCGCACACAAGTGTGCTTTCAGAAACCGGCAACGAGGTCGCAGCGATCGCCACCGGCTCCCCGTCTGTGTCCGGGGCTAAGAAATGATCAGCCACCGAAACAGCACCGAAACCTGCAACGAGCAACGCACCAGTGGCGGCGGCGAGAACAACCTTCGAACGCGACCGCGCGGTGCGAGGCGCTGGATCGTCAGTCTTCTTTTCGCTCACGCTCACCCTCCTCCACTAGGTCAGTCTCTGACACACCTGCTGGACCAGATTCATCTGCTGGGTCGGGTTCAGTTGCTGGTTCAGATTCATCTGCTAGTTCAGGCTCAGCTGCATGCTCCGGCGTGTCCGTTGCTTCGGTTTCCGGCGCGTTTGTTGCTACCGCATCCGGATCGTATGGTTCACGGTAGACCGGCACGTAGCGGACGCGGTTGCGCCATCCGCGCGGCATCGGCATCATCGACAGCGCACAGAACGCCGCTACGATCGCCGAAAGAATCAGCCACGGGGTCTGCCACCACGTCGAATACGTAATATTCAACGTGCCGTCCTCTACGGGCAACTCGAAGGCCTGCATCCAGCCCTTGTATTTCTGTGGTTGCAGATCTTTACCGTTGAGGCTTGCGCTCCAACCGGAATCGAAGTTCTCTGCCATGACCACCAAGCGGCCAGAACCTTCCGAGCCAGCTTGTCCTTCCGAGCCAGCCGATCCTTCCGAGCCAGGTTGCGTGGTCTCAATCTTCTGATCGGTCACCGCGCCGTGCTCGCTCTTGAGCAGCTGCAGCATCGTGCCATCAGCGGCCTCAACGCGTACGCGAGAAGTGACAGAGCCCGTCAGCTCATAGAGTTCCTGAGTCGCCTCCGAAGTGTCCACTTGCCACAGCCAGGCCGGCGACCGCTCGCCACGGGTCACCGCGGCGATACCAGGGATCGAATCCAGGTTCTTCGCAACACTGCCATTATTAGGTGCGGCCTTCATCACGATGTAGCCAACACCCAGTTGCCTTAGCGTTTCAGCGGCATCGCCGCCGTCACCGGAAACCAAACCGGCAACAGCTTCCTTGGCTAGGTTTTGGCCCTTCGGCGCCTCAGCGATCACGGTGCCAGACGGATCCAACACGCTGCCACCCAGCGCGCTCGCGTGCGGACGTAAACGCACCTCTTCCAGATGCAAGCCATCACCGGTCACGATGTTGGCGCGGAAGAGACCATCCTCGGCACCGGATAGAACAAGGGTGCGTTCCTCAAACGGCCCCACACCGCGGTCAGCTGCTGTGACCGGAAGCGTCGTTTCCTCCACAGCGTGAACAGCAGGTTGCATCCCTAGACCACGGTCAGCATCCTGAGCAGCCGAATCCGATTGCGTCATCGGAGCCAGCCAGGTGGTCCCACTCACCAGCATCGTGACCATGACCGAGTAAGCAACCAGCCTGCCCGTCCACCGTGTCCGCTGCACGTGCGCCCGGATCCGTACAGTCCCCGCCTCACGCATCGCGCCGGCCGAGAACACAAAAGCGAGCCACACGAGGCTCACCGCGGAACCCACGTAATAGTGGGTGCGTTGCCCACCAACAGTGGAGGCAACCAGCCAGCTCGCAGCAACCGATGCCGTGAACACAACCAACGCAACCAAGGCAAACACTCGGATCCACGTAGCCCGCTTGAGCGGAGCAACCAGGCCGATCAAGCCCATCAGCAGCAACGGAACACCGCACGCCAGCGCAACGATCAGCGCTCCATGACCTCCAGGAAGCCAACCCCACCCCGTCACGGTAGAGCCCGCGTCGAAACCCGATGGGAAACCCAGCAAAGCCTGCCACGCAGGCGTCGGCTCACCTGGTAGCGGCAAGCCAGGTTGCGCCAAAGCAATCCGCGGGGTGCGGATCGCATCAAGGATCGTAGGGGCGGAAGCGATCAACGCAGGAGCAGGAACCCACGCCAACACCCGAGCCCGGCGAGAAACCACGGCGGCAACCAGCGTGAAGACTACAAGCGGGACCAGCCACAACGGCTCAGCGGCAACCACCACAACGGCAAGAACACTCGCGAAAACAGCCGAAGGCCACGAGGACAGCCCTTCATTCTCCGAATAGGAGGCAACGCCCACCGCGCCACGAACACCTACCGCGCGCGCCAACGCATACACCAACAGCGGGAGAACAACATGCACCAACGCGGGAGCGATCCGGCCTTGCGTCAAATCAACCGCGAACACCGGAGCCAAAGCCCACAGCAACGCGCCGATGCCGCGGAAAGCCGGAGCGCGCGTGACCAGACGCAGAGCCCACCACATCGTGAACGCGGCAGCCGGCAAAGCTAAGAAATAGGCGACCACAATACCCATCGGAGCGTTACCGCCGCTGATGAGTGCAAGCCAGAACAAGATCCCAGCGAAAGCATCCGGCCCAGAGGCCATACCGAACATCTCGGTGGACCACGGCGAAACCGCGGCATGCCACATCTGTGACAGCGAATCATTCGGCGTCAACAACGCTCCACCTGCGATGCCCTTAGCCATGATCGCGCCACGGAACGTCACCGCGCCAACGATCGCGGCGAGAGCCACCGCGATCACCCCGGCAGCAACGCCGCGGGTCGTACGGCCATCGGCGGCCGCGGCCTCAAAGGAATCATCGTCACCGCTGGCTTCGGCACGCGTTGTCTGATCCGCTTGGGCTTCAGCATCATGCAACATCAACCCGTCGCGGATAGCCCGCTCGTGGTCTCTGTATTGCGCACGGCCCACCAGAAGCCTGTTCACACTCGAACGAGGAACCTTCCGGATACGCCGCACCGATTTCCGGCCCCTGCGCACCGCCCCCATGCGGGTCAACGGGGCGAACGCGTGCCGGAACTCAAGCCCCGCAGTGTGCGTATCTCCAGCAATCAGGCGCGCCACAGCGCTACCCAGCCCGGACACGATCATCCACAGGCCAAGAAAAAAGGAAGTCAGCGGTGCCGCATACTTCAAACGCGTGTATTTCGCGGCAGCGTATTGGGCGTCCTCACCCGCGATGTCCTTGACCACATCGGGCCGGTGAAACATATACGCACCCGGAACAAGCACCACACGGTGGCCTGCAAGCCATGCACGCCGCCCCAAATCGACGTCATCGCCAACACCAGGAAGAGCCGGATCAAACCCGCCGAGCTCCTCAAACACATCGCGGCGAATCAACATCCCAGCAGAGTTGACGCCTAAACGGTCCGTATACATGTCGTACTGGCCTTGGTCTTTTTCTTCAAGACCAACACCAGCGAACCGTTCACCGTGGCGGGTCAGGCTCAGACCGGCGTCCAGCAGATGCACTCGGTCGCTGGCATCCACCTGTTTAGCGCCAGCGACCGCGGTGGATTCAGACTTGCTGATCTCCGCAAGCATCAACTCAAGCGCATCAGCGGCAGGCTCGGAGTCATCGTGGATAAACCACAGCCATTCACGGGCTGCGCTTTCGCCCTGCGAAGGCATGTGATCTACAGCTCGCTGAACAGCCGCACCAAAGTGGGTTCCAGGCTCTTCTAAGACCACGGCCGACTCAGGTAGAAGCTCGCGAAGTAGCTGCGCGGAGCCATCCCGTGAACCCGTATCAACGCCATATAACGCATCGACCGGCCGGGTCTGGGTCATAAGACCTTCGACCGTGGCCGGTAAAAACGATGCGGCATCATGGGTGACAACAACTGCCGTTACATGAGCTGCGCTACTGATCAGGCACCCTGCTTTCGAAGTCGACGACGCTCACGCTCAGACATCCCGCCCCAGATACCAAAGCGTTCGTCATTCTTCAGTGCATATTCAAGACACTGTGCACGGACCGCGCACGAACCGCAAACCTTCTTAGCGTCACGGGTTGAGCCGCCCTTTTCAGGGAAGAACGCTTCCGGATCAGTCTGGGCACACAGTGCCTGGGTCTGCCAGCCGAGCTCACCGTCGTCTGCCATTCCCATGAATTCGGAGAGTGAAACGAACTGCTGGGACGACGGCTTCTCCACCTCGGCAGGAGCTGATCCTGCACTCGGTGCCGCTTCGAGTAGGCTCGTCGCATTTCCAGCGTTCGTTTCGGCATTACCAAACTGGTCAGCATTGAACTGCGTAGCACCTGGCCGTGCAGTGTCGAGTTGAGTGGCATCGAAACCCTCGGTGTGCAGCGGCGTTACAGTCGCCAGCGCTTCCGGGGCATCGGAAGAGGAATGCGCCGCCAGGAAAGCGGTCGCAGCATCTTCTAAGTCAAGAATGCTGTTGTAGCGCGTGCCGGCTTCAGGGTCCGCTGGATCGAGGAACCAATCGCCGGGCACATCGCGCGTAACAACTGCTCGCTCCTCGCGGGCCTCCGCGAGCTCGTAGCGGTCACGCTGTGCCATGTGTCATGCGTCCCTTCATCCGTTCGCCACATCAAAATCTTGCGCCGTTTTCGACGCCTCCCACCTCAGGTCAGCTTCCTAACAATTGCATAACCGTTGGGGGTGGTTTGGCGCGCCTAGCTCACTCGTACCCTCAGGTGTACTACCGAGCTCGGCGCACACACATAATTACATCCACGTAAGAACGATTCGTCAAATGCCGACGTCGCGAAATCGAGCCAAAAAATGGCTTTTGTATCACCATGAAGATTGAGGCCGCAAGCCTGGAGCTACTACACAAAAACCTTTGCGTTAGCTTAGAAATTATTAGGTATTTGCGCTGTTTGGGGTGTTTTGCGGTCGCCTAGAAAGACTCGGGCAGATCAAAAAAGTGACCATCCGAGGGTGTCTGAGAACTACCTTTCAAGCGCTTCCCTGACGTTAAATATGAGTATGACTTCTACCCCCAACACCCCCTCACCTCACACTCCCCCACTACACGATGAGTCGCTCGGGCTCAGGATCCCCCAGGCCCTGAGTTTGATCGCTGAGCGCGGAACCGCGACCACACCCCTACTGGTCGACCGAACCCGTGGCCACCGCATCGAACTCTCCGGCCGGGTACTTGTTAACTGGTGGGCAAAGAACGCCGGCTTATTAGAGATGGAATTCGGGATCGGCCCCGGATATACGGTCCATCTTGACGTTCCTCCGCATTGGCGCACACTCCCACTAGCGTTGGCAGCCCTTTCTTTAGGCGCTACCGTCACGGATCATGAGGAAAGCGCCGACCTCGTCATCACTGGCAATCCCTCCGCGCACATGTCCGCCCCTGACGTCCTGGCAGTAACACTTGAGGCCCTCGCGGTTTCCTTCCCGGGCGAAGTCCCCGAAGGGATGGTCGATCACGCAGCTGAGGTCCGCGCACAACCCGATGCGCTGGCGTTCGCGGCCGCTGCCGCCGCGCAAGCAGCGTGGGACGTCGATGGTCTAGACACCACCGCGCTTGAACACATGGCTTACACGGAGGCCAACGATGGCGCAGCCACGTCCGTCTCCTGGCTTGGGGTAGGCGGGACCGCCGTTCAGGCTGAGGCGGCTCGGGATGCCACGGCTGACGGCTGGAGGTCCGGTGAATGGTCGATGGCTATGGCATCGCTTTTGGCATGCCGATCCGAAGGTTCGCTGGTCCTGCTGCCCCTCGATGCCTTGGTTGAGGGTAAGCCGACTGATTCGCTATGCGAACAAGAACGCATCACACGAGCCATCACTACGGGTGTTGTATAACGCGTGCTAAGAGCATGACCTCACACTGAGTGCGCCACCGAGTGCTCAGAGCGTGACCGAGTGTTCAGAGCGTGACTTCGTGGCGCTGCTTGGTCTCGGTGGCGCTTGCCTCGTTGAAGACCCACAAGCGGTAGGCGATGAAGCGGAAAATGGTTCCGAGCACGAGCCCCACAACGGAGCCTGCGATGAACAGCGCCATCGGGCTGGTCATCTGAAGCACGTACTTGGTGAAGAAGACACATCCGGCAGCAATCAGCAGGCCAATCGCGTTCATCACGGCAAAGAGCACGAATTCTCGCGCCCACCGGTTGTTGCGGCGGTGGCGGAAGGTCCACCAGCGGTTTGCAGCCCACGAGAAGATCGAGGCGACCACGGTCGCCCACCCTTTAGCCCACACTTCCGCATCTGACATCGGGCCTTTGATAAGCCACAGGAACACGGCTGTGTCGATAACCCAGGCAACAGCGCCCACGACACCGAACTTGGCGACTTCGCGCCACATCACTTCGATGAGAGTACGCATTTTGCTCCAAAGGGTTCGCATCATGCGGTGCCTCCTCGTTGCAGTAAATATGGCGCTGATATTCTCACGGCGCTGTCGTTGTCAGTACGCAGTCGTTGTCAGTACGCTGTCTCTTACGGAGCTAATCGTTGCGGCAGAGCGTGTGTAGCGAGCCCACCCGGCCCACTGTCTCGCGTTCTACCCGCGGTCTCATTCTGCCCACTGTACTGGCGGTTTTCGTTTTTCTTGTAGTCCTGTAGGTGGATGCGTACCGTGTGGGTCGCAGATCACATTCAGCCTGCTCGGATGAGCCCTGGTCTACAAGGGCCTTATCTTAGACTAGAAAAGATGAAAACTTTGCGCATTGGTGTGATTGGCGGGGGCCAGCTGGCCCGGATGATGGCCCCGGCGGCTATTGATTTAGGGATCGAGCTTTCCATTCTGTGTGAGTCGGAAGAGACCGCGAGTGCACGGGCGGTGGCTCACGCGCCGGTGGGTGACTATAAGGATCGACAGACGGTCCTGGATTTCGCCTCCACTGTGGATGTTGTCACGTTTGATCACGAGCATGTTCCGGCTGAGATTCTGCATGAGCTGGTTGAGAAGGGTGTGCGGGTTCACCCTGGCCCGGATGCGTTGATTCACGCCCAAGACAAGATTGTGATGCGTGAGGCCGTTGAGCGTTTGGGGTTGCCGAACCCTAAGTGGTGCTCAGCAAGTTCCGCTGATGAGGTTCGGGCTTTCGGTGAGAAGATCGGCTGGCCGATCATCGTGAAGACCCCGCGTGGCGGCTATGACGGCAAGGGCGTTGAGAAGCTGGATTCCGCGGCTGATGTTGCCCGGGTCAGCGAATGGTGTGAGCGCGGCGCGGTGTTGTGTGAGGAATTGGTGGATTTCTCGCGTGAATTGTCTGCTTTGGTTGCTCGCCGCCCCTCGGGTGAGACTGCCGCGTGGCCTGTCGCCCACACGATTCAGGTTGCTGGGGTGTGCGATGAGGTGATCGCCCCGGCGCAGGACCTCCCCGTTCAGACCGCCCAAGCCGCGCAACAGACCGCGTTGAAGATTGCACCCGAGCTGGGTGTTACAGGTGTTTTGGCCGTCGAGTTGTTTGAGACTCCAGGCCGTGGCCCCGGATTTCTGATCAATGAGCTTGCGATGCGGCCGCACAACACCGGGCATTGGACCCAGAATGGCGCGGTGACGAGCCAGTTTGAGCAGCATCTGCGTGCGGTCGCTGACCTGCCGTTGGGATCTGCTGAACCGTTGGCACCTGTTGCCGTGATGAAGAACTTCTTGGGTGGGGCCAATGAGGATCTCGCCGCTACCTTGCCGCACGCGTTGGCGACCGATCCCCAGGTTAAAGTGCATGTTTACGGCAAGTCGGTGCGTCCAGGCCGTAAGATCGGCCATGTTAACCGTGTCGGTTTCGAGGGCGAGAACCTGGACGATGTGCGCCAGAAGGCGCGTGTTGCCGCGGACATCATGAGTAAAGGATGCGATGCATGAGCTCGGGTATGAGTGGTGAGAAGAAGCAGCCTCGCGTTGCGATTGTGATGGGTTCGGATTCGGACTGGCCAACCATGTCAGCTGCGGCCGATGTATTGGACGAGTTGGGCATCGAGTATTTCGTTGATGTTGTTTCGGCTCACCGGATGCCGCATCAGATGATCCAGTTCGGCACGGATGCCGCATCGAAGGGTTTTGAGGTCATCATCGCCGGCGCGGGTGGTGCGGCTCATTTGCCGGGCATGCTCGCCTCTGTCACGACTCTGCCGGTGATCGGTGTTCCGGTGAGCTTGAAGAACCTTGAAGGCTTGGACTCTTTGCTCTCGATCGTTCAGATGCCAGGTGGTGTCCCTGTTGCGACGATGGCGGTAGACGGCGCCAAGAACGCCGGCTTGTATGCGGCCCGGATCTTAGGTTGCGGCGCAGGCGAGGAAGCCTCCCGCATATCTGCGGCTCTGGCAGACTATGCCGAGCAGATGCGTGCCGGCGCTGAAGCTAAGGGCCGTGCCTTGTCACAGAAGCGCGCAGCTGAGTCGTCAGCCCGGTAGGCCGTTTCAGGCGGCAGTTCTCCATAGGTTTGAACGTGAACGATTCCTCGCAACATTTCAAAGCAGAATCCGCGTCTTTCAAGGCTCGGTCTGCATCTTTCCAGACTCAGCCTGCATCTTTGAAGACCTCCCCCGTTCCTGATCCGGAGCAGTTGAACGCGCCGGGCCGTTCTAAGCGTGCCTGGATTTTGTGGTTGTTGACGCTTCTGGTGCCAGGCGGCGCGCAGCTTGTGACCGGATATAAGTCTTTGGGGCGTAAGGCTCTCACGGTCACGGTGAGCGTGTGGGTTGCGTTGCTCATCTTGGTTGCGTGGGCGCTGATCAACCGTGGATCACTGCTCGATGTGTTCAGCAGGCCGTGGGTTTTGGTGCTCGTGGGCATCGTGTTGGCTGTGCTCGCTGTGGGCTGGTTGTTGCTTTTCGTTCACACTTACCGGATCACGAAGCCGACGATGTTGGCGCCGGGTATGCGCGGCATCGTCACTGTGTTCACGGCGCTGGCTGTGGTGATCACCTCTGGCGGGCTGGGTTATGGCTCGTATCTTGCGTTCAAGAGCAAGTCCACGCTGGGCACTATTTTCGCTTCCGGCCCGGCGGTTGATCCGGTTGATGGCCGCTATAACATCTTGGTTCTTGGTGGGGATGCGGGTAAGTCGCGTGTGGGTTTGCGTCCGGATTCGGCTCAGGTGTGGTCGATTGATGCGAAGTCTGGCCGTGCTGTTGTGATTTCGATTCCGCGTAATTTGCAGAACGCGCCTTTCCCTGAGGGTTCGCCGATGCGCAAGGTGTATCCGAACGGCTTCAACTGTGGGGATGAATGCATTTTCAATGCGATCTATCCGACCGTGGAGCAAGAGCATGCGGATAAGTACCCGGATACTAAAGACCCGGGTGCGGTTGCGACGATGGAGGCGGCGAGCGCCGTCACCGGATTGCAGATCGACATGTATGTCACGGTCGATATGGGTGGTTTTGAGCACCTGATCGATGCGTTGGGTGGGGTCAAGATCGTCTCTGGCGGTTGGGTTCCTTATAACGGGAAGCGGGACCCGAATACGGGTTTGCGCACCAAGTGGTTCAGCCCGGGTGAGCATCACTTCACGGGTAAACAGGCGTTGTGGTTTGCGCGTTCGCGTGATTTCGCAACGGATTATCACCGTATTCGCCGGCAGCAGTGTTTGCAGCAGGCGATGATCAAGCAGTTCACTCCGCAGAATGTTTTGGTGAACTTCACCCAGATCATGGATTCGGGTGAGGAGATTGTTCGCACGAATATTCCGCAGTCCCAGTTGGGTTCGTTTATTGGGTTAGCAGAGAAGACGCGTCAGCATTCATTCTTAAGGCTCACGTTGGGTGCCCCAGATTTCGGTAAACCGGGTGACTTGTTCTCGACTTACCCTGATTATGATCTGATTCATCAGCGTGTAGGCCAGTTGGTTGCCAAAGCTACCGACGATGGTGCGAAGGCTGAAGACGATAAGCCGCGCGATTCTCAACCTCAGGGATCCAAACCGCAGGATTCCGGCCAGCAGGATACGCAGCAGTCTTCGCACCAGGGTCAGGCTTCTGGCAAATCTAAACCGCAAGTTACTCAGAGTTCACCTGAGCCTTCCTCTGAGGCCTCATTGGGGGCGGAAGATCAGGTCATCACCACACAGCGTGATGGTTCGCCGATTACGGAGAAGTACCTGCAGGAACTTGAGTATGTTGGCGACACCGGCCGGATTGAGCAGATTGCTCAAAACAACGATTCGTGCAAGGTCGGCTAGGCTGACCTGCCCCATCCGGGTCCATAGGCCTGGATGTTTATGAGAGTCAGGAGACGTGATAGCCGTGGAGAAATTGGATAATTCCATCCGCGACTATGACTGGGGTTCATCTTCCGCGATTACCGAGCTTTTAGGGCGAACGCCCACAGGAGGCCCAGAGGCCGAACTGTGGATCGGTTCGCACCCGGGCGCGCCAAGCCGTTTGCGCACTAACGGCCGTTCCTTGGCGGATGTTTTGAAGGAAAACCCTGAGGCGATGCTCGGCTCTGAGGTGCTCGCTTCCCAGCCAGCAGATTGTGTGAGCCTTCCGTTCTTGATGAAGGTACTGTCTGCGGATGCCCCGTTGTCTTTGCAGGTGCACCCTGATGCGTTCCAGGCACAAGCCGGGTTTGAGCTTGAGGAAAGACAAGGCGTGCCGATCGAGGCTCCCCATCGGATGTATAAAGATCCGCGGCCTAAGCCAGAGATGATCCTCGCGTTGACTCCGTTCAAGGCTTTGACGGGCTTCCGTTCCGCAGAGGCGAGCATCCCGGCGTGGGAGCTGTTGCGGGATAACTCTTCGCGGGAAAGCACGCGCATGCTCGCGCAGACCGTCATCGAGCATCTGGAGAACCGGGACTATAAGGCCGCGTTGTCCTATGTGCTCAACGGCATCGAGGACATCGCTGAGATCGTTACTGACGCCGTGCGGATCGTAGAGGACATAGCTACCCGCGATGCCGATGCTCTGCAAGAGGTCGATGCGCTGCTTCCGTTGCTTCCGTGGATTGAGAGCAAATACCCGCAGGACGCCGGCGTTCTAGTGTCGCTGTTGCTGAACTACGTCGAGCTTGAGCCGGGTGAAGCCGTGGCTTTGCAGGCCGGCAACATTCACGCCTACCTCCACGGGACAGCGATTGAGGTCATGGGCAACTCGGATAACGTGCTGCGGTGCGGGATGACGACCAAATACATCAACGTGGACGAGCTGCTTTCGATCACCCGCTTCGCCTCGCTCGAGCCTACGTGGGTGCGGCCAACCCAGGAAAAGCCGGGCGTTGAGCTGTATTCGACCGATTTCGATGAGTTCGAGCTCATCCGCATCAACGGCACCTCAACCGGGGCGGTGTCTTTGCGTGGCCCAGCCTGCATCATCGCGCTCGCAGGCAACGTCACGGTGAGCGGTTCAGACGGAAGCCAGGTTCAGCTCACCCGCGGCGAATCCGCATTCATCCCTGCCGCCGCCGGTGAACTCTCCATCGAATCTGACGAGCAAGCCCACGCGTATATGTGCGCGACCCCGCGTGCACGCCAGAAACCGGCTGCCGCGGCATAGGTCTCAAGAATCCGGCGCAGAAAACCTAGCCCAGAGAACCTGGTTAACGCTGAAGGGGCGTGGATGAATCTTCACCCACGCCCCTCCAGCGCTAGTGCTCTACGGTTTGATCACGCTCCAGGCTACGCGCCGTTGCTTTAGCGGGTGAATCCGTCCCACTTATCGGCGCGGTGCTCTGCAGTGACTTCGCGGATAGTGCCGGACTTAGCGCGCAACACGAGCGACTGGGTCACGATGCGGTCGCCACGGTAGCGGACCCCGCGCAGCAGGTCGCCGTCGGTGATGCCGGTTGCCACGAAGTAGCAGTTATCGGTCGTGACCAGGTCTTCGGTGGATAGGACCTGGTTGACGTCCAAACCAGCCTTCTCGGCCGCCTCGCGTTCGGCATCATCGGTTGGGTGCAGGCGGCCCTGGATCACGCCGCCTAGCGCACGGATAGCGCACGCGGTCACAATGCCCTCTGGGGTTCCGCCGATACCCACGAGCATGTCAACACCGGAATCAGGGCGCGCCGCTGCGATCGCCCCGGCAACGTCACCGTCTAGGATCAGCTTGGTGCGCGCACCCGCCTCGCGGATCTCTTTGATCATCTCTTCGTGGCGCGGACGGTCTAGAACGGTTACCGTTACCTGGGACGGCTTTTTGCCCTTAGCTTTGGCTACACGGCGGATGTTCTCACCGATCGGCAAGCGAAGATCGACCGAATCCGCTGCCTCCGGCCCGGTCACGAGCTTGTCCATATAGAACACCGCCGACGGGTCATACATCGTGCCGCGCTCAGCGACCGCCATAACGGACAACGCGTTATTCAAACCCTGCGCAGTCAGGCGGGTTCCGTCGATCGGGTCAACCGCAACATCAGCCTCAGGGCCGTTACCGGAACCCACGTGCTCGCCGTTATACAGCATCGGGGCTTCATCTTTCTCGCCCTCACCGATCACCACAACACCGTTGAAATCAACGGTCGTGAGCATCGCGCGCATCGCATCGACAGCCGCGCCGTCAGCCGCGTTCTTATCCCCGTGGCCAACCCACGGTGCGGAGGCGATCGCGGCAACCTCGGTCACACGGACCAGCTCCATCGCCAAATTCCGGTCTGGAGCCGCCTCTGAAACAGACAGCTTAGGGGACAGTTGGGTGTAGTCCTGCTCTTGCGTCACGGAGTCCTCATTCAGTGTTCTCGCTTGCAGTTATCACGGCCTCGGGCCTCACGTTCATCATATGCCCACCCCGTAAACAGTCAGTCCCCCAACTAGCAAGAAAACCCAATCTTTATATGATGAGGGCTACACCTTGACCCTGAGGAGAGAAGATGTCATCCAATGATGAACTGGATTCTCAACCGGAAGAACCGGTTGAGAACAGTCAACAAAAGAGGCGTCGCCCAAGCAAGGGCGCAGGCAAACCGGAACATCCCGGGCACCCTCTAACAGCGGAGAACCGCGAGAGGCGGACCCCTAAACCGACCGCCGGGCAAACGCTGAAGACGGTCGGGCGTAAAGCCGGCGAGTTCCTCGGCGGACTCAACCGCTACCCACACAACATCCACCCGGCACTCGTTCCCGGCGTGGATGTTGACCACCAGAAAATCCGCTACGGCGTAGATAAGCCGATGCTCATCACGGTCGGTCTTGCCGTGATCGGTTTTGTGGTCTGGGGTGTTCTCCAGCCTGATCAGGTGCTGTCCTCAACCACAGCCGCGCTCACCTGGATCATGACTAACCTCGGGTGGATCTTCAACTCGCTGGCGATCGTGCTCGTGATCTACCTTCTGGTGCTCGCTTTCACCAAGTATGGGCGCATCCCGCTGGGGTTGGAGGGCGATAAGCCTGAATACTCGACGGTTTCGTGGGCGGCGATGCTCTTCGGCGCCGGCATCGGTATCGGTGTGATCTTCTTCGGCCCATACGAGCCGATGACCTACTACCTCTCCCCTCGCCCCGGCGCATACGATCCAGCCACAGTGGATGCGGTCAAAAAAGCGATGGCGCAGTCAGCGCTTCACTGGGGCATCAACGCGTGGGCCATCTACGGCATCGTGGGTTTGGCTGTCGCCTATGTTTCCTACCGCCGCGGCCGCGTACCGCTCATGAGCTCGATCCTCACGCCACTGTGGGGTGGAACCTCAAGCTCGGTGCGTGCCCGCGTCATCGACGGCCTGGCGATCATCGCAACCCTGTTCGGTACCGCGGCCTCGCTCGGTATCGGTGCGCTCCAGATCGGCCGAGGCTTCGAACTCGTGACCGGCTGGAGCCCGGGCGCTAATAGGCTCGCGCTCATCATCATCGTGTTGCTGACCATCGGAACCATCTGGTCGGCAGTATCGGGTGTGAGCAAGGGTATTAAGCGGCTCTCCAACATCAACCTCGTGTTGGCGCTTGCCCTGGCACTGTTCTTCTTTGTGGTTGGCCCTACCGTCTTTTTGGTCAACGTGATCCCTGGCGTTGTGGCGACCTACTTCGCTGAACTGCCTACGATGCTCGCGGCCACGACCGCTGATTCCCCGGAGATGAACGCGTTCCTCTCCGCATGGACCACGTTCTATTGGGCCTGGTGGGTTTCCTGGGCGCCATTCGTGGGTGTCTTTGTCGCGAAGATCTCCAAGGGCCGCACGGTCCGCCAGTTCGTGGTCGGCGTCCTGGCGATCCCGTCCTCGATCATCATCCTCGCGTTCACGATCCTCGGCGGCACCGCGATCTATCTGCAGCGCAGCACAGGTGATATCGCTGCCGGCGACGACATCAATAAACTGCCCGCCCCTGAAGACATCTTCTTCGTGGTGCTTGAGCACCTCCCGGGAGCGCAGTTTGTGGCCCCGATCGTGATTGTGATGCTCGCGGTCTTCTTCATCACGACCTCGGACTCCGCTTCGATCGTGAACTCCCAGCTGTCCCAGCGCGGCAACCCGCACCCTAAGCGCTGGATTACCGCGTTCTGGGCTATCTTGATGGCAGGCATCGCCGCGGTGATCCTGTTGATGGCCGGTAAGACCGCGTTGCAAGGCTTGCAGAACCTCATTACGATCACCGCGCTACCGTTCGCGGTGGTGCTCGCGTTGATGGCGATCGCGCTCTATAAAGAGATGCGGACCGACCCGCTGGTGATCCGCCAGAAGTTCGAAGACGTGGCGCTGTCCAACGCCGTCAAATACGGTATCGAAGAGCACGGCGATAACTTTGAGCTGCGCGTCGTCGAATCCGATAACGAATACGCGGCCGGCCGCAACTTCGATTCGACCTCGGATGAGTTCACCGACTGGTATGCCCGTACCGACGCCGACGGCAACCCGATCGGCTTCGACTACGACTCCGGGCTGTACCTCGATGATGACGGCAAGCCGCTGCCCGCTGAGCAACAGCCTTCCCTGGTCGATCCTGAGACGGGCGACATAGTCATCACGCAAGAAGCCCTCGCCGAAGGCATCGACGTTCCAGAAGGCGCAATCGTCGAAGAAGAACCTGATAAGGCCGCTGACGAGGAATCCGCTGGCAACGGCGACAAGCCTAAACCGCAAGGCCAGTAACGGCTCAGCGCTTCCGTTTAAGGGCTGTGGCCCCAGCATCAGTGATGCTGGGGCCACAGCCCTTTTCGCGAGGTTTCGCGTTCCGTCACTTGACGCCCGAGTAGCGACTGGCCTAGTGCTCCGAGGCCTTTTCCGCGCCAGCACCAGTGAAGGCGCGGACCTCCATGATCGCGTGTTTCGCATCGTGATCTTCGGAAGGCTTGGTGAGGAACGTGCCGAGGATGCCGAGCAAGAACCCGACCGGGATCGAGACGATACCCGGGTTGGATAGCGGGAAGAACGCGAAGTCCAGGTTCGGGAACATCGAGGTCGGCTTACCCGAAACCGCCGGCGAGAACGTGATCAAGATCAGGGTCGTGAACAAGCCACCGAGCATCGACCACAAAGCCCCGCCCGTGTTGAAACGCTTCCAGAACAACGAATACAGGATCACCGGGAGGTTCGCCGAGGCCGCGATAGCGAAAGCCAACGCAACCAAGAACGCGACATTCTGGCCCAGCGCAACGATGCCGCCGATAATCGAGAGCACACCGATCGCCACAACCGTCAAGCGAGCGACCTTGACCTCCTGGCCAGGGGTGATCTCGCCCTTCTTGATGACCGAGGTGTAAATGTCGTGCGAGAACGAGGTTGCCGCGGTGATCGCAAGACCAGCCACAACCGCGAGGATCGTTGCGAACGCGATCGCCGAAACCACGGCCATGAGTACCGGCCCACCGATCTCCAAAGCCAACAGCGGGGCTGCCGCGTTCTCGCCACCCGGGGTGGTCTTCGCCGTCAGGATGTCCGGACCGACCAGTGCCGCCGCGCCGTAGCCCAGGATCAGGGTCATGACGTAGAAAGCACCAATAATCCAGATGGCCCACACAACCGAACGCCGCGCTTCCCTACCCGTCGGCACGGTGTAGAAACGCATCAAAACGTGCGGCAGACCTGCGGTACCCAAGACCAGGCCCAAGCCCAGCGAGATGAAGTCCAGCGGGTTCGCATACTTCAAACCAGGCATCAAAACGGCCTCGCCCTTCGGCGACTTATCAACCGCCGCCTGCAACAGGTCCGAGAAGTTGCCACCGAACTTCGCCATCACAACGATCGAGAGGATCGCCACGCCAAGAACCAACAAGACAGCCTTGATGATCTGCACCCAGGTTGTGCCCTTCATGCCGCCCACGATCACGTAGACGATCATCAAGACACCCACGATGATCACAACACTCGCGGTAGCCGCCTTGCCCTCGATACCGAGCAGCAACGCAACCAAGCCACCAGCGCCAGCCATCTGGGCGATGAGGTAGAAGAAACACACGGCCAGGGTTGTCAGCGATGCCGCCATCCTGACAGGACGCTGACGCAAGCGGAAACTCAGCACGTCTGCCATCGTGAACTTACCCGTGTTCCGCAGCAGCTCCGCAACCAGCAACAGAGCCACGAGCCACGCGACGAGGAAGCCGATCGAATACAGGAAGCCGTCATAGCCGGCTACCGCGATCGCACCCACAATGCCCAGGAATGACGCCGCCGAAAGGTAGTCACCCGCAATGGCCACACCGTTCTGTGGGCCGGAGAAAGACCTCGAACCGGTATAGAACTCATCAGCTGAGGAACCTTTACGTGAAACACGGAAAACAATGTAGAGGGTCACCGCAACAAACAGACCGAAAACGATCATGTTGATGACCGGGTTAATCTGATCGATGATCACGCCGCACCATCCTTATTCGACTCTGAAGCGGCGCGTTCCTCATCGGCCAAAAGCGCGCCCGATTCCATGCGTTCACCAAGCGTTGTGGCCAACGGGTCATATTTCTTATCCGCCCACCGGCGGTACAGGGTTGTGATGATGAACGTCGTGGCCACCTGCGCCAAACCAAACAGCAAGGCGACGTTGATGAGTCCGAAAACCTTGATCCCAAAGAAGCCCGGGGCGTAGCTAGCAAGCACGATGTAGATGACGTACCAGACCAGGAAGATCACTGACATGGGTGCGATGAACCGCATGAAGGAACGTTTCAGGTTCTGAAACTCCTGGGAGTCACGAACCGCGATACTCCGTTCCGCGAGATCATCGTAGGATTTCTGCTCCATGAGCGGTCCTTACCTCGAGGAGAAAGTAGATGACAAACAAAATGTGACTTGCATCACGTTTCGTTGATTGGAATCTACCCATTCTTCACACGAAATTCCATAACCAGTTCGTGTAGTGCCCAATATGGGGGACAATGGAGCCGTGCTTGAGAAATCTGACGACGCAAAACACAACGCTGAGCCTCCAGCAACTGAGACCCCCAGCGCTGAGCGTTCGCCCCTCCCCGGAGAGCCGGGTTTCAAGGCGCCGCTGACTGAGAAGCAGGCCAAACGCGCCAACCAGACCATCAAGGGCATGATCATCTCCACCGCCCTGACGATCCTCGTGGTGATCCCCGTCATCCTTCTCAACCCGGCGAACAGGCAGCACGAATACAACGACCGCGTCAACGTCGAAGAAATCGCGAAACAAACCAAGGAAACCCTCGATTTCGATGCGATCGCACCAGATCTACCAGAGGGCTGGTACGTCAACTACGCCCGCTGGAACCCAGGCACCGCTGACGGTGTAGCGTTCTGGGACCTCGGCGTCGTGATCCGCGATGAGGCCTTCGCCGCCGTCAAGCAAACGGATAAAGCCAACGACTCCTGGGTCACCCTGGCAACCGACGGCTCCGTCCCGACCGGCAAGAAGCACAACGTCGACGGCACCGAGTGGACCGAACGTGCAACCGGCGGCAAGGGAGACAACGCCAGAACCAGCTGGGTCGCAAAGATCAACGGCTTCACCTACGTCATCACCATGAAAAACGACGTGGCCGAACACCTGCCTGAGGTCGCCCAGAACATTCAGAAGTCAGCGCCCTAAACAGGCCCGTAACCGCGGCAGGCCCGTAACCGCTGCGCCATAGCCGCACCCTTCGTCGATTCCGCCCACTTACCGCCCTATCATGGGCTTGAATCGCCCTTCACCACAACCGCTCTTCATCATGAGGGGCCTGTCACCACGAGGACACCATGCCAGCAACCAACCCAACTCTCACCCCGGACCAAGCCCTTGAGACCCTGCTTCAGGGTGCCGAGCGCGCCGCTTTAGACCGCCCGCTTCGCCCTAATTCGGATAAATCCCGCCGCGAACTTCTGCGTAAAGAGCAACACCCGATCGCCGCGGTCGTAGGGTGCTCGGATTCCCGGGTGCCCATGGAGTACGCCTTCGATGTGGGCTACGGCGACCTGTTCGCGATCCGTACCGCTGGCCACGCTTTGGGCGAGACCGTGATCGGTTCGATCGAGTTCGCGGTCGAGGTGCTCAAGGTCCCGTTGGTTTTGGTGCTCGGCCACACCTCCTGTGGCGCGGTCGAAGCCGCGAAGGCAACGCTGGATTCAGGGGACACTCCCCCAGGTAGCATCGCCTCGCTCGTTGAGCGCATCCTCCCGTCCGTGGTTCAGGCCCGCGAGGACGCGAACACTCCGGGCCTGAGCGGCGCTGTTGAAATCCACACCCGGCGCACCGTCAAAATTCTGCGTGAGCTTTCCCAGGTGCTCTACCGTGCCGAAAAGTCCGGCAAGGTGAAGATTGTGGGTGCCGTGTACTCGCTCGATACGGGCACGGTCAAGCTCGTCGACTCTGAGCGGTAAGATTTGAGATATGGCTGAAACACCTAAATTCCGCACTGAACATGACACGATGGGCGAGGTCCTCGTACCGATTGATGCTCTGTACCGAGCACAGACCCAGCGTGCAGTTGAGAACTTCCCGATCTCCGGTAAAACCCTTGAGCCGCAGCATATCCACGCTCTCGCACAGGTTAAGCGCGCGGCAGCTCTGGCGAACCTCGAGCTCGGCGTGATTTCGCAGGAGATCGCTGACGCGATCCTCCACGCAGCTGACGAGATCATCGCCGGTAAGCACGATGACCAGTTCCCGATCGACGTGTTCCAGACCGGCTCCGGAACGTCTTCGAACATGAACACCAACGAGGTCATCGCTGAGTTGGCTACCCGCGAGCTGAAGGCCAACGGCTCCGAGACCCAGGTCCACCCAAACGACCACGTCAACGCTTCCCAGTCCTCCAACGATGTGTTCCCAACTTCTGTTCACGTCGCTGTCACTGGCGCGCTCATCAACGACCTCATCCCGGCGTTGAAGTACCTCTCCGAGGCGCTTGAGAAGAAACGTGTTGAGTGGAAGGACGTCGTCAAGTCCGGCCGCACCCACCTCATGGACGCAACCCCGGTCACGATGGGTCAGGTCTTCGGTGGCTACGCAGCACAGGTCGCCTACGGCATCGAACGCATCGAGTCTTCCCTGCCACGCGTAGCTGAGGTCCCACAGGGCGGTACCGCGGTTGGCACGGGCATCAACACCCCAGAGGGCTTCCCCGAGAAGGTCATTGCTAACCTCGCGGAAAACACCGGGCTTCCAATCACCGAGGCCCGCAACCACTTCGAGGCACAAGCTAACCGAGACGGCCTCGTCGAGGCCTCGGGTCAGTTGCGCAACATCGCCTACTCGCTGTTGAAGATCAACAACGATCTGCGCTGGATGGGTTCCGGCCCGAACACCGGCCTGGGCGAGCTGCACATCCCAGACCTTCAGCCAGGCTCCTCCATCATGCCGGGCAAGGTCAACCCCGTGATTTGCGAGGCCTCTTCCATGGTGTGCGCGCAGGTCATCGGTAACGACACGACCATCTCGCTGTCCTCGACCAACGGTGCGTTCGAGCTCAACGTCGGCATCCCAGTCATGGCTGCCAACCTGCTCGAATCGATCCGCCTGCTCACCAACACCGCCCGCGTGATGGTAGACAAGATGATCAACGACCTCACCGTCAACAAGGAGCGTGCACGCTTCCTGGCTGAGGCCTCCCCATCCGTGGTGACCCCGTTGAACAAGTACATCGGCTACGAAAACGCCGCGAAGATCGCCAAGAAGGCCGTTGCTGAAGGCATGACGGTGCGCGAAGCGACCGTTGCGCTCGGTTTCGTTGGCGAAGGCGAGGGCAAGGTATCCGAGGCTGACCTCGACAAGGCACTCGACGTCACCACGATGACCGGCCGCTTCAACTAAGCGCCCTCGAGTTTCGACTCGACACATTTCAAGTGCCACAACCGGATACGGTTGCGGCACTTGAACTCGACAGCCCCGCGGGCGCTCACCACAACGGTGGGTGCCCGCGGGGCTGTTTTACGCGGCCTGTTAGGAATGCCCCTGTTAGGAACGTCCCTTTTAGAAAGGGACCGCGCTGAGATGGCCGCCGCTAGAGCGCGAGCGCGAGCCCTGTTCCGCACAGCATGGCTGGGCCAAACGCGATGAAGGCGCGCGGGTTGCGGGTCGCGATCATCACGATGAGCGCGTGCACGCCTGCGATCAGGCACATCAACACCCCCGCCAACACAACGTGGCCCCAGCTGACTACCGCACACATCGCACACAACACGGGCGCGAGTTTCACATCCCCTAAGCCAAGCCCTTGAGCAGTCATCCAGCGAAGCGCGATGAACACCACTGCCCCGCACACGGCGGCCAGGATCCACCGGAGCCCCAGGAACGTTCCCGCCCCGATCGAGGCGAACGTGGCGAGCGTGAGGAAGAAAGCGCACGCTGCACTCAGGCGGGCTACCCACACATTCGGGAGCCGATGCGTGCGGGCATCGATGACCGCCAGAACTACCCCGAAGCCTAAGAACGCAAGGCATGCGCACATCAGCGCGGCGGCCACGATGAGGCCCCATACCGAACCTGAGCCGGCGTAGGAAAGAATCAGGGTGCGCATGCTCTCAAGGCTATGCGCACCCTGCAAAGACTCGCTACGGACTGCCCGGTATTGTGGACAGATTCAGCCCGCATCACAGTTGTGGACAGGCTAACGCGCGGATTGCTCCCCGGGGTCCGTGCGGAGCGCGGTTCAGCAGCCGAAGCGGCGTTGCCGCCGCTGGAAGTCACGCAACGCCCTCAGGAAGTCCACGCGCCGGAAATCCGGCCACAAAGCTTCGCAAAAATAGAACTCGGAATAGGCCGACTGCCACATCAAGAAACCGGAGAGGCGCTGTTCACCTGATGTCCGGATCACCAGGTCCGGGTCAGGCTGGCCCGAGGTGTAGAGATGCTTGGCGATCATATCGGCATCGAGTGCCTTCGCGACCTCGCCGGCGCTCATACCGCGGGTATCGGCGTCTTCAAGTAAAGCGCGCACCGCATCGACAATCTCGCGGCGGCCACCGTAGCCCACCGCAACATTCACGTGCAGGCCCCCACGGCCAGCGGTGCTGTCACGCAGCGCACACAACTTCTCGGCAAGCTCGGCAGGCAACACATCCAGCGCCCCGACCGGATGCACGCGCATCGACCCTTCAGACCCCACCCGGCTCAAGGTCTCGTCGATAATCCGTAGCAGTGCGGCAACCTCAGCCGAGTCGCGGTTGAGGTTATCGGTAGAGAGCATGTAGAGAGTCACGGTACGGATGCCGATCTCACGGCACCATTCAAGGAAGTCAAGGATCTTATCCGCGCCCGCTTGGTGCCCCGAGGCCGTCGGCGCACCCGCGAGCTTAGCCCAGCGCCTATTCCCATCGACCATCACGCCGATGTGCCTGGGAAGTTTCGCAGGCTCCAGCTCGCGCGCTAGCCGCCGCTCATACAGGCCATAGAGGAAACGCGGCGGCCACGAGATCTTCAGTAGCCTCATGCTTGCGGGCTTCGCCCCGGCTCGGCGTTCTCACCGTATTTTTCGGCAAGACGGCGGCGTGCTTCACGTTCAACTTCATCAGTTTGGCCTTGCTCAACAAGCTCAGCCTGAGCGGTCTCAACCGGCGGCTGGTAATCGAGGCGGCGGATGCGGCGGGCCATAGACACGATCAGGAGGATAACGGCGATCGCCAAGCATGCGATAGCCACAAACCCCGGGAAGCCGGGCCCAACAGCGCGGTACTCATCCGAGTCAGTGCCCAGATTCGCTGGGACGTAGGCCAGTACTGAGAAAAGCATGCTCACCTTCCATACGCAACGCATCCGAGGATCCGGCGTCCCCCGTGCATTGATCTATTTTACCGCCGCTCGTTGGCAAGCTCTGGCTTGAAGGCTTCCGGCACCGGACGCAACGTACCGATGCGCTCACCTTCGCCATCGTGAAGGCCAGCGAACAGGTCGAACTCCGGTAGTTCGGTGTGCACGCGAGTGGCCGCGAGCACGTAGTCGTCCCACGGGTACACCTCTTCCACGAGCTCCGGAGGGACCGCGAAGAAGAAGCCGCCCGGTTCAACCTGGGAACGGTGGGCCAGGAGGGCCTCATCACGTAAGTGCACCAAGCCACTGATGGGCACGTGCGTTGTCACACGGTGCCGGGCAGCGGGGTTGGTGCTGTCGCGTTGGCGTCTTTCCAAGAATTCAATGCGCTCACCGAACGGAGAGACACCGTCGCGTTGACGCATCGCCTCGTCCAGGGCTTTGAAGCGCTCAAGTGAGAACGCGCGGTCGTAGTACATCTTGGAGATGGTCCACGGCTCACCGAGGCCCTGATATTCGTCTTCGCGGTGGGAGGCACGGAACGCTTCGACGGAGATCTGGTGGGTACGAATGTGGTCCGGGTGTGGGTATCCGCCGTTTTCGTCATACGTGATGAGCACGTGCGGTTTGAACGTACGCACCAGATGCACCAGCGGCGCGGCAGCATCATAGAGCGGAACCGAGGCGAAGCAGCTCTCTGGAAGCGGCGGCAGCGGGTCCCCCTCCGGCAGGCCCGAATCCTCGAAGCCCAGCCAAACATGCTTGATGTTGAGCGCCTTCGCGGAAACCTTCATCTCCTCGCGGCGCAAACCAGTGAGGTCGCGGTGCGCGCGCGGCATGCTTTGGACCTCCTCTACCAGGATGTCTCCGCGCTCACCGCCAGTACAGGTCACGACAAGCACTTCCGCCCCGGCCTGCGCGTACGCGGCGGCCATCGATGCGCCCTTGCTGGCTTCGTCATCGGGGTGGGCGTGCACGGAAAGTACACGCAAGCCAGACGAATCAGGCACACTACGCGGCGAATGTCCCATGGTGGTGCGATTCCCCCTTCGATGCCCCAGATAGAATGGGGGCATCATGTCCTCAGGTGATCTCAAAATCGGTGGCGAGGATACTCGCCAATCTCCAAGCCTAGCGAACCGCTATGGTTCTGCGCGTCGTAGTTTGTCAACGCGCGGCTGGTGGATTGTTGCGGTGGTCGGGATTCTGCTTCTTTCCGGCTACCTGCTTTTTGTGACGCTTCGGTTCCAAAGCAGTTTCGATGCCAAGGACATCTCGTATCAGCTGATCAGTGACCGCAACGTTGAGGTCACGGTTGCGGTGACCATGGATCCTGGGGCCGATGTGACGTGCGGCTTGCGTGCGTTGAGCCAGGATTATTCGGTGGTCGGCTACAGGGAAGTCCGTTTCCAAGCGGATGAAAGTTCCGAGCGTTCCGGCAATCGCTACATCGTGCAGAAAACCGTTCCGATGCGCACCACGTTCACGCCTGTAACGGCCGGCCACGAAGCATGCTGGCGCACAGGAACCCAGTAGCGCGGCCACAAATTTTCCATAGATTTAGCCTGTTGTGGCTCCCATTGTTCGCTTTTGCGCGTTAGACTCGTGCGATAACGAGTGTGCCCGCTGGGATTAGCTTGACGCTGCTTCAGTCCGGTCAAGGTAACCAGTGGGTATTTTCTTTTGCAATTAACCACCGCGCTGTTGGGGCGCGGTTCAACGAAATGGAGTGTTCATGACGTCTCAGCATGAAGAAGTGTGGCTGACACAGAAGGCCTACGATCGTCTGAGCGCTGAATTGGAGCACCTCTCCGGCCCGTACCGGGCTGAGATCCTTGAGCGTATCGAAGCTGCTCGTGACGAGGGCGACCTGAAGGAGAACGGCGGCTACCACGCGGCGCGTGAAGAGCAGTCGAAGAACGAGGGCCGCATCGTGTACTTGAAGCAGCTGCTTGAGAACGCCCAGGTGGGTGAAACCCCTCAAGACGACGGCGTGGTCGAGCCAGGCATGGTGGTTGTCGCCAACATCGCGGGTATGGAGACCCGCTTCCTGTTCGGTAACCGCGAGCTCGCTGACGGCACCGATCTTGACGTGTATTCGGATCATTCCGCACTCGGGCAAGCGATCGACGGCCGCAAGGTCGGCGAGAAACTGAGCTACACCGCCCCGAACGGCAAGGAGATCCCGGTCGAAATCGTAGAGGCTCACCCGTTCGAAGGCTAAACACCGTTTAAGTTCAACGAGCTTGATGCGTGAGGGGCGGTTCAGATCTCTGAACCGCCCCTCACGCTGTCCCATCACGTATCGGCTGCCCCTGGTGGCAGCCCGCTTGGCTGCTGTGGGCCTACTACTGCATGACTTGTGGGTCGTAGCCGTGCTCGCGTAGCGCATCGAGCACTTCGTTGGAGTGTTCGTGGCCGTTGGTTTCCATGTCGATGGTGATCGCGACGTCGCCCATCGACAGCGCCCCGCCGATGCGGGTGTGGTCCACGCGGGTCACGTTGGCGCCGCATTCGGCGATGATGCGGGATATGGTTGCGAGCTCACCCGCGCGGTCCTGAAGCATCATCTTGATGGTGAGGTAACGGCCAGCGGCAGCCAGACCGCGCTGGATCACTTTCAGCATGAGGAGCGGGTCGATGTTGCCTCCGGAGAGGACCGCGACCGTCTTGGAAGGCTCAATTCCGGAATCGACAAGCGTGTGCTCCAGCAGGGCCGCAACCCCCACGGCACCGGCCGGTTCAACCACGAGCTTGGATCGCTCCAGCAAGAACACGAGCGCGCGAGCCAGCGCGTCCTCAGAGACCGTCACGACATCGTCAACGAGCTCACGAATGATCTCAAACGGCATCTGGCCGGGGCGGCCCACCGCGATGCCATCGGCGATCGTACGGACCTTCGTGAGCGGAACCAACGCGTCCGCGGCTAGCGACGGCGGATAGGCCGCCGCATCCTCAGCTTGGACACCGATGACCTTGATATCCCGACCCAGTTCAGCTGCCCGACCCTTGATCGCGGTCGCGACCCCGGCGAGCAAGCCGCCGCCGCCGACTCCCATGATCACGGTCTCGACCTCTGGATACTGCTCCAGGATCTCCAAACCGATGGTCCCCTGCCCCGCGATGATGTCCGGGTGGTCGAACGGGTGCACAAACACCGCGCCGCTTTCCTTCGCGTACTCTTCGGCTGCGGCGAGCGCTTCATCGACAGTGTCGCCGTGCAATACGACCTCGGCGCCGTGATCGCGGGTCGCGGTGAGCTTAGGTAGTGCCACGCCCAACGGCATGTAGATCCGTGCTTTGATCCCGAGCCGGGATGCGGCCTGGGCTACACCTTGGGCGTGGTTACCGGCCGATGCGGCCACAACGCCGCGGGCACGTTCGGATTCCGTGAGGTTCTTCATGCGCACATAGGCGCCGCGGACCTTGAAGGACCCGGAACGCTGCAGGTTCTCGGCTTTGAGCCACACGGGTGCCTTCGTGTGAAGTTCCAACGCACGCGAGTGATGCAGGCCAGTTTTCTCAACCACGCCATCGAGCACCTCAGCCGCACGGCGAATATCAGCAAGCGTCACCGGAAGATTACGTGTGGGGTCTTCGCGAGGAATCGTCGGTGCCGCTTCGGTGGGAGTGGGTTCTGTAGGAGTGGACGATTCGTCTTGACGTGCCTGCTCTGTCACTACTCTGTTTCTCGTCACTACTTTAGTTTCTCCTGGTTGCTGAGGTTTCCAGCGGTCACTGCGCTTTGAGTTTTGCCGCGCAGCTATGGTTTTTGTTGCTCGTCACCGTCCCGCTCGGCTGCGGTATCAGCTGGGCGCGGGGTGAGACGGGGCTCTTGTTCATCATATGTATCTGTTGGCTCGTGGCTCGCTTTTACGTCACTCTGCCTGGAATTATTACGGTGGTGGGCAACCGCGGGGTCTCGCTCCCATTCCTTCGCGGCGAGATACTTGCCGACGCTATTGATGATGGCCACCAGAGGAACCGAGAACAGCGCTCCAGCGATGCCCCACAGGAACGTGCCGCACGCAACCACCAACACCACAGCGAGCGGGTGAAGGCTCACTGCGCGGCCCATGATCAGCGGCTGCAACACATGGGATTCAACCTGTTGCACCAGCAGCACGACACCGAGCATGATCAGCGCGACGACCCAGCCTTGGGCTACAAGCGCGATCAGCACGGCGACAGCGCCGGTCAGGAACGCACCGACGATCGGGATGAACGCACCCAGGAACACCAGCACACCCAGCTGTGGTGCCAACGGAACGTTGAGGATGTAGGCGCCCAGCCCGATGCCGAAACCGTCGATCAACGCGACCACAACCTGGACGCGGATATAAGAAATCAGTGACGCCCAGCCACAGCGGCCAGCCCCATCAGCGGCAGCACGGGTGTGGCGAGGGAAAAGACCGACAACCCACTTCCAGATCTTCGGACCATCCAGCAGGAAGAAGATCAGCGCGAAGATCGTCAATAGGAGGCCCGTGAGGAAATGGGTCACGGTGGTGCCCACTGATGCGGCCTGCTTGAGTACATCCTGCGAATTCGCTTGCAGGCGCTGCAGCATCTCCTGGGCCCAGTCCGTGATTTGTGTATCCGTGATCTTGAGTGGGCCCGTCGCCAACCAAGTGCGGATCGAGTTGATGCCGTCGATCGCCTCGGCCCACAACCTTTCAGCGCCTTGCGCCATGGTCGCGACCACGAGCCACACAACTCCAGTGAGCAGGCCCGCGAAGATCAGTAGCGCTCCGAAGGTCGCCAGCCCGTTTGGAAACCGCAGTTTCACAAGCAGCTTCTTCAAAGGGCTCAACAGGCCGGCCAGTAGTGCGGCGATCATCACCGGGATCAGAACCACCGCTACACGGCTGAGGCCCCACAGAATCATGACCGTCACCACAATAATGACGCCGATGCGCCACGCATACCCCGCGGTGACCTTGAGCGGTTGCGGGATATCGCTAGGCACCGCTACATCTGGCTGTTCAGGCTCTCGCTCTGGCTGTTCCTGCTCCGCTTTAAGTTCCGCGCGGCGCTGCTCTATAGAGTTGCGGACGCTACGGAGCTTTTCTGAAAACCTCGCCCCCGCCTTGCGGAGACGGTTCGGTGATGATCTGGGCATAAAAACACGGTATGCCAAAACAAATGTTTTGGCATACCGTGGCTTGAGGTTTATGCGCTGAGCGTGCCCAGCTGTGGTGTCCTGCGTTTAGCGGTCCACCATTTCGCGGATGATCATCAGCAGACGCAGGACCTCGATGTAGATCCACACGAGCGTGACCGTCAGACCGAACGCCGCGGTCCATGCAACGTGCTTCGGTGCGCCCTGCTCGATCGCGCCCTGAATGAACTCGAAGTCCATGACCAAGAAGTAGGTAGCGAGCAGCACCGCGAACAGGCCGATCAGCATACCGAACACGCCGGTACGCATCGAGGTGCCAGCGAAAACAACAACACCGAGGTTGACCAGGGAGAACGCGAGGTAAGCCATCGCCGCAACCATCACGATGCGGGTCATGCGTGGCGAGGTGCGGTACTTACCCGAGCGGTACAGGCCCAAGGTGACAGCGAACACGAGGATCGTGCCGAGAACGGCCTGCAGAGCGATACCTGGGTAAGCGACTTCAGCGATCGCGGAGATCGCACCCAACACGAAACCTTCAAGGACCGCGTAAATAACAGACAAGGCCGGCGAGGTGACGCGCTTGAACTGGTTGATCATCGCGATCACGAAAGCACCGATCGCCGCGATAACCACCATAGGGATGATTGCGCCACCGAGTGCGCCTACGCCCGCCCCGCTCATAGCGCCACGGACGGTACCCATCACGATGAACCAAGCAACCGCGCCGGAAGCAACGATCAGGCCGAGCAAGATGGTCATCTTGTTGAGCACATCGCCCATGACCATGCGCTCGCCCTGGCCACCGTGACCATGCTGGACGCTCAGATCGCCAGCAGCGTAGTCAGGCTGCTGATAGCCCTGCTGTGGCTGGTAACCCATTGGCGGTTGCGGCGGCTGGTTACCCTGCGGGGCCTGATAACCCTGCGGTGGCTGCGGAGGCTGCTGGCCCGGCTGTGCCGAAGGCGCACCATACATACGGTCAAGATCTGCAGCTGACGGCGCGTGGATCGCTTCGGCGCCTTCACCGTTGCGCATCTTCTCGCGGAAGTTTCCTTCTTTGAAAACCGGGTTGCTACTGCGGAAAGCCATTAATTTTCTACCTCTTTTTTCTTAGGGCGGCGCGAACACGCACAGATCACCTGGCGACGTTTCACGCGTCCAAGGAACTGTGAACCATCTTACAGGGTCGCCTGCCCTGTATGCATTCGCTCACCAGGCGACCGCGGTCACCGAACCCGGTGTGATCTCGGTGTGCCCGGCATCACGGATCACCACTGTCGCGTTCGTTGCCGTGGTGCGCCAACCATCGCGATCAAGCGGGATGAGCGTGGACGGGAAGCCGTGTTCAATCCAGTCTTCAAGCTCGTCATGGCTCAACCGCATCGCCCATGTCAGCCCTGCGTGGGCGGACTGAGCGGCCGCTTTACCCGTGGACATCCCCAATACGGTATCGATACCGATGTGCAGAATTTTCGGCGAATTCATCTCACCGTAAACGGTTGGCTCGCCGGCGTGTTCGAATTCGGTCCCAGAAACCTGCAGCTGCTTCATGCGGCCGGTCAGCGGATATTCAGTAGGGGCCAGCGCCGCCGCTTGAGCAGTCCCGACGCTCACCATGACCGCTCCGGCGTTCTCAAGCGCACGGAAGTCTTTCGGTTTGCCCCGTCGCACGCTTTTGCCTTGACCGCCGCCCCGGCCGTCGGGCCCGTGAAGCCACGGGCCCCACATCGGGTCATCCGGGAAAGCAAGCCACGCTGTGATGGAAGCGAGCGCCGCGGCAAGACACGTATCTTCGTGGGTCGCTAAAGCCTCCGGGTCTTTCAAGACCGCGATCGGCTGAATCAGTTCAACAGCTGGCACGTGCCCCCACTGGGACTCGAACCCAGACTGAAAGGATTTTAAGTCCTCTGCCTCTGCCATTGGGCTATGGGGGCTTGCGTGCTCAGCGCCATGCTAGACGCTGAGCACGCGCGAGGCTTATGCCTCGCTATGAGAATTACTTAGAAGCATCAGCTTTCTTCTTAGGGGAAGCTGCTTTACGGAACTCGTCGAACGGACGGTTCACGTTACGCAGACCCCACACGTCGCGGCCAGCGATGAGCTGGTTGATCCAGCCGCTGAACACGCGGATTTTACGTTCGATGGTTGGCATCGCCATGCCGTGGTAGCCGCGGTGAGCAGCCCAAGCGAGGAAGCCGTGCATCGGGAACTTGATGATCTTAGCGACACCCTTGCCGTAGCCGAGGCCGGCAACAGCACCGAGGTTGGTGTGCTTGTATTCCTTAATCTCGCCCTGGCCGTAGCGTTCAGCCAGCAGGTTGCTTGCCAGGACAGGAGCCTGGCGGACGGCGTGCTGAGCGTTCGGAACGCACGTGCCGTCTGGGAGGCCGCCACCGGAGAGGTCCGGGACTGCCGCGATGTCGCCTGCGCCCCATGCGCCTTCGATGACGTTGCCGTCAGCATCAACGCAACGCAGCGTTGCATCGACGGTCAGGCGGCCGCGCTGCTCAACGTTGAGGTCGGTTTCGCGGATCATCGGGTTGGCTTGAACGCCCGCGGTCCAGATCAGGGTGTCGACGTCGAACTCATCGACTGGGTCCCCACCTGGCATCGAGACGAGCTTGAGGTGGCGGTCGGTCGCATCAGAGAGCGATGTGTTCAGGCGCACGGTGATACCGCGGTCGCGAAGGTGCTCAACAACCCACTTAGCGGAGTCCTCCTGGACCTCAGGCATGATCTTGCCCATCGCTTCAACGAGCTGGAAGTCAAGGTCTGCCGGTGTGATGTTGTTGCAACGCTTAGCGGCAAGAACCGCCGCATCGTGCAATTCGGAGATGGTTTCAACACCGTTGAAGCCACCACCCACAACAACAACACGCAGCGCACGCTTACGCGCCACCGGGTCATCGGTATTGTCAGCGAACTGGATGCGTTCCTGCACGTGGTCGCGCAAATAGATCGCTTCCTCCACACGCTTCACCCCGATGCCGGCATCAGCAAGGCCCGGGATCGGGAACGTCTTGGTGATCGCACCAGCGGCGAGGACTACATCCTGGTAAGGGATGGTGAACTCTTCACCGTTGTCATCCTTGACGAGTGCTTCCTTCGCCTGATGGTCGATGCGGACTACCGAGCCGCGCACGAGCTCGCTGTGACGAAGCCAACGTGCGTGAGGCACCGTGATGTGGCGTGGCTCGATCGATCCACCCATAACTTCCGGGAGGAACGGCTGATAGGTCATGTATGGAAGCGGATCGACAACGGTGACGACGCCGCCAAGTGCACGAACCTTCTTCTGCAGGTTCTTAGCAACGTAAAGACCGAGGTATCCACCCCCAACAACAAGAGTACGTGGGCGTTGGGACAGTTGCTGTGAGCTAGGCATAGTTCCATTCTATGCCTGATCTGCGATTGTCAAACTTCACGCGGCACTCAGCGGCGCATGAGATCGATCGCAACGCCGTCAAGAATGTCGTTTTCACTCGCCGCGAGCTCTTTGACGCGCCCGCCGGTGCGTTCCTGGATGGTTTCAAGGATCGTTTTGAGGATCATCGCGCCACCGGTCATGATGTCGACCCGGCCAGGGTGCATGTACGGCAGGTCAGCGAGCCGCTTCTTAGAGAACGATGCGAGTTCGCCACACACTGCGATCGCCAACGGGACGGGGATCGCGGCGCCGGTGATGCGTTCTGGGACATACGAAGGCAGGTCGAGCGCGTGAGCGAGCACCGTGGTCACGGTACCGGCGACACCCACGAGCCTGTCAACCGAGCTGAAATCAATCGTGTCTGAGATCCCCGCCAGGACCTCCCCGACGGCCTGAGCGAGTTCTTCTTTCTGTTCCTCTGATGGCGGATCAGAATGCATGAAACGCTCGGCGTAACGGACCGCACCCATCTGCGTTGATACTTCAGCAGTCACCTCGCCGCCGCGCCCGGTCACGAACTCGGTGGACCCTCCCCCAAGGTCCAGGACCAAAACATTCTCAACCGGAGCCACATCGACCGCAGAGACCGCGCCCGTGAACGAGAAGCGAGCCTCCTCCTCGCCCGTGATGACGCGCGGCTCGACCCCGAGATGATGGCGCACCACATCGTGCACCTCCTCAGCGTTGGCGGCATCCCGGGTAGCTGAGGTAGCCACGAACGTGGTCTGCTCCGGCTGGAACCGTTTGATCGTGGCCGCGAAACCATCGAGGGCTTTCGCAAGCCTGCCTAGGGCCTCTGCCGAGACCCGGCCGTGAGAGTCCACGCCCTCCCCGAGCCGCACAACCTCCATCGTGCGTACACAGTCGGTGAGTTCGATCTCGCCGTCAGTGACCGTCATATCAGCAATCAGGAGTCGGACGGAGTTCGTTCCACAGTCGATGACGGCAGCACGCATCTAGTTACCCTCCGCCTGGTTCGTGCCATCGGCCGCGCTGCTGCCGGCCTTGCTGTTGTCGCTAGCCTCGTCTGCCGCGCGTTTGGCGGCTCGTTCAAGTCGCTTCTTCTCCGGGTCACCCGCTTGGGTGCGCACGTGGCGGGACTTGTCTTTCGATGGCGCGGGACCTTCGGTGTCCCACGCGCCTTGGCACGAACAGACATCGGGGCGCCACCACTGAGCGATCGCTTCGAGAGCTTGGTCGCCGAGCGGATTGGTCCCCGGGCCAGCTGCCAGCGAATGCCCCACCAGCACGTGAATACATTTGACGCGGTCCGGCATCCCGCCCGCGGATACTCCCGCGATCTCAGGGACCTCACCCACGCCGGAGCGCTTACCGATCGCATCCCGCACCGCAAGATAGTGTTCGTGCGCCGCGGCGTAGGCTTTCGCGAGCTCAGGGTCTTTAGAAAGTTGTTCGTTCATTGTGACCATGAGGCCTTCAGCCTCAACACGTGAGCACGCCGAGGTCGCGACCGGATGCGTCAAATAGTAGGTCGTGGGGAACGGGATACCGGAGCTGAGACGAGGCGCGGTGGTTGCCACGAGAGGATTACCGCACACGCAGCGAGCGCCGATCTCCACGATGTCACGAGCGGGCCGGCCAAGCTGACGCGAAACGGTGTCAACGTCCTTCTCGGTGGGGACCCGCTGTTCGCTATTGAGCGCCTCTGCTGCGGGGGTCGTCATGTCTTCTCCTCACTCGGTGCCGCGCCTATCGATACCTGCACCGATCAACTTCTACTCAGTCTTTTTCACCTTCGGGCTCTTGAGCATTTTTCTCTGAGTCCTGGAAGCGCGTGGTCGGGTTGACGGCTAGCGACACGGTGGAATCCCACAGCCCTTCGACCCACGGCAGCCCTTGGCGGTAGCCGCTCGGGTGGTTGGTTGAGGCGAGCTTCTTTTTAGCAGGCTTACCCACCGGGACGTAGAGCTTCTCCCCCGGCGCATACACATTGAGCCGGTTGCGGGACTGTTGCCTAATGTATTCCGGGTCATCCCAGCGTTTGAGCTCGCGGGTGAGCCGTTCTTGTTCCGCTTTTGCCTTCGCGATGTCCGCGCGGGCTTTGTTGAGTTCGGCGGTCTGCTGGCCAAGGGTTGTGAGCGCTGGGAACACTGTTACCACCGAGATCGCGATGACGATGGTGAGCACGATGACGCGCATCGACAAGCTTTTAGCCGGAACGGGCTGTTGTGGGGCTGGCTTGTTCTTCTCGGCTGGGGTGCGCTTGCCCGTCGATCGGATTGCGCCTTGAAGTGCTGCGCGTTCCGTGAGGCGATCGTTGATGCGGGCTTTGCGGCGTCGAATCGCTGCCGCTCGGAGACCGCGGCCGGGTTTCGTCGGCGGCTCAGCCAGTGACTCGCGCTCTTGCTTAGCCCGCCCTTGCTTTGCTTGACTCTGTTGAGATTGGCCCTGCTGGGATGGATCCTGCCTGGCTTGCTGTTGGCGGGCGTGGAATCGCGCTTTACGTTCTTCGGTGTCTTGGGCTCGGGCTTCCGCGAGTTTCTGCGCATGCTCGCGTTGTGCACGGCGGCGTTCGGTTTTCTCTAGGCGGCGTTGCTTCTTCGCTAAACGACGCTGGCTAGCACTGTTTCCCGCTTGGGCTTCAACCCGCGGCTGGCCTTTTTCTCCGCCTTTAGCGGTCGCTGAGAACGTGTCCTTCGTAGGTGATGCAGAGCCCTGTGGCTGACCTTCGGCGCGTTGGCGTTCGCGCTCACGATCTTGCCTCAGTTGTTGCTCGCGCTCTTGCTGGAGCTCTTGTTCTCGCTGTTGCGCGCGTTGTTGTTCTAGCTCGTGTTCACGCTGTTGCGCACGGCGCAGGGCTTCTTCGGATTTACGCGCCTGCTGTGCACTGTGCGCATGCGGAACGCGTGGGCGTCGCGGGCTCATTGACACATCCTCTCGGCGCTCAATCCATCCAGTCTTTGCCTGCTCCCAGGCGAGGCTCCCCCCACCTTCATTCCTGGGCCAACCCAGCTGGGGTGAGAAAGCAGGAAACCACCGAAGCGTGAGGCTTCGGTGGTTTCCTATCCTACTCAGCTGAGGCGGGCCTGCGGGCTAACCTCGCCGTGCATCAGGCCTTGAAACGTGGGAACGCGGATGCGCCGGCGTATGATGCGGCTTCGCCGAGTTCTTCTTCGATGCGTAGCAGGTGGTTGTACTTAGCGACGCGGTCGGAGCGGGCCGGGGCGCCGGTCTTGATCTGGCCTGCGTTGGTAGCGACCGCGAGGTCGGCGATCGTGACGTCCTCGGTCTCGCCTGAGCGGTGGGAGATCATGCATGCATAACCTGCACGCTGCGCCATCGTGATCGCGTCCAGGGTTTCGGTGAGGGTACCGATCTGGTTGACCTTCACGAGCAGCGCGTTCGCGGTGTCGTCTTTGATGCCGCGTTCGAGGCGTTCTGGGTTGGTCACGAACAGGTCGTCCCCGACCAGCTGGACCTTATCACCCAGGCGTTCGGTCAGGTTCTTCCAGCCTGCCCAGTCGTCTTCATATAGCGGGTCTTCGATGGAGACGAGCGGGTACGCCTCAACGAGTTCGGCATAGTAGTCGGCCATTTGCTCCGCGGTGCGGTTTTCACCCTCGAAGACGTAGACGCCGTCCTTGTAGAACTCAGATGAAGCCACGTCGAGTGCAAGCGCTACGTCAGCACCTGGCGTGTAGCCGGCTTTCTCGATCGCGGTGACAATCAGATCGAGCGCGGTGCGGTTGCTTGGCAGGTTCGGGGCGAAGCCGCCCTCATCGCCGAGGCCGGTCGAGAGGCCCTTTTCGTTCAGAACAGCCTTGAGTGAGTGGTACACCTCAATGCCCATACGCAACGCTTCAGAGAAGGTTGGGGCAGAGATCGGAGCGATCATGAACTCCTGAATATCGACATCGGAGTCAGCGTGGGATCCGCCGTTGAGGATGTTCATCATTGGGACTGGCAGGACGTGTGCGTTCGGGCCGCCGAGGTACTTATACAGCGGGAGGTTCGAGGACTCGGAAGCGGCGTGTGCTGCCGCGAGCGATACACCGAGCAGTGCGTTAGCGCCGAGCTTGGACTTGTTGTTGGTTCCGTCCAGGTCGAGCATGATCTGGTCGATGTCACGCTGATCGGTTGCAACGAGGCCCTGCAGTTCTGGACCGATGACGTCGATGACGTTATCCACGGCCTTGGTGACGCCTTTGCCGAGGTACCGGCTCTTGTCGCCGTCGCGGAGCTCTACCGCTTCAAACTCACCGGTGGATGCTCCGGAGGGCACAATCGCACGGCCCAGCGAGCCGTCCGTGAGAAGAACTTCAGCTTCAACAGTTGGGTTACCGCGGGAATCGATGACCTGGCGCGCGTGAACGGCGTCAATCAGAGGCATTGGTTTGTGCTCCTTTTGATGATTCAACGGCGCGTGGCTTTGTGATGGCGCCGCTCGTCGCTTCCTATGGTATCCGCCCGTTAGCTTGGGGCCGATTTCTCTTTCCGTTTCGCTTCCGCCCACGCGGCTTCCGCGGCTTCCGCGCTACGTTGCGGATCCGAGCGCATCGAACCGTCTGCGTTGAACAGGTGAGTGTTGCGGCGCAGCAGCTTCTCACTGAGCGCATCAGCGATGTCATCAAGATCAAACGCGCCGCGCTCCCTGCCCAGCTCCGCGTGGAGCAGGATTTGGAACAGTACATCCCCCAGCTCGGACACCAAGTCAGCATCCGGGGCCTCGCTAGCCACCGCATCGTGGACTTCGTGCGCCTCTTCAATCAGGTACGGAGCCAGTTTTTGTGGAGTCAGCGCGGAGGTCCACCCGCACTCGCTACGCAGCAAACGCACGATGCCGCGGGCACGTTCAAGCGCGGCCGTCACCTTCTCGTCATCAGGATTCATCTGGATCTTTCGGATTGCGCTCTGCCTGCTTCTGCTCACGCGACTCTGCTTGCTTCGGTTCGCGCGGCTCGGCCTGCTGCTGGGTTGGGTCCCTGTGGACTTCGCGGCGCGGGATTTTCGGTTTCGGCTCGGTTTCTTCCCACTCAGGGTTCACGCGCCAGATCACGCGGTGGACGATGCGGTCCAGGATCCACCCGAGCACCATCGCGATGCAGATGGAGATGATGATCCCGAGCAGGCGGTTCGATTCCATCCACTGGCCGGCCACGGTCCCGATCAGCACGGAGTATGCGCCCCACATGAGGCAACCGATCGCGTCAAACAGCATGAACGTTTTACGTGAATATCCGGTGGCCCCGGCGGTGAAGTTCACGGCAACGCGGCCGATTGGCACGTATCGGGCCGTGAAGATGAGCACGCCACCGCGTTTTTCGAGCTGTTTCTCTGCGGTCACGAGCATTTTCGCGACCGCGGGCCTGCGCATCCACTTGAACCCTTGCCTGCCCACGGCTCGGCCTAACGAGTACGCGATCTGATCGCCGATGAACGCACCCATTGCACCCACTAACGCGAGCACCATGACAGGCAAGAAGCCTTGAGAGGCCCACACCGAGGACAAGCCAACGAGCAAAGACTCTGAAGGCACCACTGGGAAGAACCCGTCGATCACAGACATGATGAAAACCACGGGCAACACCCACCATGCGGTGGCGGCGTGCAGGATCCAGTCGTTGATCATGTCCATGGTCTCGCCGAGTTTTGTGGCGATGACTAGACCGGTGAGGCTCATCTCGTCATGCTCTTCCCTTTTCAGTGTGTTTACTGTTTGTGTGCGGCTTCCTCTGCCGCGAGTAGCGCGGCGCGCGTCATGACGGCAACGCCGGTCTTGATCGCGGATTCATCCGGGTCATAGTCGCCCTGATGGAGGTCATACACTGGCCCGCCTGGCCTGCGCGTACCCAGGCGCATCAGTACGCCTGGCTTGCGCATCGTCATCCACGCGAAGTCTTCGCCACCCATCGATTGCGGCATGAGCTCGATGGCCTCGCCGCCTATCTCTTGGCGCGCGGCTTCTTCGATGAGCGCGGTTTCGGTTTCCGCGTTGACAACCGGCGGGACTCCGCGGATGTGTTCGAGCTCGACCTCGACGTTGTAGGGGGCTGCAACCTGCTTGATGACCTGATCCAGCAGCTCTCCTGCCTGATCCCAAGCTGAAGCGTCGAGGCAACGCATCGTGCCGGATAGGGTTCCGAACGCCGGAATCGCGTTCGGAGCGTTACCTGCGTTGATCTGGCCCCACACAACCGATACGGCCGAGCGGACGTCGATGCGGCGGCTTAGGACCGCCGGAACGCCGAGCGCGATCTGCGCCATCGCGTATATGAGGTCTTCGGTCAGGTGCGGGCGGGAGGTGTGACCGCCGCGCCCGTGCAGGCGGATACGGATCGTGTCAGATGCCGAGGTGATCGCGCCGATGCGGGTGCCGACGCGGCCGGCGAGGATACGGGGTTCGCAATGCAGGGCCGCAAGCCGCGGCAACGGATCGATTACGCCTTGCTTGATGACCTTCTTAGCCCCGCCTGGCATTTTCTCTTCAGCAGGCTGGAAGATCACCCGAACCCGGGCGTTGAGTCTGCCTTCGGTGTTCAGGCGGTGCAGAACCAGCGCAACGCCGAGCATCACCGTGGTGTGGACGTCGTGGCCGCACGCGTGTGCCACGCCCTTGTTCTGGGATGCAAACTCCAGGCCTGTCACTTCCGTGACGGGTAGCGCGTCGATGTCGGCGCGTAAACCGATCGCGAAAGGCCCCTCCCCGATATCGACGTAGGCGCCGGTGTCTTGGAGGCGGACCGGCTCCAGCCCGGCTTTTTCAAGCGCTTCTACGATCCGGTCTGTGGTACGGAATTCTTCGAAAGAGAGCTCCGGGTCAGCGTGGACTTCACGGCGGAATGCGACGAGGGTATCGAACAGGTCCTCGATGTGCTCAGCGGTATCAGGGGCGGGCCTTTGAGATGTCACGGCGTATCTCTCCTCTTTGTCTCTCAATCAGAGTAGGTGCCTCTAGATTCAGAGTACGTCCGTTTGACCGTGAGCTTTCAACGCGTTAACTGCATCCTTAACCTGCTGTGCATGGGACTTTGTGGTCACCAGAAGCGCGTCCGGAGTATCGACCACGACAACGTCTTCAACGCCGATCAACGCGATCACGCGGTTCGTATCAGAAACCACGATGCCGGAGGAGTCATCGACGTAGACGCGGCTTCCGTGGCCCAGGACTTTCACGCGTGTGTCATCCTCGGCAGGGTTGAGCCGGCCCAGGGCGGCGAAGTCGCCGACGTCGTCCCACGTGAATTCGCCTGGGACCACCGCAACATCACCGGCTAGCGCGGCAGGCTCGGCGACCGCGTAGTCGATCGCGGTTTTAGGTAGGCCCGGCCACACCTCGTTGAGGACCCGCTCTTGACGCTCAGTTCCCCACGCGTCAGCGATCTCTTCAAGCCCTGCGGCAAGCGCTGGCTCGTTTTCCCGTAGGTGCTGGAGCATGAGCCCCACCGGGGCCACGAACATTCCGGCGTTCCAGAGGTAGCTACCGCTGGCCAGGTAGCGCTGTGCTGCGGCCCCGCCTGGCTTCTCAACGAATTCGATGACTTTCCGGCCGCTCGGTGCACCAGGGATATCGAGCTTGCCGCCGGTGCGGATATAACCGAAACCGGTTGCAGCGTAGGTAGGTGTAATGCCGATCGTGACGATCTTGCCGGTCGCGGCGATATGCACCGCTTCAGTGACTGCCTCACGGAACTGTTCTTCCGGAGTGATCACCTGATCGGCCGCGAACGATCCCATGATGATGTCCGGGTCGCACTTATTGAGGATCGCTGCCGCCAAACCGATCGCGGCAGCCGAATCCTTCGGTTCAGGCTCCAACACGAGGTCATGCTCTTTAAGCTCAGTGATCTGCCGGCGCACCGCGTCTCCATGTGCGCGGCCTGTGACGACCAGGACACGGTCATTCATCAAAGGCAAGAGACGCTCGTACGTCGAGCGGATCAGCGTTGTTCCGGAGCCTGTGAGGTCATGCAGGAACTTAGGGGCTGCTGCACGAGAGAGCGGCCAAAGCCTAGTGCCCGTCCCGCCTGCAGGGATGACGCCGTAAAAGCGTTCCATGACATCGCCCGAAAACCCTTTATTCTTCATCATTTGCATCACACTACCCGAGATGATGTGACCGGCGTCCTACCGAAGGATGAGTCGAAGTAGACCAAAGTATTAGGAAAGCTTTGGCGTGCATATTTCACCCAGATGACATGCGCCCATGAAGCAACCGACATATTTAAGGGTCGCAGATCACACTGGCGGCCAAGCACTCGGCACGCAAACTCAAAGTGCATTAGTCTAGATAGGAACGCTGACATCGGCGCGCACCCGAAATTGTGCCCAAAGTGGCACATACGCCCGGTGGTCTTGGAGGTAGATCAGTGTCGAAGACATCTTCTGGCACCCTGTATCGCGGCCGTGAAGGCATGTGGTCATGGGTGGGACACCGCGTTACCGGTGTCGTTATTTTCTTCTTTTTGCTCGTCCACGTTCTGGACACCGCCCTGGTTCGCATTGACCCAGGCGCATACGACGCCGTGATTGGCGCGTACAAGAACCCGATCATGGCTCTCGGTGAGCTCGCGCTAGTCGCCGCGATCGTGTTCCACGCCTTCAACGGTGTCCGCTTGATCTTGGTTGACTTCCTGAAGCAGGGCACCAAGATCCAGCGCGGCCTCTTCTGGGGCGTCATCGTCCTGTGGGTCGTGACCGTCGCCGCATTCGCTGCACGTCACTTGGCCCTCGTGTTCAGCCACTTCTTTGGGGGTAACTAATCATGGCTACTGCACAGATTGAAGCTCCCCGTTCCCCACGAATTGACCCGAAGTACAACCGGTCACGTAAGTCTCGCAACAACTTCGAGATGATGGCGTGGCTGTTCATGCGCTTCTCGGGCGTGGTCCTGATCGTACTGATCTTCGGCCACCTCATCACCAACCTGCTGGTGGGCGACGGTGTAGCCGCTATCGATTTCGGTTTCGTTGCCGGTAAGTGGGCTAACCCGCTGTGGCAGTTCTGGGACCTGACGATGCTGTGGCTGGCAATGTTGCATGGCACCAACGGTGTTCGCACCATCATCAATGACTACGCTGAGAAGGATCGCACCCGTTTCTGGCTCAAGACGATCCTCTACATCGCCTCGATCTTCACGGTGATCCTCGGCACCTTGGTCATCTTCACCTTTGATCCATGCATCCCTGGCTCGACTCTCGCCGTGTGCGGCGCCTGAGTAGCCCCCTGACGTTTCGAAAAGGAAAACACGAATGCAGGTACATCAGTACGACGTCGTGATCGTCGGTGCCGGCGGCGCCGGCATGCGCGCAGCCATCGAGGCTGGTCAGCGTGCACACACCGCGGTCTTGACTAAGCTCTACCCAACCCGTTCTCACACCGGTGCCGCTCAGGGCGGTATGTGTGCAGCGTTGGCCAACGTTGAAGAGGACAACTGGGAATGGCACACGTTCGACACCATTAAGGGTGGCGACTACCTGGTTGACCAGGATGCCGCAGAGATCATGGCTAAAGAGGCCATTGACGCGGTGATCGACCTTGAGCAGATGGGTCTCCCGTTCAACCGCACCCCAGAGGGCAAGATTGACCAGCGTCGCTTCGGTGGCCACACCCGCGACCACGGCAAGGCCCCGGTCCGCCGTGCATGCTACGCCGCTGACCGCACGGGTCACATGATTCTGCAGACCCTCTACCAAAACTGCGTTAAGCACAACGTCGAGTTCTTCAACGAGGTATATGTTCTTGACCTGTTGCTGACCGAAGAGGACGCAACCCGTGAGGACGGCACCGCCTACAAGCAGAAGCGCGTTGCAGGTGTGGTGACCTACGATCTGGCAACTGGTGAGATCGAGGTCTTCCAGGCTAAGTCGGTTGTCTTCGCAACCGGCGGTGCAGGCAAGATCTTCAAGACCACCTCGAACGCTCACACCCTCACCGGTGACGGCATGGCGATCGCGTTCCGCGCAGGCCTGCCGCTTGAGGACATGGAGTTCGTCCAGTTCCACCCAACCGGCCTCGCAGGCCTCGGCATCCTCCTTTCCGAGGCTGCCCGCGGTGAAGGTGGCGTGCTGCGTAACGGTGACGGTGAGCGCTTTATGGAGCGTTATGCACCAACCATTAAGGACCTCGCACCACGTGACATCGTGGCGCGTTCGATGGCTCAGGAAGTTCGCGAAGGCCGCGGTGCCGGCCCGAAGAAGGACTACGTCCTGCTCGACCTGACCCACCTCGAGCCGTCCCACATCGACGAGAAGCTCCCGGACATCACCGAGTTCGCACGCACCTACCTCGGTGTTGAGCCTTACACAGAGCCAGTGCCGGTCTTCCCGACCGCTCATTACGTCATGGGTGGTATCCCAACCAACGTCAAGGGCGAGGTTCTCCAGGATAACGACACGATCGTGCCGGGCCTCTACGCCGCAGGTGAGGTCGCTTGCGTTTCCGTCCACGGCTCCAACCGTTTGGGCACCAACTCGCTTCTGGACATCAACGTGTTCGGTAAGCGTTCCGGTATCAACGCGGCAGCTTACGCTCGCGATGCCGAGTTCGTTGCCGTCCCAGAGAACCCGACCGCGTTTGTCGAAGAGCAGATCAACCACGCTCTGCACAACGACGGCCCGGAGCGCGTTGCACACATCCGTGCAGAACTGCAGCAGACCATGGACACCAACATGCAGGTGTTCCGTTCTCAAGCCTCCATGAAGCAGGCCCTCGATGACATCGAGGCTCTGCGTGAGCGCTACAAGTCGGTAGGTATCCAGGACAAGGGCAAGCGCTTCAACCTGGACCTGCTCGAAGCGATCGAGCTCGGCTTCCTGCTCGACCTTGCCGAGGTCATGACTGTTGCTGCTATGCACCGTCACGAATCCCGCGGTGGCCACTACCACGAGGACTACCCGAACCGTGACGACGAGAACTTCATGAAGCACTCCATGATCTACAAGGACGAGTCCGCCAACATTGACGGCACTCGCGGCCTGCGTTTCGATACCAAGCCGGTTGTCTTCACCCGCTACGAACCAATGGAGCGTAAGTACTGATGTCTACCAACGTTGCTGAACCAGCATCCAAGATTGAGGTTGCTGGCTCCGATTCCGGCGAAATCGAGCAGTTCGATATCACCCTGAAGGTCCGCCGCTACAACCCGGAGGTCTCCGACGAGGCTCGCTGGGATGAGTTCAAGCTCACCATGTACGGCACCGACCGTGTTCTGGATGCCCTGCATCAAGCCAAGTGGGATCAGGACGGTTCGCTTTCGTTCCGTCGTTCCTGCGCACACGGTATTTGCGGCTCCGATGCTATGCGCATCAACGGTCGCAACCGTCTGGCTTGCAAGACCCTGCTCAAGGACTTGGATACCTCCAAGCCAATCACCGTTGAGCCGATCAAGGGCCTGCCAGTCGAGAAGGACCTCATCGTGGACATGGAACCGTTCTTCCAGTCCTACCGTGAAGTCATGCCGTTCCTCGTGACCAAAGGCAACGCTCCAACGCGTGAGCGCCTGCAGTCCCAGGAAGAGCGCGCACGCTTCGATGACACGACCAAGTGCATCCTGTGTGCTGCATGCACCACTTCGTGCCCGATCTTCTGGACCGACGGCCAGTACTTCGGCCCTGCAGCAGTTGTGAACGCCCACCGCTTCATCTTCGACTCACGTGACGAGGCCGGGGATATGCGTCTTGAGGTTCTCAACGATAAGGAAGGCGTATGGCGTTGCCGCACAACCTTCAACTGCACCGAGGCATGCCCACGCGGCATTCAGGTGACGAAGGCTATCGCTGAGGTCAAGCGCGCAATCCTGAACCGCACAATCTAAGGTGACAGGATGAACGCGTAGGGCTGAGCCCCTCAAACGTGTGCGGGCCGGAAAGGGAATGTCCCTTTCCGGCCCGCACACGTTTAACGGTCATCCGCTGAAGGCAAGTTCCTCGATCTGGGTCCAGGACCCAGCGCCATCGCCCACATGCACCGTGACGCCGTGGGCGGACATGTTGAATGAGACGTCCTCCCATTCGCGGCGCACCTGCGCAAGCCGCTCCGGCGCTACCTCCTGGGCCAGGGTCAGATGCGGCACAAACGGGTAGGCAGGCTTCGCATCGAGCGGGCCTGAATGGAGGCGTTCATGCAGTTCGGTGAGTTCCCGCTCCCCTTCCGCAACGCGCAGATAGGTCACCGGCGAGACCGGATAGAACGTGTCTGTACCTGCGAACCTCAACGGGAACGGAGAGAACGCCGAAACGACATTGCGGATATGCGCTATGGCCTCGGCCGGGTCAGGTAACGGGACCCCCGACATCAGCGTGATGTGAGGAGGGATGTACGCGTACGGGTCACCGGTGGCGGCACGGGTCGCAGACACCTTGCGGGCGTACTCGCCCTCGACGGGGATCACGATGCCAAGAAAGGACCGGCCCTCGCCTATCGCGCCTGCCATCTGGCCTGCGCTTAGCTGCGTGCTCGTAGCAAGAGTGCGCGCACTTTCCTCGTGTGTGCCGTGCTCATAGCGTTCGGTACCCATAGTTGAACCTTACCGTGGCATTCTCACACCTTCGCGTAATAACAGTTGCCGCGTTAGTTCAGGCGTGCAGGTGGCAGGAAACCTACCGCGTCGTAGACCTCTTTGAGGGTCTCTTGAGCCACGGCGCGGGCCTTCGCGGCACCAACGGCGAGCAGCCGGTCGAGTTCGGCTGGGTCGTCCAGCAGTTCCAGCGTGCGTTCGCGTACCGGCTCGAGCGCTGCGACCACGGCGTCGGCAACATCGACCTTGAGGTGACCGTACATCTTGCCTTCGTATTCGGCAACGAGGGTATCGATCGGCTTCTCGGTCACGGCGGAGAGGATCGAGAGCAGGTTGGATACGCCCGGCTTGGATTCGCGGTCGAAGGACACCTCAGTCCCGGTGTCAGTTACCGCGGACTTGATGCGCTTAGCGATCGTCTTGGGTGCGTCCAGGATGTCGATACGGCCGTTCGGTGACGCCCCGGACTTCGACATCTTCGACGTCGGCTCCTGCAGATCATAGATGCGCGCACCGTTGGGTGGGTTGACGGCCTTCGGAACCACGAACACCTCGCCGAAGCGATGGTTGAAGCGTTGCGCGAGCGTGCGGGTCAGCTCGACGTGCTGGGTCTGGTCGTCGCCGACCGGCACCTGATCTGCCTTGTACAGCAGGATGTCGGCCGCCATGAGCGACGGGTAGGTGAACAGGCCGACGTTGGTTGAGTCGGCGCCGTAGCGGCTCGATTTGTCTTTGAACTGGGTCATGCGGGAGGCCTCACCGAAACCGGTGATGCACTGCAGAACCCAGTTGAGTTCGGCGTGCTCTGGGATGTGGGACTGGATGAACAGCGTGGCTTTGTCGACGTCCACCCCGCCTGCGATGTACTGCGCGGCGGTCGTGCGGGTGCGCTGAGCAAGGTTGGTTGAGCCGTCTGGGGAGGTGATCGAGTGCAGGTCCGGAACAAAATAGAAGGCATCCGCATCGTGCTGGAGCTTCACGAACTGCACGAGCGCACCGAGGTAGTTACCGAGGTGCAGGGAGTCCGCAGATGGCTGCATCCCTGACAGGATGCGCGGACGGTGCGGCGTTTCGGTTGCCTCAGTTGTTTCAGTCGCTGTTTCGGTTTCGGTCGCTTCGGTGCTCATGGTGATGCTGATGTCCTTCGGGTGTATGCGCTGTTGCCGTGTGTGCTGGAGGCTACGCTTAGTGCAGCCGGCGCGCTAGATGCTGTAATCGATGACGAGTGCGGAGTGGTCTGATACTCGCTTGTCGTAGGATTCGGCGCGGTCCACTCGCGCTTCGATCGCGCGGCCGGCAAGCTCTGGCGTGGCCATGTGGTAGTCGATGCGCCAGCCGGCGTCGTTGTCGAAGGCCTTCCCGCGGTAGGACCACCACGTGTACGGTCCCGGAACGTCCCCTGCGAGTTCGCGGGCGACATCCTTGTAGCCGATCTCGCCGAAGAACTTATCGAAGTAGGCGCGCTCTTCCGGGAGGAAGCCGGCGTTCTTGACGTTGCCCTTCCAGTTCTTGATGTCAAGTTCGGTGTGTCCCACGTTGAGATCGCCCACGATCAGCACGTCGTCTGCCTGCTTTGCCAGTTCCGGCATGCGCACGAGCATCGTGTCGAGGAACTTGTATTTATCGTCCTGGCGTGGGGTGTCCACCTCGCCAGAGTGAACATATGCGGAGACGACGGTGAGCTTACGGCCGTTGATGGTGTAGTCGGCTTCGACCCAGCGGCCGGAGGTCTCAAAGTATGGTTCACCGATTCCAATGCGGGTCGCATCCGGCTCCCGTTTCGAGGCGATGAGCACGCCAGCACGGCCCTTATCTGCGGCTTCTGCGTGCAGAACGTGCCAGTCGCTTCCTTCGAAGTGTTTCTCAACGATCGCATCGGGTGCGCGCACTTCCTGGAGCGCGAGGATGTCTACGCCGCGGTCCTCGAGCCACTCATCAAATCCGCGGCGGGCGGCGGCGCGGATTCCGTTGACGTTGAAGGATGCTACTCGCAATACGTTCTCAGACACTCAAATACCTTTAGCTTGATCGGTTTCCTGTGCGTGTATAGCGCGCATTCGGCGCAGGTTCGCTGCGGGCTGGATGCGGGTTCAGTGCGGGCCTGCCGCCCAGTGTTAGTCGATGATCTCGCCTTCGACTGTGCTGGTGTGGCGGTCTTTGCGGCGCTGCTTGATCATGTCGCGTGCGTTGGTCGCGGTGATGTTGATGGTGTCCAGAGCGCGGTTGACCATGTCTTTGGCTTGTTCGTCGTCTTTGCCGAGGTTGTCCATAACCACGCCGTATTGGACCTGGACGATCTTGAAGGAGTGATCAAGCTTCATCTCGTGGTTCATTTCGGCTTCACTGATCACGCCTGGGCGGGTGCTGTCTGGGCTCGCGTCGTTGGAGAGTTTCGCGGCGAGGTTCGCGTTCGTTTTATCCCACCTACGTCCCACGGCCCGGGCACCGGCGCGCAGGGTCAAGAACACGCCAGCAACGAGCAAAAGCCACAGGCCGGTGATGATCACGACGATCCAGCCGACAACCTGGTTGGAGTTCGCGGCGAAGATGATGGCAACGATGAGCGCGAACGTCAGCACGGCCATCATCCAGGGGGCCATGCCGAGCGGGCGAGCGACGTTCCGAGCGCGCGCGTTGGCCTGTTTATTAGACGAAGGGAGTTCAGACATGATGTCCATTATCCCAGATGCCTCAGCCGCCCACGTCCCCGCTCACGTGTTGTGTCCAGCTCACTCGTTAGGTGAGGAACATCTTCTTGAACCGCATCGTCGCGACCGTCAGCCCTGCGACCGCCATGACAACGAAGTACAGAACGTGCCACAGGATGTCGATGGTGAAGGTCGAGGTCGCAAGCATGCGCAGCAGGTCGACGCCGTGCCACAGCGGTAGCGACGCGATGACGGCCTGTACGGCTTGCGGGTACACGTCCAGCGGGAAGAAGGTCGCGGAAAACAGGGTCAGCGGCTGGACGATCATGTTGAGCCAGTCGAGGTGCTGGAATCGGGTGAACCACGTGGTGATGGCCATGAACACTGCCGCGAATCCGAACGCGATCAGCACCGCTGCCGGGATCATGAGCAGGCCACTACCCCACTCCACGAGGCCCGCCGCCGCGGCAATGAGGTAGAAGCCGAGCGAATAGATGAACCCGCGGATCATCGCCATCGTAATTTCACCGATCGCAACGTCCATCGGGCCGAGCGAGGTGTTGAGCATGACCCGGTACAGCTTCGCGTAGCGCAGCTTGAAGAACATGTTGTTGGTGTCCATGAGGGCACCGTTCATCGCTGAAACCGCGAGCAAGCCCGGCGCGATGTATGCCGCGTAGCTCATCGTCTGCCCGCCTGGGCCTTCGACCCCGCTGATGACCACGCCGAGGCCGAAACCGAGCGAGGCGAGATACAGCACCGGCTCCGCAAAGCCGGTCACGATCACGATCCACGTGGAGTTCTTGGTCGCCATCCACGAACGTTCCATGACCGCTTTAGCGTTGCGGCCATACAGGTTAGATAGCCAACGACGCCGTGGCTTGCTAGCTTGCGAAAGCGCGGCTTGTGCTGTGCCCTGGGCCTGGGCAGCTGCCGGGGCGGAAGGTGCGGAGTCTTCATGCGCATTCTGCGCATCGGCGGAACCGGTGCCCTGGCTTCCGTAACCGACCGCGTACGGATCGCCTGCTTCACCCGAGGTGTCAGCGGGGCTCACGCTCGCCATCGTCTTCTTGGCGGCGCGGGCACCCCACACGCGCGTCTTGACTTTTTCGCCGCGCAAACGGCGGTAATAGCGGGTCTGGGCGATCAGGAACGCGATCACGGCGACCACGATCATGACGCCGAGGTGGACCGGGAACATCCACGGCTCAACCTCGTGCCCGTAGATCGCCCACCGGTTCAGCTCGGTTGCATGCCAGATGGGTGAGATCCAGCCGATCCACTGCAGGTAGATCGGCAGGTGCTCGAGCGGGTAGAACGTTCCCGAAAACAGGAACATCGGCGTGACGATGAAGCGCATGATGACCGAGAACTGGCCGCGCTCCTGGAAAATACCCGCCGCGAACGCCATACACGGCAAGCCGAAAGCGAGTGCTGCGATCGTCGAAAACACGATCACCAGGACGGCGCTCAGGCTGTGGATGACGCCGAAGGCCGCGAGGATCAGGAGCAACAGTAGGGTCTGCGCAACCACGCGTATAGAGACAGCGATCACCGTGCCCCGGGCGATCTGTTGCGGCGTGATCGGGGTGACCTGCGGCCCGTAATAGGTTCGGTTCCATTTGAACCCGCCCATCACTGGGAAGGTCATTTCCTCCATCGCGATGCCGACCGCCATGGTCGCGGCGAGCGCGCCGGCGATGAAGGTGATGTACGGGACGCCATCGAAGCTCGTCTGATTATTCGTCAGGACGGCACCGAGGCCCACGCCCATCGTGACGAGGTACATGAGAGGGGTGCCGACGGAGTCCGCGAGGATCACGTCGATGTAGCGGCGCATCCCGCGGAAGAGGTACTCCGCGAAGTACCAGGAGCCTGCGCGGGAGACCTTCCGTGCGGAGCGGTCGCCTTGCTCCGTGGGCCCGGAGATCGGCTCGCGGCGGACGAGGACGTCGGCGCCTGTTGCTGAGGCGTCGATTACGTGTGCGTTATGAGGGTCAGTCAATGAGGGACCGTCCTGTCAGGATCAGGAACACGTCTTCAAGCGATGCGCGGCGGGCCAGCGTCGATACGGGGCGCAGCCCCAAGCTCACAGCGCGGGCAACCGCGGCCTCGCCGTCGTCGGCGTAGACAAGCACGCGGTCGGCCAGCGTTTCGGTTCGGAAGCCGTCTTTATTCAGGACCTCGGCCGCCGCAGCGTTCTTGTCGGAGCCGAAACGCATCTCTGCGACTTCGCGAGTCGCGTACTCGCGCACAAGCGCGGACGGCGAACCTTCAGCTTTGATCTCGCCGCCATCGACCACGATGAGCCGGTCTGCGAGTTGCTCGGCCTCATCCATGAAGTGGGTCGTGATGATGAGCGTCGTGCCGCGTTCTTTGAGCCGGTAGAGGCGGTCCCACAGGATGTGACGGGCCTGTGGGTCGAGGCCAGTGGTTGGCTCGTCGAGCAGTAGCACGGCTGGATCGTTGATGAGCGAGCGCGCGATGGTCAGGCGGCGCTTCATACCGCCTGAGAGCTGGTCGACGCGGTTGGCGGCCTTTTCCTCAAGTTGCGCAAACGCGAGCAGGTCTTTGATGCGCGGCACGATTTCGCGGCGTTTCATCCCGAAGTAGCGGCCGTAGATGTAGAGGTTGTCGCGGACGGTGAGCTCTTCGTCGAGGTTGTCTTGCTGCGGCACGACGCCGAGGTGGGCACGCAGGCGTGGACCTTCTTCGCTCGGGTCCATCCCGAGGATGCTGAGCTCGCCCGATGTGCGGGTTGAGACGCCGCCGATCATGTTCATGGTCGTGGACTTGCCTGCGCCGTTGGGGCCTAACAGGCCAAAGGATTCGCCTGCGGCGACGTCAAAGTCAATGCCGTTGACGGCTGTGAAATCCCCAAACTTCTTGGTTAGCGAACGCGCGCGCAGAACCGTTGGCGCGTCATTAGAAGAAGGTGTTTGAGGAGATGGTGCAGGTACCCCAGAATGGGCTTTTGAGTCGTGTGCCACACCATGACACTACATAAGGTGTGCCCACGGTCGCAACGAACACCCCGCCTCATCGCTCACCACGCTGTTACCGAGACGCCAAGAGTTCATTTCTTATTCTGAATTGTTCGGAATAATTTGTTAGAGTGTGTTGCATGACACTCGGACCGATCACGGCGGCTTCACCTGTTGACGACCGTGAACGCTCATGGGCGGACACGCTCAAAGCGCATAATCGCCGTGTCACCAAGCAACGGATGGCGGTGATGCGAGCAACAGCCGCGTCATCCCATGCGTCGGCAGAACAGATCCACAAGTACGCATCGGAAGCTCTACCCCAGTTAGCGCTTTCAACCACGCACATGATCCTGCATGACCTCACGAACGTGAGGCTGTTACGGCGCGTGGAAGTCCCTAACTCCCCCACCCTGTATGAGGTGGAGACCGGGGATAACCATCACCATGTTCAGTGCGTGAAATGCGGCAGACTTGAGGACGTGGAGTGTGCCCTCGGGCACGCCCCGTGCCTTGAACCTTCACACACCCACGGCATCGACATTGACGTGGCGGAGGTTCTCTACCGCGGTCTTTGCGAGGACTGCAAAGAAGCATAAGGTCGTCCACAAAGTTTCAATCTCATCCAAGTAAAGGAGCAACATGGCTGAGAACACCAAGCCCCACGGCACTGGTTCAACCACCCAAGCCGGCATCCCCGCGGTCAGCGACCGCAACTCGCTGACCGTTGGTCAGGACGGCCCGATCGTCCTGCACGACCACCACCTGGTCGAGACGCTGGCACACTTCAACCGCATGAACGTTCCAGAGCGCCGCCCACACGCAAAGGGTTCCGGCGCATTCGGTGAGCTCGAGGTCACCGAGGACGTTTCGAAGTGGACCAAGGCTGACTTCCTGCAGCCTGGCAAGAAGACCCCGATGCTGGCTCGTTTCTCCACGGTTGCTGGTGAGCTCGGCTCCCCAGACACGTGGCGTGACGTTCGCGGCTTCGCGCTCAAGTTCTACACCGAAGAGGGCAACTTCGACCTCGTCGGTAACAACACCCCAGTCTTCTTTGTGCGCGACCCAATGAAGTTCCCACACTTCATCCGTTCGCAGAAACGCCTGCCTGAAAACGGCTTGCGCGACAACACGATGCAGTGGGACTTCTGGACCCAGAACCCAGAGACCGCACACCAGGTCTCCTACCTCATGGGTGACCGCGGTATCCCTAAGAGCTACCGCCACATGAACGGCTACGGCTCCCACACCTACCTGTGGGTCAACGCTGAAGGCGAGCGCTTCTGGGTTCGCTACCACTTCCTTTCCCAGCAGGGTGTTGAGGGCCTCACCAACGAGGAAGCAGAGCACCTGGCAGGTACCGACGCCGAGGCTCACCGCCGCGACCTGTTCGAGGCAATCAAGAACGGCGACTACCCGAAGTGGGACATGCACGTTCAGATCATGCCGTACGAAGAGGCTAAGACCTACCGTCTGAACCCATTCGACCTCACCAAGATCTGGCCGCTGGGTGACTACCCTCGCCACAAGGTCGGTACCTTCACGCTGAACCGCAACCCTGAGAACTTCTTCGCTGAGATCGAGCAGGCTGCTTTCTCCCCAGCGAACATGGTTCCAGGTACCGGTAACTCCCCAGACAAAATGCTGCTGGGCCGTAACTTCGCCTACGCGGATGCACAGCGCTACCGTATCGGCACCAACTTCCAGCAGCTACCTGTCAACCGTCCAATCAACGACGTCCACACCTACAACTTCGAGGGCAACATGTGGTACGAGCACACCGGTGCTCGCTCCGTTTACGCCCCGAACTCCTTCGGTGACTCGTGGTCGGATGAAGAGGGCCCGGTCGACAACGGTTGGGAAGCTGACGGCGACCTGACCCGCGCGGCCTACACACTCCGCAAGGACGACGACGACTTCTCGCAGGCACACGACCTGGTCCGCAACGTCTTCGACGACGCGGCCCGTGACCGCCTGGTCGAGACCGTATCCGGCGCACTCGCCGACGTTGTAGAGCCAGTCCTCTCCAACGCGATCGAGTACTGGAAGAACATCGACGAAGAAGTCGGCCAGCGCATCGAAGGCAACGTCCGCAAGTAAGCTGACGCGGCCTACCGCTTAAACGAGTGGGGGCGTCCAAACAGTTCAAACTGTTTGGACGCCCCCACTTCGCGTATCAAGCGAGGTTTCGTTCCGCTAGCCGGCTCGATTCCCCCTCTTGATGTGTTCTCTACTTCTTGAGGGAGCGCTCCGCGGCTTCAACAACGTTGGTCATGAGCAACGCAACCGTCATCGGGCCCACACCACCCGGATTCGGCGAAAGGTAACCTGCTACCTCTTCAACCGCCGGGTCGACGTCGCCATAGACCTTATCGCGGCCGCCCTCAGGGTCCGGTTCGCGGGTGACCCCGACATCGAGCACCGCGGCACCCGGCTTGATGTCTTCAGCCTTGATCATGTGCTTCACACCGGCGCCGGCCACCACGATGTCGGCCTGACGCAAGTGCTCGCTCATGTCCTTGGTTCCGGTGTGGGTCAGGGTCACGGTCGCGTTGTGTTCGCGGCGGGTCAGCAACAGGCCGATCGGGCGGCCGATCGTGACGCCGCGTCCCACAACGACCACGTGCTTGCCGGCGATCTCAACACCGTTGCGAGTCAAAAGCTCGATCACACCGCGCGGGGTGCACGGCAACGGGGTGTCGATCGGGTCATTGACGTTGAGCACCAGCTTGCCGAGATTCGTTGGGTGCAGGCCATCCGCGTCCTTCTTCGGATCGATCCTCTCCAAGATCGCATCCGTGTCCAGGTGCTTCGGCAACGGCAACTGAACGATGTAGCCGTGGCAGGACTCGTCCGCGTTGAGCTCATCGATCAGAGCCTCGACGTCTTCCTGGGTCGCATCCGCAGGTAGTTCACGCATGATCGAGTTCATGCCCAAAGCAACCGACTGCTTGTGCTTCATCCCCACATACAGTTGCGAGGCAGGGTCAGCGCCCACCAGGACCGTAGCGATCCCCGGGGTCACACCCTGTTCCTTGAGCGCCTCGATACGCTCAGCGAGCTCTTCCTTGATCGCCTTGGACGCCGCGCGCCCATCAAGCTTTACTGCCGTCATGACTCCCCTTACCAGTTCTCGTGGCCAGGATAGAGCGGGAAGTCAGCGGCGAGCTTATCCACGCGGGCACGCAACGCATCAACATCAGCGTTCTTGCCGTCACGCAAAGCAACCGCGATGATGTCAGCGACCTCGGTGAACTCCTTGTCGCCAAAGCCGCGGGTCGCCAGAGCCGGGGTGCCGATGCGCAGACCGGAGGTCACCATCGGCGGGCGTGGATCCCACGGGACTGAGTTGCGGTTGACCGTGATGCCGACCTCGTGCAGCAGGTCTTCGCCCTGCTGGCCATCGAGCTCGGATTCGCGCAGGTCAACCAGGACCAAGTGGACGTCGGTGCCGCCGGTCAGAACCGAAACACCGGTATCGGCAACGTCCTTGGCGGTCAGCCGTTCGGCGAGGATCTTGGCACCGCTCAGCGTGCGCTCCTGGCGGTTCTTGAACTCCTCAGAAGCGGCAACCTTGAACGCAACAGCCTTACCGGCGATCGCGTGCATGAGCGGGCCGCCCTGCTGGCCAGGGAACACTGCGGAGTTGATCTTCTTGGACATCTCAGCGGTGTTGGACAAGATCACGCCCGAGCGTGGGCCGGCGAGCGTCTTGTGAACGGTCGAGGTCGTCACATCAGCTACGGGCACCGGGTTCGGGTGCAAGCCAGCCGCCACCAGGCCAGCGAAGTGCGCCATGTCCACCCACAGAAGCGCGCCAACCTCGTCGGCGATCGAACGGAAGGCCTCGAAATCCAGCTGGCGAGGGTACGCCGACCAGCCAGCAACGATCACGTTCGGGCGGGCCTCAAGAGCCTGCTCACGCACCTTATCCATGTCGATGCGGAACGTCTCCGGGTCTACTTCGTAAGCGGCAACGTTGTAGAGCTTGCCGGAGAAGTTGAGCTTCATGCCGTGCGTCAAGTGGCCGCCGTGAGCGAGCGAAAGGCCCAGCATCGTGTCGCCTGGGTTGATCATCGCCGCCAACGCGGCGGCGTTGGCGGAAGCTCCCGAGTGCGGCTGAACGTTGGCGAAACCCGCGCCGAACAGGGCCTTGACGCGGTCCCGCGCCAGGTCTTCAACCTGATCCACGTATTCGCAGCCGCCGTAATAGCGGCGCCCCGGATAACCTTCGGCATACTTATTCGTCAGAACCGAGCCCTGAGCCTCCAAAACACCGCGCGGAGCGAAGTTCTCAGAAGCGATCATTTCCAGGGTGTCGCGCTGACGCCCCAATTCCTGATCGATCAGGGCAGCGATTTCGGGGTCAACCTCAGCAAGCGGCTGATTAGTGACATCGGAAGTCTGTGACACGGGGCCTCTCCTGTGCAGCGCTTAGCGCTCGTTGGTGTTCGGCAACAGCGATGCCGCGGCACCCGGCACGTGAGGTGTCGAGTGAACACACGGCGGACGCCTCCATTCTAGCCCGTGAACACCCATCAGACACCGAACATAACTCGACGCACCAACTCAACGAATAGCAACCCCACCGCAAGCCCCCGCTATCGTGAACCCTATGGAGCGCAAAACTAGCCACCGCGATGTCAACAGCAGCCACCGTATTGTGGTGAGCTTGTCCTGCCCAGACCAGCCGGGCATCGTCCACCACGTGACCGGGGCGCTGTTTCAAGCCGGCGGCAACATCGTGGAATCCCAGCAGTACGGTTCTGACCAGACCGGCACGTTCTTCATGCGGATTGAAGCGGACGTGTGTCTGCCCACCGTGGATGTCGAGGCTCATCTCCGCGCGGTCGCTCAGCAGTTCCAGATGGATTTGAAGGTGTGGGACGCGGACGCGCCACTGCGGACCCTCATCATGTGTTCAAAGGCCCCGCACGCGCTCGAAGAGTTGTTGAGCCGCCAGCACGCAGGCTACCTGCCGATCGAGGTGCCGCTCATTGTCTCCAACCACACCGCGTTGAAGCCGCTCGCTGAGTTTTATGGCGTACCGTTCACGCACATCCCAGTCACGAAAGACACCAAGGCAGACGCCGAGGCGAAGCTGCGTGAGCTTGTTGCTGAGCACGAGATCGACCTCGTGGTGCTCGCCCGTTACATGCAGATCCTCTCCGATGAGCTCTGCAACGAACTATCTGGCCGGGCGATCAACATCCACCACTCGTTCCTGCCCTCCTTCAAGGGGGCCCGGCCGTACCACCAGGCGCATGCCCGCGGTGTCAAACTCATCGGCGCCACCGCGCACTATGTGACCAGCGACCTCGACGAAGGCCCGATCATCGACCAGGCCGTGACCCCGGTGCGTCACGACCGCACCCCGGAAGAACTCGTGCAGCAAGGTAGCGCTACCGAGGCACAGACGCTCGCGCGCGCGGTACGGTGGCACGCCCAGCATCGCGTGCTCCTGGACGGCCACCGCACGGTTGTCTTCGATTAGGCACAGTTGTTTTCGACTGAACTGTTTATTTTCGACTGTTTATTTTCGACCGCGCCGGAGGGCTCGGTTAGGCAGTGTTGCCCTAAGCCCTGCGTAGCAGCGCGATGACCTCCATGTGCGGGGTTTGAGGGAACATGTCGAACAAGCGCGCCTGCTCGATGCTCCAGTTGCTCATCGCGGCGAGGTCACGGGCGAGCGTGGTGGGGTTGCAACTCGAATAGATGATGCTCTCGGCTTCGCATTCGTTGAGCCACACGGGCAGGTCTGGACCTAGTCCGCGCCGAGGCGGATTGACGATGATGAGCTCTGGCGCAGGTTTCTCGCGAACCCACTGCGTCGCATCAGCCGCGATGAACTCGACCTCGCTGATTCCCTGTTCGGCTGCCGCGGCGTTGCCGGCAGCGACCGCCTCGACAGAGGTCTCAACGCCGATCACGTGCCCGGCCCCGGCCTGGGCCGCTGTGAACCCGAAACCGCCGACGCCCGCATACAGATCCCACACGGTCTCCGGCGGCCCTGCATGGCTGTCCGGCGAGGCTGCTGCGATCCACTCCCCCGCCTGGGCATAAAGCCCCTCGGCAACCGCCTGATTAGTCTGCACAAACCCTTGCGGACGAACCCGCAACGGCAGGCGGCTGATCGTGAGCGGGAACGTGGTTTCACCGGCTAGATGGATTTCTTCTTCTCCCTCGGCGAGCGCGACGTGATCCGGCAACATGTTGGCTGTCACGGTCACGATGTGCGGGGCTCTTTCGAGGAATCCTGCCAGGTTCGGCCGCAAGGCTTTGACGCCGGCGCGGGAGCGCATCACGAAGCGCAGCATGATCTGCCCGGCCTCGTTCAACGTCATGTGGACTTGTTTGAGCTCTCCGGCGCGCTCGGGGACGGAATACGGGGCGAGCTTGCTGATGCGGATGAGCGAGTGGATCAGCCCGAACATGCGGGTCAGTTCCGGGTGGATCACCCTGCATTCGCGCAAGTCCACACCGCGGCGCTCCCGGTCCAGAATCCCGAAAGTCGGGCGTCGATAGGTTCCGCCCACCACCATTTTGATGCGGGTGCGGTAGCCCTGCTCAGGCCCAGTGAACGGTTCAAGCCAGGCCGTTGGCCCGTACGGCTCGAGCAACGTTTGAGCCTGGCTCTGTTTGAGTTCAACCTGTTGGGCGTAGGGCTGTTGAATGAGCGTGCAGGATAAACACACTCCCGCATCGTAATAATCGCACTGCATGATGCATCCATTATGGCGGTAGATCCCGTTGCGTGATGCTTCACATACGCGTGCATGGCGAGCCGAACTCGCGGCGCGAGCGCGGGTTGGTGGATGATGCTCGGTATGCAACGAAAGTCTGGCGCCTCACGAAAATTCAAGAAAACGTTTAACAAACTCATGGCCCTTGCTGTGACTGCGCTCTTGATTTTCGTGATCGGCAAGCTCTCCATCAACGGTAGTTCAACCGCACCGAATGAAACCGCGCCGGGTGAAAGCAAGCCCAGCGCGACCGCACCCTCCACGCCGGCGCCTTCCAAAACCGCGCCTTCCAAAACAGCGCCGTCCCAAACCGCGCCGGGTGACAATAAAGCCACTGATCCCGCGCGGTCTCATAATGCGGCAGCGGTCCTGGAGACCCTCGAGGTCAAGGGCCGCGCACCTAAGACCGGCTATAACCGTAAAGAGTCTTTCGGGCGGGCGTGGCTCGATACCGACCGTAACGGTTGCCGCACCCGCGACGACATCCTCAAGCGAGACCTGAGCGATATCACCCAACAAGGCCGCTGCGGCGTCGAAAAAGGTGTCCTACGTGACCCGTATTCGGGCGACATGATCAACTTTCAGCGCGGCCCCCGCACCTCCGAGGCGGTCCAGATCGACCATGTCGTAGCGTTATCTGACGCGTGGCAGAAGGGCGCCCAGAACTTGAGCAAACGCGAACGGATCTTGCTCGCGAATGACCCGCTGAACCTGCTAGCGGTCTCCGGGCCACTCAACCAGCAGAAATCTGACCGCGACGCCGCAAGCTGGCTCCCACCCAATAAGGCCTACAGGTGCCCGATGGTGGCCCGCCAGATCGCCGTGAAGTCCCGCTATAAACTGTGGGTCACCCAGGCTGAAAAGGACGCGATGAAACAGGTCCTGAAACGCTGCCCCGACCAAACCGTGCCCACCGAAGGGTTCGATCCCCAGGATGCTCCAGAGATGCCGAGCTCCTGGAAACAAGACTGAACGGCTTTGGATGCAAGAGTGGGCCTGCGTCAGTAGGCTTGCTACATGGCACACATCATTGCACTCGATAACGGCACCCCTGACGTGGGCGCTGCCGCATTCCTAGCCCCAACCGCCACGGTAAGTGGCGATGCAGTTTTAGCAGAAGACTCTTCGGCGTTCTATGGGGTATCAGTCCGTGGGGATTCCGCGCCGATCCGCATCGGCGCCCGCACCAACCTGCAGGATAACGTGGTGGTCCACGCTGACCCTGAGTACCCGTGCACGCTCGGCGATGACGTTACGGTCGGCCACGCCGCAGTGGTGCACGGCTGCACGGTGGGTGATGGCACGCTCATCGGGATGTCGGCGACCATCATGAACGGCGCGGTCATCGGCGAGCAGTCGCTCATCGCCGCTGGCGCGCTGGTTCTGGAGGGTATGGAGGTCCCTCCGCGCTCGCTGGTCGCCGGGGCTCCTGCGAAGGTTCGCCGCGAACTGACCGACGAGGAAGTCGCTGCACTCTCAACGTCCGCTGAAACCTACGTCGGCCTGGCTCGCCGCCACGCAGCAGCGCTAAGCAGCTAAAGCACTGCGGCGCTGCCACACAAACACACTGGAACTTAAACACACTGACGTTTAAACACACGGGCGGCGTGACCATGTGGTCACGCCGCCCGTTCGCTGTATCAGCGAGAAACTTAAGCTTTGAGACCGTCGATGATCTCGTTGAGGGTTGCGGATGGCCGCATGATCTCGGAGACCTTCTTCTCGTCTGGGCGGTAGTAGCCACCCAGCTCAACAGCCACACCCTGTGCGCCGTTGAGCTCGGAGATGATCTGCTCTTCCTTCTCAACCAGTGCCTTCGCAACAGGTGCGAAGACCTCCGCGAGGCGTGCGTCCTCGGTCTGCTTGGCGAGCTCTTCAGCCCAGTAGCGGACCAGGTAGTAGTGGGAGCCGCGGTTGTCGAGCTCGCCTACCTTGCGGGATGGGGACTTGTTCTCATCCAGGAACGTGCCGGTCGCTGCGTCGAGTGCGCGGCCGAGAACCTCAGCTGCTGGGGTCTCGGTCTGGCGGCCGAACTTCTCGAAGGATTCAGCCAAAGCGAGGAACTCGCCGAGGGAGTCCCAACGCAGGTGGTTCTCTTCAACGAGCTGCTGGACGTGCTTCGGTGCGGAACCGCCAGCGCCGGTCTCGAACAGGCCACCGCCAGCGAGCAACGGGACGATCGAGAGCATCTTCGCAGACGTGCCGAGCTCGAGGATCGGGAACAGATCGGTCAGGTAGTCACGTAGGACGTTACCGGTCACCGAGATGGTGTCCTCACCCTTGCGGATGCGGTCCACCGAGAACTGGGTTGCTTCCTTCGGGGCGAGGATGCGGATGTCCAGGCCGTCGGTGTCGAGGTCCTTGAGGTAGGTGTTGACCTTCTCGATGAGGTTCGCATCGTGTGCGCGGTTCTCATCGAGCCAGAACACAACTGGCATACCGGACTGGCGGGAGCGCTCAACTGCGAGCTCAACCCAGTTGCGGATCGGCAGGTCCTTGGTCTGGCATGCACGCCAGATGTCGCCGGCCTCAACCTCGTGGGAGATCAGGACGTCGCCCGCGGAGTTGACGACCTCAACTGTGCCGTCTTCCTCAAGCTGGAAGGTCTTGTCGTGCGAACCGTACTCTTCGGCCTTCTGGGCCATGAGGCCGACGTTCGGGACGGTACCCATGGTTGCTGGGTCGAATGCACCGTTGGCGCGGCAGTCCTCGATCACGGTCTGGTAGACGCCCGCGTAGGAGGAGTCTGGGATGATCGCCAGGGTGTCCTGGGTCTTATCGTCCGCGTTCCACATCTGGCCGGAGGTGCGGATCATCGCTGGCATGGATGCGTCAACGATGATGTCCGATGGGACGTGCAGGTTGGTGATCCCGCGCGAGGAATCGACCATCGCGATCGCTGGGCCTTCGTTGTAGGCCTTCTCGATCTCAGCCTTGACGCCTTCGGCCGTCTCGGAGTCGAGGGAATCCAAGCCGGAGATGATCGAGGCCAGGCCGTTGTTCGGGGACAAACCGGCTTCAGCGAGCTTCTCGCCGTACTTGGCGAACAGGTCAGCGAAGTATGCGCGCACAACGCGGCCAAAGATGATCGGGTCGGAGACCTTCATCATGGTCGCCTTGAGGTGCGCGGAGAACAGGATGCCTTCATCCTTAGCGCGTGCAACCTGTTCCTTGAGGAACGCATCGAGCGCCTTCACAGACATGAAGGTACCGTCAACAACCTCGCCTTCAAGCACCTTGAACGCAGGCTTGAGAACCTTAGCCTCGCCACCGGCAGGGGTGAAGCGGATGGTGAGTTCGTCGTCTTTCTCCAGGACAACGGACTTCTCGTTGGACGCGAAGTCGTTCTTGCCCATCGTCGCGACGTTGGTCTTGGATTCTTTAGTCCACTCACCCATCGAGTGTGGGTTCTTCTTCGCGTAGCTCTTGACCGACTGCGGTGCGCGGCGGTCAGAGTTACCCTCACGCAGAACCGGGTTCACGGCCGAACCCATGACCTTGCCGTAGAGCTCACGGATCTCGCGCTCTTCGTCAGTCTTTGGCTCATCTGGGAAGTCCGGCAGGTCATAGCCCTGCCCCTGCAGCTCAGCAACGGCTGCCTTTAGCTGTGGAACAGAAGCCGAAATGTTCGGTAGCTTCACGATGTTCGCGTCCGGGCTCTGGGTCATCTCGCCCAGCTCGGCCAGTGCATCGTTGATGCGCTGGTTTTCCGGGAGCAAGTGAGAAAACGTTGCGATGATGCGGCCAGCCAGCGAAATATCGCGGGTCTCCATCGGCACGTCCGCTTGGGAGGCGAAAGCCTCAACCATCGGCAGGAACGAGTGCGTGGCCAGCATCGGCGCTTCGTCAGTGTGTGTATAGATGATTTTTGCCATGTGGTGGCGTTCTCCCTCAACAGTCGCTGATGAGTTGACTTGTGCCCTGAGCTTGGCAGGGCACACTCGCTTCTATTCTAGATGGTCGCAAGAAGGCCGGTGAGGTTTATTGCCGAACACGCGTTCACGAGCAATCAACCACACCGGCCTCTCTAGCTGGCTTCTTTAGTGGAAGAAGTGGCGTTCGCCGGTGAAGTACATCGTCACGCCGGCTTTGTTCGCCGCGTCGATCGTGTCTTGGTCACGCACCGATCCTCCCGGTTGGACGATCGCGCGCACACCGGCGTTGATCAGGACCTCCGGGCCGTCAGCGAACGGGAAGAAAGCGTCCGATGCGGCCACGGCACCGCGTGCGCGTTCCTCCGACTGTGCGTTGGCGTCGGCCTCAGCACCGCCTGCGGCGTTGACGTCGGATGCGACTGTGACACCGAGGGTGTTGGCACGTTCGACCGCGAGCCGGCAGGAATCCACGCGGTTGACCTGGCCCATCCCGATGCCGACCGCGGCGCCGTCGTTGGCGAGCAGGATCGCGTTCGACTTAGCCGAACGCAGGGCACGCCACGCGAATGCGAGATCAGCCAAGGTCTTCTCATCGGCTGGTTCACCTGCGGCCAGGGTCCAGGTCTGCGGGTCATCACCTGGGGCATCGAGCTGATCGGTGGTCTGGAGCAGTGCGCCGCCGGAAATCTGGCGGATCGAGACCGTGTCCTGCGTGAAGCCCTCAGGCAGGCTCAACAGGCGGATGTTCTTTTTCTTCGAAAGGATCTCAACGGCCTCGTCCTCGAAGCCTGGGGCGACAACAACCTCGGTGAAGATCTCAGAAACCGTGCGCGCCATACCCGCTGTGACAGGGCGGTTAGCCGCGATCACGCCACCGAAAGCAGACAACGGATCGGTTGCGTGGGCCTTACGGTGCGCATCAGCGATCGGGTCCTCAGCCCCCGGGGTCGCGACCGCGATGCCGCACGGATTCGCGTGCTTAATCACGGCAACGGCAGGCTCATCGAAGTCATAGGCGGCACGCACTGCCGCGTCCGCGTCCTGATAGTTGTTGTAGCTCATCGCCTTACCGTGCAACTGCTCAGCCTGAGCAATACCCGGGGAAGCCGCGTGATCAACATACAGCGCTGCCGGCTGGTGCGGGTTCTCGCCGTAACGCAGAACCTCAGCACGCTCAAGCGACAAACCCGCATACGGCGGGAAGACCGGGGCCTCCGCGGCCTCGGGATCACCGAACTGCGCCGCAGTCCACGCGGCAACCGCATTGTCATAAGCGGCAGTGTGAGCGAAAGCCAGCGAAGCCAGACGACGGCGGGTCGCCAGGTCGAAGCCCTCACCACGGGCCGCCTCAACCACCTGGCCATAGAACTCAGGGTTGACCACCACAGCAACCGAAGGATGGTTCTTAGCTGCCGCACGCACCATCGACGGGCCGCCGATGTCGATCTGCTCAATCACCGCGTCCTGGTCAGCGCCCGAACGCACCGTCTCAACGAACGGGTACAGGTTCACAACCACCAGATCAAACGGCTCAATCTCCATATCCTTGAGCTGCTGAACATGATCATCCTTACGGCGGTCCGCCAGAATACCGGCGTGAACCCGCGGATGCAGCGTCTTCACACGGCCTTCAAGGCATTCCTGGAACCCCGTCACCTCAGAGACCTCAGTCACCGGGATGCCCGCATCAGCGATACGGCCAGCAGTAGAACCGGTAGAGACAATCGCAACGCCGGCCTCATGCAGGCCGCGGGCTAGATCTTCCAAACCGGTCTTGTCATATACAGAGATCAGTGCACGCTTAATCGGAACAGTCGTGGGCGTGGAATCCTGAACGGTCACGAGAAAAGGCTCCTCAGGAGAAATCGCGGAACAAGACGCACTACACGTGCGCACCAGAAAGCGCCCGCCGCGAAACGGCAGGCACACCCAGTCTACGCGTCAGGCGTACGCGTGAGGGAAGCTGATCACGCCATCAGCCAAGCCCTGCAAAACCTCAATCAACGCAGAACGCTCCTGAACCTTGATCCGCTCATGCAGCTCATCCTGGGATTCACCATCCCGCACCTCAACGGCACGCTGAGCGATGATCGGGCCCGTATCCACCCCAGCATCAACCCAGTGCACAGTACAGCCGGTGACCTTGACCCCATAAGCCAACGCGTCCCGCACACCGTGAGCACCAGGGAAAGACGGCAGCAACGCCGGATGCGTATTCACCGTCCTATCCCCGAAACGCTCCAGAAACGCCGCCCCCAGAATCCGCATAAACCCCGAACACACCACCACATCCGGGGAAAAACCAGCCACCGCAGAAGCCAACGCCGCATCCCAGCCAGCACGCGCATCGTAATCCCGAGGGTCCACCACAAACGTTTCAGCACCCAAAACATCAGCCCGATGCAAACCAGCCGCCCCCGGCTGATCCGTACCCACCGCGACAATCTCCACACCCGTCAACCGGCCAGCAGAAACCGCATCAACAACAGCCTGAAAATTCGTACCAGACCCAGAAAGCAGAACAACAGCACGCATACCCAAACCCTACCTAGACTCAGTCATCCAAAACCGGGTCACGCTCAAACAATGGCGCAGCAACATTACCGAGCACAGCGCCCACGCCGATCTCCGCAACCAACAAGCCAGCCGAAACCCACACGTGCGGCCCGATCCACGTGAAAATACCCAGCCCCAACGTGCCAGAAGACAACAGAGCCAACACCACGAAACCCACTGCAGAGACCGCGCCCACCAACAAACCCAACATGAGCGAAGACAACGTCACACCAATCCAGCGCTGCGAAAAACGAAGAGTCAACCACTCCTCCAAATGGTTCTCGCCCTCACGCATAAACCACCAGCCGGCAACAACACCAGCAAGCACCGGGATAGCCACAACCCACACCTGCGGGCCATCCGGCAACATCCCCAAAACCGGCAACGGAGGCATATCCGTCCCGAACGAACCAAACGCAGAAATCGAGGTGGTGCTACCCAACGCGAACCCGCCACCACTGACATAAGCCAGCGTGTACATCACCATGTTCGGCACAAACACAAGCTGCAGCAACATCAACGCGGCACCACCCCACAGGCCCGGATTCAGGCGCATCACAGTGTTGATCACATCAACCCAATGCAGCACCAACTGCACCGTGAACGCCGCCGAAGCCAACCCCACAGCCATCACAAGCCCCACAAAACCAGCGCGAACCACAGCCCACACATACGAGCCAGCCCACCGCTGATACTGCGAATGGTGAAGCACCCGCTCCGCCGCATTAAAACCAATCAACCGGCCAAACGAACCCGCCTCACGCCACGCGCCACCAATCAAACCGAGCCCGTGAATCACCAACGGAATCAACAACGCGCCCCACCACGGCGAAGCAATCAGCTCAGAGGACGCCCACCACGTCGTCACAATCCCGAGCACCCCGTACACCAGAAGCGAACCCAGCATCGCCTGCCACAACTGATCAGACCACGAGGCCCGCGCCAACCGCCGCCCAGCACGCCACGCCAACCAGCCAGGCAACACAACAAAACCTAGAGGCAAGAACCACATCGTGCCAGCCCCGCCAATAGCGGCCTCGGAACGCACCAACGGAACCCCATGCCCCAACAGCCACCACCGCCCCGTGACACGAGCGACCTCGCTGACATCCGCGCCCAACCAGCCACCAGACATCGCGGCGCCAGCCACCGGAAGCGCAACAACAAGCAAACCCAGAACATACACCTGGATCGCCTCAATACCGCCCTGGATCACCAACGGAAGCGGCATGCCCTCCTGCAAGCCCACGCGGAAACGGTACAGAGCCTCGCGGGTGCGGGTCGTCAAAGAAACACGCTCATCCCCTACCCCATACACGAGCTGCTCCGCCGCACCCTCACCGGCTGCCGCCGCCTCAGCATCACGTGGACTACCGGCCTCAGATGACGTTTCAGCGTCCCCGGCTCCGCCGGCGTCGCGCGAATCCTTAAAATCCGTAGGCATCCTGCAACATCCCTCAACAAACTCACTTCAGCATCCACGGCCACGCCGCATGCTTCACCACCGATCGTGCCATCTTAGAACCCACACCACACGCAGGCGCGGCGAAATCGCCCACCCTTGAGCCCCAAAAACTCCAAAGTGTGGCATCCGATCTGTGAGATGGTTAGGCTCTAGATGAATAACATCCATCAGGAAGGCCCCCACCGTGGAGAGAAGCATCACGGCAGACCCCGACGCGAAAGAAGCGATCGAGGAACGCATGGACAAAGCCGGACCAATTCCGGCAGCCGGATGGAAATACATTTTCGGTAGAGCACTACGCGAGTTCACACGCGACGGCGGCATGGACATGGCCGCTTCCCTGACCTACAGGACAGTGTTCGCGATGTTCCCGGCACTGCTCGCCCTCGTCTCCACGCTGGGCTTGTTCGGCCAGGGCGAAGAGACCACCAAACTGCTACTCGACACCGTTCAGGACGTCGGCTCCCCGGAGATGGCGAAAGTCCTCGAAGAACCCATCACGAGCCTGACTGAAGGCGGCGGCGCTGGGTTGTTCTTCGTCATCGGTGTCCTCGGTGCCGTGTGGACGTCCTCGAACTACGTCAACGCGTTCTCCCGCTCGATCAACACCGTCTACGGCGTTGAAGAGGGCCGCGCCCCAATGTTCTTGCGCATCCAGATGTACCTCATCACCCTCGCGTTGCTGTTCGGTTCGGTGATCTGCATCCTGTTGCTGCTGGTCTCCGGTGACTTCGCGTCCATGATCGGCAGCTGGATCGGTCTAGGCGCTGAGGCCGTGACCGCATGGAACATCCTGAAATGGCCGGTTCTTATCCTGGTTGCGATCGTCATGATCGGCCTGCTGTATAACTTCACCCCGAACGTGCGCCGCCCGCAGATCCGTTGGGTCACCCTAGGTGCCACGTTCGCGCTGGTCACGATGGCGTTGGCGACCGCCGGTTTCGCGTGGTACCTCTCCAACTTCGCTAACTACAACAAGACCTACGGCTCCATCGGTGGTGCTATCGCTGGTCTGATGTGGATCTGGATCATCAACTGCGTACTGGTCTTGGGTGCGGAGGTCGATGTTGAGGCTCAGCGTGCACGCCAGCTCACCGCGGGCCTGATCGCTGAGGAACAGGTCTTGCTTCCGCCTCGCTCGGTTTCTGGGATCAAGAAGAAGGAAAAGGCCTACGCCAAGGACGTGTTCGAAGGCCGTAAGTTGCGTTTGATGACCAACCCGATTGGTCCTGAGCCGATGGACCCTAAACGTAAGAAGAGGCGTCTGAAAGCACTCGCGGGCTTCGGTGGCGTGGTTGCCGTGTTGAGCATGATCCGCCAGGCTTCCCACACCCCGCCGGAACCGGAAGAAACCTCCGGTAAGGACGATTCCAACTAACGCCAGGCGGCGGTGCAGAACGGCACCGCCCCGGCTTGTCTTCTCGACGCTTTTCCACACATAAGGAGAGCCTTATGGCTAATCTGACTACTCCACTCTTGACGACTACCGGACTCGTGGGCGGCTTCGAGGTTGCCCGCCGCACCAAGAACCGTCCGCTTGGCGGCGCCGTGTTGGCGGTCTGCGGCATCTTCGCTACCTTCATTTGGGTCAAGAAGGTCGGCTGGCCACGCGCGCTTGTGTTACTGGGGATCTATCTTGGCGCGTTCGGCTACTCGCATCCACTCGCCAAGAAGGTGGGTGCAGAGGAGGCCGTGGCGATCGTGACCGCGGCATCCGGTCTCAGCGCGTTGCTCTTCGGCGGCTCCAAGCGCAGCGAAGCGAAAGTGGCGGCCAAGCGTGAGGAACGCAAGGCCGCCCGCGCCCACAAAGCAGCCCAGAAAAAGGTCGCGGCACTCTCAGCTAAGTAAGGCGCGAACTGGGTTCCCGCCTAGGAGACGTCCCTTCACTGGGCGTCCTTTTACCGGAAAGAAGGAAAACGATGGTAGCTGACAACGTTGCTGGCCAGAGCCGCGAGGGCGCCGCGAATGGCCGCGCGCTACTGATTGTGGATGTGCAGAACGACTTCGCTGAAGGTGGTGCCTTGGGGTGTGATGGCGGAGCCGCGGTTGCGGCGTCCATCAACTCGCTGACAGCTCCGGGCCACGACTATCATCTGATCGCGGCATCACGGGATTGGCATTCACCGGAAGGCGATAATGGCGGCCATTTCGCTCCAGCTGGTGAGGAACCGAACTGGACCACCACGTGGCCAGTCCACTGTGTAGCCAACACCGAGGGCGCGGCATATCACCCGAATCTTGATGCCTCGCGCATCGAGCTTGAGGTCCGTAAAGGCATGGGAAGCCCCGCCTACTCGGCTTTCGAGGGTGTATCCGATGACGGCAGCGGCCTCGCCGAGATCCTCAAAGAGGAGGACATCACCAAGCTTGATGTTGTAGGGATCGCAACCGACCACTGCGTTCTGGCCTCTGCGCGCGACGCCCTAGCCAACGGTTTCACCGTCACCGTGCTCAACCAGCACACCGCTTACGTGGACGCTGACGCGGCGGAAGCGGCACTGGCCTCCCTCGAGGAGGCCGGCGCGACCGTCGTGCGTTAAGCGCGCCGAAGGAACTGTGCGTTAAGCGTGCGGAACACACCGTGCGTTAAGCGCATCGAATTGACGGTGTGTTGGGCGCGGCTTATTCGTTGTCCCGGCTCTCGTCTGTGAATGCCTGCATGGCTTCGCGGATCTCGGCCGGGATTCTCATGAGGCGCCCCGTCTCGCCCTCGGCGAGCGCCATGAGAGTTTTGGCGCGTGAGCAGAGGGTTCCGTCGTGGCCGTCGCGGATTTCGTAGTTGACGGTGAAGGTTGCGGGTTTGATGTCGGAGATCCAGATGTCCACGGCGGCGGGTACGTCGCGGTATGGAAGTTGCGCTAGGTAGCGGATGGTGTGTTCGACGACGAGGATCATGATGCCCTCGCCGACGTTTTCGAACAGGTCGTTTTTGCCTTCGCGGCCTACTGGTGAGCCGGTTCCGCCGGGGACGCCGAAGCCGGCGACGCGGGCTTCTTCCATGAGGCGGATCTGGTTGGCGTTGTTGATGTGCCCGTAGGCGTCCATGTCTGCCCACCGTAGTGGCACAGAGACGGTTTGGCGGCTCACGTGGCTGTCCTTCCTGCTTGGGGGCTTGTTTCGACGCAAGATCTGGCGCCGATTTCGGCGCTGATTTCAGCGCGGGCTTCGCGCTGGTTTCAGCACCTGTTCTGGCGCCGGGGCTAGTGGTCCGGATGGAGCGCGTCGGGGGCTTCTGGCATGAGGCCCAAGGCGGCCAGCCGGGCGGCGATGCGCCCACCATCGGGTTCATAGACCCACGGGACACCCGGGGTCGTGTTCATGATGGCGGCGTTACGCCCGCCGGCGAGCGCGGCTTCCGATGGGGTGAGTTGGCGGATCACGATCGCGGACACGTTGTCTGGGTAGCGGCGGGCGAATTCGGCGTAAATGTTGGGGTCTTTTTGGCCGTCGTCGCCGACCAGTAGCCAGGAGATGTCGGGGAATTCTCTGGCGAGGCGGCGTAGGTTGTCTACTTTGTGTTGGATGCCGGAGCGGAACCAGCGGCCTTCGACTGGCCCCCAGTCGGTGAGCAGTAGCGGGCCGTCGGGGAATAGGTTGCGGGCCATGAAGCGGCTGAGTGCCCGGTTTGTGTTCCACGCGCCCGTGGAGAGGTAGAGCGTGGGTGCGCCGGGGTGTGCGGTGGCGAAGCGGTCGAGGAACACTGCCATGCCTGGGGTTGGTACGCGTGCGTGTTCGTCGATGACGAAGGAGTTCCATGCCGCGAGTAGTGGGCGCGGGAGCATCGTGACTACAACGGTGTCGTCCACGTCGCAGATGATCCCGTGTTTTTGTTTCTCGTTGACCATGAACACGTGCCCGCTGACGGGTTCGGAGTCATCGACGATGAATTCTACGTGGTGCCAGCCGGGTTCGAGGTTCACGGCGAGGCGTTCGTCGATCACGCCGCCGCGGTCTGAGTACACGTCATAGGTTGCGCCGTTGATGCGGATTGTGACGGGGTATTCCGCGACGGTGGGTGAGATGAAGTGACGCCATCCACGCACGCCTTCTTCAACGACTGCGGGCAGGTGGAGGTCTTCAAGCCGTGACCCGGGTTTCGCCATGACAACTCGTGCGAATACGCGCACCCACCCGTTTTCTCCGCTGCGGCCGTAGCCGCGGTATGGGACGACGGCGACTTTGTCTCCACGGCGTTGGGACATTTTGAGGCGGAAGTCTTGCCAACGGTCTTCAAGCGCGAGAGCGAACTCTTTATGGGCTCGTTTGGTGTGCTGTTTTTTACCGTCTTTCATCACGCAACTAGTTTCTCATGTGGCACGGTCACGGAGGGTGCGGCGTCCCTCACACGGCAGTGGTTTCAGGTGGCGGCGGCTGGCATTTGGTTTGTGTGTTCTTGGTTAGGCTGAAGTTATGAGTTCGGATGACTTTGATGCGCTGGAGGGGCTCGATGCGGTAAAGGGTCGCGTGTGGCCTGGAGCTGAGGCGGTGGTCGCGCGGCTCGGGGTCGGAGAGCCTGAGCGTTTGCGGGATATCGCGGTGGATGCGGTTGCGGCTGTGGCGGCGGATGTTGAGGCTGCGTGGCGTGCCGGTGTGAGTGCGCAGCAGAAGTCTTCGGCGCACGATGTGGTGACTCAAACGGACATCGTGACTGAAGCCCGGCTGGTTGAGTTCCTGCGCGAGCGGACCCCGCAGGCCGTGTTCCTCGGCGAAGAAGGCGCTGGTGAGGATGGCGTTGGCGAGGATGGCGCTGGTGAGGGCGGACCGGGTACCGACAGCGGGGCCGGCGCCGATGTCGACAAGGCCGGCGTTCCCGCCGCAGGAGTGGTGTGCTGGGTTATTGACCCGATCGACGGGACGAGTAATTTTGTTCACGGCCTCCCGGATTTTGGGATTTCGGTTGCCGCGGTCGTGGATGGTGTCCCGGTGGCCGGGGTTGTGCGCGCGCCTGCATTGGAGCGTATGTGGCGCGCGTGGATCGGCGCGGACGGGGTCGTGGTCTCTCAGCAACGTGACTTTCAGCAGCGCACCTTTGACTCTGCAGGCGGCGCGGACGCTTGGGTTCCATGCGCGTCTTCTGGCCGCGGTGCTGAATCGTTATGCGCGCTGGTCACGGATCACCCGCATCCTGAAGCCCTCGAGGTCTCGCCCGATGCGGCACGCGAGTTTTCTGACCTTGTGCAGGCCTTCGCGACGGTGCGCCGACATGTGTGCACCACGGTGGATGTGTGCAGACTGGCCTCGGGGGTGCATGATGCAGTGCTCGGCCCGGCCGTGAAACCGTGGGATATCGCTGCCGCGGCTTTGATCGCAGTGGGTTCGGGGGCCACGTGGCTTTATGGTGGCCGCCGCGCTGGTATTCCGGGGCCTTCCTCAGCTCCCGTTGCCCTGCTCAGCCGCGGCGCAGGCCCTGGCACAAGCGCCTGTTCCGGCGCTGCCTCTACCAGCGACGCGGACTCCAGTTCCCGACGCGCCAGCGACACGGACTCCGGTTCCGGCGGCAGTGTTCTGGATGCGCCGATGTTCCTGGTGCATGCGAACGGCGCGAGCGTTCCGACCGCGCGGAAGATCCTCAACCAGATGATCGCCCGGACGCTTCCAAACGACTAACGGAAACTTCCGGAGAATTAAAGGTGGCATAACTTTTTGCCCGGCACCGGCGTCGAAAGTTTTTCTAAACTGGTGCCCGTGAGTACCTCATCGTCTTCGCCTGCCCGCCCCTCCCCCACCCAAAACCCCAACGATAACTCTCCAGCCCAGCGCCCGGATTCCCAACGACCGGAGCCAACACCCGCACAGATCCGCCGTTGGCGCCGCTATTTGGCTGATGAGTTGACGGAGGGCGCGATCTATGAGGCGCTCGCCGCGAAAGTGAAGTCCCCGGAGGATGCCCGCATTCTGAAGGGGCTCGCCGCAGCTGAGGAGCGTCACGCTGATCATTGGCGTGAGCTTTTAGGTGAGCACGCTAAGCCGTCGCGGCCTTCGGTCCAGCGGTCGCTTCTGCGTTTTTTGGCTACGCATTTCGGTTCGATTTTCGTTTTGGCGTTGGTCCAGCGTGCCGAGGGCAATAACCCGTATGCGAAGGATTCGGATGTTCCAGACAAGATGGCCGCGGACGAGTTGGTGCATGAGGAGGTTGTGCGCGGGCTCGCCACAGAGGGCCGGATGCGGCTTTCGGGTAATTTCCGTGCCGCGGTGTTCGGTGCTAACGATGGTTTGGTGTCTAACTTCGCGCTCGTGTTAGGTATCGGCGCGACCGGTGTTGCGCCGTCGATCGTGATGTTTACGGGTATCGCGGGCCTGCTCGCGGGCGCGTTGTCGATGGGTGCTGGCGAGTTCGTTTCGATTCGTTCCCAGCGGGAACTTTTGGATGCCTCCCGGCCAACGCACGCAACCTTGCATGCCGCCCCACACCTAGATATTGACGAGAACGAGCTTGTGCTGGTGTATCTGGCACGAGGAATGTCCCAGGCCGCTGCTGAGCATCGCGCCGCTGAACGCATGGGCCGCTTCGATTGCGACTGCGACCCGTCTACGTCTCTGCCGTTGCCGCATGAGGAGCGTTCCCTGCCAGGTGATGAGGAGCTCGACGGGCACGGCAGCGCGTGGGGTGCGGCGACATCGTCCTTCGTGATGTTTTCGATCGGTGCGATCATCCCGATCCTCCCTTACATCTTCGGTATATCCGGCCTCGGCGCCGTGCTCGTGGCTACCGTGCTTGTCAGCGCTGCTCTGCTCATCACGGGGGGCTTTGTGGGGCTGATCTCCGGTTCTCCCCCGGTATCGCGTGGGTTCCGGCAACTGTTCATCGGCCTGGGCGCCGCAGCTGTGACCTACGGGCTGGGTCTGGCTTTCGGCACCGTCGCCTTATAGAACCCGCCACACGCGGTGCAGAACCCCTCGGCATGACGTCCCCGATTTCATGACACCTGCCTCAGGATGAGAAACTATGCGGTGATGAGTTCTGCGAAGTTTCCTTTGGTTGATGCCCGTGAGGTCCTGAAGAAGGTCGGTGGTGGCTCTTTTACCCGCGGGAAAATGCTGGTTGATGCGGGTAAGTTGTCTGAGCTTTCGTGGGATTCGGATGCGTTGGTGCTGACTGGCACAGTGGTCGATGACGATGTTGAGGCTCGCGCGCATGTCACGTTGGTTGCGGATCAGTCTGGGTTCTTGATTGGTGAGATGACCTGCAGCGCGGACGAGGAGCCGGGTTGTAAGCATGCTGCCGCTGTGTTGATCGATTCGAATGCCCGCCATATGAAGGCGAAGGATGAGCGGGAGGCGGAGGAGGCTCTGCAGCCTGTTGACGCCGAGTGGGAGCAGGCTCTGTACCGGATTGTGGAGAGCGGGCGTGCTGGCCGTGACGGTCAGAAACCTGAGGATATTCAGCCGCTGGGTTTGCAGTTTGAGTTGCGTGATTCCCGGGATGCCTCGAGGCGCCAGTATGGCGCGGGGCAGAACCCGAAGGCTGTGGGTGCGCGTGGTGTGCGTAGCCGGTTCACGTTGGCGATCCGCCCTGTGATCCGTAACCCGCAGGGCCGTTGGATTCGTTCTGCTTTGCGGTGGAACACGATTTCTTTCAAGACCTATGGTTTGCCGTTGGATCCGGAGCAGCACCGGTGGTTCTGTCAGTTGGTTCCTCTGTATAGGGCTAATGGGGAGCTGTATTTCGGCGAGGATAACGACTGGCTCATTTTCGATGATTTCGCCTCCGGCTTGGTGTTTTCCTTGCTTGAGGAGGCTCACGAGCTGGGGATCGAACTCGTGGGTTCCAGTGAAATCTCCGGTATCGAGCTGGTTGATGCCGGCCGCGTGTATTTCGATGCGCAGCGCAGCGATGAGGGTCTCGAGCTAACTCCGACGATGGACATCGGCTCCCGTACTATCGCGCTAGGTGAGGACGTCGTGGCGGGCAGTGTGGGTCGGCATGGTGTGTGGGCGTTGGCTGAGGATGGCCACACCATAGAGATCGCCCCGGTGGAGCACACGTTGGAGCCGGAGACTCGTTTCTTGGTGCGCCGCCCGTCGACCATCACGGTCCCCGCTGGTGAACAGCGGCAGTTCTTCTCGGGCCTGTATCAGCGTTTGGGTCGCCGCGTTTCTTTTGTGTCCCGTGATGGTTCGGTTTCGTTGCCGCAGATCACTCCCCCGTCGTTGGTTGTTGTTGCGACGTATCAACCGGACGATGTGGTGGTCGTCGATTCGGAGATCGATTACGGTGCCGCTGGACTCGATGATTACGCCCGCGATGTGCAGGCTGAGGGGCAGTTGCGTTCCGCGGCGCTGAAGGTTTTGGTCAATCACGGCTGGGATGAGCTCGAGCCCCATCGCAGTAACGGCGGCCTGGTTTCGCATACGCTCGAGGGGCTTGCCACCGTAGACTTCGTCCGCCGCGGCCTGCCTGCTTTGGAACGGACCCCGCACGTGCGGGTGCTCGATGTGGGTAGGCGTCCTGTCTATAAGGAACTTACCGAGGCCCCCGAGCTCACGGTGACCACGGTTGAGTCGGATAAGAACGACTGGTTTGATCTAGGTTTGATGATCACGGTGGGTGACCGCCGGATCCCTTATGCCGATATTCTGCGGGCGCTCTCCGCCGGGCAGAAGCGCATGCTGATGTCGGATAAGACCTACGTCTCGCTTGATCAGCCGCTCTTCCACCAGCTTCGCAGCCTCATCGAGGAAGCGAACATGCTGAAAGAGAACCCGAAAGACCCGTTGCGGATCACCCGCTATCAAGTGAACCTGTGGGACGAGCTGGCCGGTTTAGCGACTGAGGTGTCCGGCCCGGATTCCTGGTATGCGGCCATCTCCGGTCTAGCGACGGGTTCGGAGAAAGCGAGTGAAACCCCGGTCCCTGACACTGTCGATGCCACGTTGCGCCCGTATCAGGTGGATGGTTTCCGTTGGCTCGCTTCGCTGTGGCGGCAGGGTCTCGGCGGGATCCTGGCTGATGACATGGGCCTGGGTAAAACACTGCAGATCATCACCTTGTTAGTCCACATGCGCGAAGCATGGACGCGCGAGGAGCAGAGCGCACCCGACCTGCCTGCCGCATCGGACGCTGCAGACACAGCCTCAGCCGCCGCATCGGATGCTAGCGCGCACACCGCCTTGATGGGCGGCGCCGGCCCGGTTTTGGTGGTCGCGCCGACCTCGGTGGTTCCTAACTGGCTGGCTGAGTTGCGCCGGTTCGCCCCGGGCGTGAGGGTTGCCGGGGTGCGGGATACGCAGGCGAAAGCGGCTCAGTCGCTGGCTGAGGTCGCCGCGCACAACGATGTGGTGGTGACCTCCTATACGCTGTTCCGTCTGGATTCGGATGTTTATCACGACGTGGAATGGGCGGCGCTGATCCTGGATGAGGCGCAGTTCGTGAAGAATAAATCCACGAAGGCACACCAGACGGCGCGTGAGTTGAAGGCTCGTGTGAAGTTCGCGATCACGGGTACTCCGCTTGAGAACAACCTTATGGAGTTGTGGGCGCTGCTGGCGATCACTTCCCCTGGGTTGTTCCCGTCCTCGAGTAAGTTCGCTGAAGTGTTTGGCCGTCCCATCGAACGGATGGGTGCTGTTGAGCCGTTGGAGCGGTTGCGCCGCAGGGTGCGTCCGTTCATGCTGCGGCGCACCAAGACTGAAGTGATGACGGACCTGCCGAGCAAGCAAGAGCAGGTTCTGGCGATCGACCTTTCGGATGAGCACCGCCGGATCTATGACACGCGGCTGCAGCGTGAGCGGCAGAAGGTTCTGCATCTGGTGGAGGACATCAACCGGAACCGTTTCACGATCTTCACCTCGCTCACCACGTTGCGCCTCATGGCGTTGGATCCCGCGTTGGTGGATGAGGAAGAGTTCGCCGATGTCGGTTCAGCCAAGCTGGATACTCTGTTGGACTACCTGAACTCGCTCCTGGCTGAAGGCCACCGTGCGCTGGTGTTCTCCCAGTTCACGTCCTTCCTCAAACGCGCTGGTGCCCGACTCGATGAGGCGGGGATCGACTACGCATACCTGGATGGCGCTACCCGCAACCGTGAAGAGGCAATCCAAGAGTTCAAGGACGGCGAGGCCCCGGTGTTCTTGATCTCGCTCAAGGCCGGCGGTTTCGGGCTGAACCTCACGGAGGCTGACTACATCTTCCTCATGGATCCGTGGTGGAACCCGGCCGCGGAGGCTCAGGCGGTGGACCGTGCCCACCGCATCGGACAGACCCGCAACGTCATGGTGTACCGCATGGTCTCTGCTGGAACCATCGAAGAGAAGGTCGTGGCTCTGCAGGATGCCAAACGCGAGCTCATCACATCCGTCATGGACGGCGGCGACGGATTCGGTTCCGCGCTCAGCGCGGACGACATCCGCGAACTGCTCGCCGAATAGGCCCCACCTCGCGCTTAGCTTTCCGTGATTCCGGCGCTGTTGTTGCCGCTGCCGCTGTTGTGGCTAACACTGTGGGTGTCGCGTGGTTTCAGGAACCGGCAGGGCCGTACGGGGCTGATGCGTGTGCGGCCGGCGGCTTCGAACACTTCGAGTGAGGTCCGGTAGACCGAGCTCAACAGCCGCGCGTCACAGACTTCCGCCGTGGCTCCGGCGGCGCGGACCCTGCCTTGGTCGAGCACGATGAGGTCATCTGCGTAGGATGCGGCGGCGTCGAGGTCGTGGATCACCACCACAACTGCGGAACCTTGGGCGGCGAACTCTTGAGTCAGTGCCAGGGTGTGTTCGGCGTAGGCGACGTCCATCGCAGCGGTGGGTTCATCGAGCAAGAGGACCCGGCCCGCGCACATCGGGAAAGCCTGGGCGATGACCCGCGCAAACGCGGTTCGTTGGCGCTCCCCGCCCGAAAGGGTCGTGATTTCACGATCGAGCAGGTGGCTGAGCCCAGTCAGCTCGATCGCTTGCTCAACGGCTGTGCTGTTGGCTGGGTTGGTTCCCCACGGGGTGCGCCCCATCTCCACTATTTCCCGGATCGTGTAAGGGAAGGCGACATCCGAGTTCTGGTTCATGACGGCACGCTGTTGGGCTAGTTCCAGGTGCGGGATCGTGTGTATGTCTACCCCATTGACCCGAACTACCCCTCGGCGTGGGTGGGTGAAGCCGGCGAGCGCGGCCAGCAGTGTCGATTTCCCTGCTCCGTTCGGGCCGATGATCCCGGTCACGGCTCCTTGCCGCACAGACACTGTTACGGAGTCGAGCAGCGTTGCGCCGTTGATGGTGATGTTCAGGTCTTCGGCTTCGAGCGCGTTCATGACCTGATGCCTCCTTTTTTGAGGGTTCCGCGCAGCAAGACGATGAAGACGGGTCCGCCTACGAGTGCGGTGAAGACGCCGACGGGGATGTCGCTGAGCGGGATCAGTGTGCGGGCCGCGGTGTCGGCGAGTCCAAGCAGGGTTGCCCCACCCAGGAGGGATAGCGGGACGAGGTATTTATGGGAGGGCCCCACTATGAGCCGTAGAGCGTGGGGGACGACGAGCCCCACGAATCCGATCATCCCGGAGAACGCGACCGCGGTTCCGGTCAGGATGCAGACGAGGATCACGCTGATGAACCGTAGCCGTTCGACGTTGATTCCGGTTCCGTGGGCGGCGGCGTCCCCGAGTGCCAGAACGTCGAGCCTGTTCCTATAGAGCCAGATGCATAGGGCTGTCACGGCGAGCACGGCGAGGCACACGCCTACTTGCTCCCAGCGGGCCGCGGCGAGGGATCCCATTTGCCAGAAGATGATTTCTTCGCGCGAGCTTGTGTCCCCCAGGTACACCAGGAAGCTGGTGAGTGCCCCGCCGATTGCGTTGATCGCGATACCGGTCAACACGAGCGTGAGTACCAGGACCTTACCCGAGCCTTTGGCGAGCATCCACACGCATGCGGTGGCGATCATCGCGCCGATGAATGCGCTGACTGGCAGGACCCAGGAGCCAGTCGATGTGTATCCGAAGACGATGGCGAGGCACGCGCCGACGCTCGCGCCGGCGCTGACGCCTACAACGCTTGGTTCAGCTAGCGGGTTGGCGAAGATGCCTTGCATCACGGTGCCGGCTAACGCGAGGCTCGCCCCGATGACCGCTGCGAGCAGGGCTCTCGGGAACCGGATCGTCCACAGCGCGGCGTCGGTCGGGTTGTCGGTGGGTTCGGCCCCATCGAACGCGACTCTCTTGATTGAACTGAGGACTTCTATGGGTGTTGTCGCGTACTGGCCAGCCGCGGACGAGATCAGCAGAACACACACCACGGCAATGGTCAGTACGATGCCGGTGAGCCAAGCCGCGCGTGCCCTCGCGCTACGGTTGCTCGCCACGGTCTGGGTCATTTCTTGGCTTGTCCGTCCTGATATACGGCTTCTGCGAGCGCTTTAAGGTTCTCGTGTGTGCGTGGCCCGAAAGATAAAAGCTGGCCATCAGCCGCAGTGATGATGCGTTTATTCTTGCCCGCCACTGTTGCGGCCATACCTGGGCGCTTGAGGAAACCATCCATTCCACCTGCGGATTCGATCCCGCGTTTCATCGCGAAGACAATCTCCGGGTTGAGGTTCAAAAGCGCTTCCGCGTTAGCGGGTTTCACGCCTTCGATGTTGTTCTCCCGTGCCGTATCTTGCAGGCCGAGCGCCTCAACGATGTCGGAAGCGCCATGTTCGTTGCCGAGGATGAAGAACACTCCCCCAGTTCCGCGCACATACAGCACGGCGGCGCGCGGTGCCCGCGGGGTCTTAGACCGCAGTTCTTTGACGTATTCGGCCGCTTCATCGAGGTTCTTCTTGGTTTCTTTGGCGAGTTTTTCTGCTGCTTCTGGCACGCCGAACACTTTTCCTACCGCGCGGATTCCGTCCGGGATCCCCTCGATGCTGGTGGCTGGTTCGAGCCTCACCACTGTGATTCCCGCGTTTTCCAGTTGGCGGTAGGACTCGGCCCCACCGATGTTTTCGGTGGTGATGATGAGGTCCGGTTTGAGGTTCAGGATCGCCTCAACGTTGGTGTCGTGACCGTCTTTGGTGACAACGGGGAGGTCTTTGAGTAGCGCGCTCGTATCGGAGTTTGAGCGCCCGATCAGCCGGTCGTGCAAACCCAGCCCGACCATCGTGTCTGTCAGGGTTCCGTTGAGATCCAACGCAAGCACTTTCTTGGCTGATGTGACCGTGATTTCCTTACCGTGCGCATCGGTCACTGTGGTGGGTAGCGCCGGTTTCACTCCGGATAGAACCGGTTTCATATCCGGGATGTCGCGTGCCTCGGCAGGGCCAGTGAGTTTCAGTGCATCCGCCGCGTTTGCGCTGCTATCTTTACCGCTGGATTCACCTGAGCTGGACGCCGTTGCTGTTGCGTGCGGGCTCGGCGATTCGGCTGTGGACGGCGCTGACGTGCACCCTGCGAGCAAGCTGATAAGTGTTAGCCCCGTTGCCCCGAACAAGGCCACACGGGTGGTGCGGGAAGGTGTCTTCTCGAAGGGCGAGCTGTGAGTCATGATCCCATCGCTTTACATTGTCACGACGTTAAGAGCACGTCGGAGTGAGGACGTTAGAAATGAAGGAGGGCGTGTGGTTGTAGCCCGTTGGAGGAGCTACAACCACACGCGGTTTCCGCTGCATGAGTGGGCAGAATTACGCCAGGAGGCGTGATTATGCAGCGGAGTCTTTACGGCGCACGCCCCGCATGAGCACCAGCCCGATGAGGGCCAGGATGCCTGCGGTCCCCGCCAAGGTGGCGTTGCCGAAGCCGGTAGCGGCAAGCTGTCCGCCGGAAGCACCGGACGCGGAGCCTGCACCTGCAGGGCCGTTACCTGCACCCGGTGTGTTGGTTCCGTCTGGGGAGACAACCTCACCGGTTACTGGGTCGGTGCAGATCTCCTTTTCAACCGTGCCTGCAGACCCCACGGTCACGGTGAGTGGATCCAGCACCAGGCCGGCATCGTAGAAGCCCGCGAACCCTGCCGCGCCTTCCTTAGTGAGGGTTACCGTCGCGTTCTTGATGCCTTTGGAGGCATCGCCGCTGAAGGAGAGGGTTGCGAACACGATGTTGCTGCCGGACAGGTCTTTACCTTCCATCGACTGCGACTTCACGTTTGCGATCAACTGGCCCTTGCCAGGTCCCGTGACCTTGACGCGCAGCCCGGAGATGGTGGTGTCGAGGATGCCCTTGTGGCCGGTGAAGTGGACGCTGCCGGGGAAGGACACGGTTCCAGAGTTGGAGGTGAGAGTTCCAGAACCTGCGCCCCATGTGAACCCGTTCGCGGTGCGGGCCGCGCCGTTGCCGGCAGAGATGGATCCCTTAGCGATACCGCCGGTGACGTAGTTCCGGAAGGAACTCTTAACACCCCAGGAAAGAGTTGAAGCGCCCGGGGTTCCAGGGGTCTTCTCGATGCGGCAAATCGGTGCTGCTGGGCTCTTACCCTGGCCAGCCTCAGCGCCTTGAGTGTCAGTACCTTGAGCGCCAGAGCCTTGAGTGTCAGACCCCTGGGCCTGAGCACCCTGGGTTTGGGTGCCCTGCACCTGCAGGCCCTGTGAACCTGGGGTCTGCACGTCAACGCTTGGCTTCTGCGGAGCTGGTTTAGGTCCCGGCTTCGGCTTCTCTGGCGCAGGCTTAGGCTTGTCTGGTGCAGGCAGAGGTGCCGGCTTTGTCTTTTCTGGCGCAGGCTTTGGCGCAGGTTTTGGCTTCTGCGGTGCAGGCAGAGGTGCCGGCTTGTTTCCCGTGATCAATGCGGCCTTGATAGATACCGAGTCCATCTCGGTTCCTGGTTCGTAGAACCCAGCCATGGCTACAGCGCCGTCTTTGGTCAACTTCGCTCGAGCGTTAGCAAGGCTGAGTTTTCCGTTCTTGACCTTCAGGGCGTTCTTGGGGAACGTGAGGTTCGCAACGCGCGCGTTCTTCAAGTCCACAGCCTCCGTGACAGAGGTCTTTGGCGCCTTGACAGTCATGATGAGCTGTGCGGTGGTGCCGGAAGTGAAGTTGACCGCGAACTTAGACATCGTGAGGTTCATCTGGCCGCCGTGTCCCTTGAAAGTCACAGTGCCATCGAAGGTCACGGTTCCCTTGCCATTCTTATATGCGCCCTTACCGTTGGGGAAGGTGAAGGTGCCGTTGTTTGGCTTCTGTGCCGCACCACCACCGGTTACGACGGAACCTTTAGCGATACGTCCCACAACGTATTTACGGAAGCTTTCTTTGACGCCCCACTCGAGCTGGCCGCCCTTGCCGGCTTGCTTCTTCGCCGCGCGTGGCTTTGGCTTTGTCTGCTCTGGCTTTGGCTGCGCTGGCTTTGGCTGCGGTTGTTCGGGCTTCGGCTGTTCAGGCGTTGGCTGAGGTTTCGGCTGAGGCTGAGGTTTCTCAGGCTGAGGCTGTGGAGCTGGCTTCTCAGGCTGAGGCTCCGGCTGCTCAGGTTCAGGCTTCTCAGGCTGAGGCCGCTCCGGTTGAGGCTCGGCCTTTTCCAGGTAGGTAATGGGGGCTTTAGCGTCCTGGCTAGTGTCCCTCATGCCCTTGCCGTGGCCCTTGGAGGTAAAGAAGGAGAGGTTTTGCTGCGACTGCGCGGGGACGTCGACTTTGACTGTGAACGAGCCGTCAGCGTTTAGCGGAGCGGTGCGTCCACGTGCGGTGTCTTCGTCTTTCTTCCCAGCTGCGATCCATACGGGATTCTGACTCCCGCCTTGGTAGAAGCCCGCGGCGTCGGATGGGCCGTAGCCCAGATAGATTCCTGCTGTTGCGGCGCCCTTATCGTCGCCTCGGTAGAAGTTCTTGCCGGTAACGGTAACTTCGCCGCCCTCAGCGGGTGCAGGTGTCACCGTAATGGTGGGCTTTGTTTCTGCCGCAGAGCCGGTGTCCGCGTGGGCAGTGGCAACTGGAACCGATGCCATCGCGCCAGCCAGCGCGAAGGACAGCATCGTACCCAGAACCCTCCTCACGCTTCGCTTACGGGTGGTTTTCTGCTTCATAGCTTTTACGATCCTTGCTTGATGGGCACCCCAATGGCGTCGGGTGCAGATGCGGAGATGTCGTGATTTCGGGTGGTGCCCACAGCCACCGTCAAGCAACACAGGCAAGCCTAAACTTAATTTATCTAATAACGCAAGACACCCCTTGCGTAACTCGAGATCGCATGGTTAGGTTGACCTTAGAAAAGCGATCTACTGATTCGCAAGGCCACTGATTCCTGAAAGATAGACCGATGACTGCTCCACCCACCCAAGCACCGTCTTTCGCAGCACAACTGAAATCAGCAACGCGTGCTGAACATACCGCGGCGGAACACTCTTCGTTCATCCAGAACCTCATGGAAGGCAAGCTCTCTGCTGAGGACTACGTGCGGCTGCTCGCTCAATATCAGCCGCTCTATAGGGCACTTGAAAAGGCCTGCGCTAGATGGCGGTGCGAGTCCAGTGTCCGGCAATTGCTCGACCCTGCACTTGAACGCAGCGAGTCAATCCGCAACGATCTAGCTGGCTTGACCGAATACCTCGGCATCCAGATGCCGGACCTCACCACGGCCGTGATGCTCTACACCCAGCGCATCCACGAAGTCGGCGCTATGGCCTCCCCTGAGCGGCTCATCGCACACCACTACCTGCGCTACCTTGGCGATCTGTCCGGCGGCCAAGCGATCGGCGCTCTCGTGGCACGCCACTACAACATTCCGAGCGAACTGCTCACGATGTGGAAGTTCCCCACCATCGATAAACCGAAAATCTACAAAGACACGTACCGAATCCACCTGGATCACTTCGCTCAACAAGCGAACCAGGCCGAAATCGTTGACGAAGCCCGCCTAGGCTTCGCACTCAACCGAAACCTCTTTGTTGAGCTGGGCGCTCCTCTCAGCGACAACAAAGACCTCTACGTCTAAGCGCATCTCCTCTCGCAAACCTGCGCCACGACGTCAAACGGCCTCGTGTGCCAACTGAACGCATCAGTTGACACACGAGGCCGTTTCCTTCGCCCTTCCGGGCCCTCATTCTCTGCCCCGCTGAGCCTAGCGCCTGCCCCAGCGAGGCCCTACCCTCTGCCCCTGCCTAGCTCTTGCGGGTCAGCACCTCATGAAGCGCCTCCAGGATCGAATCGTCCTCGATGGTGGAGGGCACTACGTAGTCTTCGCCGTCGGCCATCTGCCGCATCGTTTTGCGCAGAATCTTGCCCGAGCGAGTCTTTGGAAGCGCCTCAACCACAGCAACATGCTTGAAGTCAGCCACCGGGCCGATCTCCTTGCGCACCAAGGCGACTATCTCCTCGCGCAGTTGCTGCTCATCGATCTCAACGCCGTGCTTGAGGATCACATAACCGGAAGGGCGCTGGCCTTTCAGCGGGTCCGCAACGCCAATCACCGCGCACTCAGCCACCGCCGGATGCTCCGCTACCACCTGCTCCATTTGGCCGGTGGAGAGCCGGTGGCCAGAGACGTTGATGACGTCATCGGTGCGGCCCATCACGAAAACGTAGCCGTCCTCATCGACCATGCCCGAATCCCCGGTCGCATAAAAGCCAGGGAAGGCGTCCAGATAGGCGGACCTGAAACGTTCATCGTTACCCCACAAGGTCTGCAACGTACCTGGAGGCATCGGTAGCTTGATCACCAGGTTGCCTTCCTGACCTGCCGGCATCGGTTCACCGATCGGGTCCAACACCTGCACGTTATAGCCGGGCACCGGGACGGTTGGGGATCCGGCTTTGACCGGCATTGGGTCAAGCCCACGCAGATTCGCGCAGATAGGCCAACCGGTTTCGGTCTGCCACCAGTTATCGATCACGGGGACGTTCAGCAGTTCAGAGGCCCACGTATAGGTTTCGGGGTCCAGCCGCTCCCCTGCCGCGAACAGTGTTTCCATCGAGGAGAGATCGTATTTCTTACTCAGCTCACCGTCCGGATCCATCTTCCGGATAGCGCGCAACGCGGTCGGTGCGGTGAACAGGATCTTCGCTTTATGCTCAGACACAACCCGCCAGAAAGCGCCGGCATCCGGGGTTCCGACCGGCTTGCCTTCGTAGACGATCGTGGTTGCGCCCGCAAGCAGCGGCGCGTACACGATGTAGGTGTGACCCACAACCCAGCCAACATCCGATGCGGTCCACGAAACATCGCCAGGGTTGATGTTATAGACGTTCTTCATCGACCACACACCGGCTACCGCGTATCCGCCGTTATCGCGCACAACACCTTTCGGTTTGCCCGTGGTTCCGGAGGTGTAGAGGATATAGAGCGGATCAGTGGCCTTGACGGTGACCGGGTCAGCCGGCTGGGCGGCAGCTACCGCATCGTCCCATGAAATCCATGCCGCTCCCCTGCTCTCAGCGGCGCGCTCGCGAGCCTCCGCGACAGTGGTATGGAAACCGTCGCGTTCATAGACAATCACGCTAGTCGGCTTGTGCTCGGCGATGCTCATACCCTCTTCGATGATCGGGATGTATTCGATGCGGCGCGAAGGCTCAATACCGCCGGAGGTCGTCACCACAACCTTTGGTGTGCCGTCGTCGATGCGGCTGGCAAGCTCCCGGGCGGCAAAGCCGCCGAAGACGCCGATGTGTACGGCGCCGAGGCGAGCGGTCGCCAACATCGCGATCAAAGCCTCAGGGACCATCGGCATGTAGATCATGACCCGATCTCCTTTGCCCACACCTTGGTCGCGCAGAGCGCCTGCGAACACGGATACACGCTCAAGGAGCTCTTGGTACGTGATCGTCTCCTGTTTGCCGAGTACCGCGGAGTCATAAATGATCGCGGCCTGATCCCCGCGGCCATTCTCCACGTGACGGTCCACGGCGTTGTAGCACGTGTTCAGTTCGGCGCCGGGAAACCACTTATAGAACGGCGGGTTCGAGTCATCGAGCGCCTTATTCGGTGGGCTGACCCAGTCGATGCCGCTGGCCGCCTCAAGCCAGAAGCCCTCCGGATCATTGATGCTGCGTTCATATACCTCGCGGTAGTTTTCTCCCGTCATGATGCCTCTCCCCAACTCGCCTGTTTGCTGATTGCTGATCAGTTGTCACAGACCCCGCGAAGATCAACCTCACAGGCTGTGGCGTGAATCACACGCTAGCCCTCGGAGTGAAGCAAATCAATAGTTATGTATACATAAATCTGAAAATCCAGGAGACTTCTTTGATTCCTCGCATCAAGCATTTAGTTGTGTATACAATCGAGCATGGGGCGCTCAGGAGCGCTCTGCCGGGACACTCACTGGAACCGGGACTCTCAATGGAAGGGAGACGCGATGCGAGCCAGCGAACGCGCCTACCGGAAACTACGCGCTGACATCACCCAATGGCGGCTACGGCCAGGCGCAGTCCTCGGCGAGGTCGATCTCTCGGAGCGCCTCGGTATATCCCGCACACCGGTTCGCGAGGCGATCTCCCGCCTCGTAGCAGACGGCCTAGCGGAACCCGCTGGCGGGCGCGGATTCGCCGTCTCACACATCTCAGAAGATGACGTACGCAAGCTCTATGACCTACGCGACGTGCTTGACACCCGAGCAGCTGCCCTCGCAGCAGAGCACGTCAACGCCGCGCAACGCGCGAACACGGCGGCGGGTGTTAGCGCTGCAACGTTCACGGAGCTGGCGCAGAGCTTCGCTGACACCGCGCAAAAGCTCAGCGCTGAGCACACCGCCCACCCGGGCTATTACGAGCTCATCGACCAGCTGGATGCCGCGATCGACCACGCGGCCGACAACCCTTATCTAACTCAAGCCCAGGCAAGCGTGCGCTTGCGGCTCGCCCGGGTCCGCAGGCTATCCACATCGAATCCCGATCGCCTCATCGCAGCCGCGAACGAACACCGAGCCATCTCAGAGGCCATCGCGTCCGGCTCACCACAACTAGCGATCGCAACCACGCGCGTCCACCTATCCAATGCGCTCAAGAACGCGCTGGCATCCAAAGAGCTAACCCATCAAGCCGAAGAAAAACGGCACCTCAGTGCAGCATCATAAGCACCTCGCCGCATCGTGAACACCGGGCAGCATCATAAGCACCTCGCCGCATCGTGAACACCGGGCAGCATCATAAGCACCGCGCCTCAGCGTAAGCGGCGCGATCCAGAGTAAGCCACGCAGCAGAACTGAATATCGAACGTAGAACTGAGAACCCAACCACGCGGCCACGACCGCCCAGAAGGAAGGCACAACGTGACTGTCAACCACACGGTACGAACCTACCCATCGGCAGAGCACCTGCCGCACGAAGAGCAGCTGGCTTATAAGCTCGCGCTCGTTGCAACTGACCCGGTCGAGGTCGATGACGAGGTCACCGAGATGATCATCAACCGGATCATCGACAACGCCTCCGTAGCTATCGCGTCGCTGAACCGCGGCCCGATCGTCTCGGCGCGCGGGCAGGCCCTCACCCACCGCGTGACCCCGGACGGTGGCTACACGGGCAAGGGCGCGCTCATCTTCGGTGCGCCAGAGGACAACGCTGCCGTCTCCCCTGACTGGGCGGCGTGGGCCAACGGCGTGGCCGTGCGTGACCTCGACTACCACGACACGTTCCTCGCCGCCGAATATTCCCACCCGGGTGACAACATCCCGCCGATCCTCGCGGTAGCCCAGCACACCGGGGCAAGCGGTAAGGACCTCATCCGCGGCATCGCGACCGGCTACGAGGTCCACGTGAACCTCGTCAAGGGAATCTGCTTGCACGAGCACAAGATCGACCACATCGCCCACGTCGGCCCGGCATCCGCTGCCGGCATCGGTACTTTGCTCGGCTTGGATGCCGAGACGATCTTCCAGGCGATCGGCCAGGCTCTGCACACCACCACGCAGACCCGCCAGTCCCGTAAGGGTGAGATTTCAACATGGAAGGCCCACGCGCCAGCGTTCGCGGGCAAGATGGCGGTTGAGGCGGTGGATCGTGCGATGCGCGGCCAGACCTCCCCTGTCCCGATCTATGAGGGCGAAGATGGCGTGATCGCGTGGCTACTTTCCGGCCCGGAGGCCGAATACACCGTCCCGCTTCCAGCGGCAGGTGAAGCCAAGCGAGCCATACTGGACACATACACCAAGGAACACTCCGCTGAATACCAGGCGCAGGCGTGGATCGATTTGGCGCGCAAGCTCAACAAGGAACACCCTGAGGCCACCGACCCAGCTAACGTCGAGTCGGTTCTGATCAAGACCTCGCACCATACCCACTACGTGATCGGCTCGGGCGCGAATGACCCGCAGAAGTACGATCCGAAGGCATCCCGGGAGACCCTGGACCACTCGATCCCATACATTTTCACGGTCGCGTTGCAGGATGGTGCGTGGCATCACGTGGATTCCTACGCACCGGAGCGCGCTCAGCGCCCGGACACCGTGGAGCTGTGGCACAAGGTCACCACCGAAGAAGACCCTGAATGGACTCGCCGCTATCACTCGCTGGATCTGGAGGAGAAGGCGTTTGGCGGCTCGGTTGAGATCACCCTGAAGGACGGCACGGTGATCGCTGACGAGATCGCTGTTGCTGACGCTCATCCGTTGGGTGCTCGTCCGTTCGCTCGCGAGCAGTACATCAACAAGTTCCGCACACTGGCTGAAGGCAAGGTCGCTCCGGAGGAGATCGAGCGTTTCCTGGATGCGGTTCAGCGTTTGCCTGAACTCGGTGTGGGCGAGCTGGATCAGCTCAACATCGAGGCCAGCGTTGACCTTGAAGAAGCGCAGAAGGGTGTGTTCTAAGAATGCTGTATTCCAACGTCACTGCCGAAGAAAAGCGTGTTGCGTTCCGTGAGGCGCTAGCGGCCGATGAGGTGGCTCAGTTCCCGGGCGCGTTCACCCCGTTGTCTACCAAGCTCATCCAGGAGCAGGGTTTCGAGGGCGTCTATATTTCTGGTGGGGTGCTCGCTAACGAGCTCGGGCTGCCGGATATTGGGCTCACTACCCTGACTGAGGTTGCGACCCGTGCAGGCCAGATCGCTCGAACCACGGACCTGCCGTGCCTGGTTGATGCTGACACCGGTTTCGGTGAACCGATGAACGTGGCCCGCACCATCCAGGAGCTTGAGAACGCAGGCTTGGCTGGTTGCCACATCGAGGATCAGTTCAACCCGAAGCGTTGTGGTCACCTCGATGGGAAAAGCGTGGTCGACGAGGAGACCGCGGTCAAGCGGATCCGTGCCGCAGTCGAGGCCCGCCGGGACAGTAACTTTGTGATCATGGCACGCACCGACATCCGCGGCGTAGACGGATTCGACGCGGCCCTGGAACGCGCTCAGAAGCTCGCTGATGCTGGCGCTGACGCAATCTTTCCTGAAGCGATGGCGGACCTCGCCGAGTTCGAGGCGATGGCTTCCAACCTTGATGTTCCGGTGCTTGCGAACATGACCGAATTCGGTAAGTCCCAGCTGTTCACCAAGCAGCAGCTTCAGGACGCGGGCGTGTCCATGATCATCTATCCGGTGACGCTGCAGCGGCAAGCGATGGGCGCCATCGAACGCGTGCTCAGCGCGATTCGTACGCAAGGCACCCAGGAATCAGAGGTTGACAACATGCTTACACGCGCGCGGTTGTACGAGCTTGTTGACTACAACGCCTACAACCAGTTCGACACTGGCGTGTTCAATTTCGAAGTCCCCGGCAAGCCGCTGACCTAAAGCCGACCCCGCATCGGTGCTTTCACGGCATCGAACCAAGCCTTAAAGGAGGCGTCATGACTGAGCAAACTATTTATAAGGGCCTTGCCGGCGTTGTCGCAGACACCACCGCGATTTCCAAGGTCAACGCAGAAACGAACTCGCTTCTCTACCGCGGTTACCCGGTTCAGGAGCTGGCCGCGAAGTGCTCCGTTGAACAAGTCGCTCTACTGCTGTGGAACGGTGACTTGCCGAGCGAGGAGCAGCTCGCGGAGTTCACTCGCCGTGAGCGTTCCGGCCGCGCGCTGAGTAAGGAGCTCAAGCGCGTGATTGATGAGTTGCCGACCACGTGTCACCCGATGGATGTGTGCCATGCCGCCGCCGCTGTGATTGGCGCGTCGCATCCAGACGGTGAGGACAACTCGCCTGAGGCTGAGTTGCGTAAGGCACAGGAGTTGTTCGCTCTGATGCCTGCGGTGGTTTGTTATGACCAGCGCCGCCGTCGCGGGCTTGAGCTTGTGGAACCGCGTGAGGACCTGGATTATTCGCAGAACTTCCTGTGGATGGCCTTCGGTGAGGAAGCTGCGGAGGAGGTTGTGGATGCGTTCCGTGTTTCGATGATCTTGTATGCAGAGCATTCGTTCAACGCATCCACGTTCACCGCGCGCGTGATCACGTCCACGTTGTCTGATCTGCATTCGGCTGTGGGTGGCGCGATCGGCGCGCTCAAGGGCCCGCTGCATGGCGGCGCGAACGAGGCTGTGATGCACACGTTCGAGGAGCTCGGGATCAGGGCCGATGAGTCGGCTGAGGCAGCGGAGGCCCGTGCGAAGGCCTGGATGGATGATGCGTTGGCTCAGAAAAAGAAAATCATGGGCTTTGGCCACCGTGTCTACAAGAACGGCGACTCGCGTGTACCGACCATGCAGGATGCGTTGTTCCGGATGCTGGATTACTATGACCGCCACGAGCTGCTCGGCTTGTATCGAGGGTTGGAGAAGTCGATGGATGAGGCGAAGGGCATCAAACCGAACCTCGACTACCCGGCGGGCCCAACGTATTGGCTCATGGGTTTCGACATCCCGATGTTCACCCCGATCTTCGTGTGCTCCCGCATCATGGGCTGGACGGCACACATCATGGAGCAGCGCGCCAACAACGCATTGATCCGCCCGCTGTCCGCATACGACGGCCCAGCCGAACGCCACATCGAAGGGTAGGTAGCTAGTTTCTAGCCAAGAACAGGGCGGCCAGACGATTGATCGTCTGGCCGCCCTTAGATGTTATCCACCGTTCACCGACGGTTTGTCCTCAGGTTTCTTCCGAATACTTGCGGGACGCAACCACCGAGACCAGAGTGATCAGGCACATGCCGATCAGATAAATCACGATAGGTAGCGGGGAATCGAATTTGAGCAACAGCGCTGTCGCTATCAGCGGAGCAATGCCACCGGCGAAAACGGAAGCCACTTCGTGTGCAATTGAGATCGCCGAATACCGAACCTCTGCCGGGAACAGTTCGTGGAAGAGTGAAGGCTGGGTACCAATCATTGCTCCGTGGCAAACACCCAAAGCAAGAACGAACCCCAACAACATCAGCGGCATCGAACCGGTCTCCAAGAGAGAAAAGAACGGAGCCGCAACAATCATCATGCCTATCGCACCGAAAGCGTAGACACGACGCCGGCCGAGCACGTCAGATAAATGGCCGAAGAAAACGAAAGAGAAGAAACACAGCGTCATAGTGATCGCCAGAATCAGCAAGATCAAGCTGTCATCTACCCCAACGTGCTTGCCATAAACAACGGAGAAGGTCATAAAGATATAGGAGCCGCCGTTCTCGGCGATGCGCATGCCCATCGCGGTGAGCATTTGGCCAGGGAAACGCCGGAAAGCCTCGATCATCGGGATGCGTTCGTTATCACTGCTCGCTGACTCGGCCTCATCAACAGTTTCATCCGGAAGGCCCTTACGAATATAGATGCCCACGAAAAGCAGCACGATGCTGAACAAAAACGGAAGGCGCCAGCCCCATGTTAGAAATTGTTCTTCAGGTAGCTGTTTGACTGCATAAAAGGCTAGCGCCGACGTTACGAAACCGAGGCTCACACCGCTTTGGCTGAAAGCCGCGAGCATCCCTCTACGTTTCTGGGAAGAGTTCTCACTGATCAGGAGTACTGCGCCTCCCCATTCCCCGCCAGCAGCGACCCCTTGCGCGACACGAAGCAACACCAAGATGATGGGTGCTGCGGCACCGATGGATGCATACGTTGGCAGCAGACCCATCGCTGTTGAGGCCAGCCCCATGACCCCAAGCGTGATGATGAGCGAGGTTTTACGCGAGACTTTATCGCCGATATGCCCAAAAATTACCCCGCCCAACGGCCGAGCAACAAACCCAACCGCTAGCCCAACGTATGCCCCAAGCGCACCTACTAGCGGGTCTGTACCTGCAGGGAACATGAGGACGTTGAACACCACAGCCGAGGCAGTCGCATAGAGGAAGAAGTCATACCACTCAAGTGAGTTACCAATCAGGGAAGCAACAACGTATTTGGTGGTACTGGCCTGGCGAGGTTCAGCTTGCGGCGGGGTGTGGGCCGCAGTCATTACTTGTTTGCTCATGACTAACGACTACTTTCTATGAAACGAGCTCTCTTGTCCCACGATTGTTTTCTCCTCGAACCGCTTCCGACTACCAGTGTTTGCGGATTCGGGTTAACGGATAAAGACTCCGAACGAGTTATGACTGTTGTGTTTGTGAGAAGCCGATCAGGCTTTCGATGAGGTTGACTGCGCTCTTGCCTCGTTCGATCCAGTCGAGCACTCGATGCCCCAGCCGAGGTCCCGGGAATTGGGAGAGCCGGAGTGTGTATTCCACTCCTCCTTCTGGGCTTTGCACAGGAAAAACCATGGAGCCGATCCTGTATGCAGTGTGCGGGTCGATGTCGCGGAGCTCGTAATCTACGGAGGAGTTGAAGATTGTCTCCCGAACTCGGCGCTCCTCAGCTGGTGTCATACGGCCTTGCGCATACTGGCGTGTGGCTTCGTTGACGTCGTCATATGCCGCTTCATTGTCGTCAGGCAAGAAGGCGACCAGATAACCGTGCCGGCGGACAAAATCCATCCGCTGCCGGAACACTTCCTTAGTTTCATCACTGACTCCCCGCGCTTTAGCGATCCACCGTTCCTGTTCACTCTCAGGTTGGGCATACATATAGGTATCGCCGATGGGAGGGACGATCGGAAGACGCCGCCCAACCCCTCCTGACCGGTCAACTCCGGGGCCGGTAGCGGAGAGCACCTGGGCGAATTCATCACGACTTACAGCGCGGTAGAGGGTCACCTGGCAACCGATTCCGCTTGCTAACCCTTCGAGGATGCCTCGCGTAGATTCGACTTCCTCGAGTAGGTCCGCAAACTCTTTATCGGTACGTGCCGCCAGTGACGTGCTCAAGAAGCCACCGTAACCGCCCTGAAAAAACAACAGTGGTGAGCCCGCGTTAACCACGGCAAGGTCCAAGACCCTGCAAAGAACAATCCAGTGATCGCCTGCTTCGACGATATTGTCAGTTTCAACATCAACCCAGGCCACGCTTCCCGCCAAAACTGGATTGCCTGCCGGCGAACGGAATGAGTCCACACCGTGATACTTGTTTTCCCACCGGCGGGCGATGGTTGTGACCAGGTCTTCCTGCTCCTCCCCCAGGATATTGATGCACATCGTTTTCAGATTGCGTAATTTCTCAAACGTCTTCGACGTCTTCATTGGCATGAATGACACAAGCGGTGGATCAAGAGATACAGAACTAAACGTCCCTACTACCAATGCGAGCTCTTCACCGTCTTCGGCGATGCCCGTCACCACCGCTACGCCGGTCGGATAATGACCCATCACTTCTCGAAACACGAGCGGGTCAATGAGAGGAGTCTCTTCCGGAGTCACAATAAGGTCCTTTCCCACTGTCTTGACCAGAATCTTTGAATTCTGAGTCACTAGTGACACGAGAGGTCTAGCGAGGGCAATAAGGCCTACCGTCATATGAGTGACCCAGGCCACATACCGTTCACATATGCAAGCTAGCCAACCCTTCCTTTCACCCATAGAGGGGAAACCTTTACTTTCAAATAGCGAACAAGTCGCCAAGAATTGTGACCGGGGACACATGTAAGTTATTTGAGCTATGGAGAGCTACGAGGGAACGAAACCGTGAAATCCACACCTGTACCTTCAATTGCTGAACGAGTCACCGCTGTCCAGGCTGATGCCGCAAAAGCTCAGCGGTTCATTGCAGACGACCTCGCTGCCGTTCAAGCACGAGAAGAAGAGCTACAAGCATGGGTTCTCATCGACGAATCGGCCCCTGACTCGGTCAGTGCTTCACCGGATGGGCCACTAGCAGGCGTTTCCTTCGGGGTGAAAGATCTCATTGATGTTGCCGGCATGCCAACGCGCAGTGGTTCCCCTACGACGGATTCGGCTAACAAGTCTTCAACAGCGGCCTGTGTAGAGCGCTTCGAAAGTCTAGGCGCCATCGTTCTCGGAAAGACCACCACCACCGAGTTCGGTTTCTTCAAACCATCGAAAACACGCAACCCAGCTAACACGGAACATACCCCTGGGGGCTCTTCGAGCGGTTCAGCGGCAGCAGTCGCGGCAGGAACTGTCCCGCTAGCGCTTGGCACACAAACAGCTGGCTCGGTAACGCGCCCGGCGGCATACTGCGGCACAGCCGGTTTTGTGTTGGCAAGGAAAGACGTTGATCCCACTGGCGTCGACGGCATGGCAAAATCGCTCGACAGCCTCGGCCTATTAACTCAAACAACCGAAGATCTACGCATCGCCACATCTGCATTTTTAGGGCGTGACCTGTCCACAGAGATCAGCCACGCCACTGTATTGACGTGGCCTGGTTCAGATGTCGCTGACATCGCATCCCCCATGTCTGGGGCCATCGGTACCGCAACTGACCAATTGGCCGCTTTCGGTGTTGTCTCGTCGCCTTTCGACCTGCTAGATCATGTGGCCACCCTGGTTCAGGACCATCCCATCATCATGGCTTATGAGGCACACCAAAAACATGGGCACCTACTAAACGACTTCCCGGAAGAAATCAGCCCACAATTTCGCACTTTGCTCACTACCGGTCGTGGCATCAACAATCAGCAATACTGGAACGCCTTGTCCCGTACCCGCCGTACTGATGAACTATTCAAAGCTCAACTCAAACCTGGGACGGTCATCCTGGGCCCAGCTGCACAGGATTCTGCCCCTTACGGCCTCGAAAGCACCGGCGACCCAGTTCTTAGTCGGCCCTGGCAAGCACTCGGCTATCCTGCACTGACTGTTCCTGGCGCGCGCAACGAAAGCGGACTGCCCCTAGGGCTCCAACTAATCAGCCTGCCCGGTGATGAGGCTGAACTATTCGCAATCGGGCAACTGCTCGAACAAAAACTCATAGAGTACTACGGAGGGAATGAATCGCTATGACGAACACTTCAACTGAACCGGTTCGCAAGTCTCCACGACCACTCAACCATGCCCGAACCTTCCTCACCTGCTACGAGGACACGTTCAACTACGGCTGGCATCACGTAGATCTCTTTGTTCATGACGAGTTTGGGCGCGAGGTCAACTGGGTCCACTGGACAGTCCAAGCCGACGGACCTGAAGCAGCCGACGAATCAGTACGTCGAGAAGAGCCTTCGCTCCGTAGGCTGACCCCATGGCAACACCACGTCAGCGCTTTCGGCATGAACTACTGGACAGCCGACGCAGCCTTTGACGAAGACGGAGATGCAACGTCTGATGACAACTAATCCTCTCGCTGACAAATTGCTCGAACGTTCGGTTTCAGTCGGGTCAGCAGTTACAGAGGAGGACGTCTCGGTCTTTGTTGTTGATGATGACCCAGCTGTGCGTGAGTCTGCGCAGTGGCTGCTAGGCAGCATCGGTTTATCTCCGATCTTGTGCGGAAGCGCTCAGGAGTTGCTAAATGCATACGACGGTAGCGCCCCAGCGTGCATCATCTTGGATGTTCGAATGCCGCATATGAGTGGCCCGAAGCTACAGCAAGAACTCAACCGAATCGCTCCTCACGCCGTCATTATTTTTGTTTCTGCTCACGGAGATATCCCTTTGTCTGTATCCGTGCTACGAGCGGGAGCTACTGACTTCCTTGAAAAGCCGTACAACCCGCAAGAGTTGTTGGAACGTGTGCAATCTTCGATCCCTCTGGCTTGTGAACGATTCAATGGTCACGCGTTACGAAAGGATGTCACTGATCGCATCGGCGTGTTGACCCATCGTGAACGGGAGATTTTGTCTCTAGTGATCGAAGGAATCCCGAGCAAAAATATCGCTCGCAAGCTCGGCCTCAGTACCAAGACTGTCGATGTGCACCGAGCTCGCATCACACATAAAACGGGGTCTGCGACCATTCAGACATTGATTCGGGACATTCTGCGCGCGAATCTCGAGTCTGCGGTTTATCCACTAGCAAGCTAGAACAGCCCCTGTTAGAAATACGAATTGTGGGACCAACAATCTGAACTGCAGTTTCAGCTGTTGGTCCCACAAATTTTAGTTTGTGTCTCTGGGCCTCAGTGACTAATCCCAATCCAGCTCGAGCTTGGATGACTTACTACGCGAAACGCAGATCGCGATGAGCTCCCCGCTTTCTTTTTCACTTTTCGTCAGGACATTGTCCCGGTGCTCTGGCTCACCGCAGAGAACTTGCATGATGCATGTTCCGCAGATGCCTTCTTCACAGGACGTTTCAACATCGATTCCGTTTTCTTCAAGCACAGATACGATGCTGCGATCGGCCGGGATCTCGTATTCTTCACCTTCAAGCTCAACCACGAAGGCCGAATTCTCGGACGCAGCTGGCTGTTCTTGAGCTTTGAAGTTCTCCAGATGCACTGAGTTCTCGCCTACGAGTGGTTCCGCAATGGCGACGACTTTGTCCATGAACCCTTCCGGGCCACAAACATAGACGTGAGTGCCTTCAGGGGCCTTCTCGATAGCTTCCTCAAGCACCCCATCCTGATCATGACGAGCCAGACCGAGATGCGCGCTGAGTTTCTCGGGGCAACGGTCAGTCAATAAAGGCAAGAAACTCGCTTCTTCCTCACTACGGGCAAAGTAGTGAAGATGAAACGGGATGTCGTGAACATCCATATAGCGAGCCATGCTCAACATCGGGGTAATGCCGATTCCCGCAGCTACCAAGACATGGAAATCTGCCTCTTCGGCGATATTGAGAAGATTGCGAGGTTCGCTAATTCGCAAGGTATCGCCGACCTTGAGGCCATGCAATGCCTCCGAACCCCCACGAGACTCTTCTTCCCGTTTGACGGCAATTGCGAAACTATCACCGGCTTCTGGAGTGCTAAAGAGCGAGTACTGACGTGTGATGGCGGTGGGGCCTTCAACATCAATATGTGCTCCTGGAACATACGGACCTAGCGGCGTTCCGTCTTCCCGCTCGAGCCAAAACGACTTGACGTTAGGGGCTTCGTCCACGATTTTTGTAACTTTAACGTCGATTAACGCCACTTGTTACTCCTACTATCCTCACACTACGACTGACTGAGACGCTTGGGGATCATCTGACGTAAAGACCACCGTTGATATCCCACGAGGCACCCGTAACGAAGTAGGCCTCCTCGGAAGCCAATAACGCAATGGTTTGACCGATGAAGTCAGGGCTCCCCAGCTTGCCAACCGGGATCGATGCGATGACTCCCTCCAGTTTGTCTTCTGGGACGGTTTCGTACACGATCGGAAGGTCATGGGGGCCTGGAACGATCTGGTTGACGGTCACCCCCTGCGCCGCGTATTGCTTTGCAAAGATCTTGGTAATCGTCCCAATCGCTCCCTTCGAGGCTGCGTAGTGCACACCGGTTGCGGTACCACCATTCAGCCCAGCGAGTGACCCCATGTTGACGATCCTGCCGTAGCCAGCTTCAGCCATAGCTTGACCTATCACCTGACAGCCGAAGAAGACTGAATCCGTATTGATCCGGACTACACGGTCGAAGTCCTCCTGTGAAATGGTCAATGGGTCCGCCGTTTGAGTCACTGCAGCGTTATTTACGAGAACGGTCGGGGTCCCCCACCGCGCGGTACATTCGGCGAGCACATGTTCAGCCTCCGATTTTTGTGAAGCATCTTGCTGAAGAGCCCACGCGGTTTCCCCTTGAGGACATAACTCCTCGGCGAACTCTCGAATGCTGTCCTCGTTGATATCGGTCAGCAACACTTTCATGCCATCGGCATGGAGTACTCTGGAAATACTTTTCCCCATGCCGCCGCCAGCCCCCGTGACGATGGCAATCTGTTCCCTTGATACTTCATCGCGTGCCATGGTCCCCCTTAGACGAGATATCCGGATGCGCTCACAGCATCTTCACTGTCGACGAGTCGAACAACCTTGAGCTTAATTTTCGCCTCGTCGCCATCTAAAACAATGCGGTGTTCAACATCAGCGCCGAGCGTGGTGAAACTCTCACGTTTGAACGCGTTAATGATCTGAGCCGAACGTAGCGTTACCTCGTTCTCGGAGATCTCCTTGACAGTAAAACGCGACAACACGCGAACGGTACGCGCCGCTGCCACCGCGGAGGGAGAAAAACCCTGGACAAGCCGCTCAACACGCAACTTACGCATCCTTTGGTCGTCGTAGATCATGTTGAGGTTCGTCTCGAAATCGTCAGTCTCCGGATCGATCGGAACAACATAGATTGCATCCTCGGTGAATAGTTCCTGCCAAGCCTCATAATGCTTGTCATCGAGCAAAGTTGCTTCATGCCAAATGAGCTCAATAGCGCGCTGGACCCGCGGGTCGTTCAGAATCGAGTTAGTCATTCTGCATCATCTTCTTCCACATCGCGTAGGACTCACGCATACCCGTCTCATCGGTAACGTGAGAGGTTGGCCATCCTTCTTCACTCATGCTCTCGCGCCCTTCACCGCGGTTGACCATGATTGGCATGTTCGGGTTACCCCGTGCACCAATCTGGACACGATCCCAGCCTTCTGCATCGTCCGGGCTACCGAAACCGAACGGCCCTTGGAAGTGTTCATGAATACGGAGCCGCTCACGGTTGATGTTTTCTGGCCCGCCGTCCATGCCAATAGCCATGTGCCAAATCTCTGTTTCGTCGGCCGAGATAGGAATCAATACACGGAAGAAAGACGAAGACATCGCAACGTTTGGGAACGTGTTGAGATTGAAACCGGAACCGTGCATCGAGCGCATGTAGCGGCGGATACGCTCGGGGCTTTCGCCTGCTTCTTCAAGCTCATCAACGAGGTGCTGGAAGCGCGGCTGAATCTCTTCGGTGCCGTCATCGACATCGAGATCAGCGTGGTCCGAAGCCATGATGGCAACGCTGTGCCCGTTTCCCAATGCGTGGGTTACTGAACGTGGGTCATCCATGAAGGACATCATGTTCGCCGTTTCGGCATCGACGGACGCCATCCAAGACTTGTGGACCATCGGGAAGTGGTATCCATCCGTCGTGTTCTCAAGCTGGATCTTCCAGTTTCCTTTGAAACGGAACTTATGGGTGCCAATAACTTTCGCAGGGAAACCGTTGGTCTGTTTGAAGAAGCGTTCCATCCAAATCTTGGCGTCACCCAAGAAGTCTTCAAGAGGTTCAGCGTCCTCGTTGAACGTCGCCCATATCATCCCCAGGTAGCTCTCGGTACGCAGCTTCTGAAGCGGAAAGTCCTTCTTATCGAGGACGCCTTCGTACCCGTCTGGGTATGGAACACCACGCAAACGGCCGTCAAGAGTATAAGACCAGTTGTGGTACGGGCAGGTGAAACCGTTAGCCTTACCTGAACGCTGGTCACACACCGTAGCACCACGGTGACGGCAACGGTTCAGCAAAGTGTTGAAGTTGCCCTTGCGGTCACGGGAAACGATTACAGGCTGGTCGCCGACATAGGTTGTCTTAAACGACCCCTTCTCTGGGATCTCACTCTCGTGCGCCACCCAGACCCAGGTGCGATAGAAGATGCGTTCCATTTCCTCTTTGAAGATTTCCGGGTCAGTGTAGAGTTGCCCAGCAACGCGATCTTCACCGACCAGCGATGCGTAGTCGGTAGTCTCAGCATCAACGTTCTCCACTTGTTCCTCCTTCAGATATGAATGTTGTCTTAGTTGACGTCGTCGCGGATCGTAAGTTCACGGCCCATCCGTGCCTCAACTTTGAAGTAACGCCATAGGGCATGTTCGCCAACTTGGATCGTGCGCAAAAGGTTGCATGCGGCTTTGACTGCGTCAGCTGATTCGGCATCAGCCATGACGTAGAAGGTCCACGGCCACGTCGACGACGGCCCCACCATGAAGGAGTCATCATCGAATGTGCCGATGACGTTAATTCCTTCCGTCTTGCTAATTTGAGTCAGTAGTTGCTGGGTCGCTTCCCATACAGGGCCAATCTCAGCCTTTGGCAGGTCGAAAAAATTCTGGTTATTTCCGAAGCAGAAAAGGACTCGCATGGTCATGCCTAACCTCATTTCCAACTAGTTCTTTACGGGAAGCTTGGGATCGGTGCGTCGAATCCCAGAAGGAGTGCCCCAGCAGCTTGGTAAGTGTTCGCTTGCAACATCGCATGCTGAGCCGGAACCAAACCGTCTTGTAAGAAGCGCTGCAGGGGGTGCGAGTTGTAGATAGCCCCAGTACCTGAGAGATCAAAAGCTGCGAGGATGACCTCGCGAGCTTCATGTGCCGCGTGGGTGGTAGCTAGCCGCAGTAGCGTGACTGTCTCTTGGCTAACTTCTCTTCCTGCAGTAACGTCAGCCCATACCTTCTCTGTCATGTCGAAAAAGTAGGCTCGGGCTGCTTCAAGACGCGCTTCAGCACGTGCATATCCGTCTTGGAACGTAGGGCGTTCACCCTTTGCGTTGCCACCAGCGATCGATGTTTTGGCGGCTCCGCTTTCGCGGCAAAAGTCGAGCGCACCACGGGCCGAGCCCAACGTAACTACGGATAGCACCTGCGCAGCGTAGGCAAGAGACGGATAGCGGTAGAGAGGCTCGTCGATCTGCGGCTCGCCTCCGCGAACAAAAGTCATGGAGGTCGGCACGAACTTTTCATCAACCTTGATCGCATGCGAACCCGTGGCACGCATTCCAGCGACGTCCCAGTTGTCCACGATTTCCACATCATCCGGATTGAGCAAAGCAGTAAGCGGACGCCCTTGAGACTGTGGCCCGCCCTTCAGGCCTACACCCACAATGTCTGCGCCTTTGCAACCGCTAGCGAACTGCCAGACACCGGTCACACGGTAGCCACCTGCTTCGTTCTCGGCTTCCTGCATAGGGAATAAGCCACCGGAATAGCAGACATCTGGGCCGTTCGCATAGATTTTCGCTTGCGTATCCTCTGGCAAGGCCGCCAGATAGACCAGCGACGAACCGAAGCTCGCTACCCATCCTGTTGCCGGGTCAACGCTCGAAATACGTTCAATACGTCGCATGAAGTCAGCCGGCGGCATTGGCTCCCCGCCGAAACGCTCAGGTGTAGCGGCCCGGTAGATACCAGCCTTCTTCAGAAGGCGAATGAAGTCTTTAGGAACATAACCCTGCTCAGAGAATTCATTGCGTCGCTGTTCTAGAACCTTAAGAGCGTATTCAAAAGCCGCTTCCCGAGCTTCCCCTGCTGGTTCAGCAACTTGGGTGTCGACTAGGAAATCGTTCGGCATCCTATTGACTCCATTCCTTGAAAAGAGATCTAGCTCACATTGCTTCGTTGACCTCCAGATTATGGAACGTGCAAGGACACCAACAGTGGGATGTTCTCTCAAGCATGTAAAGGCATCCCCTATAGGGTGCACAACAGAAAGCTGATAGAAATCGAGACAACCACACCCGGGAGGGCAGATGCTGCCAACTGACAGTGATTTCAGAACGATGGGCCAAGCCAACCGGACTGGCATTTTGATTCATGACGCCCAAACCAAGTCGATTCTCTGGGCCAATGAAGCAGCATGCGAGATTTTCGGTTTCACCCTCGAAGAGCTCCTCCCGCTCAAGGCCCACCACATGAGTAGTCCTGAGAAGAACTTTCGCCGCGCTATCGGAGTTGGCTGGCTTCAAGAAGCAGTCGACAGAGGTTCCTCGCGTCGTCAGTGGAAATACCTCAGCAAAGACGGACGGCCGTTTTTGACCGATGCCGAGGCGACAGCGGTCGAATTCGATTCTGGACCAGTGATCATGGTGCAGTTCAACATCCTGAATGAGAGCAACCAGGAATCAGCCACTCCAGACCTAACCAGCGCATCCCTCAACCGAGTGCTCGCTTTTACCGGGGCAGCCACCCTCCTTCTCGATGACGAATATCGCATTGATCATTGCTCCCCTACCACTTTCGAGGTTCTGGGCCTACCTGTTGAGCAACTCATCGGACGAAGAATTTGGGAAATAGGCGTATGCAAACCGAAGCTGGAGCTTCCCAGTGTGCAGGATGACCTGGAGCATTCTGAATCGCCAACTGAGTTATTCCTTCAAGTCGAAACATACGATGGCTCAGATAAGTACCTCAAGGGTTTCCTAGAGAACTACCAACATGACGGGCTCGTATCAAAACTGGTAATTCTTCGGGACTGGACCGCTTCAAAACGGCTCGAAGAGGAACGTGAATATCACCAGGCGCAGTTGCATTATCAAAGCCGCTACAAAGCGATGGGCGACATGGCTCTCCTGCTGTCCCACGAACTCGGCCAACCGCTCTCCGCTGCACGAAATTACGCGACTGCCCTCCCATACCGTCTACCTACTAATCAACCGTTACAAGATGTGCGCAACGGTCTACACCAGATCCAGAAACAACTTGAGCGCGCTTCAAGCATCGTCACGTCCGCCCGCAATTACGTCAAACGCATCGAGAGCAGCATTACGAGGGTCGACTTCAACGAAGTGGTCGAGGAGAGCCTGTACTTTGTGAGGCTAAAAGCGCGGGATCTGAACATCGTTGTACACGTTGAGCTGACACAGGCAGAGTTACCTGTCGAGGTGGATAGGACCCTTGTTGGCCAGGTTGTACTCAACTTGTGTTTCAACGCGCTCGAAGAGGTCTCTCATCCCGCCGTGCAGAAGAAAACCATCACGATATCGACCGGGCTCGAAGGTTCAACCGTCTGGTGCAATATCGGTGATTACGGCCGTGGTCTCAAACGCAACGCTGAGGACAGCCTTGCACGCGGCGCATTTAGCGCGAAAGATGGCGGCGCTGGCATCGGACTCATCGTCTCTGAACAGATCATGGACCGCCATCGCGGTTGCATCAAATACACACTGCGGGAACCCCAAGGCACCATCGCTCGCATGGAATTGCCTCAAGCGCAGATCGCAGCAGACCCACAATGTCCGCAACTTTCGAAAGGAAAACAAACATGAATATTGAGGAACGCATTGCACAGCTGGAAGAAAAAGTCTTCGAGCTCACTGCAGAACAGCAGATTCGCAAGATTCAGGCCCGTTACATGATGCTGTGCGATACCCCTTGTCCCGACCCTGAAGTTTCAAACGACTCCGAACGCATCGAAAAAATCATGGAGCTCTATACCAAAGACGCCACGTGGGAAGGCGTCGGTGAATACTACGAAGGGCAATTTGGTCTAGCACAAGGCCACGATGAGATTCGGGCGCATTTCGGGCGGTTCTGGGCCCCAGAAAACAGCCCTGCTTTATGCCTCAACGCTCACTATCTCACGACCGAACGAATCGCGGTCAAGGGCAATACGGCCGAGGCTCACTGGATCCATATGCAACCATGGCTTTACGAAGACGGAACGGCTTTGCTTCGCTCTTCTCGTCTCTTCAATGCTTTCCGGCTCGAAGGTGACGAATGGAAAATCACCCGAACCCGTACCGAGAATGTGTTCGTTGCCCCACTACCTGCACACTTTGCAAGCAACTACGCCAATTACTCCGTCCTGATGTCCGAAGATCCTTCCTCGAAGGGCTAATACCCCCCCCGAGACCGTTGCCCACACACCGAGAATTATTCGAGGGCGATCACCAATTATGGTGATCGCCCTCAAGCATTTATTTCAGTCTCAAGCAGCTTTGCGTAGCTTGGCAGCAAGCCTCTCAGGTCGCAAGAAGAGGATACACATTGTACCGCCGATCAACAGCAGAATGCCGGTGATCGTAAGTGCTTGATGCATACCTGTTGCCATGGCATCAACCATTGCAGGTGGCACAGGTTCCCCCTTCGGAGCGGGCTGGTAGCCAGCCTTATCCATGAGCCAGCCCACCAAGGTCGGTGAGAAGATAGCTCCGACAGAAGACACGCCTCCCAAGGTTGCCATCAGAATTGGGCGTTGCTTCGGTCCCACGGCGAATCCAACAGCAGAGGCGGTCATTGGGTAAATCAAGCTGAAGCCAGCACCAATAGTGAGGAAGGCGATAGCGCCAGCACCGGTGGAAGTCTGCACCAACAAGAAGGCTATGCCAGCGATCACTGCGGAAATACCGAAAGGCATTGCAATCGACTGATGTACGTTGCGGCCACGCTTCATCATCTTGTGCCCCATCAATCCAAGCACCAAAAGAACTGCTGCGCCCAACATCCATGGCAACATCGTGACTGCGCCAACCTGCGCTAAGTCTAGGCCAATCACACCGTTGAGGTACTGAGGCAACCATGTTGTCAGGAAGCCCTGAACAAAGAAGTTCGAAGCGCCACCCATGACAGCTGCGATAAACGTCAGGCTCAGAAGAGCTTTCCAGATGGAAACGGGAGCTTGTTCGTCGATGTCTTTGGTGTCGACTTCGTCGCCGGTTGGGCGGGTTTCTTTGGTCTTTTGAATATTCGTGTTTGAGTATGGGCCGTCTTTCGCCATGATCGCCCAGGCAATGAGCCAAGCGATTCCCACGAAGCCGAGGATTCCGAATGCCCAACGCCAGCCCCAACCGACGATGATCAAAGTTAGAACCGGCGCGGCAATAACTGGCCCCAAAGTCGAACCAACCGCTACCATATTTGAAGGCAGTGCACGCTGCTCAGGCTTAAACCACCCATGCACAAAGGTGAGTGACATCGCCGTGGCAGGGCCTTCGCCCGCGCCCAGAATGATGCGTGTAATCAGAAGCACAAGTGCGCCCCCACCGAGCCACATCGGGAACTGTGTCACAGCCCAAATGACACCCAGAATGAACAAAATCCATTTGGCTGAATAACGTGACGCAGCGATACCGGCTACAACCGATGCAATCGCGTAGAGGAAGAAAAACGCGCTACCAATGAATCCGAATTGGACTGAAGTAATGCCTAGGTCTGGAATCGCATACGGTGCTACAAGACCAAGCACGGCCTTATCTGCAAAAGCGATAATTTGGAAAATCACCAGCATGATGGTGAGTAGCCATGCTCGCCCACTGCCTTTATCCCCGTTGAAGGGGGTGTGGGTCTTCATGATATTGGGGTTCGTTTTACTCATTGTTTGTCCCTCGTGGTCCGGGATACAAAGTGACGTGCGGAGAAGGCCGCATGCATGAAAACCTACGGACATGTGACGTGTCTCACAATGAGAGAAACCTTTAGACCGTTGCACTCAAACACATGAAGTCAATAGGAACCATTCAGGTCAAGTCAGTTGTTCAGCGCCCTACCACACTGACGGCCTACATTGGTAGAGCTCTGAACCCTGCACTACGTGCACCAGCACCCTTGGAAAGAGAGAGAAACCCTCCCCTTCCAAGGGTTAAACCCGTTGGTCCCGCACACTCAGAAAGTGTGCGGGACCAACACGTTTATGTGGAGGGTTCGAGTGTCAGCGCGTGCACGCTGCGCTCAGAACACGTCCTTAGCCTGGGTAGACCTCGCGGAGCAGGCGTGCTGCCTCGGATGGGGTCTTGCCGACCTTGACGCCGGCGGCCTCGAGGGCTTCCTTCTTGGCCTGCGCGGTGCCGGAGGAGCCGGAAACGATCGCGCCTGCGTGGCCCATCGTCTTACCCTCTGGGGCGGTGAAGCCTGCGACGTAGCCGACAACTGGCTTGGTCACGTTCTCCTTGATGAACTCTGCAGCGCGCTCTTCAGCGTCACCACCGATTTCACCGATCATGACGATCGCCTTGGTGTCTGGGTCGTTCTCGAACGCTTCGAGGGCGTCGATGTGGGTGGTGCCGATGACTGGGTCGCCACCGATACCGATTGCGGTGGTGAAGCCGAGGTCACGCAGCTCGTACATCATCTGGTAGGTGAGGGTACCGGACTTCGATACCAGGCCAACACCGCCTGCGCCGGTGATGTTAGCCGGGGTGATGCCCACGAGCGATTCGCCTGGGGTGATGATGCCTGGGCAGTTAGGGCCGATGATGCGGGTCTTCGGCTTACCGTCTTCGCCCAGCTTGGTCAGGGAGAGGTTGTAGAACTCTGCGGAGTCCTGTACCGGGATGCCCTCGGTGATGACAACCAGCAGACCGATTTCAGCCTCGATGGCTTCCTCGGCTGCGTCCTTGCAGAATGCCGGTGGGACGAACGCGATGGAGACGTCCGCGCCGGTCTCTTCCATTGCTTCCTTGACGGTGCCGTAGACGGTGATTTCCTTGTCACCGTGGGTCACGACCTGGCCGGCCTTGCGCGCGTTGACACCGCCGACGATGTTGGTGCCTGCGGCGAGCATGCGTGCGGTGTGCTTTGCGCCCTCGGAGCCGGTGATGCCCTGGACGATGACCTTGGAGTCCTTGTTAATGAAGATCGACATGAGTTTTCTCAGTTCCCTTTTCTCAGGCGTTGGCCAGCTCGGCTGCCTTGTCGGCGCCTTCGTCCATGCCCGTGGCCATGGTCACGAGCGGGTGGTTAGCCTCCGACAAGATGCGGCGGCCTTCTTCAACGTTGTTTCCGTCCAGGCGGACAACCAGTGGCTTGGTTGCCTTGTCGCCCAGGATTTCGAGGGCCTTCACGATGCCGGATGCTACAGCGTCGCACGCGGTGATGCCGCCGAAGACGTTGACGAACACGGACTTGACCTGTTCGTCGTTGAGGATCACGTCGAGGCCGTTAGCCATGACCTCTGCGGAGGCGCCGCCACCGATGTCGAGGAAGTTAGCTGGTTTCATGCCGCCGTGGTTCTCGCCTGCGTAGGCGACGACGTCGAGGGTGGACATGACGAGGCCGGCACCGTTACCGATGATGCCTACCTGGCCGTCGAGCTTGACGTAGTTCAGGCCGAGTTCCTTGGCTTTCGCTTCGAGTGGGTCTTCAGCCTTCTCGTCGACGAGGTCTGCGTGTTCTGGCTGGCGGAACTCTGCGTTGTCATCGAGGGAGACCTTGCCGTCGAGTGCGAGAACGTTGCCGTCAGCGTCGGATACGAGCGGGTTGACCTCAACGAGGGTTGCGTCTTCCTTCACGAAGACGTCCCAGAGCTTCTGGATGACTGGAACGACCTTGGCGGCGGTTTCAGCGTCGAAGTTGGCCTTCTCAACGATCTCCTGTGCCTTGGCTTCGTCGATGCCCTTGGTCGGGTCGACTGGAACCTTCGCGAGGGCTTCTGGGCGCTCTACAGCGAGCTGCTCAATTTCCATGCCGCCCTCAACCGAGCACATTGCCAGGTAGTTGCGGTTTGCACGGTCCAGGAGGATCGAGAAGTAGTATTCGGAGGCGATGTTCGCGCCCTGGGCGATCATGACGCGGTGGACGGTGTGACCCTTGATGTCCATGCCCAGGATTGCCTTGGCGTGCTCGTAGGCTTCGTCGGCGTTCTTTGCGACCTTGACGCCGCCAGCCTTACCTCGGCCACCCACCTTGACCTGAGCCTTGACGACGGTGACGCCGCCCATCTTTTCGGCTGCGGCCTTGGCTTCCTCAGGGGTGGTCGCGACTGTACCGGCGAGCACGGGTACGCCGTGCTTTTCGAACAGGTCGCGCGCCTGGTATTCAAACAGGTCCACGGTGTTGTCCTCTTCCTATAAGAAGTGTGTTTCGGCATCGACACACAGAACCTCAGGATCCGTGATCTTGTTAGATTCGTGAGCCGATGGTGCAAGACCGGCGTGGCCTTGCTTGGCGCTACGGCGTGCGCCACCACTCTTCAGGATACCGCGTGCCGGCCGCCTTGTTCAGCCCGGTGGTGATGCGCCTCACAATAGGGTGTTTTCGCTGGCTTAGGCTTTGCTCAGTGGCGCGTAGCGCAGCAGGAGTCGTTTCTCTCCTGCGGTGTCGAACACTACGGTCGCCACGGTCTTAGGGCCTTGCCCCGCAACGGCTTTGACCGTGCCGTTTCCGAAGGTCGCGTGGATGACCTTCTCGCCTGGCGTGAGTTCGAGGATTTCGCCGTCGCCGGAGGGGTTTGCGCCCGATGCGGCCCGCGGCTCGTATGGCCGCCCGGAGTTGGTCACGGAGGGGCCTACCGCGGCTTGTTTTCCGCTTGACACTGGGCCTGTACGTAGGGTGTGTGGTTCTGGGTCCCCACTCATGCGGCCGCGGTTGCGGCCGGCTCCTGGCACTGCCCAGCTTGCGGTGTCGGAGCCCCAACGGTTGCTGTAGCGGCTGGTTGCGAAACCGGTTCCGCCGACGGGCGTGCGGGTCGTGCCTTCGCGTTGCCAGTCGAGGAGTTCGTCAGGGATTTCTTCGAGGAATTGGCTGGCCGGATTGTATTGGGCTTGGCCCCACATCGAACGGTATTCGGCGCGCGTAACATAGAGCCGCTGGCGGGCTCGGGTGATGCCGACGTATGCGAGCCGGCGTTCTTCTTCGAGCTCTTTGGGGTCTGTGAGGGAGCGCTGATGCGGGAAGATCCCGTGTTCCATCCCAGTGAGGAACACAACCGGGAATTCGAGGCCTTTCGCGGTGTGCAGGGTCATGAGGGTGACCTGGCCTTCCGCGGCGGCGAGCGCGGCCCCTTCGGAGTCGTCGGGTTGGTCCGGGATCGAGTCGGCGTCGGCTACCAGGGAGACCTGTTCGAGGAACTCTGCGAGGCCGTCTTCTGGGTGTTCCTTTTCGAAGTCCCTCACTACGGCGACGAGTTCTGCGAGGTTTTCTACGCGGGATTCATCTTGCGGGTCGGATGAGGTCCGCAGGGTGTGCAGGTAGCCGGTCTGTTCGAGTACCGCTTCGAGGGCGGCGGTGGGGCCGGAGCCTTCCGCGACGGTGATGAGTTGCTGCATCATCTCGGTGAAGGCACGTACCTGGTTGAGTGAGCGGGTCGCTATCCCGGGTGCTTCATCGGCCCGCAAGAGCGCCTCCCAGAATGGGATGCGGTCGCGTTCGGCGAGCGCCGCTACAGCGCCTTCGGCGCGGTCCCCGATTCCTCGTTTCGGTTCGTTGAGGATGCGGCGTAGCGATATGTCGTCTGCGGTGTTGACCAGAACCCGGAGGTAGGCGATCGCGTCGCGGATCTCTTTGCGGTCATAGAAGCGTGTGCCGCCTACTACGGTGTAGCGGATGTCTACCCGCATGAGTTGTTCTTCGATCGAACGGGATTGGGCGTTGGTGCGGTAGAAGATCGCGACGTCGCCGGGGCGGATGCCGTCTTCGTCGGAGAGCCGCAGGATCTCATCGGCAATGAACTTCGCCTCTGCTTGTTCGGATTCGGCGACGTAGCCGACGATTTTCTCGCCGTCACCCAACGCGGTCCACAAGGATTTATCTTGCCGTTGTGAATTGTGGGAGATCACGGCGTTCGCAGCACCCAGGATGTTCTGGGTTGAGCGGTAGTTCTGTTCCAGTTTGATGGTCACCGCATCGGGGAAGTCTTCTTCGAAGTCCCGGATGTTGCGGATGTCGGCGCCGCGGAACGCGTAGATCGACTGATCGGTATCACCCACAACGGTCAGTTCAGCGCCCTCAACTGGGGACTCGCCTGCGGTGAGTTCGCGGATGAACGCGTACTGGGCGTGGTTGGTGTCCTGATACTCATCGACCAGGATGTGGCGGAACCGGCGGCGGTAGGAATCACGGATCTCGGGGAACGCCCGCATCAGGTACACCAGTTGTGTCAGCAGGTCATCGAAATCGAATGCGTTGGCTTGTTTGAGGCGCGCTGCGTATTCGGTATAAACCTGGGAGACCGCTTTTTCGAACGGGTTGTTCTGCTGGATCATGCCCGCGTAATCCTCTGGATCCACGAGCTCGTTCTTGAGTGCGGAAATCTTGTTCTGTAGAGCCTTCGGCGCGAACCGTTTAGGGTCCAGTTCCAGGCCTTTAGCGATCATCGTGATCAGCCGCAGTGAATCCTGGGCGTCATAGATGCTGAAGCTGGACTTCATACCCAACGCCGTGGCTTCCCTACGCAGGATGCGCACCGCTGTGGAGTGGAATGTGGAGATCCACATGTTCTGTGCCCGCTCCCCCACGATCTGCCCGACGCGCTCCCTCATCTCCGCTGCAGCCTTGTTGGTGAATGTGATCGCGAGGATCTCACCGGGGCGTGCCTCACCTGTAGCGAGAAGGTGCGCGATGCGGTGGGTCAGCACGCGCGTCTTCCCGGAGCCGGCGCCCGCCACGATCAGCAGCGGCGCACCCCGGTGGAGGACCGCGGCTTTTTGTTGCGGATTCAGGCCGTCCACGAGCGCATCAGGCGATACGCGTTGCGCGGGCTGTTGCGCGGAACGGGTGGAGTGGGAGGAACCGAAAGGATCGAAGAGGGCATCCATAGCGCTTCTAGTCTAATGATGCGGACTGAGCCTTCGCCCCCGGCGTCGCCCATAATAGAAAGCATGTCCCGTAAACGTCGTCGCCCGAGCCATTCCCCTGCCCGTAAGAATGCCCCTGTGCCCCAGCGTTCTGCCGCGAACCACAGCCCTCATGGCGCTGACCCCAACGACACGCGCAACAACATGAGCCCGCGTTCGTTTGTGATCGCGCTCGTCGTGGCCGCCGCCGTACTGACGTGGTATTTCCACGGGAACACCTTGCCGCAACTGCATCAGGCTGTCGGAGTGGTCCTACCTGATCATTTGTTCTGGTTTGATACGGCAACCGTGGATGGCATCCGTTCTGCGATGAACAAGGACCACCACGTGTTGCTCTCGGGCGCACACATGGCAGCAGGCACACTGTTCACTGTTTTCGCAGCTGCTGCAGGCGCCGCCGTAGCGGCACTCGTGGGGCCTGCGAACAAAGCCCTCAAGCAGACACTGATCTGGGCATGCCTCGCATTCATTCCGGTCAGCATCGCAAGCCACATCATGATCGACGAAATGCTCTCAGCAACAGGGTCCACACTGGTGACCGCGACCGCCGTGATCGGCCTCATCCGTTGGGTACTGTTAGCCGTCATCGCCGCCTGCGTCATCGTGCTGCCGGTGGTGTGGTTCATCACCGAATTCCGTAAACGCTGGAATGACCCGAACTATGATGGCGCGCAGTAGGCGCTAGAATGAACAAGGCGTGTTGTCGCTTCCGTGCATCACGATGCGTACGAACACGTAAGCCTCTGTAGCTCAGATGGATAGAGCGTCCCTCTCCTAAAGGGAAGGCCGTGGGTTCGAATCCCGCCAGGGGCACTAGATAGTCGCAGCGCCGACAACAACGGCACTGAGAAGTGGCGCGACTGTTGGCGCGACCGATTCCGCAACCGCTTGCACCGCTCAGCGCGTTTGCCTGTTTACCGTTTTGCGGTGAACGTGCAGCGTGGCATGAGTCCCGCATCGAGCACTACACAAGCAGCACCTAGTGGGGCGATCCCTGGGCCGAGCTCGGTCGGCACAACTTCAACCGGCGCCCCGACTACGCCTTCGGCGCGGGATCGGACTTGTTCGGCTACGCCTTCCCCGTAGTCTTTGCGGACGTGTTCCCACAGCGGCCCAGAAACAACTACCTTGTCTTGATCGAGCAGGCCTACAATCTTGCCAACGCAGTCGCCGATCAGCTTTGAAAGGTGCTCCCGTACACGTTTCACGGCTTCCGAGTCGTTCGAGGCGTCAGTGATCTGCGCCAACAGAACCTCTGCTTCCGCATACGGTGGGATCCCTTCCAACTCTGGCAGCTCGGCACCTTCAGATGCGAACAGCCGCTTCAACGCTGGGGGTTCAAGGTTGATGTAGAGGCAGTTGTTAGCCCCACATTTAGGGCAGGTCTCTTCTTGGGTGTATGGCACTTCCAGGTGGGTGAAGTCCCCGGCGTTTCCGCGGTGTCCCACCACCACGTGGTGGTCAGAGACGAACCCGGCGCCGAGCCCTGCACCAACATAGACGGTCATGAAGTGCGAATCTGTACGCCCGATCCCCACCCAACGCTCCGCTACGGTCGCGGCAACCATGTCTCGGACGAGGTAGACCGGGCAGTTGAGTGCATCTTTGAGGGGTTCAACGATCGCGTAACCGTCGTCCCAGATGTACGGGTGGTACATCACGCCGGTCTCTGTGTTGATGTAACCGGAGGATGCGATTCCCACGCCGAGTAGCTTGTCCATCCCGAAGCCGGTTGCCTCCAGCATTTCGGCAATGTGCTGCTGTACTTCAGCCACCTGCACGTCCACGGAAGCCCAGTTCTCCCCGAAAGGGTCCCGGCGCTGTGTGAGGACCTCACCATGGAGGTTGATGAGCACCAACTCGACTGCGGAGAAATCTACGTGGATCCCGACGGCGATGCACCGGTCCGGTACGAGCTGTAGCTTGGTGCGGGGCTTGCCCGGGCCGTGGATCACACGGCCGGATTCTTGGGCCCAGCCGTCATTGATGAGCCGGCGCACCACGTTGGAGATGGTTTGCGCGGATAAGCCTGTGCTTTCTGCGAGTTCTACCCGCGACACACCTTCGTCGGTAGCGCGGATGGCGGCTAGGACCATAGCCTGGTTAAAGTCCGCAATGCGGCTCTGACCGTTCGCTGGACTCATTAGAAACCATTCTCCTTCATGCCCGTGTGGCCATGGCATCGACTCATATGACATCGACACATCAAGATTCTATTAACAAGCCAATCACTGTTTCAGCCGTCCGGGTACTTGACACGTCCGGGCGGATCCTTTTAGTTCGTAAAAAGGGTACGTCTAAGTGGATGCAGCCTGGCGGTAAGCCTGAACCCGGCGAGCAACCTGTTGAGGCTGCAGTTAGGGAGCTGAGCGAAGAGATCGGCTTGTTCCTCCCCCAGTCTAGGTTTACACACCGGGGTGTGTGGCAAGGCTGGGCCGCGAATGAAGCAAATACTCCATTGATAGCTTATTTGTTTGATGTTGATTATGTCGAAGATGTCGATGGCTCGGTGTGTGCGGATGCGGAGCTCGCGGAGATCGCGTGGCGGGATCCGGCCGAAGCGCTTGAAGATATGAGCATTGCTCCTCTTTTGCGTGAGCATGTTCTTCCACGGATTGTTAACAGCTAGGGACGAGCCCTCCACCTTCACCTTCGATGCACGTGAACGTCGGTTGAGGGCAGCGCCTAGATTTTTGGTTTAAACGCCGGAAGGGACGGAACCTTTTTCAGGTTCCGCCCCTTCTCGTTTAGGTATTGTTACGGCCTTCGCTGTTATAGCTTCGTGGGCCGTTCAGCTTGAGCCTCTTAGCCTACGCGGTAGTAGCCGCTGAGTGGGCCGTATGGCGAGTTAGCTGGGCGAATCACGGTGCCAACCTTAGGGTTCTGGGCGCCGATGACCTTGCCGTTACCGATGTAGATAGCAACGTGGTTGTTGCCGTTCTGGAATACGAGGTCGCCCGGCTGCGGGTTGGATACGCGCTTGAGCTGACCGGATGCGAGCATCGCGTGGGTCGAGCGGCCCTGCAGGTTGATGCCGTGCTGTGCGTAGACGTAGCGGACAAAGCCGGAGCAGTCCCAGCCAGCTGGGGTGTTGCCGCCCCAAACGTATGGCGCACCCTGGTAGGAAAGTGCGGTTGCTGCGATGCCGGAGGAAGGCTTCGGGGTCGAGTCGTCTGCCTTGGTGGCCTTAGGTGCAGGAGCTGGTGCGGCTGGAGCTGCGGTGCTGCCGTTGGCGGTGGTCTGTGCCGCGTAGTCAGCTTCAGTCAGGCCGTTCTCGTCGCGAGTCTGGGATGCCGAGGTCTGGTTGGATGCAGCCTGGCTGTTACGGGACTGGTTTGCCGAATCCTGAGTGTTGTTGGCCTGGCTAGCCGAGGACTGAGTCTCTTCGGTGCTTGGGGCTTCTTCCTCAACAACTGGGGCTGGGGTTGCCTTTACCTTGACAGTTGCGACTGGAGCAGACTTGCCCTGTGCCTTGACCGCAGCGACGTCAGCTGGCTTGACAGCCGAGGTGCGCTCGATGTTGAGGGTCTTGTTCGCTTCAGGGGTTGCTGCTGCTTCGTCCTGCTTGCTGGCGTTCGCGCCGGTTACGCCGAGGGTTACAACGAGACCGCTCGCTGCAGCAACGACTGCTGCCTGGCGACCCATTGCACCTGCGTTGGACGCAACTGCACGGCTAAGAACCTCGAATGAGCTAGCGGATACGGCCGCGCGGTGGCGTCCCTTGTCAATACGCTTGGTCACTTCTAAATTACCTCTCCCTGTGCCTGCGGAGTGAGCTGTCGGGTTCGAGAGGGAGTCTCTCGGCGGTTTCCCGCTTTACCCCTAGGAGCGTCTTAGCCCCAAAGTTTGGTTCCCCCGCCACTGCCTATGAGTGTTCGGTTTGCTTAAGCCCGGGGCAGTGTTCGGCTCCGAGCTGTTGTCGAGTCGATGTCTCTACCCGACTTTCATAACAATACTGCATCGTTATTGAATTGTCACATTTTGATCACGGGTTTGTGATCACAGGGCTACAAGAGCCCTATTCTGGCCTGCCAACCCAGCTGGCTGGGTTAGTGAATTCTCCGTCGACAATGACTTCGTAGTGCACGTGGCAAGCCGTTGAGTTGCCTGTGCTGCCGGCCAATGCGATCACATCGCCGGTATCCACCTTGTCGCCTACCTTCACCTTGAAGGAAGTGTTGTGGCTGTACGCCGTTTCAAGGCCGTAACCGTGATCAATCGTTACGCGCATGCCAGAGTGGCCTGCAGATTCAGCCTGAACCACGGTTCCCGGTCCGGTTGCATATACCGGCTGGCCGCAGCTGGTCGCATAGTCCTGACCTACGTGGCCAACGATGCGGCCGCTACCCCATGGGTCCGGGCGGTTACCGAATGGCGACGTGATGCGGACTGGGTTGACAGGGTGGGACAAGAGTCCCTGCCGCTGTTCGGTGGTCAGGTTGCTGGCACCACCGGCAGCTTCAAGGATTTCCGCCAGGGTCTCCGGAGCCACGGCCTGAGCCTGTACGTGCGCGAAGGTCTGCGGCACGGTCGGTGCGGTGACGTCACCGACCTTTGGAAGCGTTTGCGCTGTTCGCTCTACGCTGAGTTCACTGTTCTTCTGTGCGCTGTGGTTTGGCATAACCAACAGTGCGACCAGGCCGGCGGACGCTGCGGCCACTGCGGCGCGTTGCGGAATGTTGCCGATTGCGCCGCTGTAGTCGTTCAGCTTGCGGGCTGCGCGTGCGTTCTTAGAGCGGCGTGCGCTGCGGGGTTCAAAGTCGCGGATGTTCGATGCAGCAGGTACTGCGCCGCGGGGCCGTGCGAGATGCCCAGGCGCGACGCGTTCTGGCGTGCTTGGCGTAACGCGCTTTGGCGCGCCTGAAGTAGTGCGCGTTGGCGTGCTGCTGTTCCGCGCGGGAGTGCTGTGCACCCGGGTGACTGCCATGGCGCGGACGGGGCGCGGAGCTTCCGCCTCAGCGTCGAACATGGCTTGCAGTGCGCGCGCTTCGAATGCTTCCAGCGCGGCTCTCTTTGGGGTGAACCCGTAGCGGGACGAGCCTGTGAAGCGGCGCGCCTCGTTTGATTTCATGATGGGCGCTTTTTTAACCGGTATCGCTGCGCGGCGCGCCCGGCGCCTGGTCGGCGTCAGCATGGCCTGCTGATGCATGCAGCACTCACCTTTTCCCTTGAGGAGGTTTGCGGGGGTGAATTTAGGACTTCCCCCTGGCTCATCATCGTAACGATTTTCGGCAAAAGTTACAATTTGATAACAAAGCGGGAAGCCTGCGCCGATTTAGACCACGCTTATGCAAGCGCTTCGCCACCAGCAGACCGGTATCACCCGAAGTATTAAGTGTGACGTTACCCGGCCGTTATAGCAGCGAGCTGTGAAGCTACTGTGCTACGAAAATGTGTGCTGAAACTTCCGGTGGAAGCTCTAAAGCACCTTCCACGCCATCGACGCGCACCACAATGTAATCCTCTTTGGTGTCTGCGCTGATGCGTGCTTGCGGTTTGATGCCGCCGTCACGCAGTTGTCCCAGTAGGACCGGGTCAACTTGGAGGGTTTCGGCGAGCGCCAGGACCTCCCCTTTATATGTGCCGGAGTCTGCGACGGCTTTCTCCAGGTTGGTCCCTGAGATGTGCGGCTCGCCTTGATCTGTTGCTTCTGGGATGCGGATTCCGTATGGGGAAACGGATGGGTCATCGAGGATTTCTGCGATGCGTTCTTCCACACGGTCACTCATGACGTGCTCCCAACGGCACGCTTCTTCATGCACGAATTCCCAGTCAAGGCCGATCACGTCAGCTAACAGCCGTTCGGCGAGCCGGTGTTTACGCATCACGGAGATCGCGCGTTCGCGGCCCAGTGGGGTGAAGGTGAGATGCCGGTGCTCGTCCAGCAGTAGGAGGCCGTCGCGTTCCATGCGGGCAACGGTTTGGGACACAGTCGGGCCGGAGTGGCCTAAACGTTCAGCGATGCGCGCACGCATGGGTGGGATGCCTTCTTCTTGAAGTTCCAAAACCGTGCGCAGATACATCTCTGTTGTATCGATGAGTTCAGACATGCCGTGCAACTGCTCCTTATGCATTAGCCCACCACACACGTTTGCCCACACGCATGTGGTGGCGTTACCTCACAGGCAATGGTGAGCGTCTCCAACCCGCCACCAGGCCCCGCGGGGCTCTCATGTATTAAACCCTAGTCCGTTTCCGCTTCCCAGCAGTGCTTTCGTTTTCGTTTCCGATGTCGTTAAATGAACTAAACCCAGTGTGGAGGTGGAGAAAGAGATGGAATATTCGACCGGACTGAAAATCTTCATCGCTGCCTGCTGTGCTTTCGGTTCCATTTTCACTGGAGCGAACGGCTTGCCTTTAGTGGCCGTGGCGGCCGCCGCCGGCGCAGTGTTGGCGGGAGTCTTCGCCATAGCGGAGGTTGCCCGCAACTCCCCCACACGAGGTTTTGCCGTGGGTGTTGCCGCGTCCGTGTTTTCGGTGCTGGCGGTTGGTTTTGTCCTCACAGCCGCTGAGACTGTCCCTCACTGGGCCACAGCAACCCTGGGAATCCTCAGCGCTGGGCTATGGGGTCTTTTAGCTGTTGTACATAAAGTCACCAAGCCGGACACCGCATCGGGCGCTGATCAACCTGCCTGAGACATGAAGCGGCCTGAGTCATAAAGCTGACCAGAACCCGGGGAATCCAGCTGGGATGCGAGAGACTGAAGGAACACGGTTTCGGCTGCCAATCGAAACTGACGTTCCCGAGCTAGGAGTATGAGTGAGCGAGTTTCCCCGCATCCCTGCAGACATGATTCCTGTTGATGGCCGTTTCGGCGCTGGCCCGTCCAAGGTGCGTGATGCTCAGGTTCAGGCCATTGTTGATCATAAGGACCTATTGGGGACGTCGCACCGGCAGGCGCCGGTGAAGAACCTTGTGAAGTCGGTCCAGGAGGGTGTCGCGCAGCTCTTCTCTATCCCTGAGGGCTACCAGGTGGTGTTGGGGCTCGGTGGCGCTACCGCGTTTTGGGATGCCGCCGTGTTCGGTTTGGTTGAGCGTAAGGCCCAGCATTTGGTGTTCGGGGAGTTCGGTGGCAAGTTCGCTTCCGCTACCCAGGCGGCGCCGTTCCTGGAGGATTCTGAGGTGATCGAGTCGGAGCCCGGTACGGTCCCGGAGGCTCAGGCCTCGGACGCCGATGTGTACGCGTGGCCTCATAACGAAACCTCAACTGGTGCCGCGGCTGGAGTGAAGCGTCCGGCAGGGATCTCAGAGGACGCGCTGCTGCTTGTTGATGGCACGTCCGCGGCCGGTGGCTTGCCGGTGGATGTCAAGGAAACTGACGTCTACTACTTCTCGCTGCAGAAGAACTTCGGTTCCGATGGCGGCCTGTGGGTTGCGATCATGTCGCCCCGCGCGCTCGATCGTGTGGAGCGGATCGCTGAGTCTGGCCGTTGGGTTCCCGCGTTCCTGAACCTCAAGACGGCCGTGGATAACTCGGCGAAGAACCAGACCTATAACACGCCTTCGCTTCCAACGTTGGTGTCTTTCGATGCTCAGCTGAAGTGGATGAATGAGAACGGCGGCTTGGATTGGGCTACGGCCCGCACCGCTGAGTCAAGCCAGATCATCTACGACTGGGCTGATTCCCACAGCCTCGCGAACGCGTTCGTTGAACGGGCTCAGGACCGTTCGCAGGTGATCTGCACCATCGACTTCGATGATTCTGTCGACGCAGCCTGGCTCGCTAAGGCTCTGCGCGCCAACGGCATTGTTGACACGGAACCGTACCGCAAGCTGGGACGCAACCAGCTGCGTATCGCTACGTTCGTCAACGTTGAGCCAGAGGATGTCCGTAAGCTCACCCGAGCCATCGACTTCATCCTGGAGAACCGCTAACCCGAGGTAGCTAACCTTTTTAGGATTTAAACGTTGTTGGGGCGAGGATCTTCCTCGTCCCAACAACGTTTAACACTGCAGCTATTGGTTCAGTGTCCCGCGTTACCGTTCACGGGTACCGAAAACCTGGTGCCTAGCTTTTCTTGTTGCTCCGGTGGCCACGGCGGCGACGGCGCCGGCGACGACGCTGCAACGCTTCGCGACGAGCCGCACGGTTCCCTGGAGCACCACCGGCTGCCTTGCCCGTAAGGTCTTCTTCAACGTCCGCATCGCCGGTCGCGTCTTCAGCAGCTGAGTCTTCTTCTGCCTCAACTTCCGCATCGGCCACATCACTGTGTGCGCGGCGTGGAGCATCATCCGCGTCGTCTCCAGTTTCGCTGGCGCCTTCATCGGCCTCAGCCCCGTGTCGCGTTTGCTCTTCAGCCTCTTCGGCTTCCCGCTTAGCGGCTTGCTCCTCTTTATACGCGCGCATCCGTTCTTCCCACGGAACCCAATCCGGCGCCAAAAGAGCCCCGTCGCCAGGAACCAAGCCAGACTCATTGACGGTGGGGGTCTTCCCGCGGGGTGGACGGGTCAACGTCACGTACCAACGCCAACCCACATAGCCGTCCTGGGTGCATTCAAAATAGTGGGTCACCACGCGGGAATCTTCCGCGACCGCCTCCAGGTGTTCGCCCACAACCGTTTCAGGCTCGTGTTCAAGCAACGCGTCGCGGGCCTGCGTTTTGGCTTCCGCCAGCACCGAATCGAGTTTCGGTTTACGGGCCACGTTTCCTCCTTAGCGTCACACGGGATCCGGATGGCCGCGTGTGCACAACGTTCTTGACTTTTAAGCCTACGACATCGTTTAGCGCTACCATTGCACTGATGACGCAGCAGAATTTTGGCCAAGACTCTAGCCACGAAAGCCCCGCCGAGGGCGCAGGTGAAGTATTCACCGAGGACGCTCAGGCACCGCTGGATTCCCCCGAACAAGCCGCCGATGTGAAGACAGCGAGCCGCCCAGTGTGGACGGCCGTCCTAGTTATGACGGCGATCGCCGGCGTGGTCAGCTTGTTCGCTCTGCTCGGCATCTTGGTCGACTACTTCTTAGGTCTTGGCTTTGGCCGTTACTTCACTGCGGTTGGTTTATGGGGCCTGCCTACCGCTTTCGCTGGCGTCATGATCCTGATTGTGTGGGGTGCCGTTGAACGCTCCCGCGCGAACCGCCGCGTTGCGCACTCACATCCTGAAGAATAACGATGCGCTAGCGCCCTAGCATCGGCCGCGCTTCACTCCTTGCAGCATTCCTAACGCGGTCACTTCTTCATCCAGCAAGCATCTGGCTGGCGTCCTGCTACCGTTCAGCAAACATCCAGCTTCCGGCGCCATAATAAGCCCATGAAACCCAACGCATCTGAAGCTAAGTTGCTCGTTGTTGATGACGAGCCAAACATTCGTGAGCTCCTTGCTACCTCATTGCGTTTCGCTGGTTTTGACGTGGTTGCGGCGGGCACCGGCCAGGAGGCTCTCGCCGCGGTAGAGCGCGAGGAACCTGACCTTGCGGTCATGGACGTCATGTTGCCTGACCTTGATGGCTTCGAGGTGACGCGTCGCCTACGTGAAACAGGCCGGCACTTCCCTGTCGTGTTTTTGACGGCGCGTGATGACACGAGCGATAAAGTCACGGGGCTCACGGTCGGTGGTGACGACTACGTGACCAAACCGTTCTCGCTGGATGAGGTAGTTGCCCGCATCCGTGCCGTGTTGCGCCGTACCCAGCCTGAGATGGAGAACGAGATCCTAAGGGTGGCTGATCTTGAGCTTGATGATGACGCGCACGAGGTTCGCCGCCGTGGCGAGACCATCGACCTCTCCCCTACCGAGTTCAAGCTGTTGCGTTATCTCATGATGAACCCGAACCGTGTGCTTTCGAAAGCCCAGATTCTGGATCACGTATGGGAGTACGACTTCAACGGTGACGCCTCGATCGTCGAATCCTATATTTCATATCTACGCCGCAAGGTGGATGCTCCGCATGATTGGGAGCCACTGATTCACACCAAGCGGGGTGTCGGCTATTTGTTGCGCACCCCTGAAAAGCGATAGGTTCTACCTCTTTGCTGGACTGGTTTCGCCGTACTCTTCGCCGCATTTCGCTTCGGTCTAAGCTCGTTGCGATGATGGCTGGCCTCATGATGGCCGGCATCGCTGTGACGGCGTGGGGCACCGCGCAGACAACCCAAGCGGCGTTGATGGAGCGGGTGGACCGTGACTTAGCAACCAACATAGGTGAGCTGCAGACGGGCCTCGAGGTTGCGTTACGTACAGGTTCGGACCGGGTGACGGGTACTTCACCGAACGCGTTGACGTTCTTTGGTCAGCTGTATGACGAGAACGGCGAGGCTGTTCTGACGAAGGGTGTCGGGACGGTGGATCAGCCAGCGCTCCCCTCGGTCACCGCTGAAGTTGTGCATGAGCATGACCGGCGCCCTTTCACGGTGGCTGGCACCGACCCGACCTCGCGTGGTTGGCGTGTCAAGGCCGTGATGCGTTCGGACCGTCCAGGCACCATGGTGATTGCGTGGCCGTTACGGGATACAGTGCGCACGGTTGAGCAGGCGACGGCCTCAATCTTGGTTGCTGGCACGCTCGCGACCATGGTGATGTCGCTGGTGGGCTACGTCATCACAACGCGGGCCTTCAAGCCGTTGTCCGATGTTGAGCGGACCGCCGCGAAGATCGCTGGCGGTGACTTGTCATTGCGTGTGCCCAAGTACCCGCTGGAGACCGAAGTCGGTAGCCTTTCGGAGTCTTTGAACGTCATGTTGTCCCGGATTGAGTCCGCGTTCAAGGCACAGCAGGTTTCCGAGGAGAAGATGCGGCGCTTCATCCAGGACGCCTCGCACGAGTTACGAACGCCGTTGGTGACGATCCGCGGCTATTCGGAACTGTATCGTCACGGCGGCATCCCTGTTGGTGAGCCGTTGGATCAGGCGATGGGCCGGGTCGAGTCTGAAGCTAAGCGGATGACTCAGTTGGTTGAGGACTTGTTGACGCTGGCTCGCCTGGATGAAGAACGCCCGCTGGAATCGCAGGAAGTAGATTTGCTGATTCTTGCGCACGATGCGGTGGCTGATGCCCGCGTGAGCGCACCTGATCGGACCATCAGTTTGGTAGGGATCGATGGCGAGCCTCCTGTTTCTGCGCCGACGCGCGGTGATGAGGCGAAGCTGCGTCAGGTTTTGGTGAACCTCATGACGAACGCGATGCGGTATACGCCGGAGGGTTCCCCGATTGAGGTTGCAGTGGGTTCCCGTTCGGTGGTTGAGGGGCATGACGTCGTGGTTCTTGCGATCGTGGATCATGGCCCAGGTATTAAGCCGGAGGATGCTCACCGTATTTTTGAGCGGTTCTATCGCGGTGATGAGTCCCGGGACCGTGAGACCGGAGGCACCGGTTTGGGTCTGGCGATTGTTGCGGCGATCGCTAAGCAGCACGACGGCAGCGTCGTGATCACTGATACCCCCGGTGGTGGGGCCACACTCGAGTTGCGCTTGCCGAGGATTGAGCTTTCAGAGATGGAAGACAGCTACGACGACAGCGATGACGACACTGACGACGACAGCGGCAACCTGGGTGACACCGGCAACCTGGGTGACAGCGACCGACCGGATGACAGCGGCAACGACGCCGTGCCTGGGGTTTCTGGTCGCTTGATGCCGCCACCTCCCCCAGAGAGTTAGAAGCTTCGGAACAGTAGTGTGAGGGTTGCAGCGGGGTGAGGGTTGCAGAAGCGCCAACTGCGCCGTCCCGTTATTCACAGGGGCTCAGACTCCCGTACTTGTCCACATCTTTTGGTGATGCGACCGAGTCGAGTCGGTGTTTTCATAACGTGGTGACCAGGGCCAAGAACGGACCTGAATCAACACCATTCCGATTTGTGGAGGTTTTCACCATGGCAATGTTCGCAACCGATACTGGACTCATGCGGCAGAAGTCGGCAGCTGTTTTGGCTACCGCGGAACGTGTACGTGCTGAGGTCGATAGCATGCGTGCTTCGCTCACTGAACTGCAGGGCACGTGGAGCGGTTCGGCGTCCGCTAACTTTCAAAACATCGTTGCGCAGTGGCGGGCCACCCAGGCCCGCGTTGAAGAGTCACTGTCTCAGATTTCCGTTGCTCTCACGCGTGCGTCTGAACAGTATGACCAGGTTGAGCAGGCGAATATGAGTTTGTTCGCTCAGTAGCCTTGCATCACGCTGAAGGTATCCCGGCCGCGGTGGTGCCGCCAACCTCGGGCGGCGCCCTCTAGGCTGGGGTGCATGACGATTCTGATTGATCCTCCCGTGTGGCCGGCCCACGGAACCCACTTTTCACATGTGGTGTCAGATACGTCTTTGGAGGAGCTTCACGCGTTTGCGCAGCGCGCGGGTCTTCCTCAGCAGGCTTTCGACCATGACCATTACGACGTCCCACTGCGAGTCTATGATTCCCTCATCGCACTGGGCGCGGTCCCAGTCTCAGCTGCTGAGCTGACTAGGAGGTTGCGTGACTCAGGCTTGCGCGTTCCAGCACGTGATCGCATCGAGCGTATTGAAACCCGCCTGGCGAGCGAATTCGAGCGCCTCTTGCCGGGGCAGGCAGGGTTGTGCCGTGGGTTGCTTGAGCGGTGGAAGGAACCGCACCGCCGCTATCACGACCTGCGGCATTTGAATCAGGTGCTCGCCAGCATCAACACGATCGCAACATCTTCCGGTATGGATGATATGCACGGTGGCCGAACCGCCGTGCGTACCGCGCGTTTGGCCGCGTGGTGGCATGACGCGGTCTACGAGGGCAAACCTGGCGAGGACGAACACGCATCAGCCGAATTAGCGGCTCAACAGCTCCAGGGTGTCGTGGAGCATGATGTTGTGCACCGTGTTTATCGCGCGATCCTGGCAACCGCTGATCACGCCGCTTACGCTCGGGAGGCAGTTCAGGGGCGGGGCGAGGTTGATGCAGGAGTGAGCGTGTTGCTGGATGCGGATTTGTCTGTTCTGGCGCGCCCCCACGCCGGTTATCAGCGCTATGTTTTGGATGTCCGCAACGAATACGCGCACGTTCCTGACGAGGATTTCGTTGCGGGACGAACCCGTATTTTGAAGGGAATGCTGGCAACACCGCAGCTCTACATCACGGATTTCGCGGTACAGAACTGGGAAGCTAAAGCAAGGTCTAATATCGCTGGAGAGCTGGCCCGCTTGAACATCCATCATTAGCTAGACCGCTACCGCAACGAGGGCGGATCAGGAGACTTTTCCTTGGTCCGCCCTAAAATTTACCCCTCATACTATGGCAGACATAGTACGTCACGTGTAGGATCAGATGTGAGACATCAGACACGAGGAACGGAGATGACATGATCAGCGGAGATGTCATCCGCGGCGTGATCGACATTCTTGTTCTCGAATGCGTCTGGGATGAACCTTCATACGGATACGCGATATCCAAGCACATCGAAAACCGGGCAGCCGGGCGCTACAGCATCAAGGAGACCACGCTGTATTCGGCCATGCGCAGGCTAGAGAACGCAGGTTCTCTCGAATCCTTCAAAGGGGCTTCGGAGACCGGCCGCCCCCGCACCTACTACCGAATCACCGACGATGGCCACAGCTTTTACCTGGCACGGTGCCAAGAGTGGCTTGCCACCGTCGAGATGGTCAGTCTTTTCATCAGGAATGAGGAGCTATCATGAACGCAATCCAGAGCTACATCGAAAACATGTTCAATGCACTGCCTGATTCCCGTGAGGTCAGGCGGGCCCGATCCGAACTGCTACAGATGTGCGAAGACCGGTACACAGAACTTCGTAATTCTGGGGCAAGCGACAACGAAGCCGTGGGTAAGGTCATCACGCAGTTCGGCAACCTGGACGAACTCGCTGATGAGCTGGGGATCCGCACCGAATTCGAAACCTCCCGAGAATCTTCGGTACACCTTTCGAAAGTGGACGCTGAGAACTTCTTACGTCAGCGCCGCCGCACCGCTCGCTTCGTCGCGGTAGGGGTCTTCCTCATCCTGCTGGGGTGCGGTTTCATCGCTACGTTCGGCATAGCCAATGATTCACCGCGCGGTGCGTTCTTCACGAATACCGGCCCGTTATCTCCACTGTCTGTCGGTTTGGCTGGCCTGTTCGTTTCCGTGGCGATCGGTGTTGCCCTGTTCTTCGTATCTGGCTCTTCCCGTAATGGAGTCAGTCTCAACGAGTTCGACTCAGTTGATCTTGAACCGAATGTTCTGCTCGCATACGAAAGAGAGAAGAAGCAACGTTCAACGCGCACTAGCTTCTTGATGGGCGCTGGCGTGGCGCTCATCATTCTGGCGGTAGCTGCAATGGCTATTTGCGGCGCGGAAGCCGATGCTTCAACAACCCCTGAACGCTTCCATCAGGTCGGTTTGATGATCCTCTTCCCACTCACTGGTATTGGTGTTGGCTTCCTGACTATCGGCGGGATTGAACGTAGCGCCTATAACCAGTTAACCTCAACGCGCGACTACGCGCCGGAGAAGTTGGAGGCCCGCCGCAAGATCGACCGGATCGCCGGCCCTTACTGGTGCTTTGCCACTTTGGTCTTCCTTGTGTGGGCGTTCGCGTTCGACGCGTGGAGCACGGCTTGGGTGATCTGGCCTATCGCAGGTGTCCTGTTCGGGCTGATCGCCGCGCTCATCTCTTCTAGAGCAGAGGTGAAAGTAGAGCCAAGGTGAAACAGTTGAGGCCCCGAACACGCTTCGTGTTCGGGGCCTCAACTGTGTTCTGTAGGTTGCCCCGTTCTAGGAGCTACCCTGTTCCGCTGGTTCGGGTGAACCGCACGGTTAGTCGGGCATTACATCATGCCCATGCCGCCCATTTGGTCAGCGCCTGGCATCTCTGGAGCCTTCTCAGGGATGTCGGCGACAACGGCTTCGGTGGTGAGGAACAGACCAGCGATGGATGCCGCGTTCTGCAGTGCAGAGCGGGTCACCTTGACTGGGTCGTTCACGCCGTCTTCGAGCAGGTTGACGTACTCGCCGGTTGCGGCGTTGAGGCCGAAGCCTGGCTCGAGACCGCGGACCTTATCAACCACAACGCCTGGCTCCATGCCTGCGTTGATAGCGATCTGCTTGAGTGGTGCCTCGATAGCGACCTTGACGATGTTCGCGCCGGTTGCTTCGTCGCCTTCCAGGTTGAGGCCAGCGAACGCCTTCTCGCCTGCCTGGATCAACGCGACGCCACCGCCTGGGACGATACCCTCGTCGACGGCTGCCTTTGCGTTACGGACGGCGTCTTCGATGCGGTGCTTGCGTTCCTTAAGCTCAACCTCAGTTGCGGCACCTGCCTTGAGAACAGCCACGCCACCTGCGAGCTTCGCGAGGCGCTCCTGGAGCTTCTCGCGGTCGTAGTCGGATTCGGTAGCGTCCAGCTCGGCGCGCAACTGTGCAACGCGGCCGGCGATCTCCTCGGCGGAGCCTGCGCCCTCGACGATCGTGGTTTCGTCCTTGGTGACAACAACCTTGCGGGCGGTACCCAGCATGTCCAGCGTCGTGTTCTCCAGCGAGAGGCCTACTTCTTCGGAAATGACCTGGCCGCCGGTCAGGATCGCGATGTCGGCGAGCATCGCCTTGCGGCGGTCACCGAAACCTGGGGCCTTGACGGCAACGGACTTGAAGGTACCGCGCAGCTTGTTGACAACTAGGGTTGCCAGCGGCTCGCCCTCGACGTCTTCGGCGATGATCAGCAGCGGCTTGCCGGACTGCATGACCTTCTCCAGGACAGGGACGATGTCCTTGACCGCGGAGATCTTCGAGTTGACGATCAAGATGTATGGGTCTTCAAGCACGGTCTCCTGACGCTCGGCATCGGAGACGAAGTATGCAGAGATGAAGCCCTTATCGAAGCGCATACCTTCGGTAAGTTCGAGGTCGAGCCCGAAAGTGTTGGACTCCTCGACGGTGATGACGCCTTCCTTGCCCACCTTGTCGAGGGCTTCAGCGATCAGTTCACCGATCTGCTTATCTCCTGCGGAGATCGATGCGGTTGCTGCGATCTCTTCCTTGGTTTCGATCTCCTTAGCGGAGCCGAGCAGCTGCTCGGTAACCGCGTCAACAGCTTTCTCGATGCCGCGGCGGATAGCGATCGGGTCAGCGCCAGCGGCTACGTTGCGAAGGCCTTCCTTCACGAGAGCCTGGGCGAGGACGGTAGCGGTGGTCGTGCCGTCGCCTGCTACGTCGTCAGTCTTCTTAGCGACTTCCTTGACGAGCTCCGCGCCGATCTTCTCGTATGGGTCTTCGAGTTCGATTTCCTTTGCGATGGAGACGCCGTCGTTGGTGATGGTGGGTGCGCCCCACTTCTTCTCCAGAACAACGTTGCGACCGCGTGGGCCGAGGGTTACCTTGACTGCGTCGGCCAGCTGGTTGAGGCCGGATTCGAGTCCGCGGCGTGCTTCCTCGTCGAATGCAATGGTCTTTGCCATGGATTCAGATGTTCCTTTCCGGAAACGTCTAGTGAAAGCATTTCTGTCCCATCTCAAGGTCGCGCCCGCGACGGTACGGGGCGTAGCGCCCCTCACGTCCTCGAGTGGTCTCGAAACACACAACCACCATTTCTGGCAGTCAGCGCGCTCGAGTGCTAATACCATGTTGGCACTCTGACCACGAGAGTGCAAGATAGATGCGTTTGCGTGCGCCCACAGCGCAATCTAGCGAGGCGTGTAGTCCGCTCCGAGCACCACGGTGATGTCGCTCGGGATGTTCTGGTGCTGATACGTCCCGGAGATCCCCAGGCTCCGAGCGACCTTCGCTGCGACCTGCGCGTCAGCTTCATTCTTGTAGTACACGAGGCTCGTGCTCTCGGGGCGGCTCCACTGCCCAGCAACTCTTGGCTGGAAGCCCTGCTGGGTCAGGTAGTTGGCTGCACCGCGCGCCATCCCGTTACGGTTGGTCGAGTTATAGACCGCCAACGGCACATCACGATCTTCACGAGCCGGCTCGCTACTTTCCTCGTCCTCACTTGGTGATCCGCTGCTCTCCGGCGACTCGCTCGATTCTTCGCTTTCGGCTTCTTCAGAGCTGGAGCCTCCAGAGTCCGCGCTTCCAGATTCAGCGCCGTCGGCACCCGAGCCTTCCGTGTCAGACTCGCTCGGGCTCGGTTCCTCAGATTCCGTATCGCTTGCGCTCGCCTCTTCTGTTGTGGATGGCGAGGCTTGAGGTTGCTCGGTTTGTTTCTCGTCTTTTTTGAAGTCGCCGAATGCTTCGGCGGCCCACGGCCTCACAACGATGTACATCACGAGCCCCACCACCAGCACGAACGCTCCAACGATCAGAAGCGGCCGCAACCGCTTAGTTGGGGACGGGAATTCAACCCAGTTCCTGTGAGCGCCAACCCGTTTGGATGTCTCGGGCACTGAGTCGAATTCGTCGGTGGGGTATCGATTGGCCATGGTTGTCCTATCCCTCCATACTCGTTGCCCGGGTGTTGCCGGCGGCGGCCGTGCGCGCGGCTCGTTGTTGTTGTAGCCGCTCCACCACGTAGGGCGCATAGCGGCGGGCTACTGGCTGGTCGATGAGCCCATTGAGGATCTGGTAGTACTGCGTTGCTGTGAGTCCAAAGTTGGCGCGGATCGCGTCTTCTTTGGCGCCACTATATTTATAGGTCTTCTTCTCAAAGTCGAGGATCCCGCGATGCAGTTCGGGGAGGGTTTCATCCCCCGCTGCGGTCTCCCCCGCTGGAGAGTCTTCTGACTCAAGATTGGGATCGGTCAAGTTGGGTTCGGTCAAGGAGTGCCGGGGTTGAGGTGTTTCAGCCACTGCGCTCCTTTGCTTGGTGTGCTATGCGGCGGCCCGCTTCTGGCCTAGCCTTCTGGCCTACCCCTCGGGCTTGTCCGTCTGGTGTGGCCGTCTAGTTTCGCCGCGGTGCGTGTTTCATTCTAACCGTCGCACATGCCAGCATTGATTTATGAGTGCATTACCGGCTGATGCGTTACCTGCTGTAATCGTCCCGACGAGCGCGGAGGTCTCCGCTGATCCCTCCAGTTGGTTCCCGCGCTGGCGTGAACGGTGGCTGAGCTGGGGTGTCGCACCGGCCTGGTGTGATGTTTTGGCTGGCTTGGGTCCGCAGCTGGGGCGTGTGGGGGACGAGTTGGCTGCCCGCCTTGCCGCGGGCGAGCGTATTCTGCCGGCTCCGCAACATGTGTTCCGTGCTTTGTCTATTCCCCCGGAGGACGTCCGGGTCCTGATTATTGGGCAGGACCCTTACCCGACTGAGGGGCATCCGATCGGCCTAGCTTTCGCGTGTGATGCGTCAGTGCGGCCGCTTCCCCGTAGCTTGGTGAATATTTACCGTGAGCTTGCTGACGATGTGGGGCTCGCCCCGGCCGCGCACGGTGATCTTTCGCGGTGGCTGGCTCAGGGCGTGATGCTGTTGAACTCCTCGCTGACGGTGACTCGTGGCGAGGCTGGCTCTCATTCGCGTTGCGGTTGGCACGAGGTCACGGGCGCGATCGTGTCGGAGCTGGGTCGGCGCGGGGCACGTCGGCAAGGATCTGGTCAGCACGGACCTGGTCGTTACGGATCTGGTCATTACGGATCTGGGCAACAGACGCAGGGGCAATACGGCGCGGGCGCTCCTGTTTGCATACTGTGGGGCCGGCATGCCCAAAGTTTCGAGCCCATGCTTCAGGAGCATCCGGTGATCAAGAGCGCGCACCCTTCGCCGTTGTCGGCCCGTCGCGGCTTTTTCGGTTCGCGTCCTTTTTCACGCGCGAATCAGGCCCTGGTCTCGATGGGGTATGACCCCATCGACTGGACCGTGTAGCGGCGTTAGCGGCGGCGGAAGCGCTGCTTGGTTGCTCGGTTATGTGCGGAGGTGAAGGGGCGTGCTAGGAGGTCACCGAACGCGGCACCCACGGCGATAGCCATGATGATCGAGAACGAGACGACCATGCCTGCGATCGACGTGGAGATACCTTCTGCTTGTTGAACCATCGCGTACATGGAGCGGAAGATCGCAAGTCCGGGAAGAATGATGATCACTGATGGGACGATCAGGATCAGCGATGGAATGTTAAGCCGTTGAGCTAGTAAGCGTGCAAGCAGGCCCATGACTGTCGCGGCGACCGCAGGGGTTGCGCGTGGCCCCACGTTGAGGGTGTTAGCGAAGATCCAGAACGTCGAGTAGCCGGCGAGCACAACGAGCGCGATGGCGATGAGGTGCCGTGGCGCGACCTGCTGGATGACGGCCCCGCTCAGGACTGCGAAGACCGCGAGTAGCGCGAGCACCCAGAACGGGAGGTTGTTGCCTGCAGGGGGCCGGGCGAGGTCGATTTCGCTGAGGTTGAAGAAGCCCGCAACATAGGCGCCGGCCATGACGCCGGTGATGATCGCCGCGTAGATGATGAGCGCTGAGAACAGTCTGGAGACCGCGGTGAGCGGAAACCCGTAGATCGCATCTTGCACTGCGGAGACGAACCGGCCGGCGGGCAGGATCAGCATGAGCCCACCGGCAACCACCATTTCGGGGTTGTTGATGATCTCGTAGTTATAGAGCACGAGCGCGATGATGGTCGCCAGCAGCGTACTGGATGCGACGTTGAAGAATTCCGGGACTCGCCATTTGATGTTGAGCCTGGTGACGGTCGTGATGAACGCCTGGGTGAAGAACACCGCGGTTGCGGCGCGCCAACCACCGCCGATGAAGACCACGAAGAGGGTCGCGAACGCGAGACTTCCGATGAACGTGACCTTCGCCGAGTACGGGTGCCTGTACCGGCGGATTGCACGCATGCGCGCTTGGGCCGCTTCCATTTCCACACGGCCCGCGGAGATGTCGGAGACCAGTTGGTGCAGTGCGGCAAGCGACTTGTAGTTGTCGGAGAAGGAACGCACCACCCGCATCACGGAGACCGGCATGCCTTCTGGTGGGGTCCAGTTGAGGTGGATCGACTGGTTCGTGATGTCCATGTCCACGTGCCGCAGCCCGCACGAGGCGGTTACCGCGATGACCGCGGTCTCAACTTCTTGCGCGCCGGAACCCCACCGCAGCATGAGTTCGGCGATGTCGAGCGCGAACCGCATTGCGCGTCGTACGTTTTCGGCTTCCTTTTCCGCCTCAGCTTGCGGGTCGGTACGGGCGGCAGCTTGTTCAAAGGGTGAGCCGATGAGCCTATCAACAATGTTGAACGTGGTTGTTGCTGGTGCTTCACCCTGGATCATGCCACGCAGCCCCCGCACGAGTGGGGCTGTTACAGCGTGCTGTTCTGGCGAGTGCGGCTTGGTTTTGTGCTTCCGTCCGTGCGGATTCTCGGCTGTTGTTCTTGGGGCGTCAGTGTTCGTGCCGTCTGGTTTTGTACCGTCTGGTTTCCCGCGGCGATGCGGCACGCGGAGCCCGCGGGAGCCCCGCTTCTTGTGTGGCTGAGAGAGACCATGCGTTTCAAGGGCACCGCGCTGTTGTGAGACACCGTGCTGTTGTGAAATACCGCGCGGTTGCGGGGCGTCTGCCGGGGTGGCTGTGCCGAGCGATGCGGTGCCTGTCGGGTTGCCGCTGCCTGTGTTGTTGCTGGTGTCTGTGTTGTTGCCCGTGCCTGCGGCGGGGGTTTGTTCTTCAGAGATTTGGGCGGCCTCAAGCGAACGGAGAATGGAGCCTTGGCGTTGCGCTACGGTCCAGACGGAGGTCGCCGATGTGTCGGCGCGGTGGGTTGAGTCGTGGGTAGGGTCCGTTGCCTCTTCACAGGCATCGTCGCGGGTTACGAGGTGAGTTTCTTCGCTGTAATGTTCCTCGTGCTCTGCTCGGATGCCGCGTATAGATGGCGGTGGTACGGCAGGCAGTGGAATGTTCAGGTCGAAGGTGCTCGGATACTGTCTGGAAGGCCCGTTGCCTGTTTGGTGCGGCCTTGAGGAGGGCATGTTCGAGGAGGGGACGTTCTTGTTGTCGCGGCCGTTTTGGGGTTGGCGTGGGTTCTGACTGTTAGACATGCGGGTGTCTCCCCCTCACCTATTGATGCCGCGGCAGAATAGAGCGAGCCTCATGCGTGTCGCCGTCCCACGGTCTTTTTGATGCGGTCTTATTGTGCACCTGAGTGTTCTTGCTGTGCACATTTTGTTGCATACGTTGCGTATTGCGCCTCTCACCACTTTAGGACGTGGCGCGTACGCACGCATTTCGTGCACGTAAATATCAGGAAAAGCCCCGAGTTCGTGAGTGAACTCGGGGCTTTTAAGTGGATCCTACTGGACTCGAACCAGCGACCTCTCGCGTGTGAAGCGAACGCTCTAACCAGCTGAGCTAAGGATCCTAGACGATATTCCTTTACGGTAATATCCTCGAGCCCCCTGCCGGATTCGAACCGGCGACCTACTGTTTACAAGACAGTTGCTCTGGCCAGCTGAGCTAAGGAGGCTTACCGTGCCCGTGCGTTCAGGCACGATAACCAATCTTACGACATTCCCCGGCTAAACACACACTCGCTTGCCACGTGCAGGTGTCTACTTGGCGTTATCGATCTTGGTCTGGAGCCAGTTCTCGAAGCTTGGTTCCTTTTCGCCATCCCACCGTTCGCCGTTCACAAAGACGCTCGGGGTGCCGCGCACACCATCTTTACGTGCCTGGTGGTCGGCGTTTGCGATCCATGGGCGGAAGCGACCTTCGGTGACGCAGCTGTCAATCTTGCCTTCAACGCCGTGCTTCTTGGCAAGATCGATGAGCTCCTGGTTCTTCAGCTCGCCCTGGTTCATGTGTGTCTCGAACACGTCGTTGAGAACAGCGTTGTATGCCTCCGGCTTAGCGTCAGCCACACACGCGAGCATGTTGACGGCACGCGAGGAGTAGTTGCTTGGTGAGCCACGGTCCAGGTACGGGACCATGCGCTGTTCCAACGTGATCTCGCCCGCTTCAAGCTTCTGGTTCAACAGCGGGCCAAAAGCTCTCTCGAATTCGAAGCAGTGCGGGCACGCAGGGTCAGCGTAAACGATCACCTGAACCGGTTTAGCGTTCGCGTCAGCCCCACTAATGTTGACGTCCTCTGCAGGAGCAGGCGGGTCCCCTTCCGGGCGTTTGACTGTGCCGCTGAGGTTGAATTCTTTCGCTTCGCTCGGGCTCGTGAACACCACACCGCCGTATTCGTTACCGGTCTTAGGGTATGAGCTTTCCGAATGCTGCTCTTCGTCCTGGTTCTTGAGGGCGATGATGATCACCACGGCTACCGCGACAACGATCAGCACGGTAGCGGCAATAGCGGCCTTGATGAGGTTAGCGCGGCGGCGCTGCGCCTTCTGCGTTGCGATGCGCTGCTGCTCCGCTTGTTCACGGGCGGCCTGAACACGGTCCTGATTATTCGAGGAACGCGGTGGATTCTTTGCCATGCTCAGTAACGTCCTTATTGAATCGGTTTTGTGTATTGCCTACACGGCACTCAATTCAAACATTATACGTGCCCGGGCTTAGCCCAAGCTCAATGTAGCGTTTCAACGAGTGAGCGGCCCGCTAGTAGGCCCGAGAACACCGCACCACCCAGGAACGTGCCTTCGAGCGCTCGATAACCGTGCACGCCTCCACCGCCGAAGCCAGCGGCTTCGCCAGCCGCCCAAAGCCCCGGCAAGACCTCGCCGTCGCTTCCGATAACCCGTGATGCCAGGTCTGTCTGCAGGCCGCCTAGCGATTTGCGTGTGAGGATGTGAAGCCGCACCGCAACAAGCGGCCCCGCCGCTGGGTCGAGGAGCTTGTGCGGCTTGGTGGTGCGGATCATCCGGTCGCCGCGGAAAGCCCGGGAGTTGTGGATCCCCTGGATTTGGGCGTCTTTCGAGAACGGGTTGTCGATCTGCAGGTCGCGTGCCTGAATCTGCGCCCGCAGCTCATCGCCGTCGATGAGCTCTTCCCCGACCAACTGATTCATTTGCGGCACGAGCTTCTCTAGGGTTTCGGCGGTCAAGAAGTCCTGGCCTTGGCGTTGGAAGCGCCGCACCGGTCCGGAGATTCCGGAAGACAAGCGTGAGGCGAGCACTCTGGCCATCTTCCCCGATGTGATGTCCGGGTTTTGTTCGGAGCCGGAGAGCGCGAATTCTTTCGCGAGGATCCGTTCGTTGACGATGAACCACGAATGCTCATAGTCCTTAATATCTTCCGTTGTGCGCAGGTACTTGAGGGTCTCGAGGGTGTCATATCCGGGCAGGTTAGGGTGCGGGAGCCTTCTGCCGCGCGCATCGAACCACAGCGGCGTTGGGCCCGGCAGGATCCGGATACCGTGGTGCGGCCACACCGGATCATAGTTGATGATCCCCTCCGTGTAGTGCCACATGCGGTCTTTATTGACCCATCGTGCACCCGCGGCTTCTGCTGCGATCAGGCCTGATCCGTCGACGTAGTCCGGAACCCCGCAGATCATGTTCCGTGGCGCAGACCCGAGGCGTTCGGGCCAGTTGGCACGTACCAGTTCGGTGTTGGCTCCGATACCGCCGGTCGCCATCACGACGGCAGGCGCGGTGATTGTGAACCCTCCAGTGCGCGTACGAGTCGAGCTGCGTCCGCGGTCTCGCGCCGAGTTCTCGAGGACGTCGCCTTCTACACCGACGACGCGCCCGCTTTCAGTCACAAGCCCGGTAACGCGGTGGCGGAAGTGGAACCGGAGTTTGCCGTCTTTCTCTGCTTGCAGTGCGAAGTTGATGAATGGCTTCACGATGCCGGTGCCTGTCCCCCAAGGGACATGGAAGCGCGGCACGGAGTTTCCGTGCCCGTCCGCTGATGTTCCTCCGCGTTCAGCCCAACCGACAACCGGCGTGAACTTGATGCCGTGTTCAGCCAGGTATGAGGCTTTCTCCCCTGCAGCGAATTCGACGTATTCATAGGCCCACCGTTTCGCCCACCGGTCTTGGGCAAGCCCATCCGAGTCATCGAGTCGGTCGAAGCCGGCGGTTCCGCTCCAGTCTGAGTGCGCAAGCTCAGCCGAGTCCTTGACGCCTAGGTGGCGCTGTTGTGGTGTATCGATCAGGAACATTCCGCCGAACGACCAGAACGCCTGGCCCCCGAGGTTCTGTCGGTTCTCTTGATCCAGGACAGCTACTGAGAGTCCGCCCCGAATCGCTTCTCTCGCAGCGACGAGTCCCGCCAGCCCTGCACCTACAACAATGAGGTCTGCGTCCATGAATACTGCTCTCGTTGAATCATTCGTTGTTACGGGCATGCTTTCGAGTAACAGTATCTGAGATTAAGCGGCCCGACTAGGCATAACCGCTCAATAGAGGGTTAACGGCCAGCAGAACGTTAAGGGGGTAAGCGTCACTAGAGCTAGGCAGAGCCGGTTAAACAGTTGAGGCCTGGAGCTTTTGCTCCAGGCCAGAACCTCTGCGTCGGGGTGACAGGATTTGAACCTGCGACCTCGTCGTCCCGAACGACGCGCGCTACCAAACTGCGCCACACCCCGGTGACGAGACCTTCACACCTTACATCAAGGCATCTGAGGAACATAATCGAGATTTCACGTGTAACGTCACACGCCCTGAGTTGTCAGCATGCAGTCATTCTAAGTTCGTTGAGCTCGCTCCCGGTTGCCCATGAAGGTTGAATAGCTTTGGAGTACGTCCCGCCAGATGCTGCTCGTGATCCGGTGGTTTGCCCGGGGTGCTTCTGCACGGATATCGACGCGTGTTGTTTGGACTCCGTGTGGCGTAAATGTGAAGGTTGCGATGTGGTGTGGGAACGCTTCGTTTTCGAGCAGGATGCTGATCTTTAGCGGTGGTTCGCTTCCGTGGTTGTGTCCCCATAGGTGGACGTTGCCTTGTTCGTCGATTTCAAAGAGGCTGTTTTCGTCCCAGATAAGTTGGGCTTCCGGGTCTGTGCTCAAGCGTTGGTTGCGGGGCCACCAGAGGTCTGTGTAGTCGACGAGGCCTTCGCACGCGTTCAGGATGTCTACGGGAACGATCGCTTCGACGCGTACCAGCGTGCTTGGCTGTTGCGCGTCGGTTTCAGGTTTGTCTTGTGGTGCGTGGCTGAACAGCGGCATGTCAGTCATGGATTCAGTCTATAGAGCCGGCTTCCGTAGGGATGCTACCGGGGTCTGATGACGTGAGGCTTGAGATAGCACTGTCGTAGTGCGGCCTAACACGGCGCTGTTCACTTGTGGCACTCAGCAGCTACCCGTGCTTCTTCTGTTATCCCTGGTTTTGTGGTCTAAATGGGTGTTGGTCCCGATGCTGCGACCTAACCCCCTTTGGTGGGGGTTGGGAGCTTCGGGACCAACATCCTTTCTATAGTGTGTTCGGCGGTGTCCTACTCTCCCACAACCTCCCGGTTGCAGTACCATCGGCGCTGTGGGGCTTAGCTTCCGGGTTCGGGATGGGACCGGGCGTTTCCCCCACGCTATAACCGCCGTAACTCTCTCACCCCTAACCAGCGTGGCTACTTGGCCGGGGAAATCTGTTACGTGTACGTGTGTGGTGTCTGTATGTGGTTATCGGTGTGTCGCCTCGCCCCCCTTTCACGACAGCAGTTGTGGTGCTGTGTGTGGGGGTGGGTTTGTGGTGTGGTGACCGCTTAGTGGACGCGAACCCCTCAATAGTGAGGATGTTGGTGTTGTGTGTAAGTGATCGGCCTATTAGTACAGGTCAGCTGAACACGTCTATGGTCCGTGCGTACACTTCCTGCCTATCAACCCAGTGGTCTAGCTGGGGGCCTCTCCCAAAGCAATGTTTGGTTGGAAATGTTATCTTGAAGCAGGCTTCCCGCTTAGATGCTTTCAGCGGTTATCCTTCCCGAACGTAGCTAATCAGCGGTGCACCTGGCGGTACAACTGACATACCAGAGGTTCGTCCGTCCCGGTCCTCTCGTACTAGGGACAGCCCTTCTCACATTTCCTACGCGCGCAGAGGATAGGGACCGAACTGTCTCACGACGTTCTAAACCCAGCTCGCGTGCCGCTTTAATGGGCGAACAGCCCAACCCTTGGGACCGACTCCAGCCCCAGGATGCGACGAGCCGACATCGAGGTGCCAAACCATGCCGTCGATATGGACTCTTGGGCAAGATCAGCCTGTTATCCCCGAGGTACCTTTTATCCGTTGAGCGACAGCGCTTCCACAAGCCACTGCCGGATCACTAGTCCCGACTTTCGTCCCTGCTTGACCTGTCAGTCTCGCAGTCAAGCTCCCTTGTGCACTTACACTCGACACCTGATTGCCAACCAGGCTGAGGGAACCTTTGGGCGCCTCCGTTACCATTTAGGAGGCAACCGCCCCAGTTAAACTACCCATCAGGCACTGTCCCTGACCCGGATCACGGGCCGAGGTTAGACATCCGATACGGTCAGAGTGATACG
>NZ_JAKRCW010000005.1 GCF_022346425.1 Pseudoglutamicibacter albus
CACTCATCCACCCAGTGCAAGCACCAGGCTTCAGCGTTCGACTTGCATGTGTTAAGCACGCCGCCAGCGTTCATCCTGAGCCAGGATCAAACTCTCCGCAAAAAACATAAAAACAGATGCTACAAAGCGGACAACCACACCCCACAAAAAAGGGCGCGATCACATCTAATCCAAGCAGAAACCCACACACCCTGACAGGGATCAAAGGCATGCAGGCAACCACCAAACAAAAAATATTTGGTATCAACAAACAAACTTGGCACACTATTGAGTTCTCAAACAACAAACACCCAAGACTCCACGCCCCACAAACCCCACACACAAACCATGCGAAGTAAGAAAGAAACCAGGACGCTTCGCTCAAGAGCGGATACTCACTCTACCACAAGCTTTCCAAGAAAACAAAACCAGGTAAACAACCCGGAAACCCTCTGCAAGAAAGCAACCATATGGCAGATATGAAACCCGAAACCCCACCAAACCAAAACCAGAAACAAACCTAGCCGGTAGATGAATCCCGAGTCATTGTCCACCAGACACGCCGGCAACCGGCACTCCATCCGTGTGGGCAACAGGAAAATACTCTACACACACCCACACCAAAACGCAAAACCACCCACACACCGCTCGCTTCGATCTCGAAAAATCCTTGAGTTTCCGGGCTTAAACGCCCTGGGTGGTCACCGGCTCACTGCCGGTGACCACCCAGGCGAGGAAAGCTAGGCCCTAGTTCTAAGCCCTAATTCAGCTAGATCGTTTCGATGTCGAAACTACTCGTCTTCAGTTCCGTCGCTCGTACGAGCTCCCAACGAAGTGTCGAGGCGCAACAGGCCCGATCCGTCGTTGCCCACCAGCTTGAGCTGGCCGATGATCTCGCTCACAGTGTCCTCTTCCTCAAGCTGCTCGTTGATGAACCAGTCCAGAAGAGGACGCGAATCGATATCGCCAGCGGCATCGGCGGCCCGGTACAGATCGCGGATAGCCTGCGAAACCTTCTTTTCGTGCTCGAGTGCGGCTGTGAAAAGCTCCAGCGGGGATGCGTTCTCCGCCACATCCGGTGCCGCGATAGCCCCGATCTTCGGGGCCCCGTCACGGGTCAAGAGATGGTTGATGAACTTATTGGCGTGCTCGATCTCTTCATCGGCCTGCGCGCGCAACCACTTCGCGAAACCCGTGAGGTCCTGCTTATCAGCCTCGATAGCGAGCTGGCGATACACCATGTTCGCTTCGAATTCGAGGGTGATCTGTTCGTTAACCTTGGCTTCAAAATCAGGTGTCAGTGTCATGGTCTCTACTCTACGCTCTTCCCCTCCCGGTTGGAAGGGTTCATCGCTACAGGTGAAACCGGAAGCGGCATCAGCCACATAGACCAAAGCCGCTCTAGCCCAAATCCACTTAGCCCAAATCCACTTAGACCAAACGAACCGCGGCGAGCGTTCGGCGTCCGCGACGCAGAATCAGGACGTCCTCCGCGCCGCTACCAGAACCCAAGCCCTCACCGGTTTCGAACGTCGCCTCAGGGTCAGTCACTTTGACGTTGTTCACGTTGATCGCGCCTTCACCCAGCGAACGGCGCGCTTCAGACTTCGACTTAGAGATGCCAGCGGCAACCAGAACATCAACGATATTCGAGCCACTTGCAGCCTCAGCGCCACCCAGCTCAGCAAACACAGCATCGACCGTGCCAGCATCCAACGCCGCAAGCTCACCGGAACCGAACAGGGCCTCGGAAGCATCGATCGCTGCTTGGGTTGCCTCCGGGCCGTGAACCAACGAAGTCACTTCCCATGCGAGGCGCTTCTGCGCTTCACGGCGGAACGGCTCGTCTTCAACCTTCTTCGCGTACTCTTCAATCTCCGCCCGATGCATGAACGTGAAGACCTTCAAACGGTCGATCACATCCGCATCCGAAGTGTTGAGCCAGAACTGATAGAACGTGTACGGCGAGCACATCTCGGCATCCAGCCAGATCGCGTTGCCTTCGGACTTACCGAACTTAGAGCCATCAGAGTTCGTGATGAGCGGGGTGCCGAACGCGTGGACAGACACACCCTCAACACGGCGGATCAGATCCGCGCCGGAGGTCAGGTTGCCCCACTGATCCGAGCCACCCGTCTGCAGAACACAGTCGTATTCGCGGTAGAGGTTCAGGTAGTCCATGCCCTGAAGGACTTGGTAGGAGAACTCGGTGTAAGAAATACCTTCATCCGAAGCCAGCCGCTTAGCAACGGTCTCTTTACGGATCATGGTTCCCACGCGGAAATACTTACCCACATCGCGCAAGAAGCTTAGTGCCGTGAGGTCCTTGGTCCAGTCGAGGTTGTTGACCATACGTGCGGCGTTATCGCCCTCGAAGGAAAGGAAACGCTCAATCTGGGAACGCAAACGCTTAACCCATTCCTGAACCGTCTCCGGGGTGTTCAAAACACGCTCGGCCGTCTGACGAGGGTCGCCGATCAAACCGGTCGAACCGCCCACAAGACCCAACGGCTTATGCCCCGCCAACTGCAGACGGCGTAGAACCAGGATCTGCACCAAGTTACCCAAGTGCAACGACGGGGCGGTCGGATCGAAGCCACAATAATACGTAATAGGCTCCCCTGCCAGCACCTTCTCCAGAGCCTCCTCATCGGTGGACACGTACATGAGGCCGCGCCACTTCAGCTCCTGGAAAATGTTGTCAAATGAGGGGTCGTTCGTTTGTCCCATTACGTCGGCTTTCTCCTTTTCGGTCACATTGGTCATGCTACCAACCGGACTATTGATCTTCAGTTTGTAACGCCTGATCTTCAGTTTGTAACGCCGCAGGCAGATCGCCCTCAGGGGCGATCACCACAAGGTCCTGCGTTGTGCGGGTCATCGCCACATACAGCCCTGCCGCGGTGTGATCTTCGGCCACGATCGCGTTGGGTTCCAGCACAACCACCGCATCGAACTCGAGGCCCTTGGCTTGATCCGTAGTCAACACCACGATGCGCTGGCCGGCCGCCGCATCGCCGGCACCAGTTCCCACCTGGGCATCAAACCGCTGCGATAAAGCCTCCATCGCGGCAGTCTGTTCAGCCTGCGGACAAATAACTGCGATGAGGCCCTGGCTTGTCTTGTCCATGAAGCGAGCCACGGCATCGCCGGCATGCGTGAGCACCTGCTCGGAGTCTGCGACTTCACGCACCATCGGGTCAGTGTCGGCATCGCGCACAGCCTGAGCCGCAGAAATCGGTAGGCCCTCAGCTCGTGCGAGCCTCTCTGCGAGCTCAACCACTTGCCGAGGCGTGCGATAGTTCACGCTGAGTTCCTCCAAGCGGTACCGCTTCCCCACATGCGGCTGCAGCGCATCCGCCCACGAGGAAGCCGAACCCACGGTCGTGGCCTGCGCAATATCGCCCACAATCGTGAAGGACTTCAGCGGTCCGCGCCGCATCAGAACCCGCCACTGCATCGCCGTGAGCTCTTGGGCCTCGTCCACAATCACGTGCCCGTAGGTCCATTCCCGGTCGCGCTCGGCCCGCTCGACCGCGCTCAAACCCGTAGCGCGGTGCTCGTTGAACTCAAGCAGCATTTTTTCATCGACCACACCGTCGACGCCGATCTCTTCAAGCTCCGCGTTGACGTTCTCAAGCGCTTTCTTCGCGTTCTCAACATCGCGTTCGCGTTGCAGTTTCTCAGCGCGCTGCGCACTCGAGGCTACCGGCAACGGACCCAACAGCTCCGCAGCCTCATCCAGCAAAGGAACATCCGCCTCCGTGAACGCAGCGCCCGGCTCCCGCAACAATGCCTCACGCGAGACAGACGAGAGCCGCGGTAGAACCGCATCCAGGATCTCTGGTTTGCTGAACAAGTCCCTCACCAACTGTTCAGGGGTCAGCGGCATCCAGCACAGATTCAAGGCAACACGCACATCGCGGCTGGCACGAACATCGCGCTCCAACGCCGCGGTTTCCTGCTCGGAGCCCTGCACACCATCGCTGTCAACAGCGGCTTGGTACAGCTCCAGGATCTCCGCGACCGCGTGGTCCACGAACACCTCACGGGCCTTATTGTGCGGCTGGCGGCTCGCACGGGCCGCGGCGAGCGCCCGCTTGATGGTCTTAGGTTTTAGCGTGACAGTGAGGCCTTCGATGGTGAGCTTGCGTTTACCTGGGATGGTGCGTTGACGTTGCGCCACCGCGCGTTTCATAACCTCGACCATGTGCAGGGAACCCTTGAGACGGGCCGCCTGCCGGTTGGTTTCCGGCACACCGTCAACGCCTGGGTAGAGGGTCGAGACAGTGGACATAACAACGCCGGTCTCGCCTAACGAGGGCAGCACGCGTTCGATATAAGACATGAACGTCTGCGATGGACCCACGATCAATACGCCCGCGCGGCCCAGGCGTTCACGCTGCTCATATAAGAGGTATGCGGCGCGATGCAGCGCGACGGCAGTCTTGCCGGTGCCAGGCCCGCCTTGCACGACCGTGACGCCACGCATCGGGGCGCGTATGATCCGGTCCTGTTCCGCTTGAATCGTGGCGACGATATCGCCCATCTTGCCCGTTCGAGGAGCGTTCAAGGCCGCGATGAGTGCCCCATCGGAATGTGAGGCACCCTCGGCGGTCGCGAGATCAGGGTCCAGCACATCGTCCTCAAACGCGGCCACCGTGCGCCCCTTGAGGCTCAAGTGGCGGCGGCGAGCAACCCCCAACGGTTCAAACGGGGTCGCCTGATAGAACGTCGCAGCCTCAGGGGCACGCCAGTCAATGAGCAACCGTTGCTGCTGCTCATCAGTCAAACCGATACGGCCGATATAACGGGCGCGCGCCTGTTCAATGACCGGTTCGCCCACGCGCCACTCAATGTCCTCGCTACGGTCGATGCGCCCGAAAACCAGACGATGCTCAACGGCTTCCAGCTGAGCGATCCGGTCCTCGTACAGGGCGGCAAAAGAGTCACGTTCTGAAGCGTTCTGAACGCTACCAATCGCGCCCGTGGCTTGAACCTTCTTCAGCTGTTCAACCTTCTGGGTGCGCAACTGATCAACCCGGGCATACAGTTGTGAAACATACTGTTGCTCCGTGCTGTCAGACCGTGGCTGTTGCACGCGATATCCCCCTACCTATAGAGCCTGCGCCTACCCGCAAAGTCCGCGCCCCGCTGTGGATGAGCGAATAAAATGCGCGACTGTCCATTCTACGCGCACGCACACATCATGCCCGCCTCGAGGCGCTTGTCCGCATGCCCTCACATACACTTGATAAGCAGTTCCAACGTGACAGAGATTTCCGATGTGGCGGAGAGTTCCAACGTGACAGAAAGTTCTGATGTGGCGGAAAGGTCTGAAGTGACAGAGTTTCGCACGCCACGACAGTTCACCGCACGATGTGTGGCTGCACTGCTTGTTATGAGTGTGCCGATGCTGGGTGTGCTGAACGGCTGCGCCGCGGCACACGAAGACGTGCCTGACGAGAAGCCCGCACACACGGAAGGCTCTGATAACCCGACTGAAGGTTCAGCTACGCCGGAATCGGCCCAAGCCAAAGCCTCAACATCGACGGCCCCCTCGGAGTCGAAGAAACCAGCTGCATCTTCGGCAAGCTCCACAACGGATGCAGAAGATGGCGAAGACGGTGTGCAGGCTCCGCAGATCGCTGACATTCGCTTCGACATCCTGAAAACGCTTGCCACGATGTCAACGTATAAAGCTGACGGAACCACGATGTTCAAAGGGCTCACGATCGACTTCGTGGGTGTCTTCCACCGCCAACCCGCCCACGCTATGGCGCTAGAAGGCCATGTGAGTGGCACCCGCGCGGACGGCCAAATGAACCTCATCCTCGACGATGAGACCATCTACCTCAAAGGCGACCGAGTTTTCTGGAGCAGCCTCGGTGCCGGAGGTGAAAACGGTCAAGACGAAAACGTCGACGACATCCTCGACCACTACGTGACGATGACGCCACAGGAAGCCGAGCTCAAGAACCTCGACCCCGTGAAACTGAGCGACCAAATGCTCTCAACCATCGACTGGGACTCGTTCACCGAGGAAGCAGAGAAGATCCAGCTCAACGGCCAGGACGTGTTCAAATACGTCGGCGCCGACGACGTAGTGCTCTACATCGATGTGGACTCCCACGCGTTAGTTGCCGTGGACACCCGCATCGACGGGCACATCATCCAGTTCAGCCGCTTCAACCAAACCGCCCTGATTCCACAGCCAAAGGAAGACGAAACAGTTCCCTGGTCCAATGACTAGCCAGCGTCCAATGACTAGCCAGCGTCCGGTGGTGAGCGGTCCTCACTGAGTGCGGCGCGCCTGTGTGGCTGACTCGCAGAAGATGTGCCTAGGCTGAGAATTTTGCGGCGGGGTTCGTTTATTTTTCATTTCTATTCAGCAACCCCGTAACGTTAGTCTACGAAACTGACGAAAACTCGTACTTGATACTCTTGTTTAGACGAGCACCCTCGATGCATCGCTCATTTGGCGGTTCATCCCACGGAACGAAAGGAACCGTGAGATCAACAATGATGAAGAATAAGCTCCGCGCAGGGCTTGCCGTTCTCTCCCTCTCCGCTCTCGCTCTGACAGCATGCGGCAACGACGGCAACGCGCCTGCTTCGAACAACGGTGAGGCTGGCCAGCAGCAGAACAACAACGCTCAGGGGCAGGCAAAGCCGTTCTCCGAAATCAGCGCTGATGTGAAGCAGCAGTTGCAGAACCTGAAGTCCTACAAGCTACAGGGCGAGTTCACTGCTTCCGACGGAAAGGTGCAGATTAGCTCGGTCCAAACCGTTGATCCGCAGGTCGCTGCAGACATGAAGATCAAGATGGATATGTCGCAGGGTGGCCAGCAAATCAAGGGTGGCTTCGACATGAAGCTCGTAGGCGAAAACATGTACATGAAGTTCGGCGACGACCTTCTAGACAACATTTTTGCCAGCGCAGGTGGTGAGGTGCCACCGCAAATACGCGAGACCTTCGACAAGATGCGCGGTAAATACATGACGATGCCGTTCTCTGAAACAGGCCAGTCAGCTCCAAACGCTTCAGACTTCACCAAGTTCGCTGAGTCGCTTGATATTTCCAAGGTCGAGGACCAAGGTGAGCCTGCAGAGATCAACGGCAAGAGCGCATTCAAATACAAGGGCACTGGAGAAGACGGTGAAACCTTGTTCTTTATCGACGCCGCTGACGGTAAAACCCTCCTCGCTGTTGAAGGTAGCGGCGAAGACATCATGTCGGAAAATCAGCTCAACACCGGCAACACGGGTTCCGGAGCCCCGATGCCAAAGGATCTGAAGGGCCGCGCTCGCATCAGCGACTTCAACCAGGAGTTCAAGATCGAGGCTCCATCCAAGGATGAGACCGTCGACATGAGCGAAATCATGCCTGGCGGAGCGGGAGGACCGGGCGCCTCGGGTAGCGGCTCGGATTCCTAATCCATAGGAAGATAGAAGGTGGCCCGGTCGTCGTACGACGACGACCGGGCCACCTTCTTTCGTGTGTCACCGAACCCGCTTCAGAGAGTTCGGCACCCGTGGGTTACGGTTCAGACGCGCTGCAGAGCGTGCACCTTCCACGGATCGAGTTTCTCTCGGCCACCCAAACCATCCAACTCTAAGACCACAGCAACACCAGCAACGGTGCCGCCGACCTGCTCAACCAATGAGGCCGCCGCAGCTGCGGTGCCGCCGGTGGCTAGCACATCGTCCACTAACAAGACCCGGCCGCCCTTAGGCAAAGCGTCACGGTGAACCTCAAGGGAGGCAGTGCCGTACTCCAGCTGATATTCCCGCGAATACACCTCACGCGGGAGCTTGCCGCCCTTACGCACCGTCATCAGGCCCACACCCGCGGCATACGCGACCGCGGACGCCAACAAGAACCCACGCGCTTCCAAACCAGCCACCGCATCGAACTGACCAGCGAACGGCTCAGCTAACGCATCCACTACCCGATGCAGCCCTTCAGCATCAGCGAAAACCGGGGTCAAATCACGGAACGTGATGCCAGGCTCGGGGTGGTCCGGGATGATCGCACACAAACGATCCAGCAGCTGCTCAATAGATTCCCCTACCGGTTCTTCCACCGGCTTGCGCGGCTGACTAGCCGCATCCCCCGCTTGCGTTCTCTCACGCATCTGCGCTGGCTGACTCATGACAGCATCCTTCGACATCAACAGGTGTACTCCTTGAAAAACTCTACGCACGCGGACCAAACGAATCGGAATGCAACGGCCCGTCAGCATACTGACGCACCTGATGCACCGACTTGATGAGGGCCTCCAACTGGCGTGCCACCGCATCCGGAGCCGTGCCACCCTGACCAGAACGAGCCTCGAGCGAGCCGCGCGTGGACAAGACCTCACGCATCTGCGGGGTCATCGCTTCCGATATACCGGCATAGTCTTCATCGGTGAGATCCCACAGCTCGCAATCCTTCGACTCGGCCAGAGACACCGCTTGCCCGGACAGCTCGTGAGCCACACGGAACGGGACACCCTGCTTGACCAGCCACTCGGCAATGTCAGTAGCCAGGGCGAAACCCTGCGGAGCCAGCTCAGCCATCCGCTCCGTATTGAAACGCAACGTAGCGATCATCCCGGAAACCGCAGGCAACAGAATCTCTAGGGTGTCCGCGGCATCGAAAACCGGTTCCTTATCTTCCTGCAGATCACGGTTATACGCGAGCGGAAGAGCCTTCAGTGTGGCCAACAACCCCGTCAGATCACCGATCAGGCGGCCTGTCTTACCGCGAGCTAGCTCAGCGATATCCGGGTTCTTCTTCTGCGGCATAATCGAGGAACCCGTCGAATAACGGTCATCCAAGAACGCGAAGTTCGCTTCCTTGGTCGCCCAGAAAATGATCTCCTCAGAGATCCGCGATAGATCCACCCCGATCATCGCGCACACCCACGCGAACTCTGCATACACATCACGCGAAGCCGTACCATCCAACGAGTTCCACGTAGCGGAGGCGAACCCTAGATCCGCGGCTACCCGGTTAGGGTCCAGCCCCAACGTGTTCCCCGCCAGTGCCCCAGAACCATACGCCGAAACATTAGCGCGCTCATCCCAGTCACGCAGACGCTCTACATCACGCAACAGAGCCCACGCGTGCGCCAACAGATGATGGCTCAACAAGATTGGCTGAGCATGCTGCAGATGCGTACGCCCCGGCATCGGCGCATACGGATGCGCTTGCGCCTGCTGAATCAACGCATCGATAACATCCACAACCCCGCGAGCAATCAAACGGGCGTGGTCACGCAAAAACATGCGGCCTTGCGTTGCGATCTGATCGTTACGCGAACGCCCCGCACGCAACTTCCCACCCAGTTCCGCGCCGGTACGCTCAATCAGGCCACGCTCGAGGGAACCGTGAACATCCTCATCGCTTAAAGCCGGCTGATACGCGCCCGAAACCACGTCCGCATCCAGCTTCTCAAGGCCAGTGAGCATGCCATCGAGCTCATCATCACTCAACAGGCCTGCGCGGTGCAGAACGTGCGCATGCGCCTTCGAACCGGCAATGTCATAGCGAGCCAAACGCCAATCGAAATGCGTTGACTTACTCAACGCGGCCATCGCATCCGACGGGCCATCAGCGAAACGACCACCCCACAACGACCCCTCATTCGTGCCGTGAGGCGCTGCGTTCTGTTCTGCCGTCATGTATTACTCCTTGAAAGGCCGGGTTGCGGGCGCAAAGCACCGCCGTCCATTCTATCTATGGCCACCCCGTCTATGACTGTTCAAAGACACGGAGCCATCCAGGCTTCGTTAAGATGTTGCCTATGAGTGGAACCCACGATGCACACCAAAACGACGCGCAGCCAGGCGATGCACAGCCCCTGCACCCGGCTGATCCGCGCCGCCGCTCCGGAACGGACTTCGAAGCAGCAATCGCCGCGCCACCACACGTTGGTGGCACCGGGCCGGCGTTGAGTGATGAACAGGTCGAGTTCCTCAACAAGCTCTTCGACATGGCCCGTGAGGGCGACATGTTGCTGGTCGAATACGTCAAGCAGGGTATTCCGGCTGAAATCCAGAACAGCCGCGGCGACACGTTTTTGATCCTTGCCGCCTATTCAGGCCAGAGCGAGCTCGCGCTCGCGCTCATCGACGAGGCCGGCGCCGAGGTCAACTACCTCAATCAGTCGAATCAGTCAGCCCTCACGTGCGCCGTGTTCCGCGGTGACGAGCCACTCGTGCGCGCGCTTCTGGAACGCGGCGCACGGCCCGATGCGGGAACACCCAACGCTATCGATGCCGCGAAAACCTTCGACCAAACAGCGCTACTACCGCTGTTGGAGGGCTCACCCGAGTAGTCGGCGAGCGCAAGCGGGCTAGCTATCAGGCTCCCGCCGCGTCTATATCGCGCCTGCGATCTCGAGGAATCGGCGGGCCACATCATCCCCGCCGTGCGGGTCACGCGTGATCACTAACACCGTATCGTCGCCTGCCACCGTCCCCAGAATCAGAGGGATAGCGGCGCGGTCGATCGCTTGCGCCAAGAAATTCGCGGCCCCTGGCGGGGTGTGGAGAACCGCCATGTTCGCGCTCGAATCAGCTGCGACCAGTAGTTGGGTGCACAGCTGAGCGAGCTTGCCACCCCACGCTTCCGGTTCCCCCGCAGCACTCGCGTGTGGGCGGCTCAACGCGGCGGGGTCCTCACCATCAGCCAACAAACGGTACACGTATCCCGTACCGTTGGCCCCACGCACGCGCACAGCGCCAACATCCAAAAGGTCGCGTGAGAGCGTTCCTTGTGAGACGTGGAAACCCTCGTCAGCAAGAATGTTGACCAGCTCGGCCTGCGAACCCACCGACGCGGTACTGAGGATCTCGCGGATACGCGCCTGCCGGGCTGTCTTGGTGGTCAACTGGGTTGGGGTCTTCAGCCCCGCCGCTGAGCTGTGTGCGGAGCCCGAGGAACTGTGTACGGAGCCCGCGGAGGAATGTGCCGTCTCGCTCATGCGGTTCCCTCCTGGTCTTTCGGCGTGTCCGCCGCCAGGCCGGATTCATCCAGCAAGAACGTCAAGAGAGCCTTCTGGGCGTGAAGACGGTTCTCTGCCTCATCGAACACCACCGACTGCGGCCCGTCGATCACCGACTCGGAGATCTCGAAACCGCGGTAGGCCGGCAAGCAGTGCAACACGATCGCGTCCGCGGCAGCGTGGCTCATCGCGGCATCATCGACCGCGTAGTCTGTGAACAGCTTGAGCCGCTGCTCTTTCTCATCTTCCTGCCCCATCGAGATCCAGGTGTCTGTGGCCACCACGTCGGCGTCTTTCAACGCTTCGACCGGATCAGTTGTCACCATTACGCTGCCGCCGGTTTCTTCCGTGCGTTTCTGCGCCTCCGCCACAACGTCCGCGGCCGGAAGATAGCCTTCAGGACCTGCGATCCGCACGTGCATACCCGCGGTCACGCACCCCAAAAGATACGAGTTCGCCATGTTGTTAGCGGCATCGCCAAGGTAGGCGATGCTCAAGCCGGCGGTTTTCCCTTTGTGTTCTCGGATGGTCAGCAGGTCAGCGAGGATCTGGCATGGATGGTAGTCATCGGTCAGGGAGTTCACGACCGGGATGCTCGCGTGCGCCGCGAACTCCTCGATGTCCGCGTGGGCGAACGTACGCCACACAACGGCAGCAACCATGCGGGAGAAAACCTTCGCCGAATCCTCAATGGTTTCCTTATGCCCCATCTGTGCCTCACCCGGGTTGATGATAAGCGCGTGCCCGCCCAAGTCAGCGACCCCGGTCGCGAACGAGAGCCGCGTACGGGTTGAGGTCTTATCGAAAATCACGGCGACAGTCTGCGGGCCCGCCAACGGAGAACGAGACCACCGCTGAGCTTTCAGGCGCTCAGCCATATCCAGAACCCGGTTCTGTTCCTGAGGGCTCAGGTCTGTGTCTTTCAAGAAGTGACGTACCGAACTCATGCTTGCTGGCCTTCTTTCTGGGTATCGTCCTCACCTGTGCCTTCTTGTTCGCGCGCTTTCGCGGCTTCAGCGTGAAACTGTGCTTCAGCGTGAATCTGCGGGAACGCCTCAAGGAATGTCTGTAGCTCATCGCGGGAGATGTTCAGCGGCGGAGCCAAGCGGACCGTCGATGGTCCGGTTGCGTTGATGATGAAACCGGCATCAAGCCCGACGCGGACCATGTGGGGTGCGATCCCCTCGCCCACCTCGACACCGAGCAGCAAACCCTTACCGTGAACAGACTCCACCTCAGGTAGCTGCCCAAGTTGTTCGGCAAGCCATGCACCCGTTTCTTTGACATGGGCCAGGATCCCTTCAGACTCCAGAGCCTCCAGGACCGCGAGCCCCGCCGCGGTAGCGACCGGGTTACCGCCAAAGGTCGTCCCGTGCTGGCCTGCGCTCAAACGCTTCGAATTCTCTTCACCGAACGTGACCAAAGCACCCAACGGCATACCGCCACCGAGGCCCTTAGCCAACGTCATCGCATCCGGAGTGACGCGCGATAGCGAAGCAAACCACTCGCCTGTGCGAGCAATACCGGTCTGCACCTCATCGACGATCATCAACGCCCCGTGCTCACGGGTCAGTCTACGGACCTCCTCAAGATAGCCCTCGGGAAGCTCACGCACCCCGGCCTCACCCTGAATCGGTTCAACAATCACGGCCTGAACCGTCTCATCCACCGCCTCTGTGAGCGCATCAACATCACCCGGCTCAATCCACTCAACGCCCGGTACCAGCGGCTCAAACGGAGCACGGTAGGCCGGCTTCCACGTCATAGACAACGCACCCATCGTGCGGCCGTGGAAACCCTGCTTCAAAGCCACGATGCGGGTCCGCGGCTTCTCATCAGTGCCGGCATTGCGGCGGGCCAGCTTGAACGCCGCCTCATTGGATTCAGTACCCGAATTAGTGAAAAACACGGCAGATCCGGAAGGCGCTTGGGCCAATTTCAAAATCTTCTCGGCCAGCGCCACCTGCGCAGGAGATGTGAAGAAGTTGGAGACATGCCCCAACGCGGAGATCTGCTCAGACACGGCACGCACCACATCAGGGTGCCCATGCCCCAAAGCGTTGACTGCGATACCGGCCAACAAATCCAAGTACTGTTTACCGTCGGCATCCCACACATACGAGCCCCGCCCACGCACCAGAGGGCGCTGCGGCCTGCCGAACACACCCATGAGGCTTTCCTTGTAGCGTCCCAAAAGGCTCTCATTGGTCTCGCCCGTCTCCGAAGCCGCGCTATGGGAGCCGCTCGCCTCCTGAGCCAGCGCCAACGCTGACTGCGCTACCGCATCGTAATCTTCAACACTCACGTTTCAGCCCTCCTCACCGTTCGGAACCACCTGCGTACCAACGCCAGCGGACGTGAAAATCTCCAACATCATGCTGTGCGGTTTCCGCCCATCCACGATGTGCGCGCGAGACACCCCAGCCTCGATCGCCGCCAAACACGCTGTCATCTTAGGGATCATCCCCGACTCCAGCGAAGGCAACAGTTCAACCAACTCGCTGACGGTCAGCGAAGAAATCAGCGAATCCTTATCCGGCCAATTCGCGTATAGCCCCTCAACATCCGTGAGGATCACGAGCTTGGAGGCACCCAACGCGCCAGCAAGAGCCGCGGCGGCCGTATCGGCATTCACATTGAGGACCTCGCCCGTTGGCTGGCCCCACACATCGATCTCCGGGGCGACCGTTGAGATCACAGGGATACGGCCAGCATCGATCAGGTCCTCGACAGCGCTCGGATCAACACCGGTCACCTCCCCCACAAGCCCCAAATCGACCTCGTGACCATCAACCACCGTGCCGCGACGGCTGGCACGCAGCAACTGACCGTCCTCGCCCGAAAGCCCCACGGCATACCGTCCATGCGAGTTGATCAAACCCACCAGCTCGCGGCCCACCTGCCCCGTCAAGACCATCCGCACAATATCCATGGTCTCCGAGGTCGTGACCCGCAGGCCGCCACGGAATTCAGACTCGACACCCAGACGGTCCAGCATCGCGTTGATCTGCGGCCCACCCCCATGAACCACGACCGGATGAACACCCATGTGATGCAGAAACACGATGTCTTGAGCGAACGCTTCCCGCAACTGGTCATTGATCATCGCGTTGCCGCCATACTTGATGACCATGCGCGTTCCAGCGAAACGCTGAATCCACGGCAGAGCCTCAACCAGCGCCTCCGCTTTGCGGGCGGCGAGCGCGAGCCGTTCCGCTTGGGAACGCTGATTGATCGGTGTCTTGATCGACGACGTCTGCGGTGCCGGGTTCTGTTGGGCTGGGTCTTGTGGGCCGGGGTCTGGGGTGCTCACGAGGTTTCCTTATCGGTTGAGGTGGCGGTAGCGACGGGTGCGGTGAGCTTAGGTTGAGTAGGCGGAGTTTTCTTCGACGTAGTCGTGGGTGAGGTCGTTGGTCCAGATCGTCGCTGTTGCCTCACCTGCGTGCAGGTCGATTTCGACGTGCACGTCGCGTTGGGCTGATAGGTCCACGAGCTCGCGGGAGTCCCCTACCCCGCCGTTGCGGGCAACCCAGACGCCGTTCATGGCCACGCTGAGGTTCTCGGGTTCGAAGGCGGCTTGTGTGGTGCCGACCTCGGAGACCACGCGGCCCCAGTTCGGGTCGTTGCCGAAGATCGCGGTCTTGAAGAGGTTGGAGCGCGCCACCGCGCGGGAGACTTCGAGTGCATCGGCCTCGGAGGCTGCGTTGATGGTTGTGACGGCGATGTCGTGGCTTGCACCTTCCGCGTCGCTGAGCAGCTGGCGTGCAAGGTCTACGCAGAGGGAGGCGAGCAACTGCTCGAATTCCTCATCCGCCTTGACACCGGATGCGCCTGAGCTCATGATCAGCACGGTGTCATTCGTGGACATGCAACCATCCGAGTCAGCCCGGTTGAAGGACACTTCGACAGCTTGCTGCAGTGCGGCTTCAAGCCTGTGCTGCTCGATCACCGCATCGGTTGTGATGCACACGAGCATCGTCGCGAGTCCCGGCGCCAACATCCCGGCGCCCTTGGCCATCCCGCCGATCGTGTAGCCGGCCTCGGCACTCACCTGAGCCTGCTTGGCGACGGTGTCGGTGGTCATGATCGCGTGGGCCGCATCCGCCCCACCATCAACCGATAGCTGCTTGAACGCGTCATCCGTGCCGGCTAACAAGGTATCCATCGGGAGCAGGACACCGATCATGCCGGTGGAGGCGACCTGAACCTGGTCAGGCTCACAACCCAACAGGTCCGAGACGTGCTGACGGGTAGCCAACGCATCCGCGAGCCCCTGCTGACCAGTGCACGCGTTCGCGCCACCCGAGTTCAAAACCATCGCGTGCGCAGAACGGTTGCGTTCCAGCGCGGCACGCGAAACACGCACCGGGGCCGCGCACACGCGGTTAGTCGTGAACACGCCCGCGGCTACATAGTCCGGGCCGTCATTGACAACCAACGCAACATCTGGCTTACCTGAAGGCTTCAAACCTGCGGTGACGCCCGAGGCCCGGAAACCCTTCGCGGCCGTCACGCCCGCGAGCTCGCGGGCGGCATCTGCTGAGGTGTATTCCGGAAGCGGTTCAACGCTGACATGTTTGCTCATTACGGAGCCATACCTTCCTGCTGCAAACCAGCATGTTCTTCCAAGCCGAGCGCAAGGTTCATCGACTGAACCGCACCCCCTGCGGTCCCCTTGGTCAGGTTGTCCACCACCGCGGTCACGATGACGCGGCCGGCGTGCGCATCGAAGGCCAGCTGCATCTCAACATGGTTCGAGCCTGCAACGTTTTTGGTGTGCGGCCACTGACCTTCAGGCAGAACATGCACAAACCGCTCGTTTTGATACATGTTCACCCAGGCCTCACGCAGTTGCTCTGCGCTCACGCCGGGCTTGACGCGGGCGGTGGCCGTGGTGAGGATTCCACGCGGCATTGGGGCCAGCGTTGGTGTGAAAGAAATCTGGACAGGTTCACCGGCTAACGCGCTCAGGCCTTGTTCGATCTCCGGGGTGTGCCGATGCATCCCACCGACGCCGTACGGGCTCATCCCGCCCATCGTCTCCGCACCCAGCAGATGCGGTTTGAGGGACTTGCCGGCTCCTGAGGTGCCGGAGGCCGCAACAATGACAACATCCTGCGGTTCTAGGAGCCCCGCCGCCATCCCCGGGGCGAGTGCCAGCTGCGCTGAGGTCGGATAGCAGCCAGGTACCGCGATGCGCTTGGTGCCGCGAAGCCTCTCGCGGTGACCCGGTAGCTCAGGCAGGCCATACGGCCACGAGCCAGCATGTTCACTTCCATAGAACTTCTCCCAGGCAACTGGGTCTTCGAGGCGGTGATCCGCTGCCGCATCGATCACCAACACGTCCTCGCCAAGCTGCTCAGCGATCTCGGCGGAAGCTCCGTGCGGCAACGCTAGGAACACCACATCGTGACCTGCGAGGGTTTCAGCGTTCGTGGGTTCAACCACCCTCTCTACCAACGAACGCAAGTGCGGCTGCGAAACACCCAACCGCTCCCCTGCGCTCGAATGCGCCGTGACTGCGCCAATGCTGACATGTGGATGTTGGGTGAGCAGGCGCAAAACCTCGCCGCCGGCGTAACCTGTGGCTCCAGAAACCGCTACCGAATACGTCATAAGCACATGATACGCCGCCATATTCACTCCAACGAATAGTTATGCAATGATGACGGGCCGGGAATGATCCCTACCTCCACCCCGCTATAAACGTTGAGCTCAGCGCGATCCGAGCGCGACGAACACGAACCGAAGAATATGCAAAGGAGGCCAGCATGGCCCGCGCGATCCAGATGACACACACCGGAGGCCCCGAGGTCCTCGCCCTCACCGACATCGAGGTTCCCGAGCCAGGCGAAAACCAGGTTCTGATCAAGGTCGCTGCCGCAGGCGTGAACTTCATCGAGACGTATCAGCGTAGCGGCGTCTATTCCGTGGATCTGCCGTTCATTCCCGGCAGCGAGGGTGCTGGTACCGTGGCCGCGATAGGGCCGGGTGTGACTAACTTCTCGGTTGGGGATGCTGTCGCGACCGCAGGTGGGCGCGGGTCTTATTCCGAATACATGCTCGTTGAGGAGAGCAAGCTCGCGCGCATCCCGGACGGGCTCGACCTCACGACCGCGGCAGCGTTACCGTTGCAGGGCTTCACGAGCCACTACCTCATCAACTCGACCTATAACGTCCAAGAGGGCGATATGGTTCTCACGACCGCTGGCGCCGGCGGTGTGGGTGGGCTCATGACGCAGATGCTCAAAGCCAAGGGCGCGACCGTGATCACCACAACCTCTAGTGACGAGAAAGCCGCGATCGCGAAATCCAAGGGCGCGGACTACGTACTCAAATACGATGAAGTGCCTCAGAAGGTCCTGGAGGTTACCGATGGCCGCGGCGTGGATGTCGCCTACGACGGCGTCGGGAAAGACACGTTTGACAACTCACTGGCAAGCCTGCGGACCCGCGGGATGCTCGTGCTCTTCGGAGGCGCATCCGGACAGGTTCCTCCCTTCGACTTACAACGTCTGAACGCCCAAGGCTCGATCAGCGTTTGCCGCCCGTCACTGGCTCACTACTGCCTCACCGTCGAAGAGCTCCAGTGGCGGGCCAACGATGTATTCGGGATGCTCGCCGACGGTGAACTCGAGGTCAGCATCGGAGGCACCTACGACCTCGCCGACGCCGCCCAAGCCCACGCCGACCTCGAAAGCGGCAAGACAACCGGCAAACTCGTGCTCACCATCTAATCCAACGCAAACGTACTGATCCAATACAGACATGTGAGGGGCGATGCCACACGGCACCGCCCCTCAGCTCTGTTCGCTGCATTAGCTGCTTACTTCACTAGCCGTTCGCCACGCTAACCGCGCAGTTGGGCCCCGTATTTCTCGGCCGCCAGCTGCACTGCCGCTTGGCGGGCTTCGGAGGCCTCGTCGGCTGTCAGCGTCCTGTCAGCGGAGCGGAAACGCATACCGAACGCGAGCGACTTCTGGCCTTCTTCGATACCCTTGCCGCGGTAGTCATCGAACAGTTCGATGTGCTCCAGCAGCTCGCCGGCACCCTCACGCAACGTCTCGAGGACATCGGCGGCAGGGATATCCGCCGCCAACGTCAACGCAACATCCTGCGTAGCGGCAGGGAACGTCGTGAGCGGCTCAGCGATCACGGCTTCCGGCATCCGGTTGATCAACGCCTCAGCATCCAGCTCCATCGCGACCATGCGCTCCGGCAGGTCCTGGGAGGCCAGCCAGTCAGGGTGAAGTTCCCCGGCCCAGCCCACGAGCTGTCCTTCCTTCGTCTCAAGACGCGCGGCACGGCCAGGGTGGAACGAGTGGTGGCTGCCCTGGCGGACCACGAGCTCAACACCCAACGTGTCAGCGACGAGGCGCGCGGCATCGATCGCATCGGCCCAGTCCCACGCGCGTTCGGTCTCGCCGAGAACCGCGCGGGAGGCCTTACCGACCATGACAGAGGCGATGCGCCACGGCTGAAGCGGGACGGTCGCGTTCAGCTCCGCGAGCACATCCGCCGATGGGCGCTCCCCGCCCGCAGGCAACTCGACCGGGCCCTGCTTCTCGGCTGGCAAGAACACAAGCCCGCCCTCGAACAGTGCGAGGTCACGGAACCCGCGGCCGTTGTTGCGGCGCGCGATCTCAATGAGCCCCGGCAGAAGCGATAAACGCATCCACCCGTATTCGGAAGACACCGGGTTAGCGAGGCGCACTGCCTCAACCTCGGCATCGGCCTCAGCCGAACCGAACGCAGCGTTCTGTGCATGCGACACGAACGGGTACGCAAGCACCTCGGTCATCCCGGCGCCGGCGAGCGCATCGCTGATGCGGCGGCGGCTGCGTTGAGCCACGGTCAGCCCGCGGCCTGGCGGTGGAACCGGGATCGCGGAAGGGATGTTCTCGTAGCCGACCACGCGAGCGATCTCTTCGACGACGTCGTCGGCGATGGTCATGTCCGGGCGCCACAGCGGGACGGTGACGTCCCAGCCGTCATCGGTGCGGTTGAGTTCGCAGCCCACGCCTTCGAGCGCGGATGCGACCTGTTCCTCGGTGTATTCGATGCCGACGCGCTCAGCCGGGTAGTGAGCCGGAACGTGGATGAGCGTTGGCTCTGGGCGTTCGCCCACATCGGAGCCTGTGCCGGTGTCGCGGCCACCCGCGAGCTCAACCAGCAGGTCCACGACGCGCTGGGCGGCCACGGAGGCCATGTCCCAGTCCACGCCGCGCTCGTTGCGCTTAGCGGCCTCGGACGGCAGCTTGTGGCGGCGACGGCTGCGACCCGTGCTGACGGGGTCGAAGTTCGCTGCCTCAATCACGATCGTGCGGGTCTCATCCGAGACCTCGGTGGAGGCGCCACCCATGACGCCGGCGATGCCGATCGCCCCGGATTCGTCCGCGATCACGAGGTCCTCAGGGTTGAGTTCGCGTTCCTTCTCATCCAGCGTCACGAGCTTCTCGCCTGCCTCGGCGCGGCGCACTGTGATGCCGCCGGTGAGCTTATCGCGGTCGTAGCAGTGGGTCGGCTGCCCGAGCTCCCACATGACGTAGTTGGATATGTCCACCGGAAGCGAGACCGGACGCATGCCCGCAAGGCGCAAACGCTCAGCCATCCAGCTTGGGGTGGTCGCTTCCGGGTCGATGTCGGTGACGACGCGGGTCACGAAGCGCGTGCAGCCCTGGACGCCGCGGATCGGCGCTTGATCCTCGATGCGGGTCTCAACTTCGGCCTCGGTCGGCGCGGCCACGGTGACCTTGGATGCCGGGTCGGTGAACGATGTGCCGGTGGCCAACGCGTATTCGCGGGCTACGCCGCGGATCGAGAAGCAGTAGCCGCGGTCCGGGGTCACGTTGATTTCAGCGGCTTCATCCGTGAAGCCGAGCAACGGGAGCGCGTCCTGGCCGATCTCCGGGTCCAGGCCGAGGTCGGAGAACACGAGGATGCCATCGTGGTCATCGCCCAAGCCGAGCTCGCGCGCCGAAGCCATCATGCCGGCCGAAACGTGGCCGTAGGTCTTGCGCGGGCTGATGCGGAAGTCTCCCGGCAACACAGCGCCAGGCAAGGTCACGACGACCTTGTCCCCCACATCGAAATTGTGGGCGCCACACACGATCCCCTGAACACCGGACGGATCGATGCCTTCGCCCGTCAACGTCTGCTCCTGACCTTCCGGCACAACACGCACCGAGCACCAGTTAATCGTCTTACCGTTCTTCTGTTCCTCCGGTTCACGGCTGAGTACCTGGCCAACCACGATCGGGCCGGTCAGCTCATCGAGGGGACGGTGAACGGCCTCTTCCTCAAGGCCAACACGGACCACATCGTTCATCAGATCTTCCGCGCGAGCACCCTCAGGCAGTTCGGTGAACTCACGCAACCAAGAAAGTGGAATACGCATTGCTTAGATCTCCATCCCGAAGTGCTGGCTGAAGCGGATATCGCCCTCGATCATGTCGTGCATGTCAGGGACCATGTTGCGGAACATCAGGGTGCGTTCAACACCCATACCGAACGCGAACCCCGAGTACACGTCCGGGTCGATGCCGCCGGAACGCAGAACGTTCGGGTGCACCATGCCGCAGCCGCCCCATTCGATCCACTGCGGGCCGCCCTTAGCGTTCGGATGCCAAATGTCCAGCTCAGCGGATGGCTCCGTGAACGGGAAGTAGGACGGACGCAAGCGGATCTTCGCTTCCACGCCGAACATCTGGCGAGCGAAGTGCTCGAGCGTGCCTTTGAGGTCCGCCATCGTGAGCCCCTTGTCCACCGCGAGGCCCTCGAACTGATGGAAAACCGGGGTGTGGGTCGCATCCAGCTCATCGGTGCGGAACGTGCGGCCCGGGCACAGAACATAGATCGGGACCTCGCGGTCCAGCATCGAACGCACCTGAACCGGCGAGGTGTGGGTGCGCAAAACCAGGTGCTGGGACGGCGGATCCACGAAGAACGTGTCCTGCATTTCGCGTGCCGGGTGGTCCTGGTCAAAGTTCAGCGCATCGAAGTTGTACCACTCGGATTCAACCTCGGGACCCTCGGCGATCTCCCATCCCATGCCGACGAACACGTCCGAAACGCGCTCCTGCAGAAGCGAGAGCGGGTGGCGTGCGCCTAAGACGGTGCGGCGCGGCTGAGCCGTGACATCCACGGTCTCTTCACGCAAGCGACGGGCCGCACGCTCCGCCTCGAGAACCTCGGTGCGTGCCGCCAACGCCTTGTTGATGCGGCCCTTGGCGCCACCGAGCAGCTTGCCGGCGGTTGCCTTGTCCTTATTTTCAAGCTTGCCGATGCCGCGGTTAGCAAGCGTGATCGGCGCTTTGTCACCCAGGTGAGCCAGGCGTGCGGCTTTCAGCTCGTCAAGATCGCCTGCCTTCTCGAACGCCGTCAACGCGGCTGCAACCACGGCCTCAACTGCCGCTTCATCAGTCGGGTGCGGAACCGGAGGAACCTCTGCCGTTGCCTGCGCTGGTTTTTCTTGCGCCGTGTTTTCTAGCACCGTGTTTTCTTGCGCTGGAGGCTCTGGCACAGCAGTTTCTTTCTCCATGGATGTCACTCAGTCCTATCTATATGAAAGCAACGGTGGCGCTTACGCGTTCCCCTCAGCAGCATCGGTGCCCGCGGTGTTTGGCTTCGCGGTATTTGACGACTTAGACGTCTTCTTGCTTGGAATGACGGCCAGAGCAACCATCAGAGCGGCCGCGATGACACCGAGCACGAAGATCACAACTGAGAGCCAGATCGGTGTCTGATCAACCGTGGTTGCGGGACGGGTTTCAGCGGTGAGAAACTCCGGAGCCTCATTCGCCTTGACAGCTTCTTCAAGGTTCTCGGTAGTCCATGTGGCAGTGTTGCCGCTAATCTGGCCACCGGTATTCGCCTCAGTGATCGCCGCTGGCAGAGTCACGTTGAGCTCTGCAACGGTGCCCTGCTGCTGGTTGCCGGCAATAACCATCGGATACACCTGCGCGACATATGTTCCATCACTGGTGTACTCGGCCTGAACCGCGACGAGATCGGTGACCTCTTGCATTGTGAGGTCTTCTGCGATCAGGTGCGCGTCCTGCTCCGATTTCTCGACGACCTTCAGTTTCTTCTCATCAATGCCGACCCGTGAAGCCAGCACCTGCTTGACCCCCTCAAGCTGGGCTTTAGCCGAGAACTTATCGTCCCCGCCCGTCTTGCGCTGTTCCTGCAGCATCTTTTCGGTCAGCTCAAGCTGCACATTTACACTCCCCTCGAGCTTGTCCGGAGTCCGGCCGTCGGCCTCGAGCTCGACATCGTACGTGAATTTATTCACCTCAGGCTTTGCATTCGATGCGCCATCACCTCCGGCAGAGCAACCAGTCAGTACCATAGCGCCGGCGAAAAGTGCCGCGGTCATTGCACGGAAAGATTTGGTGAACTTCATAATCTCCTACTTTGTTCGACGGCTGAGGCTGGACACTGCGTGGCTAGGCGCTTCAAGGCCACAGCCAGGCAGCTCCATAGGGGACGGCCATATATAGCTTAATTGGTGCCGCCATGTTTATAGAAAGCACATTGCGGCAAGTCCCCCGCCACTGCTTCAAGAGAAGGTGCCGCGAACGGGAGTAGGACGGATGGAAACGGGCGCAAACGGGTCACGTCCTCGCTTATGCGTTGCCCTCAGCGGCATCGGCCCCGGTGTCCGCTCCGGTGTCCGGCTTCGATGCTTTCTTTCTTGGAGTGACGGCCAGAGCAACCATCAGAGCGGCCGCGATGACACCGAGCACGAAGATCACAGCTGAGAGCCAGATCGGTGTCTGATCAACCGTGGTTGCGGGACGGGTTTCAGCGGTGAGCGTTTTCCCGTCGGCTTCGTTCATCATCGGTTGAATCTCGACGCCCTCCATTGCCTCGGCGAAGTTATCGCTCGACCACGTCACCGTGTTCCCGTTGACTCTCCCGCTAACGTTCGCTTCCGCGATCGGCTCCGGCACGGTAACGCTCACCTCTGTCGTAAGGTTAAGTTCCTCTTCCGGAGCCACAAGCATTGGACGAATCTCCACGAGGTATGTTCCCTTATCGGTATAGGTAACCTTGGCCCTGAACATGTCGTAGAGCCCATCCATCGAGAGCCCGTCTACCTCAATGAGGGCCACATTATGAGACTCGCCGATGAGACGGACCTGATCTTCTCTCACACCGAGGTCCTCAGGCCAGGTTTTCACGTCATCTTCAAGCGTGCGTTTAGTGTCCGGATTGTCTACGCCATGCTCCTTACCCAGTTCCTCGAGGAGCTCATCCGTGAACTCGGTCTTCGACCTAACATTCGCGATAAGGGGTCCATCCACACCGTCTGGAGCTTCGATTTGGATGTTCTCCGTGTACTTATTAGCGGTCGGCTTCTCCTGCGTTTTCTCAGCACCCCCTGTAGAGCAGCCGGTCAACGCTAAAGAACCAGCGAAAAGTACCGCGGTCACTGCACGGAAAGACTTGGTGAACCTCATGATCTCCTACCTCAATCGGTGGCCACGGCGGAACGTTGCAGAGATAGATAACTCTGCGCCAACAACCTGAAACGGCCCTAGGGGGGGGAAGGCTTATAGCCTCGTTGATGCCTTCATGTTTGCAGAAAGCCCCTTCATGTTTGCAGAAAACACAGAGCAGTAGGTCCACCGTAAGGATGACCCGGACTGTGAAGGTGCTTGTGCCTTTCTTTGCAGTGACAGTGTTTCTCGGCGTGACACTGATTCGAATATATGTTCTAATGATGGTGTGAGCATGGGAAGCTCCGGCGTTGCGGTTGCCGCGGATGCACCGCCGCTGCAACGCCAAGGGGTGAGTGCGCACAACGCACTCACCCCACACCCAGCGAAAGTCAGGCCGGTGTCTACTTATCCGTGTTTGTTGGACGGGTTTCAGCGGTGAGGGTTTTCCCGTCGGCTTCGTTCATCTGCGGTTTAATCTCGATGCCCTCCATGGCTTCGGCGAAGTTATCGCTCGTCCACGTCACCGTGTTGCCGTTGACCCTCCCGCTGACGTTCGCTTCCGCGATCGGCTCCGGAACGGTCACACTCACCTCTTTCGTCAAGTTAAGCTCCTCATTTGCCCTCAGAACCATTGGGCGCATCTGTACGAGGTATGTTCCCTTGTCGGTATAGGAAACATTGATTCGCAACATGGCATCGTCAAGCTTCTCCATCGAGAGCCCGTCTACCTCAATGAGGGCCACATTATGAGACTCGCCGATGAGACGGACCTGATCTTCTCTCACGCCGAGGTCCTCAGGCCAGAACTCCACTTCGTCCTCAAGTGTGCGTTTGGCGTCCACATTCTCTACCCCATGCTGTTTGCCCATTTTCTCGAGGGTCTCATCTGTGAGCTCGACCTTGGACCTGACATTCGCCACAAGGGGCTTCTTCGCACCGTCTGGAGCTTCCACCTCAACGTTGTATACGAACTTATTAGCCGTCGGCTTCTCCTGCGTTTTCTCAGCCCCCTCCGTAGAGCAGCCGGTCAACGCTAAAGAACCAGCGAAAAGTACCGCGGTCACTGCACTCAAAGACTTAGTGAACTTCATGATCTCCTGCTTCACTCGTTGGCCAAGGCCGGAGGTTGCAGAGCTGCATACCTCAGCGTCTGCAACCTGAAACGGCCCTAGAGGGAAGGCTTATAGCCTCGTAGATGCCTTGATGTTTGTGTCTACTTATCCGTGTTTGTTGGACGGGTTTCAGCGGTGAGGGTTTTCCCCGCGGCTTCGTACATCATCGGTTTAATCTCGACGCCCTCCATTGCCTCGGCATAGTTATCACTGGTCCACGTCACCGTGTTCCCGTCAACCTTCCCGCTAACGTTCGCTTTCTCGATCGGCTCCGGCAGGGTCACGTTAACCTCATACGTGAGGTTATCTTCCTCAATGGGCGCCAGAGTCGCTGGAAGAATCTCCAGCAGGTATGTTCCCTTATCGGTATGGGAAGCCTTGATCCGCAACATTTTGTAGAGTTTGTCCATCGAGAGTCGGTCCACTTCAGTGACGACCACATTGCGAGACTCTGAAGTGGACCGGACCTGGTCCTCACTTAAATCGAGGACCTTAATCATCTCTTCGTCATCACCTTCAATTGTGCGTTTAGCGTCCACATTCTCTATCCCATGCTCCTTACCCATTCTCTCGAGGGTCTCGTCCGTGGCCTCAAGCTTGGTTCTAACGTTCGCGACAAGGGGTTTCTTCGCACCGTCTGGAGCTTCCACGTCAACGTGGTATATGAACTTATTAGCCGTCGGCTTCTCCTGCGTTTTCTCAGCACCCCCTGTAGAGCAGCCGGTCAAAGCTAAAGAACCAGCGAAAAGTACCGCGGTCACTGCACTCAAAGACTTAGTGAACTTCATGATCTCCTGCTTCACTCGATAGCCAAGGCCGGAGGTTGCAGAGCTGCATATCTCAACGTCTGCAACCTGAAACGGCCCTAGGGGGGGGAAGGCTTATAGCCTCGTTGATGCCTTCATGTTTGCAGAAGGAACATTGCAGCAGATCCCCCGGCAGGATGACGTCGAATCGAGTGGAAATCCCCCTACTGGCGTATGCCTGCACACAACGCACAGATGCTCAATAGGCTCGGCTCATACTCAAGAGGACACGGCTCACCAGGACTGGCTCAGCAGAAGGTCGGCATGCAGCCCGTGGTTTCAACGAGCGCTCTCACAATCGGCTTATCGGCCGGGATCCACTCGACCGCTTCTTCCGTGTTCTGATCCAGGATCAGCCACCGCAACTCAAGATGATCCGCCCCTTCAGGTTGCGTGCCCGTTGTGACCTCGGCCGGCTTCAGCACTCCCCCATCGGCGTCTAACAGGACCCCGGTCCAGACGCGCATCGTCATCCCGTTATCCAACGGCCAGCCCGCATGTCCCGCGGGTGGTACGACCTCCTGGCCAGCCCTGAACGTGTAGCCGAGCTCTTCGGAAATCTCACGCTCAAGCGCCTCCAGCGGTCCCTCCCCCTCCTGAACCTTCCCGCCCGGGAACTCCCACAGTCCCCGCAATGATTCCGGATATGCCCGTTGCGCTGCCAGCACCCACCGAGCGTCCACGAGGTCATCCACAATCGCGAGCCCCACCACCTGGCCAGCGCTACCTACGGCACCGTTCTGTGCGCTCACTGCACTCCCTCTTTTCGGCTTGTCATGTTCACCGCGATCATTCTCGGCACCCTGTCATCGAGCTTTCAGCTGCGTTGAGCACGTGCCGATGCGTAGAGGCACAAGGCCGCCGCCGTCGAAACATTCAAGGATTCCGCCTGCCCATACAGAGGAATTGAGACGGTAGCGAAGGACGCCGCCCGTTCCGCTTCCGAGATCCCCTGGCCTTCATTACCGAACAGCCACGCGGTCGCCGTCGTCAGGGACGGCCGCTTCATCGAGCCCTTGACGGTCACGCCGTGCCGGCGGGCGGCCGCATCGTCTTCAAGCACCGTCAAATCGTGATCCCCGCCGCCGTCAGCCGCCAGCAAAACGATCCCGCAGCGGGTCAGGTGCTCGGTCAGCTCATCAAGCTCAATACCCGTGACAACCGGAACATGGAACAACGAACCTACCGTGGACCGGACCACTTTAGGCGAGAAAACATCCACGCTGCCCTTCAGCGCAACCACCGCGTCCGCACCCGCGGCGTCAGCCGCACGGATGATGGTGCCAGCATTACCGGGGTCCTGGACCCGCCCCAGCACCGCGACCAGGCTCGTCTTCGGCGTCAGCGCTTGTTTCAAGCTCACGTGCGTGATGCGGCAACGGGCAACCACGCCCTGCGGGGACTGCGTGTCCGCGATCGCGGCCAGGACGCGCTCAGTCACAACGTTGACCCGTGCATCGGCGACCTGGGCGAGCTCAGGTTCACGTTCCATCCGCTGCTCAGTAACGAATACCTCGCGCACAAGGCCCCGCTGGGTTCGATGTTGGGCAATCGCTTCCCGTACAGCCTGCGGCCCCTCAACCAGGAACTCCCCCGACTTCTTCCGGCCCGCGGCCTTCCCTAGGTGCGCCGCCGCCCGGACTCGGTCTGCACGCGGATTATCCATGATCTCCATACACTCATCCTCCCATCTTGTGACAACCCGGCCGCACCGCACGCATTAAAGCACTGGGGTTCCGACCCGTACGAGTCGGAACCCCCAGCATCACGCCGCAGTGTCACATTCGCGGTGTCACAACGATGGCTATAGCGGCGTCACAGCTTCAGTTATGCGCGTGGTGCGTTCACGTCGGCTGGCAAAGCCTTCTTAGCGGTCTCCACCAGAACCGAGAACGCGTGAGCGTCAGACACAGCCAGCTCGGCGAGCATACGGCGGTCAACCTCGATGCCAGCGAGCTTGAGGCCCTGCATGAAACGGTTGTAGGTCATGCCGTTAGCGCGAGCCGCAGCGTTGATGCGCTGGATCCAGAGGCGACGGAAGTCACCCTTACGCTTACGACGGTCGTTGTAGTTGTATACGAACGAGTGGAGCAGCTGCTCCTTAGCCTTACGGTAGAGCCGCGAACGCTGACCGCGGTAACCAGATGCGCGTTCCAGAACGACGCGACGCTTCTTCTGGGCGTTAACTGCCCGCTTCACACGTGCCACGTGTGTCTCCTAACATGTGGGGTCCAGCCACACCTTCACGATGCGGCTAGAAAAGTTTCGAAGGTCTCAAATAGGTGTGCGCTCTAGCGCACATACACGCCAGCGTGGGTTTAGAGGCCCAGCATGCGGCGGATGGTGCGCTGATCAGCCTTAGCCACAACCACATCGCCCTTCAGGCGACGAGTCAAACGCGAGGACTTGTGCTCGAGGTAGTGGCGGCGGTTTGCGCGCTGACGGCGGATCTTGCCAGAACCGGTGAGCTTGAAACGCTTCTTAGCCCCAGAGTGGGTCTTGAACTTCGGCATGAGAGCCTTCTCCTTGTACGTCTTCCCGCATGACCCCTGGGTCATCGGGTGCAGCTACCCGCACACACTGTGCCGCGGGCGCCCGCTGGGCTCCTCCCCACTCGCCGTTGATTCTCCAACGGAAGGGATCCCCGGATGATGCTCATCCTCAAGTGGAACGGAGGAGGAAAACTATCTATATGGATGGACTTACCTGGCGTGTGTGCCGGTATCAGCCCTCTTTGGCTTGGTCTTTGGAGGCCTGCGCCATGCGGCGCATCGCTTCAGGAGCCGATGCCGCAACCGTCTGGCCGGAAGCGTCCTGTGGAGCGGACGTATCCAAACGCTGCTGACGGCGCTGGCGGCGAGGAGCTTTCTCCTGCTGAGCCTTACGGCTTTCAGCCTTGCTCTTGAGCGGGCCAACGACCATAACCATGTTTCGACCATCCTGGCGCGGCTGCGACTCAATCACACCCACATCGGCCACATCCTCAGCGAACTGCTGAAGCAACTTCACACCGAACTCAGGACGATGCTGTTCACGGCCGCGGAACTGAATCATCGCCTTGACCTTGTCACCCGAAGACAAGAAACGATGCGCGTTACGCACCTTCGTCTCATAGTCGTGAGTGTCAATCTTCAGACGGAAGCGAACCTCCTTGAGGGACGCGTTCGTCTGCTTCTTGCGAGCTTCACGAGCCTTGACCGCGGCTTCATACTTGTACTTGCCGAAGTCCATCAGCTTGCACACAGGTGGACGAGCGTTCGGCGCAACCTCAACCAAGTCGAGATCTGCTTCAACCGCCAGGCGCAGGGCGTCCTCAATACGGACGATCCCCACCTGTTCACCGTTAGGCCCGACCAACCGCACCTCTGGGACGCGGATTCGATCGTTGATGCGTGGGTCGCTGATGTTAGTGCTCCTTCATGCGATGGTGTGGTCGACGTTCACGGGAGGCATACGAAAAAGCCCCCGGGTTCAACACGGGGGCTCAGATACCAGCAAGCAACACCCACCACGCAATCGAAACTGCGTAGCATCCAGCGTGCTACTTGCTAGACCTGACCCGGCCGCCCTGAGGCGATCGCGGGTGGGAAACCTCCGCTTTGAATTCCTGCTCTCAAGCCAAACACGCACACCGAGCAGATTCTTACTTGGCGCGCGCATCCGCACTGTCAATGATTCAAGCCATCAATGATTCTCGCTATCGTTGCAGCAGTTGGCTTCTGTAGCACCTGGCTTTTATAGCAACTAGGCTTCAGCGATGAACGCCACATTTACGGCATAAACCATCAACAAGCAGGACGGTCTGTGAAAAGCTTAGCATTATGAGCGATCAGAATTCGAATCAGCACGTACACAGCTTCTCGGACTCCGAGTATGCAGACGCCCAGCAGCAACTGCGTGACATCGCAGAAGTTCCCGCAGTCGAGGTCATCACAACCACCGCGGTCCACCTCATGTCTGCCGCCGCCGTCAAGGTCGGGCTCGCCGACGGCCCTGACGCCGAAGATCTCAAAGACCTCGACGAAGCCCGCAAACTCATCACGGCACTCGCAGGCCTTGTGACAGCGGGCGCCCCAGAGATCGGCTCGCAGCATGCCGCCCCGATCCGTGACGGCCTGCGCTCCCTCCAGCTCGCATTCCGCGAAGCCTCCATGATCCCAGACAAGCCAGGCCAAGGCCCCGGCGAGAAATGGACCGGCCCCGTCAGCTAACACACAGCGCAACGGCGTACGTAACCAACGATGTGGGGTGAGCTTCCCAACGGAAGTTCACCCCACATCAGCGTTTAAGAAGGTTCCGAGTCGGCGAGGCGTTGCTGGTTCAGCGTTGCTGGCTAGATGTTGCTGGTTCAGGATGAAGCCATCCGGCGACGGCGACGACGAATCTGGCGCAGCACCATCGCAACAACACCGGTAGCAACCGCGACGCCAGCCAACGCACAGATCGCAACAGTGGGGCCGCCCACATCCAACATGACGCCCACCAACGGCGTGCCAGCCGCCGTGCCGGCAGTCATCGCCGAACCATATAAGCCCATCGCCTGGCCGCGGTTACGCTCCGGCACAGCCTCCGTCAACCGCTCCGAGGCCGCCGTCATCAACGGTGCAATAAAGAAACCAGACGCGAAAAGCGCGATCGAAATCAACGCCAACGTCAACGAAAACGCGACCGGAACCAGCGTGAGACCCAAAACGATGATGATCGCGAACGGGTCGAACTTTCGAGACAACGCCCCATACACAAACCCGCCAACGAGTGAACCGAAGCACCACACGCCATACATGACCCACAGCGTGTCACCGCCGCCACCCAGGGTCTCGTTGAAGCCCACCAACGCGACCTCAGTACCTGCAAGCGCCATGCCCGCACCCAACGCCATGACCATCATCGCAGCCGCCGAAATACTCAGCCACGGCATAAAACGACGCCGAGGCTGAGGCTGCGGCAACGGAACCACCGGGATCGCACCCGTGATCGCAGGAACCGACGAAGCATCCTTAGGGTGCGAAGGAGCCGCCAAATCATCGACCGCCTCCCGCGGGGCAGACGGCAACTGCGAAGAACGCGTCGGCGGGTTCGTGACCATCAAAATCACGCCAGCGAACACCACCAGCGCGCCCACCAAAAGCAGCGAAGCCGTCGTTGAAATCGCCGTAGCAAGAACACTGATACCGCCCGGTGCAATCACAAACACCAGCTCAGTGGTCATCGAATCCAGAGCGAACGCCGTAGTTCGATCAGGCCCGCGAACCACAACCCCCATCGACTGCCGCACCACCGTGAAAACCGGCAACGAAAACAGGCCCGCAACAAACATGAGCACCAGCAACACCTGGAAACCCACAAAAGGCGCGGCACCGAACGCGCCCGCCTCAACCACGATCGACGGCAAAACCGCGCGACGAACACCCTTGATATCCACGATCCGGCCACGCCACGGCGAACCGATCGCTACACCAATCGTGAGCATCGCCGTGACCAGACCAGCCGAAGCGAAATCCATCTGCAGGCCGTTACGGACATGCAACGTCAACAAAATCGCGGCCGCCGAATGCGGCAAACGACCAAAAACACCAACCAACAAAAGAGTTGGCACATGCGGGCGCCTCAGAACCCGTGCATAACGCTGGAAAATACCACTCGGCTCCCCAACACCCGCCTGGGTCATGCGTTATCCCCCTTGCGCGACCCTAATGGTCAACGAATCAGCTTTCTCCTGCACCTCTTGAGTACCCTCAACAGCAGTGCGAACCTCAGAAACTATACGCGAGACATCCTGATCTGTAACCGTGTTATTCACCACTACAGTCACCGCCAACTCAGGGCCATGACCGCCACCACGCATCACAGTCCCATCCCCGGCCCGCGACGCGATCCCATCCGCCGGACCCAAAATCAGCGCACCCACACCATCGACATGAGAAACCGCCTCCTGCAACGGTTCAGCAAGCGAATCATCACGATAGCTCGGCAACCACACCCGCTGCTGAGCCAAAGCCCACACCGCCGGGCGCCGCACCACGAACGTGACATTCGCGCCAGGATCCAAAACCAAGAGCTGCGCGCCCTCGTCCACCGCAGACAACGCGGCACGCGGAGCATACACCGCAACCGGACGGGCCTCCGGATGCCAATCAGTCAAGCGATCCACCGAAGAAAACACGGGTAAAGCCGTCCGGCCATCAGGAGCAGCGATCATGACCAACGCCATATCCGCTTCCTTCTCCACCAAGTGACCATGCTCCCCGATCTCCGTGTGGCCAGTCTGAGCCACAATCGGGACAAAGACGCGTGCATCAGCCAAAGCCTCAACCACATCGTCCTCCGGTCCATAACCGGCTTTCAAAGCATCAAGGGCTTCCTGCAACGCCTCATTCGGCAAGCCGTCATCGCCGTCAAACTGGTGCAGAGGATTGCCCTCACCCGATAGGTCCCGGCCCTCCCAGGACTGGCCCGCGGTGTCCGATGCGCCACCAGCGCCCGCAAGCAAAGCCTGCTGGATGTGCGCCGGCAACGCCTTCGAACCCGGCGCTGGGTTAGCGGCGGCCGGGTTGGGCTCGGTGGGGTTTTCAGCCGTGGCGGGCTTGTTGTGGGCAGGGTTGTTCTGGGCTGGGTTATGTTCGGCGGAGTTATTGGCCATGTTTGCCTCTCAGCTCGGTTTATTTCTCGCCTCTACGTACTTCTCGTTTCTGTTCACTTCTCGCCGCGTGCGACGGCGAGCGCGTCTTCGAGGGTGAACGCGCCGTTATAGAGTGCGCGGCCAATGATCGCGCCTTCTACGCCTTTACCGACCATCGCGCGTAGGGCGCGTAGGTCATCGAGGGTGGACATGCCGCCGGATGCGATCAGCGGCTTGTCAGTGTGTTTCGCGATGTCGGCGAGCAGTTCGGTATTGGGGCCGGTCATGGTTCCATCACGGGTCACATCAGTGACGACGTAGCGGGCGCAGCCGGCATCATCGAGGCGAGCGAGCACATCCCACAGGTCCCCGCCGTCTTTGGTCCAGCCGTGGCCAGAGAGCGTGGTGCCACGCACGTCGAGGCCTACCGCGATCGCCTCACCTACCCGTTCGATGGCTTTGGCGGTCCATTCCGGATTCTCTAGTGCCGCGGTGCCGATGTTGACCCGTGCTGCACCCCATTCGAGTGCGCGATCCAGTGACGCATCGTCTCGAATACCGCCGGAAAGCTCAACCTTGAGATCCAGCTCGGTCGCGATGCGTTTGAGCACTGGACGGTTATCCCCGCGCGAGAAAGCGGCATCCAAGTCAACCACGTGGATCCAGTCCGCGCCGGCCTCTTGCCAGCGCAAAGCCGCATCGAACGGGTCGCCGTGATCTGTTTCGGTGCCGGCTTCCCCTTGGGTCAGGCGCACCGCCTGCCCGTTGACGATGTCCACCGCAGGGAACAAAACAAGTTCCCGGCGCTCGGTTAATGGGTGCTCGGTTGGCGTGTGCGCAGTTGCTTTGTGATCAGTCATGGGGTTTTCTCTGGTCTCTCTCAACAGCTCAAGAAGTGAAAACTAGGAAGAAGCGAAGCGATGATCTCGGAAGAAAGGTTCAAACCGTGGTGGCAGGTGGCGGGAACTCAGCGACCACATGGATCGCTTGCCCCTCCCTCACGGCGTCCTCGTTGCCTTTATCGTCCGTGTCCGGGCCTTTCTGCGCAACGGCCCACGCCGCAATCAAAAACATGAGAGCCAGCGCGCCACACACGATGACCCACACCCGCTTAACACCCTGTTGAGCGAGCGAATACGTGCCGCCAACCAGCAACCCGCCCAGGATCATCAACACAATCGGTGAGGGCATCAGAGCGTCTCCATCCAATTCTTAATCAACTGGGCGCCGGGCTCGCCAGATTTCTCCGGGTGGAACTGAACCGAACTCAACGGTCCGTTCTCAACTGCCGCGATGAACGGGCCACCGTGATCCGACCACGTGACCATCGGCGGTTTCATGAGCGGCTGGACGACGTCGAAATCCCAGCTCTGTACAGCGTAGGAGTGGACAAAGTAGAAACGTTCGTCTTCGATGCCGCGGAACAGCTGCGTGTCTTGCGGCGGAGTCACGCTGTTCCAACCCATGTGCGGAACCACATCGGCTGTGAGCCGCTCAACCACGCCAGGCCATTCGTCCAGGCCCGCTGTCCTGCCGCCGCCCTCCGTGCTTTCAGTGAACAGCACTTGGTGGCCCACACAGATCCCCAGAACGGGTTTCCCACCCGCGATCCGGTAGCCGAGATGACGCAGCAGCGAGCCCTTCTTGAGTGCCGCCATGACGCTGGCGAACGCACCGACACCGGGCAGCACCACGCCATCGGCGGTACGTAACTGATCGCTGTCCGCGGTCAACGAGACATCAGCGCCCACGTGTTTGAAGGCGCGCAGAACCGAGTGAACGTTACCCGCGCCGTGATCGACAACCGCGATACGCGGCCGGCGGCCCTGGGTCATAGCGCTCCCTTAGTGGACGGGATCGTGTTCCCCATCCGCTCGTCTGGTTCGATGGCTTCACGCAGTGCTCGCGCTAGAGCCTTGAACTGGCATTCCACGATGTGGTGAGGGTCGCGGCCACGCAGAACGTCGATGTGCAGGCAGATGCCTGCGTGGTAGGCGAAGGATTCGAAGACGTGGCGGGTCATCGAACCGGTGAAGTGCCCGCCGATGAGGTGGTACTGCTGGCCTTCGGGTTCGCCTTCATGGACCACGTAAGGGCGGCCGGAGAGATCCACGATGCAGCGCGCAAGGGCCTCATCCAGTGGGATGGTTGCCTGCCCAAAGCGGGTGATGCCGCGCTTGTCACCAAGCGCTGTTTTGAATACCTCGCCGAGTGTGATCGCGGTGTCTTCGACAGTGTGATGGACATCGATGTCTGTGTCCCCATGCGCTGCGATGGTGATGTCCATGAGCGAGTGGCGCGCCAGCGAGGTCAACATGTGATCGTAGAACGGAACTGTTGTGGAGATGTCCGCTTGACCGGTCCCATCGAGTTTGATGGTGACCTTGACGGTGGATTCGGAGGTGATCCGTTCCATGGTGGCTTCACGGGTACCGATCAGCTGGGCGCTCATGGTGCTCGCTTTCTTCATGTGATGCGCAGATGCGCGTCTACGCATCTGCGTGGGATTGTTCTGCCCTCATTCTATGAGGGTTCTCTAAGGAGGGCCCTCTTTAGATGGTTCTATAGGGAGGGTGCTGTTGCGGCGTCCTGATGAGCCGGCCGCTTGCCGCGTGTTAGGCGCGTTCCATGTATTGGCGCATCAGGCTCAGGAACGTTGTGGTTTCCTCTTCGGTTCCTGCGGTGACACGTAGCTTGCCTGGTAGCCCGTTGTTGCGGATGATGACTCCGCCTTCCAGCAGGTATTCGAAGACTGCGTTGGGGTCTTCGAAGTCGCCGAAGGTGACGAAGTTTGAGTCAGAAACTGTTGGTGTGAGCCCCATACTTCTGAGCTCGGTCACGATCCGGTCGCGTTGCTCTTTGATCGCCTCGACGTTGGCTAGCAACGCGTCGGTGTGTTTGAGGGCTGCGAGCGCGGTGGCTTGGGTTACGGCGGAGAGGTGATACGGAAGGCGCACGAGACGTAGGGCGTCTGATATTTCCGGTGCGGCCGCTAGGTAACCGAGCCGTGCGCCGGCGAGCCCGAACGCTTTGGACATGGTTCGGGAGACGATCAACCGTTGCCTGCCGTCAAGCAGAGTGAGGGCGGTCGAGTCTGGGTCGTGCGCGAATTCGGCGTAGGCCTCGTCAACGACGACGATGGTCTGGAACTCTTCGCCGGCCTCATAGACGGCGCGCACGACGTCGAGTTCGAGCCCGGTCCCGGTCGGGTTATTGGGCGAGCACAGGAACACGATGTTCGGTTTGTGTGTGCGGACTTGTTCTGCCGCGGATTCCGCGCTGAGACTGTAGTCCTCTGCGCGGTGGCCGGGAATGTATGTGGTGTCTGTTCCAGACGCCAACAGCGGGTACATCGAATAGGTGGGCGGGAAGCTCAACAGGGTTCGGCCTGGACCGCCGAAGGCTTGCAGGATCTGTTGCAGTACTTCGTTGGAGCCGTTAGCAGCCCACACGTTTTCTGGGGTGAGCCCGCGGCCGAGGTACTCGGCGAGTGCGGTGCGTAGCGCCGTGAATTCCCGATCTGGGTAGCGGTTGAGGCTGTGTGCGGCCTCGCGTACGGATGCGGCGATCTCATCGATCACGTCTTGCGGCAGCGGGTGAGTGTTTTCGTTGACGTTCAGCTGTACCGGAACGTCGATCTGTGGGGCGCCGTACGGGGAGAGCCCACGAAGGTTATCCCTAAGTGGAAGTTGGTTGAGCCGTTGCATAGCATCCTGAGACATGGTTCAAGTCTAGGGATCGGCTAAGTGGCGTCTCGAATTAGGGTCGCCCTATTGCGCACCCACTCACGCTGTGGCCGGGTTAGTAGCTGACCGGGACAACGAGCTTCTGCCCCGGAACGAGCGCTCCATCAAAAGAGTTGTGCTTTTGGATCAGAGCCACCGTGTCGCGGACATCGCGTTCAGGTGCATAGTGCTCAGCTAGCTCCCACAAGGTATCTCCATGCGCAACGGTGACCTCAACCAAGCGATCCCCCTGCGCGGTCACCGGCTCACCCGTGGTTGCCTGAGCAGGCTGAAGCAAGGCCGAGAGCATCAAAAACACGCCAACGACCAAAGCCATAGTCGGCAGGCCGAAGAACACAAACCGCCCCCGTGAAGTCAAACGGATACGTTGACGTGATGCGTGCTCGCCATGAGCAGTGTTGAGAGTGCGCTCATCTGAATTGACGGTGCGTTCAGCAGTATTCGACATGACAACGGTGTCCACCATGACCATTCCTTCCGACATCGAACAGAACATACATTCGAACATCTCTTCGATACATTTCTAGCACACATCTTCGAATCGACTCAACGGTCTTCGTACATATCTTTGAATATGCGGCGAATCCATATAGGCTGTAACTACCGATGTGGACTGTCATTACAGTCAAGAACAACCCCCTGACACTTTGATGGGCATGGGTAGCGAACCAGGGATGGGAAACGAAGGATGGGAAACGAATGAGCACCGATACACCGTCGATGGACACCCAGCCCGCACGCCCTTCGAAACCGCTGACTTCGCGGCAACGCTCTGTGCTGAAGTGCATCGAGTCTTTCTTAGAGAATCAGGGGTATCCGCCCACGATGCGTGAGATCGGTGACGCAGTCGGGTTGAAATCGCTGTCTTCGGTGACACACCAACTGCAGCAGCTCAACAAGCTCGGTTGGATTCGCCGCGACCCCAAACTCCCCCGCGCGCTCGAGGTTCTCTATCCGTCCACCCTGGACGTGACCCAGAAGGACTCCACCACAGCTAGTGCGGCCGCACTCGGAGCAGCGACAGGCGCCGGCCTAGCGGAGGTCACGCCAATGCCCGGTGCAGCCAAACTCCCAAACACCACAGACTCCGCCAGCACCGCACAATCCTCCAACATCACAGACTCGGCTAACATCACGCAGTTCAAGGCTCGCGGCGGTGAGGACTCGGCTGAGATCCCACTCGTCGGCCGTATCGCGGCAGGTGGACCGATCCTTGCTGAACAACACGTTGAAGACGTCGTGACCCTGCCACGTCAGCTTGTAGGGCACGGCGAACTGTTCATGCTCAAAGTCTCTGGAGACTCGATGATCGACGCCGCGATCTGCGATGGTGACTGGGTTGTGGTCCGTCGCCAAAACACCGCACAGAACGGCGAGATCGTCGCAGCACTGCTGGATGACGAAGCCACCGTGAAGACCTTCCGGCAACGCGACGGACACACGTGGTTACTGCCTCAGAACTCCCAATACGAACCCATCCTGGGCGACCACGCACAGATCATGGGACGCGTCGTATCCGTGTTGCGCTCCCTCTAAGCGCAGAGCCGCTCAGGCAACCCCTCTAAACGCAGGGCCCGTATCGCCGCGCCATCTTCGTTACTGCCGCGTTACTTATTGGCTTCGCGCAGGCGTCCCAAAGCGCCGAGAACTGTATTCCGGTCAGTTGTGGTCCACAACGGTGGTAGCGCGCTGCGAAGATATGCACCATAGCGGCGGGTAGCCATCCGAGAATCCAGAATCGCGGCCACTCCCCTGTCCTCTGTGGAACGGATCAGACGGCCCACACCCTGCGCCAAACGGATCGCCGCGTGATGCGCCGAAACAGACATGAACCCATTCCCGCCGTGCTCATTCACGTCACGGGTCCTCGCGGTCATCAAAGGATCATCCGGGCGCGGGAACGGAATCCGATCAATCACCACCAAACGGCAATGCCGCCCCGGTACATCCACGCCCTGCCACAGCGTCATCGTCCCAAACAGACAGGTCTGCTCATCAGCTGAGAACTCCCGCACCAGCTCCGTCATTGACGCCTCGCCCTGCACCAAAATCGGCACATCCAGACGTTCACGGCACGCAGCGGCGGCGTCCTCAGCGGCTCGGCGTGAAGAAAACAGCGCCAACGCCGCACCGCCAGAGGCCTTGATCAAGTCCCCAAGCTCATCGATAGCTGCTTCAGAGACTCCGCGGCCTGGCGGCGGGAGATGCTGAGCCACATACAGCACGCCCTGCTTCTCGTATTCGAACGGCGAACCAACATCAACCGAATCCCACTTAGGAGCCTCCGGCCCCATCAACCCTAAACCGCCAGCAACCGGCTCGAAGGCTTCACCCACAGCAAGCGTGGCCGAGGTCAAAACCACGGTCCGGTCCGCGAACAAGCCATCCCGCATCTGCATCGCAACAGACAACGGGGCAACCATCAAAGACGCCGGTTCAGAATCATCCGGAACCACATAGCCGCGCCCCGGCTCGAAGCTGCCGGGCCGGGCCGCCCACACAACCTCGTCGCCCTGACCAGCGTTCAACAAACGTTCAGCCAGCTCAACAACCTGAGCCACCGCGGAACGCGCGGACTGCCAGGCGCCATCCGGAGCCGCATCGCCAGCCTCGCGTTTGGAATCCGCCATCACGACCTTCGCTGATTCGAAAACCTGCATCACAGCGGCACGTTGAGCCTCGGTCAATCCGCGCGGCTGAAGACCTGTCGGGATGTTCGTGACAGACTTCTCAAAAGCCTTAGCGGCATCAGATAACGCCTTCGACGCAACCTTGAGGTGCTTCTTAGCTCCCTGCGCCGCGTGCGTGATCGCGGTGTGGGTGAGCGGGCGCGTGTACGTGTTCGTGACCCGGTCCTGCAGCTCGTGGGCCTCATCCACAATCACAACGTCAAAATCCGGTAAAACCGGTAGCTGCTCAAACGCAGAAAAAGCGAGCATCGCGTGGTTAGTGACCACCACATCGGACTCAGCGGCCAGCGCACGGGCACGCTCCGTGAAACATTCCTCCGCCATAGGACAATGCTGGGTACCCAGACATTCAAGCGAGGACACCGAAGCCTGCCGCCACGCCCTATCCGAAACCGAAGGGATCAGCTCATCCCGGTCCCCTGTCTCGCTCTCTTCAGCCCACTTCCGGATGCGCATGATTTCCTGGCCCAAAGGCGAAGTCGGGCCGTCCTCGGCCGCATTCGGGTCTGCCAGGGACGCATCGAAAAGCGAGCCCGCGTCCTCATCCTCCGGATACCCGCCAGAGAGCTTATATTTGCAGGCATAGTTGTTCCGCCCCTTGAGCAGGGTGACGTCCACCGGCCGCGGAAGTTCATCTTCCAGAGCCTTCAGAAGCCGCGGAACATCGCGCCCCACAACCTGGGACTGCAACGCCAACGTCGCCGTAGCCACCACCACAGGTTTATCCGCCTCGATCGCGTGCCGGATCGCAGGAATCAAGTACGCCATCGACTTACCCGTGCCGGTCCCGGCCTGCACCAGCAGGTGCGTACCCGTGGACAGAGCGTGCGCAACCGCATGCGCCATCTCATGCTGACCATCGCGGCGCTGCCCACCCATCTTGTCCACCGCCGTGGTCAGCAGACGCTCAACCTCTTCAACGGCGGGCTCACCCGACTCAGTTGAAGCCTCCGATGCGACATCCGTTTCAGATGCAGCGGTGCTTTCTCGCTCGGACCCAGCCGAAACGTCCTGGCTCATTCGTTCGCCTCTTCGGTTGCCTCGGCCTGGGCTTCATCGGCCGTGTGGGCTTGCGCATCGTTAGTCCGCGCGTACGGTGCAAGCGCATCAGCGAGATCGGGGCGGACTAGCGCGTGGATCCGTGTCCCGTCTTCGACGTGTTCAAGCTCGAGCAGCTCGGCGTCCTGACCGTGCAGGCGCGCCACCAGGTCGCCTTCGGTGTATGGGATCAAGGCGCGCACTTCGGTGTGCGGGCGCGGGATAGTGCGCGAGATCTTTTCTTTGAGCTCGTCGATGCCCTGGCCCGTGCGGGCAGAGACCACAACGTGGTCAGGATGGTTGCGGCGCAACTGAGCCAGCGTATGCGCGTCAGCGAGGTCCGCCTTGTTCAGCACGATGAGCTCAGGGCAGTCCGCCTCAATGTCCGCGAGCACCTCGTGCACCGCTTGGATCTGCGATATCGGGTCCGGGTGGGAGGCATCGACCACGTGAAGCAGCACGTCGGCATCCGCGGCTTCTTCCAAGGTTGAACGGAACGCCTCCACAAGGTGGGTTGGCAGGTTGCGCACGAAACCGACCGTGTCTGTGAGGGTGTAGCCGATGCCGTCAGGGGTCTGCGCTGAACGCACAGTCGGGTCCAGGGTAGCGAACAGAGCGTTCTCCACCAGGACCCCGGCGTCGGTGAGCCGGTTGAGTAGCGAGGACTTGCCGGCGTTGGTGTACCCGACGATGGCCACAGACGGCACCGAGTGACGCTTACGGTTGGCGCGCTTGGCTTCGCGTGCCGGCTTCATCGCTTTGATCTCGCGGCGCAGCTTGGCCATGCGGTTGCGAATGCGGCGGCGATCCAGCTCGATCTTCGTTTCACCCGGGCCACGCGAACCAATCCCGGCACCACCGGCGACCTGGCCGCCGGCCTGCCGCGACATCGATTCACCCCAGCCGCGAAGCCGCGGCAAGAGGTATTCGAGCTGAGCCAACTCGACTTGGGCTTTACCTTCGCGGGACTTAGCGTGCTGGGCGAAAATATCCAGGATCAGAGCGGTACGGTCGATGACCTTGACCTTGATGACGTCTTCGAGGCCACGGCGTTGAGAGGGCGCGAGCTCGCTGTCCACGATCACGGTGTCCGCGCCGACCTCCGTCACAATGTCACGCAACTCGGTTGCCTTACCCGAACCGAAATACGTTCCCGGGTCTGGCTTCACGCGGCGCTGGATCACGCCGTCTAGGACCTCCGAGCCAGCGGTTTCGGCGAGCGCCGCGAGCTCACGGAGCGAGTTTTCAGCTTGTTCCGCGGTGCCGTCTGACCACAGACCGGCCAACACGACGCGCTCGAGGCGAAGCTGACGGTATTCGACCTCGGAAATGTCTTCAAGTTCTGTCGAGAGGCCCTGGACGCGGCGAGTAGCGCGGCGTTCCTCAAGGTCTTGCTGCAGACCATCGAAACGCGAATGTTCAGCCTGGCCTGTATCGAGTGCTTGAGCCTGACCGAACTGCAAGAAAGAGCCACGTTGCCGAGGTCCACCCGGCTCCCCTGCTTCATCCTCCGCGTGTTCATCCGCCGCGTGGTTCCCTGCGCCTTCCTCAGTGTGGAGCGCTTCAGTCCCTGCTGGTGCAGCGTTGCTTTTCTCGGCATCGCGACGCCCCGCAAGAATCTCACGTTCACGGTCAGCGGCGAGGATCCGCTGGATCGTCGCTTGGATCTCGCGTTCGTGCTCCAGTGTGCTCTTGTGCGGAGTTCCCTCGCGTGAAGGTTGATCCTGTGAAAGTTGAGCCTTTGAAGGCCGCTGCTGTGAAGGCGGGTGGGGGTCGGTGTTGCGGTGCTCGGTCATGGTCTCCTGACATTGCGTGGTCCCGCGGCCTGCGGGCTCCCCACCATTCTAAGCTGTAGCGGGCTCAGCTAGACCGTAGCGCCGGTATCGTCGCGACCCTGCCGTAGCGCCAGTACCATAGCGACCGTGCCGCAGCGACCCAGCTGCGGCCCTGTGCCTCGGTTAGGCTTGTGTTCCATGGCCGAGCATTACTTCACAGCGGAACCGGTGACTCCCGAGACACGCAAGCCCATCACGGTTTCTCTGGCTGACCGCGAGCTTGACGTTCATACCGCTTCGGGCATTTTCAGCCCCGCCGGTGTGGATAAGGGAACCCAGATTTTATTGGATGAAGCTCCTAGCCCGCGGGCCCACGGAACGATGCTCGACATCGGGTGCGGTTGGGGACCCATCTTGCTCACGCTCGCGCTGACTTCTCCACAGGCGGAGGTGTGGGGTGTCGATGTCAACGAACGCGCGATGGATCTGGCTCGCCTCAACGCGGCCGATGCCGGCGCTCGTAACGTCACGGTGTGCACACCGGAGGCTGTGCCGGCCGATGTAAGTTTCGACCTCATCTGGTCCAACCCACCGATCCGCGTGGGTAAGCAGGTCCTCCACGAGATCCTCATGACGTGGCTTCCGCGCCTCAACCCGGGCGGCGAGGCGTATCTTGTGGTCCAGAAAAACCTAGGCTCAGATTCCCTACAGAAGTGGCTTGCCGAAAACCTGCCTGAAGAGTGGAGCGTTGAACGCTACGCGAGAAAGAAAGAGTTCCGGATTCTGCGCGTGGCCCGCCCGGCTTGAACCGCGAGCTCAGCTGTATAGTTCCAGCTCAGATGAATGAGGCTAACGCAGCTGAATGGGGCTAGCGCAGCTGAATCGTCGCGATGACGCGCGCAGGCCCCGTTGCCTGCGCTGTTCCAGAAGCGTTCGATGCGGACCCCGGCTCAAGCCGGACCCCCACGAGCGCTGATGGCTGGTTCACCGCCCAGCCTTCCGCGATGTCCCTACCGGAGCCTGCCCAGTACTGGAACGCAACCGATCCCGCGACCGCAGCAGCCACACTCGAACCGAATTCGCGCGAAAGCCGCCGCCCTGCCGTACTGATGTTGTCAGTGTCGCCGCTGTTGCCTGCCAACGCATCGTGCGCATGATAGAAACGCATCGATACGGCCGCGATACCGCGATCGACCAGCGGATCATGCGGAACCACAAAGCTCGTCGACGAACGCTCAAGCACCTCGGAATCCAGCTGCGGGCCGCGCTCATCCAAACGTAGCCGGTCAAGCTCGGACACATCCGCGAGCGCAACCACAGAAACCGGCGCGCCAACGGTCATCGTGAGGCACGGACGGGCCACCGGTACACCCTCAGCCTGGACCGTGCCGTCACTGGCTTTTGCTTGGGCCTGCTGCGGGAACGCGAACGACCACCGCACCCCAGCGACCTTATAGTTACCCCGCGAACGCGAGACCACGTATGCCTCACCCGAACCGAATTCGAGCCGCGTGCCCGCGCCCAACTGACCAGCCTCATCGAGGTAGGCGGCCACCGCTAGTGCCGCATCGGGCTCTAGCTCAGGAACCGGGGCCCCTGATGCCCCCGTCAGAACGCAGTGCCATGCGCCAGTATTAGCTCCTACGCTGTCCCCTTGTTGAGACACCGTGATCACGCCTGCCGCACCGAGCCCAGCGGAGCCGTCGCACAGCCACTGGGCTTCGGCTTCGCTCACGGTCGCTGCCGTGCTGATCAGAAACGGGACAGCGCCCGCGGTGACGCGGGCAAAACTCGCACCGGCAAGGCTCACCGGGACGTCATTCGAGAGCGGATCGACCATGACCCCAGCCTACCGAGAGTCGTCCCGCGTCCGCGGGAACCTAGAGAGCCTCCGGGATGGCTTCGGCAACGAATGCCCGGGCGATCTCGCGCGCGCCGGCGCCGGCATCGTAATGCTTGACACGCGGATCAGCACGGAACCATGTTCTCTGCCGCTTGGCGAACTGCCGCGTGGCGATGTGGGTGCTCTCGATCGCTTCGTCCTGGCTCATCTGACCATCGAGCACGGCGAGCGCTTGTTTATACCCAATAGCCGCCGATGCGGTCCGGCCTTCCCGCAGGCCGTGCGTGATGAGCTCGCGGACCTCATCCAGCAAGCCTGCTTGATACATCCGGTGGACCCGCTGCAAGAGGGCCTCGTTGAGGACAGCCGGGTCAAGGTCAAGCCCCACCTGGACGGCGGGCTGGTGATAGATGCGTTGCGGCATGAACGAGGTGAATGTGCGGCCGCTGATGCGGTGGACCTCAAGCGCGCGGATCATGCGGCGCACGTCAGTGATTTTCTCAGCGCTCGCCGGATCGACTGCACGCAGAGCCTCGCGGACCTCCTCGGCGCTACGCGCATCAGCCCACTCCTCGATTTCGGCGCGGACCTCCGGATCGGTGGGCGGGAACTCGATCTCATCTAAAACCGCGCGCACATACAGCCCAGAACCACCTACCAGCACAGCGGTCCTCCCGCGCGCCTGGATCTCAGCGATCGCATCGCGGGCTTGCTGTTGGAACACCGCAACCGAGGCTTCCTCAGTCACGTCCATGATGTCGAGCAGATGGTGTTCGATCCCCTGCCGCTGCGCAACAGGAAGCTTGGCTGTACCGATGTCCATGCCGCGATAGAACTGCAGCGCATCCGTGTTGACCACTTCTCCATCGAGCATGTGGCACAGCTCGAGGGCGAGCTCGGATTTACCGGTGCCGGTCGGTCCGACCACCGCGATCACAGGGTTCGGGTTCACTGTAGTGCGGTTGTCTACGCTTGCGGGCGCAGGCTCGGCATGCCGAGCGAAACACCCTTGCCTCTCGCGCTACCGCCTGGCGAGCACGAATCTGCTTGTGCGCGCTCCCACGCGTCCCCGGAGCGGGTGCGGCGGACACTGTACTGCTCCAGGGTTGGGTCAGCGAGCAAGTGGAAGGATCCAGCGTGAGTGATCGGCACGGTCACGGCATCGCCTGGGCGAGGGGTTTGACCGCCTTCCGGAACAGAGAAGTGCACGAGCCGCTGGTCTTGGGCGCGGCCCGCGAGCCTGCCCGTCTCTTCGGCTTTGCGGCCCTTTTCGTCAGCGACAATCAGCTCAACCGTGGTGCCGAGCAGCTTCTGATTTTCTTCGGCAGAAATACGGTCCTGGAGTGCAACGAGGCGCTCGAAGCGTTCCTGCACCACGTCTTTAGGGACCTGGTTTTCGTATTCGGCCGCCGGGGTTCCCGGCCGCGGCGAATACTGGAACGTGAACGCCTGATGGAAACGGGACTGCTCGACAACCCGCATGGTCTCTTCGAAGTCATCGTCGGTTTCACCCGGGAAGCCTACGATGATGTCGGTGGTGATCGCCGCGTGCGGCATACGCTCACGCACCTTCTCCAGGATCCCGAGGAACTTCTTGGAACGATACGAGCGCCGCATATCCTTCAGGACCTTGTCCGAACCGGACTGCAACGGCATGTGAAGCTGCGGCATGACGTTCGGGGTTTCAGCCATCGCCTCAATCACATCGTCAGTGAACATCGCAGGGTGTGGCGAGGTGAAACGGACCCGTTCGAGGCCTTCGATCTCACCGCATGCCCGCAACAGTTTGGAGAACGCCTGGCGGTCACCGAATTCAACGCCGTAAGAGTTCACGTTCTGACCCAGCAGGGTCACCTCGATCGCGCCGTCATCAACCAGCGCCTGGACTTCAGCGAGGATCTCCCCCGGGCGGCGGTCCTTCTCTTTACCGCGCAAGGACGGCACGATGCAGAACGTGCACGTGTTGTTACATCCCACCGAGATCGAAACCCAGCCCGCGGAATGAGACTCCCGCTTAGCCGGCAGAGTGGATGGGAAAACCTCGAGCGCTTCAAGGATCTCAACCTGGGCTTCTTTGTTATGGCGTGCCCGCTCGAGCAGCACCGGCAAGGAGCCGACGTTGTGGGTTCCGAACACCACATCGACCCACGGGGCACGCTTGACGATGGTGTCACGGTCCTTCTGTGCAAGACACCCGCCCACCGCGATCTGCAGATCAGGGTTCTCATCTTTCGCGGCCTTGAGCATACCGAGGTGGCCATAGAGCTTATTATCCGCGTTTTCACGTACCGCGCACGTGTTAAACACAACGACGTCGGCATCACCCTCATCTGTGCCGGGCTCAACCGGAACCATGCCTGCGGTTTCAAGCAGGCCCGCGATCCGTTCGGAATCGTGGACGTTCATCTGGCACCCGAACGTGTTGACCTGGTAGGTCCGCGCCGTGTGTTGCGCACCGTCAGTGTGGTGTTCGGTTGCTGAGTTTGAAGCAGTCATTGGGGTTGAAGTCACCCGTCTAGTCTAACGAGCGGGGCACGTAACATGGTGAGTCGGTAACCGTGGGCTGTTTCGGTACCTGTGGCTGTTGAAAAGGAGGAACGTCTGTGCAGGCTGTGAGTGCGGAAGCGTTGGCTGGTTGTTTTGTGAATGCGACGCGCCGGGGATGCTGGCCGTTCCGGTAACTCGGTTGCGACCCTGATCCACGAGGACTTCCATTGTAACGAGTACGCGCGGCGGCTACCGACCCCGATGGTGGGCGCACTCGACCCTGAACTGTTCAGGCCCCAGCGAGTTGAGGCCCTACAGCAACGGTGCATTGGTTTCATGCGCCGAATCATCGGCTAACACCCTGGTGCAGATTGGCGCGCTGCGGCTGGTTCGGTGGTTGCTGCGAATGGGCCCTTCTAGCCGCGTTCGCCGCTGTCGTGGCGTTGCATCGCGGCACGGGTCGCAGCCATGCACATGCCGGGCGCGTAGCCTTTCCGCTGGAGGTGGCTCACGATGCGGCGCATGACTTTCTCGCGTTCCTTACGGTCTGGCCCGTAGCGGTCTGGCGGGAGGTCGCTGTGTCCCAGGCGTTTGAGTGCAAGCTGTTCTGCTTGGGCTCGAAGGTCGTCACCGTCGAGCTGTTCAAGGGCCGCGGCGATGTGTTCTTCGCCGATCCCCTTGCGCCGCAGCTCTTGGGATAGGCGTGCTGATGCGTAACCTTTCGACCTGTTGCGGGATTCAACCCACGCGTGCGCGAACGCTTCATCATCGATCAGGCCGACTTCCTCGAAACGGTCCATGACGTGTGCGATGGCGTCATCTGGAAGCTCCTTGCGCCGGAGGTTCTCTTCGATTTCATACCGTGAACGAGCCCGTGTTGAAAGCAAGCGCAACGCCGTCTCCCGGCACAGGCGTTCAGCCTGCTCGCTGGTCAATTCTTCGGCTGGTTCAGAGGTTTCCTCGTTGCTAGGGGCCTCGCCACCGGGTGCGTTGAGAGTCTCCCCTGCTTCGATGAGCTCGAGCACGTCATCCGGCAGGTCACCGAGCATCCACTCTGGAACCTCGGCGTCCGTGTTGAGCCATTCCGGCACCGGAGCCTCGGCCGCTCCCGCGTTGATGTTCGCAGCTGCCCCGTTGGCGTATTTGGCGCTTGGCTCGTCTTCGTCGGTCTGTGTTCGGCCGAATGCGGGTGCCGAGCCGCCGGTCAGTGGCTGGTGTTCGCGTTCGCGGCGCTGTTCACGCAACGCTTTGAGTTGCCGTTGCAGCTGCTGGATCGACGCCGGCTTAGCTTTGCACTTCTTTGAGCGGGCGGATTTCCCCAACGTCGAGCGGTTGTCCGAGCGAGTGGGCTTGGCCTCCGCTCCATTCTCTGCGGGTTGGCTGAGTGAGCTTGCCGGCACCAGGCCCAAAAGGTTTTGGAGGCGCTGGCGCTCGGCAAGCTTTTCGTCACTCAGTCCGGCAGGATTCTCTCCTGAGCTCCCGGACGTATCCGGGGTACGGCTCATGCCTTAGGAACGGCCTTCAGGTTGGCTTCGTTCTCAGCTTCCGGATCCTCATCAATGCCCAGCTTGATGCGGATCTGACGTTCCAGCTCATCAGCTAGATCCGGGTTGTCCTTCAAGAAGCGGCGAGCGTTCTCTTTACCCTGACCCAGCTGATCGCCGTCATAGGTGTACCAGGCACCGGACTTCTTGACCAGGCTGTTCTCGACACCCATGTCCAGCAGGCCACCCTCACGGGAAATACCTTCACCATAGAGGATGTCAAACTCCGCCTGCTTGAACGGCGGAGCCATCTTGTTCTTCACGATCTTGGCACGTGTGCGGTTACCCACCGGGTTAGCGCCGTCCTTGAGGGTTTCGATGCGGCGGACATCAACACGGACCGAAGCATAGAACTTCAGCGCTTTACCACCCGTGGTGGTTTCTGGGGAACCGAAGAAGACACCGATCTTTTCACGCAGCTGGTTAATGAAGATCGCGGTCGTCTTGGTCTGAGCGAGGCGGCCGGTGATCTTACGCAGCGCCTGGGACATCAAGCGTGCCTGCAAACCAACGTGGGAGTCACCCATCTCGCCTTCGATTTCCGCACGCGGAACAAGTGCCGCAACCGAGTCGATCACCACGATGTCGATCGTGCCTGAGGAGACGAGCATGTCCATGATCTCCAGGGCCTGCTCACCCGTGTCCGGTTGTGCAACCAGGAGAGCGTCCGTGTCCACACCGATCTTGGCGGCGTACACCGGGTCAAGTGCGTGCTCCGCGTCAATGAACGCGGCGATCCCGCCGTTGCGCTGCGCGTTAGCAACCGCGTGAAGCGCGACAGTGGTTTTACCGGAGGATTCCGGGCCGTAGATCTCCACGACGCGGCCGCGCGGCAAACCACCAATGCCAAGTGCGGCGTCGAGGGCGATCGAGCTGGTCGAGATCGTCTCAATCGGTGCCTTGGTCTCATCACCCAGGCGCATCACCGCGCCCTTACCGAACTGCCGGTCAATTTGGGCGAGAGCCTGATTCAGTGCTTTCTCGCGGTCCTGTGCTGCCATCTGAAGTCCTCTCGGATCTGTGTGTCACTGCCCGGGGCGGCCCGGGTAGCAACTGTGTGCTTGGGAAGCTCAATACTTGTGGTTAGGAAGCTAGTTATTCGTTGTGTAACTGTTTTTAGCCTAGGACGGGGGTCTGACAGTTTGTTCCTGACAGGCCCGCAATGTGCACAACTTCCGCCCATGTTCCGGCTGTGGATACCGTGAATAAGGATAACGGATTTCGAACACACATTCGAATACATCGAAGCGTGTCACTGACTCATGGCTTTCGCGTGAGAGGATCCTGGTATGCGTTTGAGCGATTTCCACCGGATGGTTACAGAAGAGTTCGGCGAGGCCGCCGGTGAGCACCTCATGCTCACGATGGCCCTGACCGAATGCGACGGTCTCACCGCCGCTGACGCCCTCGAGACCGGCTTCGAACCGAAGACCGTATGGCTTGCTCTGTGCCGCGCCAAGGATGTTCCCGAGTCCCGCTGGTTGGGGCGCGATCTCCCCTTACGCGACACGCCCTGGGACGGCTAAAAGTCGGAACGGCTAACAAGCCAGAAAAGCTAACACTGGAGTGGTCAGTTCCGAACAACCAACAAACAGGTGAGGGCGGATCCGCAATGGATCTGCCCTCACCCGTGAATGTAAGTAGTGCTTAGGCCGAGGCACCTTTAGGCAGAAGTAACCTTTAGGCAGAAGTAACGGTGCCGAAGTCTTCTGGCAGGGCGTCTGGAACGGACACGCCGCCGTGTTCGTAGAACTCTGCAGGGATAGTGTCTGGCACCGAGCTGCCGTCGATCAGGCCCTCCATGAGCGCGATGCGCTGCGTGACTTCACGCAATACAACGGCGAGCGGAACTTCAAGTGCGGCCGCGATCGATGCTAGAAGCTCACTCGAGGCTTCCTTCTGGCCGCGTTCTACCTCGGAGAGGTAACCGAGCGATACACGAGCCAAGTGGGATACTTCGCGGAGGGTACGGCCCTGCTGCTGGCGGATCTGGCGAAGAACCTCGCCAATCTCTTGTCGCAGGACAACGGGGCGGCGAACTGCCTCAGCCTTTTTGGAAGGGTTGTCTTCCACGCCCGCCCAGCGGGTAATTCCGTTTACGTGGGTGGGCTGTCGGTTCATTGAAATCTCGCTTCTCCTTGCGGTTTGCATATCTTCAGCCATCTGAACTGTTCTTGAACCGCTTGCGTGGTGTGCTTGCGTGAACTACTCGTGTGAACTGCTCGAAAGAAGATCGGACATTAAGCGTAACCAGGTTCAGACCCTGTTTGTTCCCAAACGGCCTAATCATCAGGAAGTTGTCAGGAAGCAGCGAGGATACGTTCACCTTGCGCCAGCACGGCATCCACGGTCGCGTTCCGTACCGCTGCGCGGTCCCCCTCCAGCTGCAACAGCTCATGCCCCTGAGCTTGAATCTCGGACCCGGCCTCGTTGAGAACCGCCCAACCGATATACACCGTCCCGGCCGCATGTCCTCCGTGGGGTTCAGGCCCTGCCACACCCGTGGTGGATACCCCGATGCGCGCCCCGCAGGCTCGTGCGGCACCGACCGCCATCTGCTCAGCGACCTCCGGGTGCACCGGGCCATGACGCTCCAAAAGGCCCGCATCCACACCCAAAACGTCGCGTTTGACACTCACCTGATAAGCGACCACCCCGCCCTGCAACACGGCGGAGGCACCCGGGACATCGGCGATGCGGCTGGCAACCAAACCAGCCGTCAGCGACTCCCCCGTAGCGATGCTCAGCCCGGCGCGCTCAAGCCCGCGCACCAGCGTTGTTGCGTCCCGCATCGTAGTCACCTTCCTCGCTGATCCACGCGCACGCTGTGACCACTACCGTTCACGGTTCTTATACAGCGCGGCGGCCTGGCGGACGTAGTCGATCGCGGACCACAGCGTCAATGCGGCGGCAATCAGCATGATCAGGAAACCGGCCCACCACACACCGTGCACAAAATGGGCGGTCGGCAACAGCAGGATGAACGTGCCCAGCATTTGCGCGACCGTCTTGATCTTCCCGCCCGGGCTCGCCGCGATCACACCGTATTTGATAACCCAGAACCGCATCACGGTCACACCGATCTCGCGCACCAGGATGATCGCGGTGATCCACCATGTGAGGTCCCCCAGCACACTCAAGCTGATGAGCGAAACCGCCATGAGCAGCTTGTCCGCGATCGGGTCGGCGATCTTACCGAAATCCGTCACGAGGTTCAGCCGGCGCGCAAGCGCACCGTCAAGCCAGTCGGTGAGGGTCGCGACCACGAACACCGCGACCGCCCACCAACGCCACGCGCCATAGTTCGCGGCATCCAGGATGATGAACACCACGAATACAGGGATCAGCAGAATCCGCATCCCGGTCAGGATGTTCGCGATGTTCCAGCTCGAAGCCTGCCCCGCGTGTGGGCCTGCCCCGGTTACCGGCCTGTCAGCGACCATGCGTCTTCGGACTCCTCGTCGTCATCGTCGTGCCACGTGTCCCCAGCGTATCCGCCGCCAGCACCGCCTGCACCTGCGCCCGCCCCTACGCTCGATGCGGTGTTCTCCCCCGCTTCCGCCGCTTGAGTTGGTGCATGGTTATAGGCGGCTTCATCGGCTAGCGCCTGTTGCTGGGCATCCGGGGTCTCCGGCGCCGGTGTTCCGTTGATCGCGGCAACAACCTGCGGAAGGTCCTCAGGTTTGACCAGCACATCGCGGGCCTTGGAGCCTTCGGATGGGCCGACCACGCCGCGGGACTCCATGAGGTCCATGAGCCTACCGGCCTTCGCGAACCCGATGCGCAACTTACGCTGCAGCATCGAGGTCGAACCGAACTGCGAGGTCACCACGAGCTCGACAGCGCGCAGCAAGTCTTCGAGGTCATCACCGATATCCGCGTCGATCTCACGCTTCTGGGTCTCCGGGACCACATCCTCGCGGTAGTGCGCGCTCAGCTGGCCCTTGACATGCTCAACGACCCTGTGGATCTCGGACTCTGTAACCCACGCGCCCTGGACACGAATCGGCTTGGACTTACCCATCGGCAAGAACAGAGCGTCACCCTGGCCCAGCAGCTTCTCTGCACCCGGCTGATCCAGCACCACACGGGAGTCGGTGACCGAGGAGGTAGCGAACGCCATACGCGAAGGCACGTTCGCCTTAATGAGGCCCGTGACAACATCCACCGACGGACGCTGAGTCGCCAACACGAGGTGGATACCCGCGGCACGAGCGAGCTGGGTGATACGCACAATCGAATCTTCAACATCGCGCGGGGCCACCATCATGAGGTCAGCGAGCTCATCGACAATCACCAACAGGTACGGATACGGCTTAATGACCCGCTTAGAACCGGCAGGCGGAGTCACCTTGCCTGCACGCACCGCCTTATTGAAGTCATCGACGTGTTTGAAACCGAAGTTCGCTAGATCGTCGTAACGGGTGTCCATCTCCTTCACAACCCACTGCAACGCCTCAGCAGCCTTCTTAGGGTTCGTGATGATCGGGGTGATCAGGTGCGGAACACCCTCATACGCGGTGAGCTCAACACGCTTAGGGTCAACCAGCACAAGCCGGACATCATCCGGGGTTGCCCGCATGAGCAAGGACACGATGAGCGAGTTGATGAACGAGGACTTACCAGCACCGGTGGCACCTGCCACGAGCATGTGAGGCATCTTCGCCATGTTCGCTACAACGAACCCGCCCTCAACATCCTTACCCACGCCCATGACCATCGGGTGATCAGTGCGGCGGGCCGCGTTGGAACGCAAAACATCGCCGAGGGATACGACTTCCTTATCCGTGTTCGGGATCTCAATACCGATCGCGGACTTACCCGGGATCGGCGAGAGGATGCGCACATCCGAGGAAGCCACGGCATAGGAGATGTTCTTCGACAGGTTCGTGACGCGCTCAACCTTGGTGCCCGGGGCGAGTTCAATCTCGTAGCGGGTCACAGTCGGGCCACGCGAGAAGCCCGTGACTTCAGCGTCAACCTTGAATTCGCGCAAGGTTTCCTGCAGCGCATGCACAACCTTGTCGTTGGCCTCAGACCGTTCCTTGGCCGGCGGGCCAGCCGGCAGGTATTCGCTCGGTGGCAGCGTGTACGCGACGTCCCCGGAGAGCTCGAGCTGTTCGGTGCGCTGCGGCAACGGCTCAGGCATGGGCCTCTCAGGCTGCGCAGTCGGTGCAACACCCGCACCTGCCGCTGGGGCACCGGTCATGTCGATGGCTTGCGTGCGCACGTCTGCATCGCCGCGGTTGATCACCGTGGTTGCGTCAGGATCAGCGTTCGCCGCATCGTGGTTCGCGGTGTTGTTCTCCTCGGAAGGGGTTCCTGCCCCACCGTGCTCCTCAACGTTATAGACACCGGCATCACGCATGAGCTTGGCGCGGCGCTTTTCATCCCGGGTAGGGCGACGCACGCCGGGAGGCGGGGTGATCGCCTCGGTCGCATCCGCCGAGCCGCCATTTGCCGCATCGGCTCCAGCGCCATCGGTTTCAGCGCCGTCGTGGATCACGGGGCTTTCGTAGGCCTCGCTCGAGTTTCCAGGCTCAAGTGCCTCCGCATCGGCCTCGGCGTCTTTCTTACGCCCAAACAAAGACCTGCGGGACTTCTTACTCTTTCCAGCCTGCTTATTCTTCTCTTTTTCGCGGCGTTCAGCATCGTAGAGATAGGACTGATCGTGGCCGTCGCGGTCCCCACTCACATCATGTTCAGGGTCTTCATGACCGATCATGAGCAGCCGGTAGAGGCCCACAATCCGTTCAGGGACCTTCTTCACCGGGGTTCCCGTGATGATCAGCAGCGATAAGATGCCCACGAGGCACAAAACGACGACCGCGCCGCCCTCGGTGAGTAGCGCCGCGAGCGGTTCACCAACGAACCAGCCGACCCATCCCCCGCCAGCCCACAACATCTCGAACGGGCCATCAAGCTCCGGGCGGCCCGTCGTAACGTGAGCGATACCAGCGCCAGTGATCAGCGCAAGCAAGAAGCCGATGCTGATGCGGCCGTTAACCGAGTGGTCAGTTGGGCGGCGGAACAACCGGATCGCGGAGATGAACAAAACCACCGGCAGGGCGACAGCCATGACGCCGAACAGCCCACCAACAGCGGCGTGGGTGTAGGTACCGAAAACAGGTACGGAACGCAGCCCCCACCATTCAACGAGCGCAACAATCAGCGCGAGAACCAGCCACGTGAGGGCTTTGCCGTCGCGCCGCGTCCCCGGCTCCAGTTGCACGGGTTCACCGAGCTGACGGACACCAGCGCCGATGATCCCGCCGAGGCTGGACCAGGCACGTTGGATGGCACGGAGCGGCGCGGGGATCTCACTGGATTCCGCGTTCAATTCCGTGGTTTCTTTGCTACCGGAGCGCTTGCTTCTGCTCTTTGAAGACGAGGAAGAACGCTGCGATCCGGGGGAAGTACGGGTCGCCATAGATTCCAGGATACGCCGCAGGCGCTACAAGAGAGGCAACCGACACCGTTACCGGCCTAAGCAGCGCCTATACTTCGACGACCACGGGCACGATCATCGGACGGCGGCGTAGCTTACGCCCAACCCAGGAACCGATCACACGCCGCACGACCTGCTGCAGCTGATGCTGGGTGTGATCCGGCTTATCCCGCATCGCTTCTTCCAGCGCGGATGCAATCTTCGGTTTGATGACCTCGAACGTTTTCGCGGTCTCAGCAACACCGCGGACCACGATGTCTGGGCCCTGGATGATCTTCTGGGTCTTACGGTCCACAACGCTGATGACGGAGACGAAGCCTTCCTTGGACAAGACCATGCGGTCCTTGAGGTCGTCTTCGGTGACCATGCCCACGTGCGTCCCGTCCACATATACGTAGCTGACATCAAGCTGACCCGTGATGCTTGGAACGCCATCGGTAATGTCAACGACCGTTCCGTTGTTCGCCAGCAACAGGTTCTCTACCGGGACACCCGTGGCGTGAGCGAGTTTCGCGTTAGCGAGCTGATGCTTCGGCTCGCCGTGGACTGGCATCACGTGGCGCGGCTGAACCACGTTGTAGACCGTCAGGAGTTCACCGGCGTAGGCGTGGCCGGATACGTGCACATTCGCGTTGCCTTTGTGGATCACGTTGATCCCGCGATACTGCAAGGCGTTCATGAGGCGGAAGACCGAAGTCTCGTTACCTGGGATCAAAGAGGACGCGAGGATCACGGTGTCCCCGGAGTCCAGTGAGATCTTGTGATCCCCGCTGGCCATGCGGGACAGCGCCGCCATCGGTTCGCCCTGGGAACCGGTGCACATCAGCACGATCTGGTGGTCCGGGATCTTATCCACGTTCTTGAAATCGACTAGCATCCCTTCGGGGATATCGAGGTATCCCAGCTTGGATGCGATCGTCATGTTCCGCACCATCGAACGCCCCACCAGGCACAGCTTGCGGCCGGCCTTCGCGGCGGCGTTGATAACCTGCTGGACGCGGTGCACGTGCGATGCGAAAGAGGCGACGATCACGCGCTGATCGGCTTTGGCGATCGCGTCGTCCAGGACGGGCTGGATGTTGCGTTCAGTCGGCGTGTGGCCCGGGACTTCCGCGTTGGTTGAATCAGGGACCATGAGGTCCACACCCTCTTCACCCCAACGTCCGAAGGCCCGCAGGTCAGTCACACGCCCATCGAGCGGCAACGGGTCCATCTTGAAGTCACCGGTCTGGAACACGTTACCGGCCTTGGTACGCACCAGCACCGCCATCGAATCCGGAATCGAGTGGTTCACGGCCGCGAACTCGACCTCGAAAGGCCCGAACTGCTCGACATCGCCCTCACGGATCTGCAACGTGAACGGTTTGATGCGGTGTTCCTGCAGCTTCGCTTCAACGAGTGCGAGCGTGAGCTGCGAAGCCACCAACGGGATGTCTTGCTTGAGGCGCAACAGGTACGGGACAGCACCGATGTGGTCTTCGTGGCCGTGAGTGATGACCACGGCGACCACGTCGTCGAGACGGTCCTCGATATGGGACATGTCAGGCAGGATCAGATCCACACCTGGCTGTTCTTCTTCCGGGAAGAGCACCCCACAGTCAACGATGAGTAGCTTGCCGTCCATTTCATAGACGGTCATGTTGCGACCCACTTCGCCAACCCCACCGAGTGGGTAGACGCGAAGTGTTCCGTTAGGTAGTTGAGGTGGTGCTGAGACCTTCCGGTCGACGTCGAACGCGATGGTCGGTGTGTCAGTCATCCTGTTGATAAGCCTTTCTATAGATGTAGACCGCCCTCCGCGAGGTCTGCGAGTACGGGGGCGAGCTCAGCATCCGTAGGCTCCACGAGTGGGAGGCGGACGTGAGCGCTCGGCAGGACACCCTGCCGCTGAAGAACTGTTTTCGATGCCACGGCTCCTTGGAGGTGGCTCATGATGCCACGCTGGAGCGGGTCGATGTCCGCGTGAGCTTTGCGTGCGGTCGCAAGATCACCGTTGGCGACCGCGTCGATCATGGTGCGGTATTGCGCAGCCGCGATGTGCGCGGTCACGGATACAAGCCCGATCGCGCCGATCGCCAGCAGAGGCAGTGTCAGCCCGTCTTCACCCGAGTAGATGTCAAGGTCGGTGCGGGCGATGACCTTGGTGGTCTCCATGAGGTCGCCCTTGGCGTCTTTGAGGGCCACGATGTTGGGGTGCTTGGCCAGCGCTACGATCGTTTCGGTCTCGATGGGTTTCACGGAGCGGCCTGGGATGTCATAGAGCATCACGGGTAGGTCTACCGCATCGGCGATGGCTTCGAAGTGGGCTTGGATGCCTGCCTGGGATGGCTTGTTGTAGTACGGGGTCACCAGCAGCAGCCCGTCAACGCCGACCTCTTTCGCCATGCGGGAGAGGTTGATCGAGTGGCGGGTGTCGTTGGTTCCGGTGCCCGCCACGACAGCGGCGCGGTCCCCGACTTCCTCGACGACTGCCTTGAACATTTCGACGTTCTCTTCGTCAGTCAATGTCGAGGTTTCGCCCGTGGTTCCGGTCACGACCAGCCCGTCACAGCCGTCGTCAACAAGCTTTCGGGCCAGGGCGCGCGCGGCGTCAAGGTCGAGCTCACCGGTGGCCTTGAAGGGCGTCACCATTGCGGTCAGCAGTGTTCCGAAGCGTGGACGATCAGTGTGAAGTGCCATGGTTCCCAGGTTACCTGTCTGTGCTGTTTCGGGCTTGTTTGCGAAGCGATATGGCGGTGCGCATGGATTCGCGGGCACGCCGGCGATCCCCCGCCGCATCGTATGCGAGCGCGAGCCGATGCCAGGACTGCCACCTCTCAGGATGTTCTTTGGCTTCTGCCGCGTATTTCTTGAAGTCTTCGTCTGCGGCTTCTTTAACGATGCGCCCCGACGGCATGCGCGGCAAGTCATCGCGTGGCAGTAGGCCTTGCTCTTCTAGTTCTTTGGCCATGGCCTCAGTCGTGGCGCCGAACGCGACCTCGCGTACAAGGATCCACACGCCGATGAGCGGGACCACGAGGATCGCGGCGCCCAGCGCGATCCCGATCGGCTCGCCGGTCTGCCACAACCTCACCACGGACCCGAAGAACGCGATGAGATAGATGATGTAGACGGCCAGGATGATGCCGGTGAAGATTTTCGCTTTCATAGTGTTGCGCTATACCTGCCTCTATGCGCCGAGGTCGAGGTAGCCTTCCAGCCCGTGGGTCAGCCCGGGCCGTTGCGCGACGGTGCGCAAGCCGAGCAGGACCCCAGACATGAAGGAGACACGGTCGAAAGAGTCGTGGCGGATCGTGAGCATCTCGCCTTCACCGCCCAGTAGCACCTCTTGATGAGCCACGAGGCCGCGTAGGCGCACCGCGTGGACGTGAACGTCGTCGACCACGGCCCCGCGCGCTCCGTGCGGGTCGGTTTCTGTTGCATCGGGGCTTGGTGCCCGTCCGGCTTCGGCACGCGCTTGGGCGATCATGCGGGCCGTGCGGTCCGCGGTGCCGGAGGGCGCATCGACCTTGTCGGGGTGATGCATCTCGATCACTTCAACCGATTCGAAATACGGTGCCGCTTGAGCGGCGAACTGTGCGGCAAGCACGGCACCGAGCGCGAAGTTAGGGGCGATCAAAACCCCAACCTCCGGCTGACCTTCAAGCTGGGTGCGGACTGCGGCGAGGCGGTCGGCATCCCAGCCGGTAGCGCCAACAACCGCGTGGATCCCGTGTTCGATAGCGAACGCGACGTTATCGGCAGTCGCTGATGGAACGGACAGATCCACCATGTGGGTCGCGTTCGCATCGAGCATCGCATCCAGCGAGTCCCCTCGCCCGATCTGTGCGACCACCTCCATATCCGGTGCGTTCCCGACGGCCTCAACGGCTTGGGATCCCATGCGCCCGCGGGCGCCGATCACGGCTACGCGGAGAGGCGAGGTGGTCTGCGTGTCAGTCACGATGTGCTGCTCCAAAGTGAGGTTTTAGCGTTCTGATGCGGTGCGGTATTCGAACTGTGCCGTTTCTAAACCGTGGCGCTGCGGTCGAATGGGTCGAGTGAGAAGTCATCGCGCAGGATGCGTTCTGCCCAGGCCTTCGCTGAGTGCAGCGAGTGGTCTTTGAAGTTACCGCACGAAACCTCGGTGGTGCCTGGGACGTCTTCCCATTCGACGGTGTCGCGGATCGCTTCAAGTGAGGACTTGAGCGCGCGGGCCACTTCTTCGATGCTGGGGGTGCCCCACGTGATGAGGTGGAAGCCGGTGCGGCATCCGAATGGAGAGCAGTCGATGATGCCATCCAACCGGGTGCGTAGCAGGCCCGCCAGGAGGTGTTCGATGGTGTGTAGGCCAGCGGTGTCGATCGCCTCGTGGTTGGGTTGTAGCAAACGCAGGTCGAAGTTGGAGATGACTCCGTTGCCTTCAGGACCGTGCTCTACCGCGATGAGACGTACATAGGGAGCCTTGACCGCGGTGTGGTCAAGCTCGAAGCTCTCGACGTTCGCCATGTTCTTTTCAGCCACGATTCCTCCTGACACGGTTGCCCGTGAAACCTAATTCTGCCGTTGTAAAGCGCAGTTGCCGTTAAGGTTACCGGGTGGCGGCGCCGCTAGCCCCAGTTACGTAATCAGGCTCAGTGACGTAACCGGGCTCAGTTAGATCACCGGCCTGGCCGATGAAAGCCTCGGGCGCGAGGATCACGGCGGTTCGCGGTTGCGCGGCTAGACGGGCGGCGAGCGCCTTGACCTCATCGACGGTTACAGCCCGCAGTTTCTCGAGTGTTTCTTCGAGGGTTACGTAGTGGCCGGTCATGAGTTCAGCTCCTGCCAGGCGTGACATGCGTGGCCCGTGGTCCTCGCCGGTCAAAACGGATTGGCCGGCGAGTGAGCCGACTGCCCAGTCGAGTTCGTCCTCGGTGATGCCGGCAGCTGCGATGAGATCGAACTGCTCCCCTAAGACCGTGAGCGTGGTTTCGGCGTCTTCGGGTGCGCATCCGGCATACAGTGAGAAGAACCCGGTGTCTGAATAGCCGGCGGTCATCGCGAAGGTTGAGTACGCGAGTCCGCGGCGTTCACGCACTTCCTGGAAGAGGCGTGAGGACATTCCCCCGCCTAGCACCGTGGAGAGGATCGAGAGCGCAAAGCGGTTCTCTGAATCCGATGGCAGGCCCGGAACGCCCAGGAACACTTGGGCTTGTTCGATGTCTTTATAGATGCGGAAAACACCGGACTGGGATCCCGGCATTGCCCGCAGCTCCTCAACAGGTTCAGGGATACCGTCGTGGGTTGCCAGCGCCTGCGCGTCCACTTCTACCCCGTACACGCCGGTGCGGCGCGGCATCGGAGTGCGTTCGGTCTCTAGATCCCAGCCACCGTCTTTGAGGGCCTGGGTAGCCAACCGAACCACCTCATCGTGCTCTACCGCGCCCGCCGCCGTGATCACGAGCGTTTCCGGGGAGTAATACTTGTTGTAGTGGTCACGGAACTCTGCAACCTTGAGTTCGCGGATCTCGGCACGCGTACCGCCGACGGGGCGGGCCAGTGGATGCTCCCCGAAGATGAGCCGAGAGAACTGCTCGTGGGCCATCGAGAGCGGGTCATCGGCATCCATCGCAAGCTCATCCAAGATGACCCCGCGCTCCCGTTCGGCTTCTTCGTGGTCCAGGAGGGGCTGGGTCACCATGTCAGAGATGACTTCGATCGCCATCGGCAGGTCCTCACCCAAAACGCGGGCGTGATAGCACGTGGTCTCCTTGGTGGTTGCGGCATTCGCTTCCCCACCCACGCGGTCAAAAGCCAAGGAAATATCGAAGGCCGAACGGGTCGGGGTGCCCTTGAACAACAGGTGTTCCAAGAAGTGTGTGGAACCGTATTGGCCTTCAGCCTCATCACGGGAACCCACGCCCACCCAGAAACCCACCGAAGCCGAAAGTGCCGCCGGCATGTGCTCCGTCAGAATCCGAACCCCTGAAGGCAAAACCGTGCGGCGAACCACCGAGCCGTCCTCATCCTGCCGAAGCGTCTGCTCAAGACGCTCAGGGGACGGGACCAACGGCAAATCTATCGGCACAACGAAATCCTTTCGCGCTAGGTTATATAGCTCAGCAAGCTATGCAACTCAGTAGGTTATACGACTCAGTGGGTTATGTGACTCAGTGGTTATACAGCACCGCGGCTGAGGTAGCTCAGTGGCCTTTGAAGGCTTCCGCGAGCCACCACGCCCCGGAGTCCGATGCGATCTTCGCGTCAATCACGAGCGGCGCTTGAGGATCGCTAGCGAGCCATTCGCGTACCGCCGCGAGGTCCTGGACCCTACGCACCGTAACCCCTTCGGCTCCGAAACCGCGGGCGATCGCCGCGATGTCGGTATCCGGGAACGTGACCGTGGACATGTCAGGTTCTGAACCGTCCGCGTTGAAGTGGTGGATCTCGGCTCCGTATGCGGCATCGTTATAGACGATGCACACGAGCGGAAGCCGCAACCGGACCGCTGTCTCAAGCTCCGCGATCGCCATATGGAATCCACCATCCCCGGTTCCCAGAACCGGCATCCGGTCCGGCCGGGCCAGCGCCGCGCCGATCGCGGTGCCCAGCCCCAGCCCGATCGCCTGGAAAGCCTGCGTGAAGCAGAACCCGTCAGCGTCCGGAACATCCAGAAACTGGCTCGGATACCCCATGAAGTTACCCGAATCGATGCTCACGATGCGTTCGGCAGGCAGGATCTTGTTGAGTTCGATGGTCAACGTACGTGGGTCGATGCGCGCTTGCGTTCCGGCGTCAGTGGACAAGTCGCTGTAGGGTTCGCTCGCCCACGAGCTGCGGGAAGCGATGAGTTCGCGGTTGGCTTGCGTCCGGTAGCCGGTGCGAGGTGCCGGGTGCTGTTCACGGATGTGCTCAAGCACATCGGCGGCGGTTTCGGCGGTGTCGCCGAGCACCCCGAGCGTAATGGGCCGGTTACGCCCCAGCGCGGCGTCTTCACAATCGACCTGCACCACCGCCGCATCCGGGCTGATCAGGGTTCCGTGCCGCATGGTCCACATGTTCATCGCGCACCCGAACCCCACAATGAGATCCGCGTTGCTGATGAGCTCGGCCGTCACAGGCGATGAGAATCCCCCGGAGATCCCGAGGTTGTAATCCTTGCCGTTGAAAAGCCCCTTCACAACCGCCGAGGTAGCCAACAGCGCACCCGTATGCTCCGCCAGTTGCGAGATCACACCACCTGCGTGCTTCGCGCCGCGCCCAGCAACGAACACAGGGCGCTGCGCCCGAATGATCAGCTCCGCGAGCGCGGCAACGCTCACCCGCGAAGGCCGCACAGGTTCCGCCCGATGTAGACGCTCAGCGGCTGGAACAGCGCGGGCCGGACCGGCTTGATCAGCGTACGCGGGCTGAACCTGAACATCCAACGGGAGGTTCAAAACCACCGTCCTGCGGTCGTTGACCGCCGTGCGATAGGCGCGCACCACATCGTCCACCACCGTCTCAGCAGAATGAAGCCGCTCCGAGACCGCATACACCGACTCCGCTAGCCCATCCTGATCCATCGCGAAGTTAGAGCTCACAGCGCTCGCCGCGGACTCACCGGTCAGAACGATCATCGGGGTGCGGGACTTCGCGGCCTCACCGATCCCGGTGGTCGCGTTCGTCAGCCCACAGCCCTGATGCACGCTCAGCACCGAAACCTTGCCCGAAACACGGGCATACGCGTCCGCCATGTTCGCCGCCCCGCCCTCGTGACGGGCCGCGGTGAACGGGACCCCGTGGGCTTTCAACGCGTTCGTGACCACGAAATTACCGCTACCCACCACACCGAAAGCGTGCCCCACACCCAACTGGGCCAGCAGGGCTGCGACCTGTTCAGCGACGTTCATAACCACTTCTTCAATCTTCCAATGCCTTAGCGACGGCACCCAACCTCAGTGACGGCAGGGCCGAGTTCGCACCGGAGGCGTTACTTCGCCGTGCTTGTTCTACTTCTCAGCGCCTGCTTTGCTTCTCAAGGAACGCGTAGACACGGCATGGGGAGCCGGTGCCGCCCACGATCGGTAGCGGGGCCACACAGATCATCGCACCATTTGTTGGTAGCTTCGCGAGGTTCTTCAACGACGTGATCCCGTATTTATCCGCACCCAGCAGATAGTAGTGCACCGGGAACGGTGGGTCCTGTTCCCCGCCGCGGCCGGCATCGATCCCGACCGTCTCAACGCCCATACCCGAAATCGGTAGCTCATCCGCCATGTAGCGGGCGCATTCGACCGTGAAGCCTGGGGTGTGGGAACCGGCCTCGTCCGCGTTCAGGAACGCTTCCTCGCTGTGGTCGTGCTGATCCCAGCCGGTGCGGAACAAAAGCCACGCTCCTTCCGAGAACGCGCCGTGACGTTCTTGCCACTGTTTCAGGTGTGAGACATCAACCAGGAAGTCCGGGTCAGCCTCAACCTCAGCGGTGAAATCCAAGACCACCGCCGGGCCAGTCAGCCGCGGCAGATCGATCTGGGATACGTCCTTACCCTCGCGGCCGCTGATCCAGTGGATCGGGGCATCCAAATGGGTTCCGATGTGCTCACCGGTACGGATGTTGTGGTGCTTCCAGAACGGGCCCGGCTCGTCATAGGCCGAGACCTGTTCGAGGCTGAAGTCATTCAGGTTCGGGAACGGGTCAGGCAACGTCAACGTCGGAGTCTCAGACGACAACGGCGCCGTAAGATCCACCATCTCTATCGAACCGGATGCCACCCCGGCCAAGAACGCCTCTACTGCAGACATCGCCCCTCCAGAATCCAATACAACTGCGCCGATGGTTAGTAATGCTTAGTTAAGAGCGTTTGGTTAACAATGCTAACCATCGTGATCCACGCCTCACTCGCAACCCAAACCAATGACGATGCATGACGTGGGCACCAGACGCACAGACCCTTACAGCACAAGACCCCCTTACAGCAAAAGGCCCCGGAACCGTTGACTGGTTCCGGGGCCCGCGTATCAGCGAATCAGCTCAAGCGATCACGCCACGCGTGCGCTGACGCCTTACTCGGCGTCCTTCTCAGCTGCTTCCTCGTCAACGACTGGGGCGAGCGAGAGCTTGCCGCGGTCGTCAACCTTGGTGATCTCAACCTGGAGCTTCTGGCCCACGCCCACAACGTCTTCGACGTCGTTGACGCGCTGGCCGCCGTTGAGCTTACGCAACTCGGAGATGTGCAGCAGGCCATCCTTGCCTGGCGTGAGCGAAATGAACGCGCCGAAGGAGGTCAGCTTCACCACGGTACCGAGGTAACGCTCGCCAACCTCAGGGATCTGCGGGTTAGCCATCGCGTTGATCGTTGCGCGTGCAGCTTCAGCCGCAGCGCCGTCAGTGGCGCCGATCAGGACCGTGCCGTCATCTTCGATCGAGATTTCAGCGCCGGTGTCTTCCTGAATCTGGTTGATCATCTTGCCCTTAGGACCAATGACCTCACCGATCTTGTCCACTGGGATCTTCACCGAGATGATGCGTGGAGCGTATGGGGACATCTCGTCTGGGGCGTCGATCGCAGAATCCATGACGTCCAGGATGTGAACGCGGGCCTCGTGAGCCTGCTTGAGTGCGGCAGCGAGCACGGAGGCTGGGATGCCGTCGAGCTTGGTGTCCAGCTGGATCGCGGTAATGAAATCGCGGGTACCGGCCACCTTGAAGTCCATGTCACCCATCGCGTCTTCAGCACCGAGGATGTCAGTCAGGGCCGCGTAACGGGTCTCGCCGTCCACCGTGTCGGTGACCAGGCCCATCGCGATACCTGCAACAGGGGCCTTGAGCGGAACACCAGCGTTGTACATCGACAAAGTCGATGCGCAGACTGACCCCATCGAGGTCGAACCGTTGGAGCCCAACGCCTCAGAAACCTGGCGGATCGCGTATGGGAATTCATCACGCGATGGCAGAACCGGAACCAGGGCGCGTTCCGCGAGGGCGCCGTGGCCGATCTCGCGGCGCTTCGGCGAGCCGACACGGCCCGTCTCGCCCGTGGAGAACGGCGGGAAGTTGTAGTGGTGCATGTAGCGCTTCGCCTTCTCTGGGGCGAGCGAATCGATCTGCTGCTCCATCTTGAGCATGTTCAGGGTCGTAACACCCATGATCTGGGTTTCGCCGCGCTCGAAGATCGCGGAACCGTGAACGCGCGGCAGAACCTCGACCTCGGCCAGCAGCTGGCGGATGTCAGTCAAACCACGGCCGTCGATGCGGACCTGGTCCTTCAAGATGCGCTGACGCACGATGTGCTTGGTGAGTGCACCGTATGCCTTGGAGACCTCGGATTCGCGTTCCTCGAACTCCTTGCCCTCACCGGCCAGAGCCTCAAGGACCTCTTCCTTCAGCGCATCGTCAGCGTCCTGGCGCTCCTGCTTATCAGCGATCTGGTAGACCTCTGCAAGCTTCTGCGCAGCGATCTTCTCGACTGCCTCGTAGGCGTCGTCTTCGAAGTCGAGGAAGATCGGGAACTCACGGGCAGGCTTAGCCGCGCGCGATGCGAGGTCAGCCTGCGCCTCAACGAGTGCACGGATGAATGGCTTGGCGGCTTCGAGGCCTTCAGCTACAACGGTCTCGGTCGGTGCCGTGACCCCGCGATCGTGGATGAGTTCCCACGCGTGATCGGTAGCGCCAGCCTCGACCATCATGATCGCAACATCATCGCCAGCAACGCGGCCTGCAACAACCATGTTGAACACGGCGTCATCAAGCTGGGTCTTGGTTGGGAACGCAACCCACTGTGGGCCTTCGCTGTCTTCGATAAGCGCGATGCGCACGCCACCGATCGGGCCGGAGAACGGCAGACCCGAAAGCTGAGTCGACATCGAGGAAGCGTTGATAGCGACCACATCGTAGTAATCATCCGGGTTGATCGAGGTCACCATGACCACGATCTGAACCTCGTTACGCAGGCCCTTGACGAAGGACGGGCGCAGCGGGCGGTCCATCAGACGGCACGCGAGGATCGCCTCAGTCGATGGACGGCCTTCACGACGGAAGAACGAGCCCGGGATCTTACCCGCGGCGTACATGCGCTCTTCAACGTCGACGGTGAGCGGGAAGAAATCGAAGCCCTCACGCGGATGCTTACCGGCGGTGGTTGCCGAGAGCATCGAGGTGTCATCATCGAGGAACACCATCGCCGAACCAGCAGCCTGCTTGGCTACGTGGCCGGTCTCGAAACGGATGGTGCGCTTACCAAAACGGCCGTTATCAATCACGGCCTCTGAATATTGAATGTCAGTAGCTTCCACTACAGTTTTCTCCTCAAAATGCACGTCAACAACGAAACGCGTTTTCGCGGTTGGTGCTCGATCGAGGCCATCGGTACTGCAATCTGGCCGCCCTCTTGAGGACGAACATCCGGCCGCCCTGTTGAGGACGTGTTCCGGACATACTGCACCGCGGGCCACTACCGAGGACCACACGCGATTCTCTAGTTAGCGTGAACGTCGGTGACGCTGTATTGGATTAGATATTGATGTTTGAACTTCTGATGCGTTAACGCCCCGGAAAGGTCTTCCGGGGCGTTAAACGTGAGACATTAGCGGCGCAAACCGAGGCGCTCGATCAGCGAACGGTAACGCTCAATGTCTACAGACTTGAGGTAGCCGAGCATGCGGCGGCGGCGACCGACCAGGGCCATGAGGCCACGACGGGTGTGGTGGTCGTGCTTGTGATGCTTCAGGTGCTCAGTCAGGTCAGAGATACGACGGGACATGACAGCGATCTGAACCTCAGGGGAACCAGTGTCGCCCTCGTGGATCGCGTATTCCTTGATGATCTCTTGCTTTACGGCCTGGTCAAGAGCCATGTATTTACTCCTTGAGAGTGTGCCGCGTACAGTGAACCCGCACGGGATCGCCCTCAACTGATATCGCTGGGCCATCGTCGCCGGGGGTGGTAGCCACCGCGGACTGCAGCTAACACCAGTTATGAGTCTATCAAGCCGATCCAAAGCCCGCGATGAGCCTCAGAACACAGCGGCGGCGGGCCGCTTCACGCGAGTCTCACGTGCGTGTGTTGCGTACCGCGAGCGTCCTGTACGGAAGCTCGATGCACTCCCCCGGCTCAAATCCCAGATGCTCGTGCAAGTACCAGCGCAGGTTATCTTCAACCCGTTGCCGGGTCTTCTGATTCGCCCGCAACCAATAGGCTCGCGTGCGGGTCAGCTCAAACACCTGCTCAACACTGAGCCGCTGCACCCAACGGTCTTCGCGGACCGCCTCGATACGCCACAGCGGCCCCGCCCGCGCGGCAGCTTGAGCATCCCGATGCACATCTCCGGCATGCATGATCCGCGCTAAACGGTGCACCCACGGAACCTGCACATCCAGCTGATTCCACACAAGCCCCAGCACCGGGTCACTCGCTGCCTGGGTGATGCGCGCGGCCTCGGCGCCAGCCTCGATCGGATCAACCCAATGCCACGCTTGCGCGGCAACCACCGCATCGACCGTTTCCTCCAGCCCGGTGGACTCCCCCGTGCCGATCAACGTGTGTTCAACCCCAGGAACCTGTTTCCGCAGCACCTCAAGCATCGATACGGAAGGTTCAACCGCTATCACCCGATGCCCCGATGCAACCAGGTCGCGCGTGAACAAGCCCGTCCCCGCGCCGACCTCGACCACGCGACGGATAGCGCTACCACCCAGCAACCACGGCACGCACCACCGCGGATAGGTGGGCCGAACCGCATCGTAGTCGGCACCCGAACCAGCCCACGCAGAACCGATCAACGCACGCTTCGCGCCAGCCAGATTCGGCCCGCGCTGCGGAAGATTCGGGACTTGCCCCGTCAAACCTGAACCGTTCTCAACCAGCGGCTACTTTGACCACGTCAGGGCGGGCTTTGGCATCAGCGCGCAGAATCTCACGAGCACGGTCAACGTCCATGTGCATCTGCTCGATGAGCGCCTCAGGGCCGCGGTAGGTGATGGTTGGCCGTAAGTGGTCCACAAACTCGAGCACCACATCCTGCTCATACAAGTTAAAGTCCTCGACCTGCTCGCCCTCGGGACGGTCCATCACAAACGCCTCAGCGACACGCACCACGCCATCGAACGTCGGGTTCGTACCAATCGAGATCGCAGACGGCCACCACACCCCGGCCTGATCGATCAACCAGCCCGCATACACGCCGTCAGCCGGCATCAGACCGGTCGCGTCATCGGCCAGATTCGCGGTAGGGAAACCGAGCTCGCGGCCGCGCGCGAAACCGTGCGCCACCGTCCCGAACATGCGGTGATTACGGCCCAAAACCTCCGCCGCGGATTTCACATCCCCCACCTGCAGCGCTTCACGCACCCACGTCGAGGACCAGCGCCGTTGCAGCCCCACATCAGCCAGCGTGACAACCTCGAAACCGAACTTCTCACCCAGCGTGCGCAAACACTCGATGTCACCAGCGTTGTCCAGGCCGAACCGCACGTCCTCACCCACCACCACGGCACGGGCATGCAACACATCCACCACGTAGTTCTTCACGAACTCTTCAGGGGTCTGTTGCGCGAACTCCCACGTGTAGTTCAGGCGCAGAACCGCGTCAACCCCGGCCTCAGCACAGTGGATGTCCTTGATCTCATCAGCCATGATCGGGACCGGCGCAAACGCCGGCCGGTGCACCGTGGCAGGATGCGGGCTAAACGTCATCACAACACCGGCACACGGCGGCTCGCTCGCGGCAGCGAGCTCAACAACCCGTTCCAGCAAGGCCATGTGCCCGCGGTGAACGCCATCGAAATTACCGATCGTCACCACCGAACACGTCAGCGACTCCGGAACCTCAGAAGGATCCGTCCAAATATGCACAAAGACTCCTCGTGTGCTGAAGATCGATTCTCACGTCACCGCGGTGTGCGCTTGTCACCTCACGATGCGGTGGCCGGGCCGGATAAGCACCCGTCCGTGACACCCCGCGCTATTCTCTCACGAACGCCACGACCGCTGCGCTCTACGCTCACGCCGCGACCTTGTGGGGCCGGTGAACCCACAGCCACCAGAAACCGATGATGGGCAGAACGAACGGAACATAACCGTAGCCTTGACCAAAATGGCTCCACACGCTCGCCTTCGGGAACAATTCAGGCGAGATATACGACAAGATCGAGACCGCAACCACACCAACGAACTCAACAATCACCGCCGCGAACGCCGCACGCCAGGCTGTGACACCCGGTAGAGCGAGTGCGACCGTAGCCACGATGTAGATCACAGCCGCGAGCGCCGAGAGCGAGAACGCGACCGGCGCGAGCGAGAAATCAGTCGCAATCTGATACACAGAACGCGCAAGAGCCGACAACGCAAACACGCCATACACCGCAACCAGGATCCGGCCAAGGCCCTTATTTTTCGTCTGCACTGGGCTATCTGGCTGCACTGCGTTATCTGACTGCGGTGCGTTATCTGGTTGCGGTGCGTTATCTGGCTGCGGTGCGTTATCTGGCTGTGCCGTATCCTTCACGTGATTATCCATTCCACTCATCAATCCCTAGCCCACCGAATCCCTAGCCGGCAAAGAATCCTTGACCGTGCCACACCTGCTGCATACGAACCAGCATGACCAGCACAGTGAAGCCTGCCGCGGCCATCACGGTGTTGGACCAGCGGGACTTATCCCCGATCGCCCACCATGCCGCCAAAGGAACCAGCAACAAAGCGGTCGCGAGGTATCCCCAGAACTCCCATCCAGCGCCTAGAAGCGGGGCAGAGCCGGCATGCCGCACCGCGGCCTGAATCCCGTACACCACCAGATACAGCTCAACCAACGCGAGGCTCAGAATCGAAGAGTCCGCCGGGAAGGTGCGGATCACCGTCATCGCGATACCAACGATCATCGAGATCACGCACACCACAACGCCCGCGATCGCGAAGCCATCCATCAACACGACTACAGAATCTCCTCGAACAACAACCTAGAAAGCCAACAACTGAGAAACCAGCAAGCTAGAAAACCACCGAAGGCGGGTCTGTGCCTAGCGCGGCGCGAAAACCAAGGCGGGTTTGGCCATCGAATGCGTGCCTTGAGCCTTGTTCTCGATCAAAGCGATCAAGTCACCGGCCGGGTCGATCGCCGCGGTCACCCCCGCCGACTCCGACGGCGTGATGCGCCGGCCGTGCCCGAGCTCAATCGCTTCCTGATCGCTCACGTGCCGGACCGGGAACAGCGCGCGGGCAGCATTCGCGAGCGACAACACACTGAACTGCTGTCCCAGCTGCTCCAACGTGCGGGCCTGGCTCAAATTGAAGCCACCCACACGCGTGCGCCGCAACGCGGTCAGATGGCCGCCCACACCTAAAGCCTCGCCCAAGTCGCGCGCTAAGGCGCGCACGTATGTGCCAGAAGAGCAATCGACCACAACGTCAACGTCCATCGTCGTGCCGTCATCGGCGCGGCGAACATCCAAAACATCGAAACGGTTCACCGTGACGGCCCGGGCCTGCAACTGCACGTTCTCCCCGTCACGGACCCGCTGATAAGCGCGTTTACCGTCCACCTTGATCGCCGAAACAGCCGAGGGCACCTGCTGAATCTCCCCCGTCAACCCGGCCACCGCATCGTCAAGCTGGGGGCGAGTCACCGCCGCAACATAACGACGCTCAAGGATCTCCCCTTCGGCGTCCTCAGTCGTGGTGGTTTCCCCCAAACGAATCGTAGCCACATAGGTCTTCGATTCGCCCACGATATAGGTCAGAAGCCGGGTAGCTCGACCCACACCGGCAACCAGCACACCGGTCGCCATCGGATCCAACGTGCCCGCATGCCCCACTTTCCGGGTACCAGCGAGCCGCCGCAAGCGACCCACCACATCGTGGCTGGTCATCCCAGCGGGCTTATCAACAACAACCAGGCCCGGGGTCGGTTCAGTCTGCGCTTGAGACATACAGCGCTTAAGCCTCGTCTTCCGGTGCCTTATACGGCTCAGCATCCCCAGCGTATTCTGCGCCCTCGGCAAGCTCAGCTACCGCAGCGTCCTTTTCACGGGCGGCACGCAACAGCTCCTCAACGTGGGAGGCGTTCATCGGGACCTCATCCGGAACGAACTCCAAGGTTGGGGTCAAGCGAGTTGTTAGCTGCGAGCCCAGCTCCTTACGCAAACGGCCACGGTTGGCTTCGAACAGCTCAGCAATCTGAGCCTTCTGCTCATCGTCACCCAAAACCGTGTAGTAGACGGTCGCATTCTGAAGATCATTCGTCACGCGCGCATCCGTGACCGTCACAGACTCCATCGCATCATCACGAACCACCTTCGTGAGAGCCTGCGCCATAACCACCTTGATGCGCTGGGCCAACTTAGCTGCACGCGGCGAACCAGTCATGATGTGCTCCTTCCCTGCGCACCACCAACAGTTGCGTGCGCTACCAACAATATTCTCTGCCTCCATCCTATCGGTGCGTAGCCCCTGCCTTGACACCAGCCGGTCTCGCCAACGCGAAAGCCCGCGGCGGGCAAGAGCACATGTGCTCTCAACCCGCCGCGGGCTTTGTGTTTATAACGCTAGCTACTGGTCAGCAGACTAGGCTCGTGGTCAGCAGACTAGGCGCGTGGCTTCTCTTGAAGCTCCCACGTCTCGATGATGTCGCCTTCCTTGATGTCGTTGAAGCCACCCAGGCCGATACCACATTCGTAGCCCTCACGGACCTCGGTGGCATCATCCTTGAAGCGACGCAACGACTCGATCGTGAGCTTGTCATTGACGACCTTGCCGTCACGGACCAAACGAGCGTTCGCGTTACGGCGGATCAGGCCGCTACGGACAATCGAACCGGCGATGTTACCGAACTTCGAGGAACGGAACACTTCGCGGATCTCCGCCGAGCCAAGCTCAACTTCCTCGTATTCAGGCTTGAGCATGCCCTTGAGCGCGTTCTCGATGTCCTCGATCGCCTGGTAGATGACTGAGTAGAAACGCATGTCAACGCCTTCTTCATCCGCGTACTCAGAGACACGCTCTGCAGGGCGGACGTTGAAGCCGATGATAATCGCGTTATCGACCGTTGCCAGGTTGACATCGTTCTGCGTGATAGCACCCACGCCACGGTGGATCACACGCAACTGAACCTCATCGCCCACATCGATCTTGAGCAGCGAATCCTCAAGCGCTTCAACAGCACCGGATACGTCACCCTTGAGGATGAGGTTGAGGGTATCGATCTTGCCCTCAGCGACAGCGTCATCGAAGTTCTCAAGCGTAATGCGCTTACGGCGCTTAGCGAGCATCGCGTTACGGTCCGCTGCCTCGCGGCGCTCTGCGATCTGGCGGGCCGTACGCTCATCCGGAGTCACTATGAACGTGTCACCAGCGCGCGGAACGTTCGAAAGACCCAAGACCTGCACCGCACGCGAAGGCAACGCGACATCGAGCGCTTCACCGTTCTCATCGAACATCGCACGGACGCGACCGTGCGCCTTACCGGCAACGATCGTGTCGCCGACCGCGAGCGTACCCGACTGAACCAAAACGGTCGTGACCGCACCGCGGCCCTTATCCAGGTTCGCTTCGATCGCGATACCGCGAGCGTCCTTATCCGGGTTAGCACGTAGCTCGAGCGCTGCGTCCGCGGTCAGAAGGATCGCATCCAAGAGGTCATGGATACCGATGTCCTGCTTAGCGGAGATCGGCACGAACATCGTGTCGCCACCGTAGTCCTCAGGGACCAGACCGTACTCAGCGAGCTGGCCCTTGACCTTCTCAGGGTTGGCTTCCGGCTTATCGATCTTGTTCACCGCAACCACGATCGGCACGTCTGCCGCCTGAGCGTGGTTGAGCGCTTCAACCGTCTGCGGCATGACGCCGTCGTCAGCTGCAACAACCAGCACAGCGATGTCAGTGACCTTGGCACCGCGGGCACGCATCGCCGTGAAGGCTTCGTGACCAGGGGTGTCAATGAAAGTCAAGAGGCGTTCCTCTTCACCGTTGTCACCTTCGTGCATCGTAGAGATCTGGTATGCACCGATGTGCTGGGTGATGCCGCCGGCTTCACCCTCGATTACGTTGGAGCGGCGGATCGCATCCAGCGTGCGGGTCTTACCGTGGTCAACGTGACCCATGATGGTCACCACAGGTGGACGAGGCTCGAGCATGTCCTCGGTCTCGGCCTCGGCTTCTGCCTCGAGGTCGATGTGGAAGGACTCGAACAATTCGCGCTCTTCGTCCTCCGGGGACACGACCTGGACCTTATAGCCCAGCTCTTCACCGAGGATCTCAAACGTCGATTCATCCAGCGACTGGTTAGCCGTAGCCATTTCACCGAGGTGGAACAGCACCGTCACAAGTGCGGCTGGATCTGCCTTGATGCGTTCAGCGAAGTCAGCCAAGGTCGCACCGCGACGCAACCGAACTACCGTGTTGCCATCGCCGCGTGGAACAACCACGCCGCCGATGACTGGTGCGCCCTGTTGCTCCATCTCCTGGCGCTTGGCGCGCTTGGACTTGCGGTTGCGACCACGGCGTGGACCGCCGCGACCGAATGCGCCTGCCGCGTTACCGCGACCGCCGCCGCGGCCACCACGGAAACCGCCTCCGCCACCGGAACGTCCGCCACCGCCTGGCCGACCGCCACCACCTGAACGGCCACCACCTGGACGCGGCTGATTGACGTTGAGGTCGAGCTTCTTAGGCATCATGTTCGGGTTAGGGCGGGGGCCGCCTGAACCCGAGGCCGCACCGCGTGGTGGGCGTGGCGCGCCTGGACGTGGGCCGCCCGAACCTGCAGAACCCTGACGTTGCCCGCCGCGGCCGCCGCCTTCGCCGCGCATGCCCTGCTGGTTTGAGAACGGGTTGTTGCCTGGACGTGGGGCACCACCACGGCCTCCACCCGGCCGTGGGCCTGGGCGTGCGCCACCGCGAGGTGGGCGTGGGCCAGCATCGTTGCCGCGACCCTGTGAGGATGGGGTGCTGAACGGGTTGTTACCTGGGCGTGGGCCTGGCTTTGGACCGGGCTTCGGCGCAGCAGCGCGCGGGGTCGCCTGAGGCGTTGCCGGAGCCTTCTTAGCCGGGCCTGGCTTAGCCGCTGGCGCCGGCTTAGCGTCAGGCTTCTCATCGGCTTTAGGGGCCTGCTTCGGGCCGGGCTTAGGACCCGGTTTAGGTCCAGGCTTAGGGCCCGGTTTCGGCGCTGGCTTCTCCGCCGATGCCGCCTTCTTTGCGGTAGCTGGCTTAGCTTCCGGCTGAGGGGCATCATCAGCTGGCTTAGCGGCAGCCGCTGGAGCTGGATCGGAGGTTCGGGTTCCCGCACCCTGAACCTGCGCAGTCTTCACCTTCGGTTGATCCGCCTGAGCGGAATCGCCGCCTGCTGCGTTCGGGAATGCTTCCCGCAAACGCTTGACGACCGGCGGCTCGATCGTGGAGGAAGCTGAGCGGACGAACTCGCCCATCTCCTCAAGTTTTGCCATGGCTTCCTTTGACGGAATGCCGAGCTCTTTAGCGAGCTCATGTACGCGGACCTTCTTGGCCACAGTTCTCCTTCTCTGGTCCGCGTATCCTTTTGAACGCTCACGCGCATCAAGTAAAAGCGTTGCACGTGACGCGTAAGACCACGGACCCTAGATTTCGTGGTGTGCGCCCCGCTAAGCGGAACGCACGCTGATTTCCGAGCCTGAGGTTGTTCATCTCTGGCCCATCACCGTTGCGTGTTCATCGGGTTGCCACTCTTCTTAACCCGCTTTCTGATCGGTCATGGTTGAACCCTGGACACCGGTTATGCCCAGGTTGATGACGGCAAGCAACTCATCTTCATCAACGACACTGCGAGCCCTGAAGGCCCTGTTCGCTGCGTTCCGATTCACTGCCCGCCGTACACACTCGGGGTTACGGTGCACCCAAGCACCGCGCCCCGTTTTACGGCGTTGCGGATCCGGAACCACTCGCGCACTTCCGGGGTTTCGCACTAGCCGCAAAAGAACGGCTTGGTCATCGGTGAGCCTGCACCCTATACAGGTCCGGATGGGGCGACGTGAAGAACCTTTGTTCACCACGGACTCCCATCCTCCGCCCCGTATTTGGGCGCAACAGACTGAACTTCTGACCTGTCTAGTCTACCGCGCTCTGACGCGCTGGCGAGACAACGTCGATTCTCCAGCCCGTGAGCTTGGCCGCAAGACGAGCGTTTTGCCCCTCCTTGCCGATCGCAAGTGAGAGCTGATCGTCCGGGACAACAGCGCGGACGTGGTGGAGGTCTTCGCTCAAAACTTCAACCGAGAGCACCTTGGCTGGCGAAAGCGCGTGAGCTACAAACTGTGCAGGGTCTGGATCCCACGTGATGATGTCGATCTTCTCGTCGTTGAGCTCGGTCATCACCGCGCGCACACGAGAACCCATCTCGCCGATGCAGGCTCCCTTAGCGTTGAGGCCCTCAACGCGCGCACGCACCGCAAGCTTGGTGCGGTGGCCCGCTTCACGTGCGATCGAAACGATCTCGACCGTCTTGTCCTGGATCTCCGGGACCTCAAGTTCAAACAGTTTATGCACCAGCTGCGGGTGGGTGCGTGAAACCGTGATCGAGGGGCCTTTAGGGCCGCGGTGCACATCGGTGACATACACGCGCAGACGACGCCCGTGGCTGTAATCCTCGCCCGGTACCTGCTCCGGTGGCGGCAGGACCGCTTCAAGGGTTCCAAGATCAACCTGGACCATGCGTGGATCACGGCCCTGCTGGATCACTCCGGAGAGGATCTCGCCTTGCTTATCGCGGAAGGTGCCTAGGACGGCTTCGTCTTCAGCATCGCGCAGGCGCTGGAAGATCACTTGCCGCGCCGTCGCTGCTGCTACCCGGCCGAAGTCCGCAGGCGTGTCATCGAACTCACCGATCCGCTGGTTGTTCTCATCAACCTCAGGCGCCCAAATGGTGGCGACACCGGTTTTACGGTCCAATTCCGCACGCGCGCCGCGGATAGCGCCCGGCTCCTTGTCATAAGCGAGGACAAGCGCATGCTCGATCGCGTTGATCAGCCGATCCAGCGGAATATCGCGGTCCTTTTCAAGCTGACGCAACGCCGTCATATCAATATGCATTCTTAGGCCTCCTCGCCCGTTAGACCTGACTGTGCTGGATCTTCCATTGACTCTTCTGCCACATCCTCGGCGTCCTTTACGGCAGCCAACCGTGCCGCCGCCGTCGCCTCGATGTCAACCTTCGCGCGACGAATGTCAGCATACTCGCGCCGCACCGGATCAAGCACCTTATCTTTCATGCCCTTCTTAGGCGCAGGCTTGATCGGCTCGATCACAATGCCCTCGTCGTCGGCCTCAAGCACGGTGCCTGTGAAGTCTTCATCCTCGCCCACCACACGAATCACACGGCCCACGTTGCGCTGGAAGTGGCGAGGCTGTGTGAGCGGACGCGAAGCCCCCGGCGAGGAAACCTCAAGCTCATAAGCACCCGAGGAGGCAAGCAAACCGTTATCCAAAACCTCGCCCACCTGCTGCGAAACTTCGGCGAGCACATCGAGATCCACCGCATCCGTACCGCTTGGCAGATCAACCAGAATCTGCAGGGTTGGCGTGTTCCCACCTTTGACCGTGACGTCTTCAACGATCAAACCAGCATCGCTGATCACAGACTCGATAGCTCGCGTGATTGCTTCAGGAGCCCATGGCGAACCCTCGTGCCTCGACGCGTTATCGGCTGGCATGCTGTGGGATGACACGCTATTCCTCCCTTTACGCTGTGTCTGTACAGATCTACCCTACCCGCATGGCACCATAGCGTTATGCGTTCAGTACAGGATTCCACGGAGCCAGCGACACAGGAGACGTCGCCGGCAACTCAGGAAGCTCCGCAGACCTCCGGCGACGGCCAGCAGGCCCAGGGTATCGACCAACAGTCCCCAGGCGACGGTCGGCGGGCACGGCGGGATACCCAACAGTCCCGCGGTTCCGGTTCACGGATGGGCCGCGCCGCCGTGTCTGTGCTGATGGTGAGCACATGCTGGTTAGGCGTCACAACCACCACGAGCAGCTATTCCGCTAACGCAAGGCCTGGAGACGCTATATTCGATAAGGCGGTGTCCCGGACCGAACACAGCCCTGTGTACCGTGCCCGGGTTTTGCTCGCGCAGGTGGATCAGGCCTATAGCGGCGAGGATGTCACGGCCGCGGCACGCACAGCCTATGAGCTGTTGAGTGGCTCGGACGCCTGGGGTGGGCCGGCTACTAACCGTGAGATGCGGTGGATCGAAGAACATGTAGCCGCTCAGAAAGCCAGCGGGCAGGATAACGCTAAAGACGCCGCCGTCCTCTCCGGTGAGCTTATGCAGTTGGCCTTGCGTCCTAGCGATAATGAGCAGCTGAGCCGTGAGGATGCATCCCGGCTGATCGCAGCCTCCGTCACGCTGTACTCGGCTTCCCAGAAAGCCGGTGCCCCACCCCTAGATAACGATGCGGCCGCAGTGATCAAGGAAGCGTTAGCTTCCGCAAGCCTCACCGACCCCGTGGCGGCTTTAGGGGGCGTGGTTGCCCTAGCGGACCCCAGCGAGCCTGAACAGGCCGCCGCCTTGTGGGATCGGACGGGCAGAACATCAGCCAAAATCACTGAAGCGGCACGCATCATCGCGCACCGAAACCCAGCAGACAGCAATCAGGAATGGTTCGAAGCCTCGCGCGATCTCACGCTCGGTCTCGGGAAAGCGTCCGGGCACCCTTATGCTGCTGCGACCATCGGGCCGCGGGAAGACTACCTCGCATCCGGGACTGAAAAGCTCGCTTCAGCGCAAGCATCACTTGCTGAACCGCTGCAACACCTCGCGGCGCACTATCACGGCGAGGCGCGCATCGTGCTCATGGCTTTGTCTTTCCAGCTCGCCGGATACACGCGTTAGCTAGCCGGGCTCACTAACTCAGCGAGCTAGCTCAGTTGCCGAAGGGTGTCAGCCCCAACGCTGATGATGAGCGCGGTCACGACCACGAGGAACACGATCCGCACAAAACGTGAACCAGCTGAAACTGCCATACGCGAACCGATATAGCCCCCGAACATGTTCGCGATCCCCAGTCCGATACCGAGCGGCCACACGACGTGGCCTGCGGGGATGAAGAAGCACAACGCACCGAAGTTGGTGGCCCAGTTAGCGATCTTCGCGCACGCTGATCCATCCAGGAACGAATACCCCAAAACCCCAACCAAGGCGATCACCAAAAACGATCCTGTGCCCGGCCCCAGCACACCATCATAAAACCCGATCGCGATACCGATCCCCCACGCCCGAACATGGTGCTTCATGCTCGCATGCTTGAGCGCGGTTGAGGCCCCCATGTTCTTCTTAGCGAGCGTGAAAACGAAAACCACAACAAGCGCTACGAGGATGATGGGCTTGAAAACCTCGGTCGGCAGTATCGAAGCTACGGCCGCCCCACCCACCGAGGCGAGCCCCGCGGTGAGAGCAAGACCCAGACTCGTGGCGAGGTCCGGCCGCACACGCCGACCATACGTGATAGCCGATGTCGTGGTACCAAAGATCGAGCCGACCTTATTCGTGGCCAAAGCCTGAACCGGGGTCAGCCCCGGAATCAGCAACACGACCGGAAGCTGGATCAACCCGCCGCCGCCAACCACCGAATCGACCCATCCCGCAAGGAAACCGGCGCCCAAAACTAACAGGATCAACCCGATGTTGAGCGCGCCGGTGTCCGTGAGGATGTAGTCCATAGGCGAGCTTAGTGAGCTGCGAGCTGGGCAACGTGCTCAACCACGGCATCGAGCGCGATATTCTCGGCCTCGCCCGTGGCGCGGTCCTTGACCTCAACCACGCCATCGGCCACGCCGCGGCCCACAACAACAGTGGTAGGGATACCGATCAGCTCAGCGTCACGGAACTTCACGCCCGCAGAAACCTTGGCGCGGTCATCGAGCATGACCTCCAAGCCGGCTTCATCGAGCTTGCCCGCGATGTCCTCGGCGGTTTCCGTGAGCTCTTCCCCCTTGCCAGCGATGATCACCACAACATCGGCAGGTGCCACAGCACGAGGCCACACCAAGCCCTTGTCATCATGATGGGCCTCAGCGATAGCCGCAACCGCGCGGGTCACGCCCACGCCGTAGGAGCCCATCGTGACAACCTGCGCTTTACCGTTGGGATCCAAAACCTTCAGGTCCAACGCTTCAGCGTAGCGGCGGCCCAACTGGAAAATGTGGCCCATCTCGATGCCGCGGGTCGTCTTCAACGGACCGGAACCATCGGGTGCGGGGTCGCCGTCTTCCACCGCAACAGCCTCAAGCACACCATCCCAGCCGAAGTCACGGCCTGCAACCAAACCGAACACGTGATGGTCACGGAGGTTCGCGCCCGTGATCCAGCTCGAGCCTTCGACCACGCGAGGATCGACAAAGAATGGGACGCCCGAACGTGCTTCACGACCCAAAACGGCCTCATCCTTGGACAAGCCAGGGCCGATGTAGCCCTTGACCAGTTCAGGGTGACGGCCGAGGTCATCATCTGTGGCAACCTCAACCTGGGATTCGCCGACGATACCCATGAGCTCACCGATGGTCGCCTCGATTCGTTTGAGGTCAGCCTGGCGGTTGCCGGGCACACCCACGACGGCGAGTTCTCGCTCACCGTTCGGTGTCACAACAACCAACGCAACGCACTTGAGTGTGTCCGCGGCGGTCCACGGGGTGTCCTTCGGGTGGTTCTCGTTCGCTGCGTCAACGAGCGTTTCGATGGTCTCGCTGTTCGGGGTCAGCTCAACGTGGGCGGCCGGCGCGTCGGTGTAGTCGATCGGGTCCAGCGGCGGCGTCGTCACGGCCTCAACGTTGGCGGCGTAACCGCCTGGGGAGACCACGAACGTGTCCTCGCCCGTTTCGGTTGGGTGCAGGAACTCTTCCGACTTCGAGCCACCCATCGCTCCCGCCATCGCGAACACCGGGCGGATTTCGAGGCTCAAACGCTCGAAAATCTTGAGGTACGCGGCGCGGTGAGCCGCATATGCCTCGTCGAGGCCTTCCTCATCCAGGGTGAAGGAATAGGAGTCCTTCATGATGAACTCACGGCCACGCAACAGGCCAGCGCGCGGGCGGGCCTCGTCGCGGTACTTCGTCTGGATCTGGTACAGGTACACCGGCAGATCCTTATACGAGGAGTACATGTCTTTGACCAAGAGGGTGAACATTTCCTCGTGCGTTGGCGCGAGTAGATAGTCGGCCTTACGGCGGTCCTTCAGACGGAAAATGTTGTCTCCGTATTCTTCCCAGCGGCCCGTCGCCTCATAGGGCTCTTTCGGAAGCAACGCCGGGAAATGCACTTCCTGAGCGCCGATCGCGTTCATTTCTTCACGCACAATGTTCTCAACCTTGTTCAGGACCTTGAGCCCCAGCGGCAGCCACGAATAGATCCCGGGTGCCGCACGGCGGATGTAGCCAGCCCGGACTAACAACTTGTGGCTTGCGAGCTCAGCTTCAGCAGGGTCGTCGCGCAGCGTGCGGAGAAAGAACGTTGAAAGGCGTGTTACCACAGGGCCTCCCCTTTCAGGGTGGATCGGGGTGTGCAGAGTGAATCAGCAAATCGGTTGCGTTCACCGTTAGTATCCGGTGACGGCTCGTGTCCAGTGTAGTCTGCCCACGCATAGCGGCCGGCTATGTGGCGCGCTGCCGCGTGCCCGTCCCGGGATTCGATGCTCATAGCAGGACGGTCGCGAACATCCCGGTGGTTTGGAAACCCACCTTCTCATAGACGGCTCGAGCCGCGTGATTGTAGTCGTTGACGTACAGGCTCGTCACGGGCGCCCACGTGTGCGCATGGGCCACGACATCTGCCACGCGGCTCGCTGAAAGCCCGATGCCGCGGTGGTCCGGATGCATCCACACGCCCTGGATCTGTGTAGCTTGGCCGGTCACAACCCCGAGCTCGGCTTTGAACCGCACCGTTGTGCCCGCCGCACCCGGCTCGAGCAAAGCCTGCCCGCACGCCAGCAACTGTTTGACCCGCGCCCTATAGGAGGCCTCCCCTACATCGAGGGGTGAATAGCCAAGCTCCTCGGTGAACATCGCAACGGAAGCCGGCCAGAACGCATCGAAATCACTCACATACCCTTGCCGGACTCGGCCAGACCCTTCGATCACAGCCGGGCCTTCCAACGTCATGAACGGCTGGGTGAGCCGCACACTACGCGGGTAGAAGGCCGGGCTGGTCTTCACCACATCCCAGATCCCTTCAACTCCTGCTTTCGGACCGAAAATCGAGGCGAAGCGCTTACGGCTGGTCAGGACCCGCCGCCCGAACGCTTCACCGTGTTCCCGGGCTTGCTCGCCTTCATCCGCGGTCACAGGCACCACGTTCGCGCCCAGCCAGCACGCCGCAACCATCACGCCTGCATCATCGAAGCGGCCCAGGATGCGCGCGCCAGGCAACACATCGATCTTGCCGCCAACAACATCGAGTTGCTGCTGAACGAAAGCATGCTGGACAGGGTTGCGCGCGATCAACGCGAGCAACGCTGGCGCGTCCTCATTCGTGAGGGTGCGGATGCTGGGGTCCGGCGAGCGCAGATCCGCCATCCGGGCGCCGGCCCGGTTCACGATCTGCCGGATCACCATTGACGTTGAGACCGTTACCTAGTGGACGGACACGGAAGGCGATGCGCCTTCGGTCTCGCTTGCGCCCATCTCCTCGGCGATGCGGTGGGCTTCTTCGAGCAGGGTTTCCACGATCTGGTCTTCACGGACCGTGCGGATGACCTCGCCCTTGACGAAGATTTGGCCCTTGCCGTTGCCGGATGCGACACCGAGGTCGGCTTCTCGTGCCTCGCCTGGCCCGTTGACGACGCAACCCATGACGGCCACACGCAGCGGAACCTTGAAGTCTTTGAGGCCTTCGGTCACGTTGTTGGCGAGCTCATACACATCGACCTGGGCGCGTCCACAGGACGGGCACGAGACGATTTCGAGCTGGCGTGGACGCAGGTTCAGCGATTGGAGGATCTGCTCGCCGACCTTGATCTCTTCGACAGGTGGGGCCGAAAGTGAGACACGGATCGTATCGCCAATACCTTGGGAGAGCAGCGCGCCGAAAGCGGTTGCGGACTTGATGGTGCCTTGGAAGGCAGGACCTGCCTCGGTGACACCCAGGTGCAACGGCCAGTCGCCCTTCTGAGCGAGCAGCTCATACGCGCGAATCATCACGACCGGGTCAGAGTGTTTGACGGAGATACCGAAATCGTAGAAATCGTTTTCTTCAAACAGCGCGGCTTCCTGCAACGCGGACTCAACGAGAGCCTCCGGGGTTGCGCGGCCGTATTTCTCCAGCAGGCGCTTATCGAGGGAGCCGCCGTTGATGCCGATGCGGATCGGGGTCCCGTGCTGCTTCGCGGCAGCGGAAATCTCTGCAACCTGGTCATCGAACTTGCGGATGTTGCCCGGGTTGACACGCACCGCACCGCAACCGGCCTCAATGGCTGCGTAGACGTACTTGGGTTGGAAGTGGATATCCGCGATCACCGGGATCGTGGACTGTTGCGCGATGACCTTCAGCGCATCGGCGTCCTTGTCTGTTGGGCACGCGACACGGACAATGTCACAGCCAGCGGCGGTGAGCTCGGCGATCTGCTGCAACGTAGCGCCGATGTCGTGAGTCTTCGTGGTCGTCATCGACTGCACGGTGATCGGGTGATCCGAGCCCATACCGACGTTGCCGACCATCATCTGGCGGGTCTTGCGCCGCGGAGCCAACGTCATAGGTGGTGGTGTAGGCATTCCCAAATTAACCGATGACACGAGGTGTCCTCCAAGAACTCATACGTGATAAACGAATCCACTGCTGTGCTCTATCTTCCCATGCCACTGCCGGCACCTTCACATGCCTGAGGCGACATCTGAGGCAAGCTACAGCAGGGACACCGGTTTCACGAGGTCGGCATAGATCAAGATCACACCCATGACAAGCAATAAACCTGCAACAACATAGGTGACCGGCAGCATCTTCGAAAGATCCACCGGTCCCGGGTCAGGGCGCTTGAAAATCTTGTTGAACGTTTTGCGGATCTTCTCCCACAAAGCCCCGGCGATATGCCCGCCATCAAGCGGCAAGAGCGGGATCAGGTTGAACACGAACAGCGCGACGTTCAGCGAACCCATCAGGCTCAGATAGCTTGCGAGCTTATCTTTGACGCTGATCTGCTCGAAAGAGGTGATCTCGCCGGCGATGCGGCCCACCCCTACCACGGACATCGGCCCGTTCGGATCGCGTTCAGCTGGGCTGAACGCGGCCTGGGCAACGCCAGCAACTTTCTGCGGAAGCTGAGTCACAACACCAGAAACAGCTTTGACGTTCTCCCACACAAAACCCGGGACCTCACCTACCGGCCGCGGCCGGATCTCAGCTGTCGAACCGATGCCAGCGAAACCCACCGACTCCACCTTGGCAGTACCGTCACGGTTCTTCTCAACCATCCCCAAAGGCGAAACAACAGGCCGAGCCGTCTCAACCGGAACCAACGTTGTGGTCGATGCGACACCATCGCGCTCATAACCGATGCTGAGCTCTTGATCAGGGCTTGCCTTGATCCGGTCCGTGAGTGCAGACCAATCAGTGTCGTCAAGCGAAACACCGTCAACCGAGGTAATGACATCCCCAGGCTTCAAGCCCGCCGCATACGCCGGCCCAGCTGGGGCACCCTCAGGGCAGCTCTGTCCCTCCCCCGCCGGGCGCGTGTTCTCGTCATCCACTGCTTGAAGACACTGATACACCTCAGACACCGTGGTCGTAGGAGTCGCGACCCCGAAACCAGTAAGAACAATCCCAAAGAACACGAACGCTAAAAGCAGGTTCATAAACGGGCCACCCAGCATGATGATGATCCGCTTATACACCGGCAAGTTCAAAAACAATCGCTTCTCATCGCCAGGCTGCAGAGTCTCAGCTTCAGCCTTCTTCGCCTCATCGGACAACTGCTGAAAAATACCGGTGCGTGTAGGCCGCTGCTTGCCGTCCTGATGCGGCGGATACATACCGATCATCGTGATGTACCCACCCAGCGGCAGCAATTTGATCCCGTACTCTGTCTCCCCTTTACGGAAAGAGAACAGCGTAGGCCCAAAACCCACCATGTAGCGAGGCACGCGCAAACCGAAAGCCTTAGCCGGCAGTAAATGCCCCACCTCATGCAACGCAATCGAGATGCCGATACCCACCAGCATCACCAGCGCGCCAATCACATACGCCAGAACCTGATCCATCTCAATCCCAACCGGTAAAACTCAAGCCCACAGCTTGCGGGCTTTATCGCGCGCCCACTCTTCGGCGGCCAAAACCCCTTCAACACTACGGCCATACTCTGCCGTGTTCGCATCCGAGTCATAAGCCTCAACCACCTCGGCCACGACCTCGACGATCCTCCGGAAACCGATCGCGCCGTCGTGGAAAGCATCCACCGCTTCCTCATTGGCTGCGTTATACACGGCCATGTGCGTCGGTGAAGCCTCTTGCGCTTTCTTCGCAAGCTCGATAGCAGGAAACGCCTCATGATCCATCGGGAAAAACTCCCACGTATGAGCCTGCGTCCAATCCACCGGTGTGCACGCCCCCGGCAAGCGATCCGGCCAATTCAAACCCAACGCGATCGGCAACCCCATGTCCGGTGGAGACGCCTGCGCAATCGTGGAACCATCCACAAACTCGACCATCGAATGCACCACCGACTGCGGATGCACCACCGGAACAATCCGCTCCAGCGGGACGTCGAACAGCAGATGCGCCTCAATCACTTCAAGCGCCTTATTCACCAAGGTCGCCGAATTGGTTGTGACCACACGCCCCATATCCCAGGTAGGGTGAGCCAACGCCTGCTGCGGGGTGACATCCTCAAGCTGCTCGGCACTCCAGCCGCGGAACGGACCGCCTGATGCGGTGATGATCAAACGCTCAACCTCGCTACGGGTTCCCGAACGCAAGGCCTGCGCGATCGCTGAATGCTCCGAATCCACAGGAACGATCTGCCCCGGCGATGCCGCATCCATCACCAGCCGGCCGCCAGCAACCAGCGACTCCTTATTAGCCAACGCCACCACAGAACCGGCCTCAATAGCCGCCAGCGTAGGCCGCAAACCGCGCGAACCCGTGACCCCGTTGAGCACCACATCCACATCAGGCAACGCCGCACACGCGCGCGCCGCGTTGTCACCAACCACAACCTCAGGTACATAAGCGTCCAGGCCCGCGCCATCGACCTCAACCTCACCGACACCGGCAAGCTCAAGCCGCCCCTCACGTGAAGCAACCTCCTTAGCACCTGCCAGATGCAGCAAGAAGCCGCCGCGCACATCGTCGGCACTCATCTCCTCAGCGCCAGCCAAACCCACCACACTGGTGCGGAACGCCACCGCCTGCAACGCTAATTCGCGAGCCTGCTGCCCCGCAGAAATAGCCCGGACCGCAAACCGGTCCCCCGCACGGGCGATCTGCGCCAAAGCCTGAGTACCGATCGACCCCGTCGAACCCACAATCACAACAGACCTAGCCACAACAAGCTCCCTCACAAACCGAACAACCCAGCATCAACAATAAAAACCAGCAACCCCACCACACTGCTGCGGAAGCGCCCCAGCATCTACAGGCAAACGCGCCCCTGCTAGTGTGCCACGACTAGCCAACGCAGCTGGCACCCGAAACCGGTGATAGCCCAACATTGAGGCAAAACCCAGGTGGGCACCATCTGGCCTAAGATAGATAAGCAATACATATTCATTCATTAGCACCCGGAGGAAACATGCGCCTGCGCCCCGTTGAACCTGCGGACCTCGAGCACTTCTTCGCTCACCAACAGGACCCGGACGCCAACCATATGGCGGCCTTCAGCGCCCGCAACCCCAGCGACCGCAGCGTCTTCGACTATCACTGGGGCCTCATGTTGCGCGACCCTAAAATCCAGGTGCGCACCATTGAGCACGATGGTGAAGTAGCCGGCTCGATCGTCATGGCTTTCCACGAGGACTACGCGGAGCTTTCCTTCTGGACTGATAAATCCTTCTGGAACCAGGGAGTCACCACCGCCGCCGTGGAAGCGATGCTCGAGGAATTCCCGCAACGGCCCGTTCGCGCATCCGTGGTGGCTGACAACGTGGGAACACACAAAATCCTTGAAGGCCGCGGTTTCAAACAAGTCGACCAGACCAGGGACTTCTCCAACGCGCGCGGAGAAATCGTCGCCGAAGACCACTTCGAACTCAGCTGACACGCTGATCTCTGTAGCTAAAACACGTAGCTGATATGCGTAGCTGTGCTCCGTAACCGCACACCCTTGAGCAATAACAGGTGAGCAATAATATTTGAGCAATACAGTTATCTAACGTTTGGGCCCGGCACCTTGTGGTGCCGAGCCCAAGCGTTGACAACGCGCTAGTGGGTCATCGTTCTAGTGGGTCGTCTTGGCCGCGTTAGTCGATCGCGGCCATGAGTTCGATGGTGCGGTCCAAGAACGCATCCACCTGGTTCTCTTCATAGCCTTCATCGCCCTCAGCGCGCCTAAACACCACACGGCGTACATCGTCAACGCTCAGGGGGACATCGTGTTCGAAGTACTGGATGAGACGGTCACACAACGCGTCGACGTCTGCGATGTTATAGGACGGTACGTTCCGTTTGGATGGACGGCGGAAACGCTCCCCCGGCGCTCGATGCAGACGAGCCCGCAACACCATCGCGACCTGAGAGATATTCTCAAGCCAACGGTCGTGGCCTTCAGACTCGATCAGGGCGTTGCGTTCACGGGCCGCGAAGACGTCCTCGAGCCTGTCCAAAGCCGCATCGACTTCGCGAGGATCATAGCCGCCCCTGACCGGGTCGAACGTCGCCCGCCGCACTACAGAGCTCGTGACAACGTCCCTGTTCAGGTTCTCCGCCTCATACGTCTTACGGGCACGCGCCAAGAAATCCTCGACCTGACCGGTGTCGTATCCAAAGGCGTCGTCAGCCACCCGTGCAAACAAAGTGCCAGCCAGACCGGCGTTATCCGTTCGAGCCACCGTGGCGCTCCTTCGATAGAGGTATGTGCAAGTGAGAGTTTATCTGAGGGTTAGGCCAGCGCTTCAGCCAACATAACCACTGCGTAGCCGAAAGGCATCGCAAACAAGAGAGAATCCAGGCGGTCCATCATGCCGCCGTGCCCCGGCAACAAGTTAGACATGTCTTTGACCCCGAGCGCACGCTTGACCATCGACTCAGCGAAATCGCCCAACGTGGCGCACACGACCGTCGCAATAGCCAAGACAACGCCAAGCCACCACGGTATCTGCAGAACCCACAGGCACAACGCGATACCCACGATGGTCGCGCCCAGTAGCGAACCTGCGAAGCCCTCCCAGGACTTCTTAGGGCTGATGCGTGCCGCCATCGGATGCTTACCCAGGGTCACCCCGACGATGTAGCCGAATGTGTCGTTAGAGACCACCAGCAGAACAACCGTGAGCAACGCGGCAGCGCCACGCTCGGTTTGGAAAATCAAGAACGCGAAAGAGGCCAGCAGCGGGACCCACCCCACCACTAGAACGCTCAGCCCGATCGACTGTGAGCCGTGCGAACGCCCCTCAAGCAGGTTCCAGATCACCACGAGCACAAGGCAGGCGGTCAACCCCAAGGAGAGCGCGACAGGCCCGTAGATGCCCGCAAGCAACGGCAAAGCGACGCTCGTGATGAGAAGTGGTGCCAACGGAATAGGGATACCCGTGCGCGCCTTGAGCGCACGCGAGACTTCCCACGAACCGATACCTGCAACCAAGCAACCGAGCGCGATCAGCAGATAGGGAAAAACAAAAAGCCCGAGACCAAGCACGGCGAGAAGACCCGCGCCCACGCCGATCGCCGCCGGAAGGTTACGGCCCGCTTTAGACGGTTTCGGCTCAGGCAAATCATTCGGATCAGGAACACTCAGCGGTTCCAGCGCCCCGTACGGTGCAGGTAGCGCACCTTCTTCAGGCACGGCATCCTGCCCAGCCAACGCATCCCTGTCATACGTTGCAGTTGCATCCTGTTCAAACAGGGCAGTTGCATCGTGTCCGAACCGCGCCGGTGCTTCCTCTTGATGCGCTGCCGTTGCATCCTGCTCATACAGCGCGGTTGCATCCTGCTCAGCCTCCACAGCAGCGACAGGCTCAGGCGTTTCATCGTAGGCAGGCTCCCACGCCGCATTCTGGTCGGCCCTCCACCCTGGCATAACAGCCGGCTCTGGATCCGGCGCCTCAACGATAGGCTGCGGCGCTGTGTGAGTCTCCTGCACTGTGTTGGCCTCAGCCACGGGTTCGGTGGTGTCGGCTTGTGCGTTGCCGGTTTCGAGATCCGGCGCCTCAAGATCCGTCGTTTCGAGGGCTTCCGCTTCCGCTGCCGCGGCTGCCGCAGCTGCTGCTCGCTCGGCTTGACGACGTGCCCGCCTGCTCCCGGGTGCTGCAGGACGCCTTGAAGCGCGCGATGGCGCATCGACATACGTCGATGCGGCACGGCGCGCTCGCGTCTCATCAACAGACACCGATGAGCCCAGCCCCTCGACAGGGCTGGACTCATTCCGGAAACCAGACGTGTGCGTCATTAGATCTCGAGGAGCTCGGCTTCCTTGTTCTTAGTCAACTCGTCGACCTGCTCGCCGAACTCACGAACCATCTGGTTCAGTTCGTTCTCGCCGCGCTTGACGTCGTCTTCGCCAACGCCGCCGTCCTCTTCGAGTTCCTTGAGCATGTCATTGCCCTTACGGCGATGGTTACGCAGGGCTACCTTGTGCTCTTCAGCCTTGGTGCGCACAAGCTTGACGTACTCGTTACGGCGTTCCTCGGTCAGCTCCGGCATCGTGATGCGGATCTGACGGCCATCGTTGGATGGGTTAGCGCCGATCTCCGAATCGGAAAGCGCCTTCTCGATCGCGCGGATCGAGGAGGCATCGTAAGGGTTGATGAGGATAGTGCGCGCATCCGGCACCTGGAAGGAGGCCAGCTGCTGAAGCGGGGTGAAGGAGCCGTAGTACTCAACCATCACTTTGGCGTATAGGCCCGGGTTTGCCCGGCCGGTACGGACAGTTGCGAAGTCTTCTTGAGCTGCTTCGATCGTACGTTCCATAGCGGAGCGGGTTTCGCCCAGCACTTCCTGGATCATCGGAACTCCTTCGAGGGTTCTATTTACACCGTCAACGTGCACCACAGGTTATACGTACCAAAGGTGCATCTTGTCATACATCTTAGGCTACTCACTCGCTTTGCTAAGCCCCAGGGCTACCCTGTTTGGCTTCTAGCGTTACCACCTACCCCATGGGCTAGGCCGCCACTTTAGGCGACTGTGACGTGAGTTCCCTGGGCGGTGCCGCGGATCGCTGCCGCAACGTTGCCTTCGCCTTCCATACCGAAAACGAACATTTCCAGGCCGTTATCCTTACACATCGTCATCGCGGTCTGATCCATGACCCGGATGTTGCCGGCAAGGGCTTCGCTGTAAGTGAGTTTCTCGAACTTCTTGGCGTCAGGGTTGGTTTTCGGGTCCGCGGTATAGACACCGTCGACACCGGATTTGGCCATCAAAACCTGGTCAGCGTGGACTTCAAGCGCCCGCTGGGCCGCGACCGTATCGGTTGAAAAGTATGGGAGGCCAGCACCTGCACCGAAGATCACAACGCGGTCCTTCTGCAGGTGACGGATCGCGCGGCGTGGAATGTACTCTTCAGCGACCTGGGACATCGAAATGGCGGACTGGACGCGGGTCTCAACACCGGTCTGTTCCAGGAAGTCCTGAAGCGCCAGGCAGTTCATGACGGTTCCGAGCATCCCCATGTAGTCAGCGCGGGAACGGTCCATACCGGATTCCGCGAGCTCAGCTCCGCGGAAGAAGTTGCCGCCGCCAACAACGATCGCTGTTTCTACCTCGCCCACAGTCGAGGCGATCTGTTCGGCGATGCGCCGCACGGTCGCCGGGTCCACGCCCAGCTTGCCGCCACCAAACACCTCTCCCGAGAGCTTCAATAGGACTCGCCGACGCTGCTTGCTAGGGGTGTTCGACATCAAGGCTCCTTTAGGCGTTCAAGGTGGGTAGGCAATCGACCTTTATTTTCGCATACGCCGCCCGCCACTATTCGAGGCGTGTCAGTTGCGTCACTCACGAGCCCTGCCCCATTGCACTCCAGGATGATGCGGATCACACGAGCTATGCCGCCTCAGCGTGGATCGGCACGACGCGCCGCCGGCCTTGGATGCGGAATCAATCACTATGGCTGGCTTTAAACGGTTGTGCCCGCACTCGTGACGAGTGCGGGCACACCTGGTGTCTATCGGAGCATGAGGCCCCTACCAGCGTTGTTAGGCGCCAACGCGGAAACGTGCGAAGGCGACAGCCTTAACACCAGCTGCATCCAGGACCTGCTGGATGGACTGCTTGGTGTCCTTAGCGAATGGCTGATCAACCAGGACCTTCTCCTTGAAGAAGCCGGTCATGCGGCCGTCGATGATCTTCGGCAGTGCCTGCTCTGGCTTACCCTCGGCGCGTGCGGTCTCTTCAGCGATGCGGCGCTCTTCAGCGACCAGGTCCTCTGGGACGTCCTCGCGGGTGAGGTAGACAGGAGCCATAGCTGCTGCGTGGACAGCCACGTCGTGAGCTGCGGTTTCAGCGGCTTCACCGGTGCCGTCGACTGCGAAGAGAACGCCAACCTGTGCCGGCAGGTCCTGCGAGGTCTTGTGCAGGTATGCCTTCACGAGTGGGCCTTCAACCTTTTCGATGCGGCGCAGCTGGATCTTCTCGCCCAGAACACCGCTGAGCTCCTCGATCTCCTCGGCGACAGTGTTCTCGCCGATCTTTGCGGCCAGCAACGCGTCAACGTCAGCGACGTTGTTAGCTACTGCGGCATCGAGGGCCTTGTTTGCCAGCTCAACGAACTTCTCGTTCTTAGCGACGAAGTCAGTCTCAGCGTTGAGTTCGAGCATGTAGCCTGCACCGTCAACAACCTTTGCGGCCACGAGGCCTTCAGCGGTTGCGCGGCCTTCACGCTTGGATGCCTTGTTGAGGCCCTTCACGCGGATGATCTCGAGGGCCTTAGCGGTATCGCCGTCAGCCTCGTCGAGAGCCTTCTTGACATCCATCATGCCGGCGCCGGTGCGCTCACGCAGTTCCTTGATGTCTGCGGTGGTGTAGTTCGCCATTCGAGTTATCCCCGTTCGTAGGAAGTTGTGATGGACGGAAAATTACTTGGACTCGGTAGCCGCCTGGCCACCGTCTTCTTCAGCCTTCTCAGCTGGAGCTTCCTCAGCCTGTGCGGTTGGGTTCTCACCCTCGAGGAGTTCGCGCTCCCACTCCGCCATTGGCTCTTCGGCTTCGCCCTTGTTACCGCCCTGGCGAGCCATGAGGCCCTCTGCGACGGCGTCTGCGACAACGCGGGTCAGCAGGGATACGGAGCGGATGGCGTCGTCGTTACCTGGGATTGGGTACTGGACCTCATCTGGGTCGCAGTTGGTGTCGAGGATCGCGACAACTGGGATGCCCAGCTTGGTTGCCTCGTCGACTGCGAGGTGTTCCTTCTTGGTGTCAACAACCCACAGCATGGATGGGGTGCGGTTCATGTTGCGGATACCGCCGAGGTTTGCGCGCAGCTTGGTCAGCTCGCGCTCAAGCAGCAGCAGTTCCTTCTTGGTGTACTTCGAACCTGCTACGTCGTCGAAGTCGATCTCTTCGAGTTCCTTCATGCGGTTAACACGCTTGGAAACGGTAGCGAAGTTGGTGAGCATGCCACCCAACCAGCGGTGGTTGACGTATGGCATGTTCACGCGCTGAGCCTGCTCAGCGATGGCTTCCTGGGCCTGCTTCTTAGTGCCGACGAACAGGATCGTGCCACCGTGGGCGACGGTCTGCTTGATGAAGTCGTATGCGCGGTCGATATAGGACAGCGACTGCTGCAGGTCAATGATGTAGATGCCGTTGCGCTCGGTCATGATGAAGCGGCGCATCTTTGGGTTCCAGCGGCGGGTCTGGTGGCCGAAGTGGACACCGGAATCGAGCAACTGGCGCATGGTCACGACGGACATTGCGTTCTCCTTGTACGGGCACGGTGGCCCTGTTGTATTTGACGGTTATTGGCCAGGCATTGCGCCGGCCCCTAGTGAAAACGCACCGTTTGGTCGCTTCATCCGTTTCCAACATCGCACCAAGCCTGGACAGGTTTGGCTGTTGTTGGACCGTGGGATGGGCGTGCGCGTCACCGATATGTTCGCCTGGGATATTTCAGACGTACACATGTGACGGGCAGCGTTGTCACGCGAAGTCAGTTTCGGGCACACGAAAACGCGCGCACAAAACTGCTGTCACTAGTCTACAGCATGTTCTGGTGCCGATTTTCCGCTGATCCACACCCTCTCAAGCCTCGGTCTTTTATCCACATTCTCGTCCGCTAGCGCCCCGCAGCTTGGATCACGAGGTGGACTGTAACCATGAAAACCCGCACCCTCTCCCCCGGAACTCTCCGTTCAGCACTGTTGTGCATCCTTCTGGCAGTGAGTGCGGTGACGCTGACCGCCGCGAAACCCGTGCCACCCACCGGGCGTGAGCCCACCGGCTCCGAAACCTGGGAGGACGTCGGCATGCTACGTGGCTTCGAGGCACCTGAACAGGTTTGGAGCGCAGGAACCCGCGGTGTTCAACTGAAAGCCGCGAAAGGGGACGCGGTCGTGGCACCCGTCGATGGCGTGGTCAGCTTTGTAGGTAAGGTTGCCGGCCGCCCCGTGGTCGCTATCCGGTTGCCTTCCGGTTGGCGGACAACCATCGAACCGGTCGATGCGACAGTCACCAAAGGCCAACACGTCACCGCCGGCGAGCGCATCGGGACCGTCGCCTCGGGTGGCCCGTGCGATCAACGCTGCGTCCACTGGGGTTTAAAGACAGGTAGCGGAGCTAACGTCACGTATAAAGACCCTCGAACGCTGTTATCGAAACAGCCTTCCGTCTTATGGCCGGATGCGAACACCCCGCCAGGGACTAGACGATGAAGGGCTGGACGATAAAAGGACCGGATGGTGAGGGTCTGGACGTTAGCTCCGCTACCTTGGTGTGGTTCACCTAGCTTGCAACACGTGGATGAGTTTTCTCCCAGGTCCTTTCGAAGATCGGCTCCTGGTTGTTGTAGGCAACAACGTGTGAGTAGGTGTAGATGTTCTCGGCATCACAGCTCATGCGTGTTGCCGCAACAACCTTGGTGTCCCAGTCCATGTCTGGCCGGCGCATCCCCACAGTCCAGACCGATTCGGTGCGTGCAGAGAGCGGATCGTCCTTATTGATCCAGTAGGTCTCAACCGTGTCTTCGTCATAATGCAACCCATCCGGGTACACGCGCGTGCCACCATAGGCGGGGTCCACCTGCAACACGGTCTCGTTGGCGACCACGTCTTGAGAGATCAGCCGTTCAGGGCGCGCCGCACCCGCAGCCCCTGCTTCGCCTGCCTCTGGATACTTCACATCCAACGGAACCAGCCGGACTGGATCATCGAAGCTCACCGAAGCATCCGCAGCGGCACGCTCTGCCGCGCCTTCTCCATCGGTGGGTTCACGCACCGGCAGCACCAGCGCGCTCGCAGCAGGATCGATGCTGAACCCTTCCCCGCCTGGCTGCGGCCAGACCCACGGCCAGTAGGCGCTCGAAACAGCTACACGGAGCACGTGGCCGGCAGGGAAACGGTAGCCCACGCCCGTGATCGGGACCTCAACATCAACCCACTCACCAACAGGCATCGCTACGGCCTGATCGCGGCCTTCGCGGGCGCTGAAGTTCAGGTTGCCGCGGGTCACCAGGGTCGAAGAGCCGTCTTGAGCGACATCGTTGATGCGCACATACACTTGGCCACGTTCGGTCGGCGATGAGACCCGTAGCTTGACTGAAGCGTTGCCGAGCACGTCGATGTCTTCTGTCACGGGGAAGTCGAAAACAACTGACTTACCGTCATCGCTACGCTGGTCCACCGGCAAGTCAGCTGCGTTGCCGTACGGGAAGTAACGGCCGGCGTCTGCACCCACATCCTGTGCTGAGGCCACACGCACCTCAAGAGCGCCATCGCTGTTGGTGCTCTGCGCGGCGAACGGTGAAACATGCGCACCGTCCAGGCTCAGCTCGGTTGGTTTGATGTGCGGGCTAGGCCACTGGTTTTCTGCAACCCAGCGGCCCGGCATCTTGTCATAGGCGGAACGCGGCGGCACCGAATCGGTGATCCAGCCCCGGAATAGCGGAGTATCCATCGCGCCGTTGTCTTCGCCCTTGAGCCAGTGATCCCACCAGCGCAGGGTCTCACCCAAGAAGTCGATGTGCGGGCCGGGGCGCAAGTCGCGGTCAGGATACTGATGCGCCCACGGGCCTACGATGCCGCGGACATTCTTACCGAGTGCGGACAGATGCTCGGTCAGCCGCAGGACGGTGTCACGGTATGGGTCATACCAGCCGCCCACCGCCATGACCGCGGCGTCAAGCGAGCTGTAGTCTTCGCACACAGAGCCGTGTTTCCAGTAGTCGTCACGGACCTGGTGCCCAACCCACGTGTCGATGAACGGCTCGATGTTCTCAAGCCGGTACTTCCACTGATCGAGCCACTTCTCGCCCCACACCCGCTTATCAACCGGGCGGGATTCGAACGCGAGCATCGTTCCGGCCCACGCGTGCATGTCGATCCCGAGCATCGAGCCGCCGAAATAATGCACGTCGTTGTCGTAGCGGTCATCAGTTGAGCACACTGTGACGATCGCTTTCAACGCTTCTGGCTGATAGCTCGCTAGCTGCAGCGAGTTGAACCCGCCCCAGCTGATGCCGAACATACCAACCTTGCCCGTGCACCAGTCTTGCTTGGCGATCCACTCGATCACCTCAAGCCCGTCATCGTGCTCTTGCTGATCGTATTCATCCCCCGGTACGCCTTCACTGCTGCCGTGGCCGCGGATGTCCACGCGAATGGATGCGTAGCCGTGGCCTGCATAGAACGGGTGCCGTTCGTGATCGCGCGGGGCAGTCCAGTCACCGTGGCGGTACGGCAGATACTCCAGGATCGCTGGAACCGGATCATCAGTTACAGGCATCCACGCTTTCATCCACAAACGGGTGCCATCGCTGAGAGGAATCCAGTCCTCAACGATCTCGACTTTAAACGGAAGGTCTTCAGGTTTCAGCATGTCCAATCCCTACCTCTAAGTTGTGGCTTCTACGCTGCGGATTTAGGCGACTGCTTGGATGCGGCGGGTCATCCATGGGCTCACCAGAATGAGGAACACACCGTAAGCCACAATCAGCCCGCCTTGAATACCGAAGTAGGCAGTAGCGTTAGAGAAGTTATCGAAGTCGAACAGTTTCACAATCTGGGCCTGCAAGCCTTGAACCAGCGCCATCGCGGCGAACCAGACCGCCATCGTCTGGCTTGCGAATGCACGCGGGGCCAGCTTGGTGGTCGCGCTCATCCCGGAGGTCTGCAGGATCAGGTCGCCTAGGCCTAGGAAGATATAGCAGCCGATGAGCCAGGCGCTAGCCAGCAGACCCATCGCAGGGGTTACCGCGGCACCCATCGCAACGGTCAAGAACGCAAGCCCGCCGAGGATCGTACCGATACCGACCTTGGTTGCAACCGACGGTTGGCGCCGGCCCAGCTTGACCCACAGCCACGCCAGAACCGGCCCCATGATGATCTCGACGATCGCCGTCAGCGAGATGTACCACGTGGATGGGTAGTCGAAGCCGAACGCGGTGTTATCGGTCTTGTTCAACGCCAAGAAGTTCAGCGTGTTACCGGTCTGGAAGTAAGTGAGGTTGTAGGCGATCAAGGCGATCAGCAACAACACGTAGGGCCCGAGGTTGCGGCGTTCAACCGCGGTGACCTTCTTGGAGAAATACATCCACAGCAGAAACGCTGCCGGCACGATCATCGTGATGATGCTAACCGCGTTGACCACGTTATCTAATCCGTCAGTCGAACGGGTCCCAAAGAAGATGCCCACGGCCACAACCGCTACGGCAGCGGTCACGATGATCCAGAAGTTGGCATCCGGTTTGAACGCGGCACGCACGAGCACTTGGCGGCGCTTACCACCCAGGTTCCGGCCCATCGCGATATAGAGGATAAGACCGAGGACCATGCCCACCGCGGCCGATGCGAACCCGAGATGCCAGTTGATGTTCTGACCCAGCCAGCCTGCAACGAGCGGGCCGAGAAACGCACCGATATTGATACCGGCGTAGTAGATCGCGAAACCGGAGTCACGGCGGGCATCGCCCTTACCGTAAAGCTCACCGACCTGGGTCGCGACGTTCGGCTTGAGCAGGCCCGTACCGAGAATGATCAACCCTAGGCCGATCCATGTGGTCACCTCGGCAGGCAGGCCCATACAGATGTGGCCTGCCGCGATGATGATCGCGCCCCACAGGGTCGCCCGCCCTGTGCCCACGATGCGGTCGGCAACCCACGCGCCAGCGATACCCAGCAGGTAGACCAAGGCACCGTATGCCGCCACGATCGAGGATGCGGTGGACTCTTCGTAGCCGAGCCCTCCGTTGGCGATCGCATCAGCGAAATACAGAGCGAGGATCGCTTGGAAACCCAGATAAGAGAAACGCTCCCAAATCTCGAGGTTGAACAGCGCGAACAACCCCATGGGGTGGCCCATGAACCTGCGGTCCTGATGCACGTGCGCATCGTGTTCAGTAGCTTGGGCGAGCTTCTCTTGCGGAATCCGCTCTTCAGCGATCTGCACGCCGTCGATCAAGACCTCCCCCGGTGAGCCCTCTACCGGGATTGGGTCTTGAGTGAAGTCACCTTCTACCTGGCCCTGTTGTTCGTCTCTACTCATTTACAATCTCACAATCGTTCCTCGGTGACAGTGCCATGGGTAAGTGACAATGTCACGCATTACTATCAGTCGTTACCGATAGTCGCTTCTACTTAGTACTTTCAACACTATTCCAACGCTAACACTCAGCCGGCGCTGATCGCCGGCGTAGAATAAGGGGTATGTCCGTTCAGAAAATTGTGTTGTTCTACGTGTTTACTCCGCTGGCAGATCCAGAGGCTGTGCGTTTGTGGCAGTACACGCTGGCTGAAAGTTGCAACCTTAAGGGGCGCGTGATCATCTCGAAGGATGGCATCAACGCGACCCTCGGGGGCGATATCAGCGATGTTAAGAAATATGTGAAGAACACGCGCTCCTATGAGCCGTTCCGTTCTGCAGACATCAAGTGGTCGGATGGCTTGGGAGATGACTTCCCGCGCCTGTCCGTCAAGGTTCGCCCTGAGCTGGTGACGTTCACGACCCCGAATGAGATCGAGGTGGACGCCAGCGGCGTGGTGGGTGGCGGCGAGCGCCTCAAGCCTGCGCAGTTGCATGAGCTCATGGATGCCCGCGGTGAGGATGTTGTTTTCTTCGATGGCCGCAACGCGATGGAGGCGGAGATCGGCCGTTTCCGCAACGCCGTAGTCCCGAACACTGATACGACGCGGGATTTCATCGAAGAGATCGAGTCCGGTAAATACGACGATCTTAAAGACAAGCCTGTCGTGACGTATTGCACCGGTGGGGTTCGTTGCGAAGTGCTGACGGTTCTCATGAAGAACCGTGGTTTCCAAGAGGTCTATCAGCTCGATGGCGGGATCGTCCGCTACGGCGAAGCCTACGGCAATGACGGCTACTGGGACGGATCGCTATATGTGTTCGATAAGCGCATGCACATGGAGTTCGGTTCCGGCGCCGAAAGCCTCGGCTCGTGCATCGAGTGTGGCGAACGCACTCCGGTGTTCGTCAACTGTGTGCACCCATCGTGCCGTTCGCAGTTCTTGCGTTGCGAAGCCTGCACTGCCGCGGGCAAGCACCCTGAATGCCCAGAATGCATGAAGCAGGCGGCCGCCGCCCCCGCAGCACTGGCGGCCAACTAAACAGCGCTGACGACCAACTAGGCCGAGGCTGCATAGCTTTTAACCGCGATGGCGGGCTCACCACTAACTTGTGGTGAGCCCGCCATCGTTGTCATGACCTGGCGTCAGTAGCGCGCCGTACCGGCCTGCACTGGCCGAGGTTGTGACGTGTAGGGCGTGCGGGGCTTGAACCCGCGACCCAAGGATTATGAGTCCTTTGCTCTAACCAACTGAGCTAACGCCCCGTAGTGGCTGCTGGAAGCGGCCTAGCTACGAGAGATAAGCCTAACGGAAGCGTGCCTGTTGCGTGAAAAAGTATCCGGGGCGAGTCCAGCGCGCACGGTACGCTCATGCCTGGCATCAGCTATTCGCGCCACGACACTGCGCCTCCGTACTGTACCTAAAGAATCCTCACGGCACACTGAGGCGCCTATGTTGAAACTGAGATGCAGCTGAGAGTTTTCTCGCCTTGTTTGAGTTTCGGCTTCCTATTCGGGCTTTCACCTAAACTTTGTGGTGGACTAAGGGGACGTCATCACGGAGATTATGGTAATGCGCCAAAGAGAGGCCTCAATGTCGAAAGTTCCTGCGGCAGACGCAACACTTCGCGTCCTCTCCTACTTGGCGTCCCAACCTCGCCCCACAGCCGCAAGTCACATCAGCCGTGCCTTAGACATTCCACGTTCGAGCCTCTATGACCTCTTGCAGGCACTCGTTGCCCGGGGCTATGTGATCCACCATATGGAGGACCGCGCGTACGGCCTCGGCCCGTCGGCTCATGAGCTTTCCTCGGGCTATAACCGCCATGCACCCTTGGCACGCCTGGGTCGCCGCATCGTCGAAGCGCTTGTGGATCGGGTCGGCGAATCTGGGCACCTTTCGATTCTGCGCGGGCAGGAAACCGTGTACCTCGTTGAGGCTCGGGCGCAAAACCGCACGAGCCTCGTGACCGATGTGGGTGTGCGCCTCGATGCTTTGCGGACCGCGAGCGGCCGCGCGATCCTTGCGAAGCTACCGAATCAGCAGATCAACGCGCTTTTCCGCTCAGGCCCTGAACGCACGCGAGCGGCTATTGCCATCCGAATGACGCGCGAGCTCGGTTACGGCTGGGAGGACGGCCTGGTCAGCCCGGACTTCTGTTCGGCCGCCGTTCCGGTCCTGGATGCTTCCAAGTGGCCGATCGCCGCGATCGCTTTGACGTGGAAACGGGGCAAGGCGTCTCTTGATCAGCGCGTCCTTGACGACCGCGTTGAGGAGCTCCATGAGGCCGCAGCTACCCTGCAGCGGCGCCTCGGCATCCTCGCACCCAAGATCGCTCACCAGCCGAACGAGATCATCGAGCAAGAAGGCGTGACGGTCCTCTCGCCCGAACTAGCCGCGAATATAGACGACAGCTCGGTCAGGTCACACATCATCACCGAGGCATAAACCGCCCCCTCTGACCTCGCATTGTCCGGTATCTCGGACGCGCCTCGCGTGATCACGCGGTTTTTAGTGCGTTGAGACTATTTTCATGATGAGCTATCTCCAGGCCACAAACCCGGCTTCAACATAAGGAGACCATCATGAGCTTTGCCCACTTGACCTCCCCCGGCCACGAACCACGCGAGGTTCGTGCACCCCGCGGAACCGAGCTCACTGCCCGCTCGTGGCAGGCAGAAGCGCCTCTGCGCATGCTCATGAACAACCTCGACCCAGAAGTTGCAGAACGCCCAGATGACCTCGTGGTCTACGGCGGCACAGGCCGGGCAGCACGCTCGTGGGAGGCTTACGACGCCATCGTGGATTCGCTCAAAGAGCTCGCCGATGACGAGACGTTGCTGGTCCAGTCGGGCAAACCAGTTGGCATCATCCGCACCAACGTGTGGGCCCCACGCGTGCTGATCGCTAACTCGAACCTCGTGGGCGACTGGGCCAACTGGCCAGAATTCCGCAAACTCGAAGACGAAGGCCTCATGATGTATGGCCAGATGACCGCGGGTTCCTGGATCTATATTGCAACCCAGGGTATTTTGCAGGGCACCTTCGAGACGTTCGCCGCGGTTGCTAAGAAGCGTTTCAACGGAACCCTGAAAGGCACCGTCACGCTGACCGCGGGTTGCGGCGGGATGGGTGGAGCGCAGCCGCTCGCCGTGACGCTCAATGGCGGTGTTGCACTCGTGGTCGATGTAGACCGCAACCGTCTTGAACGCCGCCGTTCCAAGCGCTACTTGGATGAGATCGCAGATGACCTGGATGCCGCGGTAGCGCGCGCTCAGCAGGCCGTTGAGGCTGGCGAGGCCGTCTCGATTGGGATCGAAGGCAACGCGGCCGCGGTGTTCCCCGAGCTTTTGCGCCGGCACAAGGCTGGTGAGCTGAGAATCGATGTTGTCACCGACCAGACTTCGGCCCACGATCCGTTGTCGTATCTACCTGCAGAGATCGCTCTTGAGGACTGGGACCGCGAAGCCGAGGCCGATCCGGTGGGCTTCACTAAGAAGGCACGCGAATCGATGGCCGCCCACGTTGAGGCGATGGTTGGTTTCCAGGATGCCGGTGCAGAGGTTTTCGATTATGGCAACAGCATCCGCGACGAGGCTCGCCATGCAGGTTTCGAGCGCGCATTCGACTTCCCTGGCTTCGTTCCGGCCTATATTCGCCCGCTGTTCTGCGAGGGTTTGGGTCCGTTCCGTTGGGTTGCACTCTCGGGCGACCCGGAGGATATCCGTGTGACCGATGAGGCGCTCAAGGAACTGTTCCCTGAGAACGAGCACCTGCATCGTTGGCTGGATGCCGCCGCTGAACACGTCGAGTTCGAAGGCTTGCCAGCCCGTATCTGCTGGCTGGGTTACGGCGAGCGCCACCAGGCCGGCCTGTTGTTCAACCGTCTGGTTGCCGAAGGTAAGGTCACCGCGCCGATCGTGATTGGCCGTGACCACTTGGATTCCGGTTCTGTGGCCTCTCCGTACCGTGAGACCGAGTCGATGCTGGATGGTTCGGATGCGATCGCTGACTGGCCTCTGTTGAACGCGCTGACCGCGGCCAGCTCGGGCGCAACCTGGGTTTCGCTGCATCACGGCGGTGGCGTGGGCATGGGGCGTTCGATCCACGCTGGCCAAGTGGGTGTCGCTGACGGTACCGAGCTTGCGGCGGCCAAGCTCACGGCGCTGCTGACCAATGACCCTGCGATGGGTGTTTTCCGGCACGTTGATGCCGGCTATTCGCGCGCCGTTGAGGTTGCCGATGAGCGTGGTGTGCGTGTGCCGATGAACCCACGCGTGCGGGACTAGGCCGCATCCGCGGATACTCACATCAGCTCAAGCGTGTTTGAGAGGAGCGCTGATGACTTCGACCCTATATAGCTCGATTGGTGAGCTGTGGTCGTTTGACCCCGAGCATGGCGCGGTTGATTCCGCGAAGCTCGCTACATCGGCTGATGCCGGTGTTATCGCTAATGCCGCGCTGGTGGTTGAGGACGGCGCGATCGCGTGGACTGGTCCGGCCTCGGCAGCCCCTGACGCCGATGCGCGCGTTGATCTTGCCGGTGCTGCCGTGGTTCCGGGGTGGGTTGATTCTCATTCCCACATGGTTTTTGACGGCGACCGCTCCGCTGAGTTCGAGGCCCGGATGGCTGGCCAGGCGTATGCTGCCGGCGGGATCGCGGTCACAACTGAGGCGACCCGTTCCGCGTCCGAGGCTAAACTCGATGCGCTGGTTGCCGATCGTGTAGCGCAGGCCGCAGCCTTAGGCACCACGACGCTGGAGACCAAGACCGGCTACGGCTTGGATGTGGATTCAGAAGCCCTCGCCGCACGTGTCGCTGCCCGCCACGTTGAGGAAGTCACGTTCTTAGGTGCTCACCTGGTCCCGCCTGAATACGAGCATGACCGTGCCGCCTATGTCGATCTGGTGTGTGGTCCGATGCTGGATGCGGTTGCCGATCATGTTGGCTGGATCGATGTATTTTGTGAACAGGGTGCGTTCACTGTCGAGGAGTCGATGCGGGTTCTGCAGGCCGGGCAGGCGCGCGGGCTGGGTTTGCGGGTGCACGGTAACCAGATTGGGCATACGGGCGGGGCCGCTATGGCGGTTGAGCTCGGGGCGGCAAGCGTTGATCACCTGAACTTCTTGAGTAGTGAAGATATTGAGATGCTCGCCGCCTCCGATACGGTCGCGACGATCCTTCCGGCGTGCGATCTGTCCACGCGTGCACCGCTAGCGCCAGCGAGGGAGCTGCTCGATGCCGGCGCTACGGTCGCGATCGCATCGAACCTGAACCCTGGAACCTCCTATACGTCTTCGGTTCCGTTCTGCATCACCACCGCGGTGTTGCAGCAGCAGATGACCCTTGCCGAAGCGATCCGCGCGGCAACCCTCGGCGGGGCGGCAGCGTTGCGGCGCACCGACGTCGGGCATCTTAGCCGCAGCGCACCTGCGAACTTTGCCGTGCTCGATGCGCCCGCCGCGATCCATATGGCCTACCGGCCAGGCATGGTCGGCGTCCGCGCAACCGTGAAGAACGGCCGCATCATCGCCGGCGCACTCGACTAACCACCCTGGGCCCCTGTGGCTCACGTATTGACTGTGTAATTTCATGAAGGAGCACGCAGTGTCCCTACACCAGAATCTAGAGAACTCTTCCCCGTCCACCGTGGTGCTGAACCCGAGCGGTGTGAGCGCCGAGGACGTCATTGCGGTGGCGCGTCATGGCGCCCGAATTGAGCTGGGCCCGGAGGTTTTCCAGACGGTGGATGCGGTCCGCCAACACGTTGAGGACCTCGCGGCCTCCACAACCCCGGTCTACGGGGTTTCCACGGGTTTCGGTGCGCTTGCTGATACCTCGATCCCGCAGGAGCGCCGCACCCTGTTGCAGTCGAGCCTGATCCGTTCCCACGCGGCCGGTACCGGCCCGGAGGTTGAGCGGGAGGTTGTGCGTGCGCTCATGTTCTTGCGTGCCCGCACGCTCGCCACCGGCCGCACCGGTGTGCGGTTCGTGGTGCTTGAAAACCTCGTGGGGCTTCTCAACGCTGGCATCACACCCATCGTCCATGAGTACGGTTCGCTGGGTTGCTCAGGTGATCTCGCTCCGCTGGCTCACTGCGCGATCGTGTTGCTCGGTGAGGGGCGGGCCCGCGATGCCGAAGGCATTGAGCGTCCCGTGCCTGAACTGTTAGAGGAAGCCGGCATCGAGCCGCTGGAACTGGCAGAGAAGGAGGGGCTTGCGCTCATCAATGGCACCGACGGCATGCTCGGCATGTTGCTCATGGCGCTGGCTGATCTGCGTGAACTGGTCGATGTCGCAGATCTGACCACTGCGATGTCGATCCAGGCTCTGCGTGGCCGTGACACCGTGTTCGCACCACAGCTACACGAACCGTTGCGTCCGCATCCGGGGCAAGCGCGCTCGGCCGCTAACGTGTACCGCTGGCTCAAAGACTCCCCGATCGTTGCCGATGTCATGAAGGAAGGCTCCCGCGTCCAGGACGCGTACTCGTTGCGTTGCCACCCACAGGTTGCTGGTGCTGTGAGGGACACGATCTCTCACGCCTCAACCGTTGCTGAACGCGAGCTGGCCTCGGCTATCGACAACCCTGTCGTGTTGGAAGACGGGACCGTCACTTCGAACGGTAACTTCCACGGGGCGCCTGTCGCCTATGTTTTGGATTTCCTCGCGATCGCGGCGGCTGATCTGGCGTCGATCTCTGAACGCCGTAGCGACCGGATGCTCGATAAGTCCCGCAACTTCGGTTTGCCGCCGTTCCTCGCTGATGACCCGGGCGTGGACTCCGGTTTCATGATCGCCCAATACACCCAGGCAGGCCTGGTTGCAGAGATGAAGCGGCTGGCCTCCCCCGCCTCGGTTGATTCGATCCCGTCTTCTGCGATGCAAGAAGACCACGTCTCGCTGGGTTGGCATGCCGCACGGAAGCTCCGCACCTCGGTTGATGCGTTGCGTCGCGTCCTGGCGATCGAGCTCATGACGGCGGCCCGCGCAATCGAGTTGCGTGCCCCGCTCAAACCATCACCTGCCACGGCAGAGGTCATCGAAGCGTTCCGCGCGAGCGTGCCCGGCCCGGGCCCCGACCGTTTCCTCGCACCCGACATCGAAGCGGCAGTCGAGTTCCTCGCAACCCACCCCTGGCACAGCTAGGGAGAACAGCTAGGGATAGAGACAACTCGGCGCCTCAGCTAGCACGAACATAGCTGAGGCGCCGAATCGTTGATGAAGCCGGGCAACCCTGAGCGCCGGTAAGTTCCTAGCGCGAGGGCCCTTAGAGGTAGTCGCGGACGTCAGCTCCGCGGTAGAGAGCCTCGAACGTGGAGATCGTTTTCTCTTCGCCGTGGGTCAGCGCGAGCTGGTGGCCGGCCTCCCCCATCTCGGCGCGTTCGGCCGGTGAAAGGTCCAGGATGCTTGCGAGCTTAGCCGCGAGGTCTTGATCATCGCCTGGGGTGAAGAGGTAGCCGTTGACGCCGTCCTTGACCAGGTGCGGCAGGGCGAGCGCGTCGGCGAGCACCACAGGTCGGGACGCTGAGAGCGCCTCGAGCGTCACGAGCGACTGGAGTTCCGCTGTTCCCGGCTGGCAGAAGACATCCGCGCACAGGTACTCCTGACGCAGGGTTTCATCGTCAACGAATCCGAGGAAGTGGACGCGGTTCTCAATATCCAGCTCCTTCGCTAGCGCTTCGAGCTTGGGCCGCTGTTCACCTTCGCCTACGATCCGCACGTGGGGTTGCGGATGCTGCTTGAGGCGGGCCATCGCTCGCAGAAGAACATCGATGTTCTTCTCCACGGCAAGCCGGCCAGCGAACAACACTGTCTGATAGTCGCGTTGCGGTAGGGTCTCGTCCTTGCGCAGCTCATAGTGGGCCGAGTCGATGCCGTTGGAGAGCGGCAAGACGTGTTTGAGGCCAGCGTTCTCGCGCATCGCGCGCGCCGCGAGCGGGGTCGGTGTGGTGACCACGTCGGCTTTGCCCATGATCTTGCCCATGTCGCGCCACGAGTTACGGGAGACGATGTTGAGGAACCACTGCGGGAACGGGAGGAACGGTTCGAGGTTCTCCGGCATGAAGTGATTCGTTGCGATCAAACGGATGCCGCGTTTGGTGGCTTGCTTCTGGGCTGCGTGGCCGATCATGTAGTGGCACTGGATGTGCACCGCATCGGGCCTGATCTCATCCATGACCTGGCCCGCGATCTTATTGGCGGTCAACGGGGTCACAAGCCGGTAGGTTTCGTGTGTTGGCGCCTTATGCGAGGTGACACGGTGCACGGTGGCTTCCGGGCGATGCTCCACAAAGCTCGGGCCGCGGTCGCTACGTGCCGCAAGGACATGGACTTCATGGCCCCGCTTAGTCAGGTTGGATGCCAGCCGGTAGCAGAACACGGCCGCCCCATTGACGTCGGGCGGATACGTATCGCAAGCGATCAGGATTCTCAGGGGAGTTTCCCGGGTCTCCAACGCAGGCTCCATTTCTCTCGACGCCATCGGCTACAACCTCTAAATTCTATCGAACCTTCTATCGAACCTCGGTGCGCTCAGGGGCCACCGAATCAGGATGGTGCCGGGACAGCTGCAAGACCCCGATAATCGCGATCACGCCCGCGGCGATCATTCCCAGCGCAATGTACCACGGCAATCCAGGCATGAGCTCACCCAAAATGATGACCCCGATCAGCACGCCCACCATAGGATCGATCACGGTCAAACCTGCAACCACGAGTTCTGGCGGGCCGGATGCGTAGGCGTGCTGGTTGAAGTACTGCCCCATGATGCCCACGATCACGATCGCGATCATCGCACCCCACGGAACCTGCTTCCACCAGGTCATCTCCGGGTCCCAGTGCAGGAACGTCACCGCGATCGTGCGAACCAGGACCGCGGTGAAACCGAACAGGATGCCCGCCCCGACGATGTAGAAAATGGCGCCGCCTTTATGGCGCCTGTGAACCAGGGCCAGGATCGCGAGGATCAGGCTGCTGATGCCCAACAGGATGATGATCAGAACACGCTGATTACCGGTCACGAAGGTTTCGTGAGTCGCCTTGATCGCAAGCAGCACGAAACCGATCGCGCCGATCGTGCACACCGTGATCGCACGCCAGGTTGCACCGTTGATGCGGATCTTGCGGTCCCACGAGTTGATGATGGTCGTCAAAACCAGCGCCACCGCCCCCAACGGTTGAACCACCGTGAGCGGGGCGAGCGAGAGCGCAACGATGTTGAGGACCACGCCGGTGATCATCAAGAGAAGACCGATGAGCCACGTGCGGTTCTTCAGCATCTCCAGGATCTGCCGCCCGCTGACCTCACGGCCGTGCGCGTTGCGTACGGCCGCGGCTTGACGCTGCGTACCCAAGGCAAGAAACGCGGCCGATACGAGGGCCGCCGTGACAGCTAACCAGACCATGTTATGTGGTGTAGACATGCACTGGCAGGCCGGGGTTACCGGCCTGCCAGTGTTCACAGAGAATGTTCAAAGCGTGGATTCGAGACTGCTCTAAGCCCTACTTGGAGGCTTTAGCAGCCTTCTTCGCTTTCTTCTTCTTACGCTTCTTCGAGATGCCCAGGATCACGAGCAGAGCCGTAGCGATACCTGCGGCCGCGCCCAGGATCGGCATGACCTTCTCGCCAGCGGCACGGTTGGCCTCATACGAGTCACCACCGGTGCTGACCAGGCCGGTACGCTGAGCGACCGAGCCCACACGAGCCTTGACATCGGACTGGCGTCCCAGGGTGTCACGCAACTGAGCCAAGTGCTCACGGCGGCGGGACAAGCGGCGCTTCAACTCGCCCTCGGAAGGCTTCTCCGAATAGGTCTGCGAGTGATCCTCACGGGAGTTCGGGTTGGTCTGCTTCTTGGACGCTTCCTTCTTGCGCTTCTTCTCTTCTTCCTTTTCCTTTTGCTTCTGCTCAAACTCAGCGATGCTGAAGGCGGTTCCCTGCGAAAGCACACCCATGTCATAACGCAGGCGCGTTGCCGCGTTCTTAGGGATCTCGATTGCTTCAGGAACGATGTTCTTTGCGCGGGTCACACCCACGAGAACAAAGATCAAAGCCAAAATCAGGAAGAACGCAGAGACCAGCAAGGCGGAAACCCACAGTGGCATCACGGTTGCCAAGCCCGCGATCGCGGCGACAACCAGTGCGATCACCAGCAAGCCCAAAAGGCCCAAACCTGCGGCGAGCAGTGCAACAGCAACGCCCAAGGAAACGCCCTTGGCCTGGAGCTGACGCAGAGTCAACTGCACTTCGTCATTAATCTGTTTAGGGGCCAAACGCATCATCACAGATGCGGTCTGACGCAGGTTCTGCGGTTGAGGCAACTGCTCCTGCTGTGTCATGAAATCCGGTCTCCTAGCACACTCGGTACAAACCGGGTGCGAATCGCTTGTGGTTCCTGGTAGTGGTTCCTTGTACAAAACTACCACCGTTTACTCAGAAAGATGAGTTTCAGTTTCCTGCTCTCAAGCAGGTCTCAGTCATCTCTCTTTGGCGTGATATAAAGTGCGTGCTTCCTGGCAAGCCCGCCATAAATCCTCGGCAGAACGCTCCCACGAATAGTGGGCAGCACGCTCGCGGCTGAGGCCACTACGGGCCGCAAACTCATGCGTATTCTCAAGCGAACGAACAGCGGACGCAAAGCCCGCATCGTCATCCGCGTCAACAAAAAGCGCGGCGTCTGCACCTATCTCACGGAAGATCGGGGTATCAGCACACACCACGGGCGTGCCCAACCCCATCGCTTCAACCAGCGGGATCCCGAACCCTTCCGCCTTCGATAACGTGACCGAAGCCCGGGCACGCCGCAAAAGCTCGGCATACTCCTCCTCGCTCACCCCATCATGGAAAACAACCGAGGCCCCCGCAGGGATCAACGCTTCAAGATCACGACGCCTATCCGGCCTGATCTTGGACAATAAACGCAACGTGTAGCCAGGCAAGTGAGCCATCCCCCGGATCAACGTCTCAACGTTCTTGTACTCCATGAACGAACCCATATAGACCAGCTCATTGGCTGCGCCCTCGTTCGGATCGCGGGGCTGACCCATCGGTGCTGAAGCGTTAGAGACAATCCGGATAGGTCTACGCGTGAGCTCATGCTTGAGCATCAGCGAAGCAGTCGTGTGAGAAACCGTAGCCACAACATCGGCGCGGTTCAGTAGAAACCTCTGCGGCCAATACGCCTTATGGAACAAACGCCACAACAGGCGCACCGGAGCCGGTAAGAAACCCGGCGGAGTAGGGTGCTGATAGTAAATCAAGTCATGCAGCGTGAGCACCAGCGGGAAGCGACGCCCCAGCGAACCCATCGTCTGCATCGGACTGAACACCACATCCGGGCGCAAACGATTCACTCGCAAGGACGTCAACGGTTCAAGCGGCGAAGTCGGTGAATTGATCACAACATAGGGCACCGCCGGTAGCATCGGCAGCTGAGCCTCATCCGAGATCAGCATCCGCACATCATGGTTGCGAGCCAACGCCTCAATCAACGACGCGGTGAAACGCGAAATCCCATCGTGATGATCAGTGCGCGTATAACGCGCATCAACAACCAACTGCACGGACTCACTCCCCCGCGTACAGCTGCAACATGAAGCAGCTTCAACCTGGAACGGCTATGGCCTGGAAAAGAAAAACCCTGGAACAACTTTGGTTCCAGGGTTTCAGTTCAGCTCCCCCGACTGGATTCGAACCAGTAACCACTCGATTAACAGTCGAGTGCTCTGCCGTTGAGCTACGAGGGATCAACAACAGAAGAAGACTTTACCAGGGGTTTACAGGGAAGGCAAAACCGCCTGATACGTTGCCGATTTAGAGCGCGCCCGACTGATATTTGCGGCGTTCCATCTCCAACTCCAGAAGCTGTCGATGCAGCTGCTCGACCCGCTCGGGGTTATCCGAAGCAACCCGTTGCAGTTCTGCAGCAAGATCAGCTTTCTGCCGGTTGACCTGCATCGCGAGCAAACGGTTCACGATCCCCTTGCAATAGCGCCGCAGCTCGTCTTCGTTTGAGGCAGGCAACGGCGCGACCGCCATCTGCGACACCAAGGCGGCCAAGGGTTCCGGGACCTGCTCACGGATCGTCTCAACCCACACCGCCGTTGAAACCTGCATGCTTGCAGCCACCACAATCGCGTCCTTGATCGCCGCGTGCGCCGGAGTCAAGAACCGTGTCTCAAAAAACTTAGACCACGCATCCGCATCGATCAGGTGCGGATTCTGGATCACAACCTCAAGCGCATCCCACTCGATCTTGGTTGCCGGATCCGATATGTTCACGCCCGCCGGTGCAGAAGGACTCCCAGGCTCGCCCGAGAAACCATGCGGCGACCCGTTCACATGAGGCTGCATTCCGCGCCCGCCGCTGCCCCGCTGCGCTGAAACCTGCTGATACGGTCCCTGCTGATACGGACCCTGCCCACTGGGGCCGTGCTGGCCGCCCCGTCCGGCCTGGGCCACAGCACGCCGGACCTCAGCAACCTCCATGCCAAGCCAACCGGCAACCTCACGGATGTAAGCAGGCCGCATCGCAGAATCCCGCATCGAGGCGATAATCGGCGCCGCGGCACGCATCGCCGAAACCCGGCCCTCAACAGTTCCTAGATTGTGTTGTTTCAGCTCCGCCTTGAGCGCGAACTCGAACAACGGCGTCTTGTGCTCCAGGACCTCACGCAGCGCCTCATCCCCGCGCTTTTGCCGCACATCGCACGGATCCATGCCATCCGGGCCCACCGCGATGAACGTCTGGGCGACGAAACGCTGATCCTCACGGAACGCACGCAACGCCGCCTTCTGGCCCGCTTCATCGCCATCGAAGGTGAAGACGACCTCGCCACCGGAGCCGAAGTCCGAAAGCAAGCGCCGCGCAACCTTGATGTGGTCCGCGCCAAAGGCTGTGCCGCACGTGGCAACCGCGGTCGTGACCCCCGCCAGGTGGCACGCCATAACATCCGTATAGCCCTCAACCACCACGAGCTGCTTCTTCTTAGCGATCTCCCGGCGTGCCAAATCCACGCCATAGAGAACCTGCGACTTCTTATAGATCGCAGTCTCCGGGGTGTTGAGATACTTCGGCCCCGGATCATCCTCATAGAGTTTGCGGGCACCGAAACCGATCGTCGCGCCGGTCAGGTCACGGATCGGCCAGATCAACCGCCCCCGGAACCGGTCATAAATACCGCGCTGACCTTCAGAGAACAAGCCGGTCTCTTTGAGCTCATCCTCCGTGAAGCCACGGTTGCGCATCAACCGCAACAAGTTATCCCACCCCTGCGGAGCGTACCCCACACCGAACTGCTCAGCATGTTCAGCGCTGAACCCCCGGCTCGTGAGCTCCTCCCGCGCCGTCTGCGCCTCCGGGGTCTGCAACTGCTTGCGGAAAAACTCCTCCGCAACCTTGTGGGCATCCAAAAGACGCTGCCGGCGCCCCACCTGCTCCTTGCTAGGCCCCGAACCGCCATCCTCATAATGCAGCGTGACACCCACACGGCCAGCCAAATACTCGACCGTCTCAGCAAACGACGTCGAATTCATCTGCATCAAAAACGCGATGACATCCCCGGACTCGCCACAACCGAAACAGTGGAAGGAACCCATCTGGGGGCGCACATGGAACGACGGCGTGCGCTCATCATGGAACGGACACAAACCCTTATACGAACCGATACCAGCGGATTTCAGTGAGACATATTCCTGGACGATCTCTTTAATATCAGTGCGTTCACGGACCTCATCGATATCCGCACGCTTAATCAGCCCTGCCATGATGCCACCATTCTAGGGCTTCCCCTCGGATGGCTTCTCCTCGGGTGTTTGCCCCTGAAGTGATCGCCCTTCAGGCGCTTTCCCCTCAGGCATAGAGACCGGGACGAAGAAATCATGCGTGCCCACCGCGGGCGGGAACTGCCCGCCACGCACCAACGTGAGATACCACTCAAGCGCTGAGGAATCTGTCAGCGATGCGACCTGATCGATCACCGCGCGGACCCGTGCGGCATCATCGACCGCCATGATGTAATCCTCACGGAAGATCGGATCCAGGTATTCACCTTCAGTCTTCAACAGCAGCTCAACCAGCTCACTAAGAACCTCAGCTTGGCGGCTATAGATCGGCTGACGCTCATCAACGGTCATGACATACGCGGTAGCCATGCCCTTCATGACAGCGATCTCAACCTCGGTTTCACGCGGAACCACAAGGCTCGCAGCATAACGGGTCAACGGGTCCGTCCCGTACCGCTGTTGCGTGGCCTTGAGCGCTGCAGAACAGAAACGGCCAATGAACTGGCTCGTCATATCCTTCAACGCAGCCAGCGAACGGCGGCCGCCATCGACCACCGGAACCCACTCTTCAGAACGCTCCAAACGCTTCAGCGCCTCATCGATCTCATCCTCAGGCGTCTGCGGGAGATACCAACGCCGCGTGTAATCGATCACCCGCGCCCGCCGTGCCTTCTCCTGAACCCACCGCAACTGAAAACGATGCGCGTTCACCGCGTCCTCAACATCGTGCACCGAATACGCGACGTCATCGGCCAAATCCATAACTTGGGCCTCAAGCGGGGTCGCTGAATCCTCGCGGCCATCACGAACCCACCGGTACACCGGCTCATCATCGGCATACACGCCGAACTTACGGGTGGGGCGGCCCTCACGCGTCAGCGGAGCCTCTTGCCGCGTCCACGGATACTTGATCGTCGCATCCAGGGTCGCCCGCGTCAGGTTCAAACCAGCCGAGGCGCCATTGGCGCGAAACGTCTTAGTCTCCAACCGGGTCAACAACCGCAAGGTCTGGGCGTTACCTTCAAAACCGCCGCACGCATCAGCCAGTTGGTCCAGGACCTTCTCCCCGTTGTGACCAAACGGCGGATGCCCCAAATCATGCGACAAACACGCGGTATCCACGACGTTGGGGTCACAGCCTAACGCGGCGCCGAGTTCGCGGCCCACCTGCGCGACCTCAAGCGAATGCGTCAAACGGGTACGCACAAAGTCATCAGAAAACGGCGCAACAACCTGGGTTTTGGCACCCAGCCGGCGTAGCGCCGAGGAATGCAGAACACGGGCACGGTCGCGTTCAAACGCCGAACGGTAGGCCTTCTTAGGCGGCTCGGGAACCCAACGCTCCATATCGTGGGTCTCATAACCGGCGATGGAGGCGAGCGCTTCACCTGCAACGCCCACATGCGAACGTGGATGCACCGAATTCTGTTCTTGCTTTGAACGCTGCTCAGCCACCGGAAATATCCAATTCAGCGTGGGAAATCATGGCCTTATGCTCATCGTTGAGGTAGCGGGAATCCAGCCAGTTCTGCGGCAGGTGCGGCCGTTTAGGGCTGCCAGCTCTCCCGCGTGTTCCTTCCGCGGCTCTCCCCGGATAAGGCGCGTCCCAATCCAGCTTGGCGAGTAGATCGTCCAACTCATCGAGTGCCGAAACCCTCGCAAGCCCAGAACGGACTTCCCCTCCGACCTCATAGCCTTTGAAATACCACGCGACATGCTTGCGCAGATCCTGCAAGCCACGGAACTCATCCTCGAAATGCTCGATGAGCAGGTCAGCATGGCGGCGGAACACACCGGCCACATCGCCCAGTGTTGGCCTGTAGCGCACCGGCGAACCGTTCAAAGCGGCCTCAAGATCACCGAAAAGCCACGGCTTGCCCTGAACGCCGCGGCCGATCTGGACGCCGTCAACCCCGGTTTGCTCAACCATCTCCACGGCGTCTTCGGCACTGAAAATATCGCCGTTACCGATCACCGGGATGTCAGGGAGCGCCTCGCGGAAACGCGCAAGCGCCTTCCAGTCCGCGTGCCCCGAATAATGCTGGTTCATGGTGCGGGCATGCAGTGCGATCGCGTCCACACCCACATCGCGGGCCATCTTGCCCGTCTCGATATAGGTCAAGTGATCGTCATCGATGCCTTTGCGCACCTTGACCGTCAGCGGAACGTTGCCCGCGTGCGCTTCCTCTACTGCGCCTGTGAGCAGACGCTGGAACAGATCGATCTTCCACGGCAAGGCAGAACCTCCGCCTTTACGCGTGACTTTGGGTGCCGGGCAACCAAAGTTGAGGTCGATGTGGTCGGCGCGCCCCTCCTCAACCAACATACGGACCGCCGCGCGCACCGTATTAGGCTCCACACCATACAGCTGAACCGAACGGACCCGTTCAGCCGGATGATGCTTGATGATGCGCATCGACTCCCGGGTACGTTCAACCAAGGCGCGCGAGGTCACCATCTCGCACACAAACAAGCCATCACCGTATTCAGCGCACAAACGGCGGAACGCCGAGTTCGTGATCCCCGCCATCGGCGAAAGCACCACTGGCGAGGCGAACCTGAGGTCCCGAAGACGCAACTCAGGCAACGTGAGCTTGACCGGATGATCAGTCTCACCGGTGCTCAACGAGGCGATAGGGCTTGCAATAGTCACGATTCTATGGTGCCACGACCCTCCGTCAGCCGGCCACGCAAACCGCCACCGCGCCGCACATCGGCCCGCCGTGTTGGCTCGGTGCCTTGGAGCGAGGCTTTGACCACGATCACACCGATCAGCGTTGTCACCGGGATCGCGATGACCAGTCCGATTGAAGCCACGAGTGTTCGCACGACCTCTTCGGCGAGGTGACCGGTGGTGAGGAACTTCAGCATCGAATAGTCATACAGGCTCATCATGAGCAGGGTCGCGATCGCCCCGCCCGCGTAGGCGAACACGATTGTGTACACAGTGGATGCGATGTGGTCGCGGCCGATGCGCATCGCGGACCTGAATAGCTCCCGCACTGTGGCATCCGGTTTAGCGTCGGCAAGCTCCCACACGGCCGAAGCCTGGGTGATCGTCACGTCATTGAGCACGCCAAGGCCAGCGATGAACAAGCCGCACAACACGATGCCGGACAAAGAAACGTTTGGAACTACCTGATTCAGCGTATAGGTGGAGTCCTCCCCCTGGCCTAACAGGGATGCGCTGTCGGTGGCCCACACCGCGATGCCGGCGGTCACGAAAAGCCCCACGATAGTACCGAGCAACGCTGTTGTAGTTCGAGCTGAGAGCCCGTGGGCGAAATACAAGACCACGAACATGATCGCGATCGCGCCCACCAGCCCGACCCATAAAGCGGGCTTACCCGCGAGCAGGGCCGGGAACATGAACCAACCGAAAATCAGGAATGAGAACGCGAGCCCGATCAGTGCACGGAAACCACGCCAGCCAGCAACCACGATCACCAACAGCGCGTACACGATCGAGAGTAACGCGACAGGAAAATCACGGTTGTAGTCGATGAACGTCGCAGTCGTTTCCGCACCGGCTTCCGCACCGGATTCACCGCCCGGCTCCACGCCTGCTTCTCCACCCGGTTCCGCGCCAGCGTTGCCATCGCCAGCGTTTCCCTCACCAGCGGAGGTGTTGATGAGCATGACCCGCAGCTTGTCCCCGACCTCAGGCGGGTCGTGATTCTCAACCTCTGGTGGGATCTGCACCGGAACCAGCTGATCCGTTTCCGGGTCTGTGACGTATGGGACTCGACACGTCGCATCCGACTCGATCTCGACCCGGCCGGCGTGGGTTTCGGTGGCCGCGCAACTGCCCTCGGAATCGACTTTGTCCACCGGCAACGTCACGATGCTGACGCCTGGAGCCGCAGAATACGGTTGCCCCAAAGACTCAGGGCGGTCATTCGGGCTCGGCCACAACCACACAAGGCCGGCGATCGTGAGCAATGCGAGCGGAATCAGGATCGAGGTCAGAACGATCGTTGCACGGCGCCGCAAACGCGGATCAGCGATCGGCGCATCATGGCTATGCCCGTGCACCTCAAGAGGGGCATGGTTCTCAGCACGATGCGGGCTACCTTCAGCCTGATGCGGGCTGCGGTGACGCCCGCCAGCACCACCCTGGTGACGTGCTCTACGCATCCGTGGCAACGATGTGAGTCGTCGTGACGATCGTGGCCAGACCCTTCGGGCCAAGCTCATCGATCACACGGCCCAACGGGACCATCGCGGTATCCACCTCAAGCTGGACCGGGTACTGATGCACCAGCATCGCCAAGAGGTCGCGGCACGCTTGGGATGCCCGAGCCTCATCAAGCTCAGGGTTCCACCCCAGAAGCACCTCGGTCGGAGCATCCGGGCGGGCCGGCTCATACGAGACCGCGAACGCGAGAATCGGCGCACCCTCACCCATCGCACGGTCACGAACCACAACGGCGCCCTTCGCGCCGGTGTGAGGCCCCAACAACATGGTCTGTGTGAGCCCGACCGTCATCGCTGAAGGATCCCACTCATGTGTGGCGTTATAGAACTCGGCGACAGTGGTGGAAAGCTCAACCGAACCGGTCGCCGCCTCTTCAAGCACAAGCCCGTCTTCAGCGAACTCCGGCAAAGGCAACGCGGACGGCTCAACGACCACCAGCATCGACTTATTGACCAGCCCGAAGCCCTCAGCTGCGAGAAATCCAGCCGCACCATCGGCATCCGGGTTCTCCCCCGCATCGGCCACCGTGTAACGCGACTTCAACTGAGCCCCCGCTGGAAGCTCCGCTTTCAAAAGCGCAAGCAGCTGATGCCCGATCCCCTGCCGACGTTCAGCCGAAGCCACCTCAACATAGAACCAATACCGTTGCGGGTGCAGGCTCGAGGAATACACCACGCCAGCCGCGATCGGGACGCCATCCAGTTCAGCGACAATACAGCGAGCGAACGGCTCATCGCTCGAGGGCCGCAACATGGCTCGGTCTTCGTGCGCCTGCGGAGTGCGGGGCCCACCCCACACCTCAAGCAGACGCAGATCGTCACCTTCCGCCCACGGGCGAAACGTTAGGCCCTCAAGCTCAGCCGCACTCATACAGCTCCCATCAGTTGGGTTGCCAGGTAGGCAGGCAACTCATCGATCGCGACGCGTTCTTGCTGCATCGTGTCACGCTCGCGCACGGTCACTGCGTTGTCATCAAGCGAATCGAAGTCCACCGTGATGCAGAACGGCGTACCGATCTCGTCCTGGCGGCGGTAACGGCGGCCAATAGCGCCCGCGTCATCGAAGTCAACGTTCCACTGCGCACCGAGCTTGCGAGCCAGCTCACGCGCCAGCGGGGACAGCTTCTCGTTACGTGAAAGCGGTAGAACCGCGGCCTTCACGGGCGCCAGGCGACGGTCAAGTTTCAACACGGTGCGCACATCGGTTCCGCCCTTTGTGTTCGGCGCCTCGTCCTCATGATAGGCATCAACCAGGAACGCCATCATCGAACGGGTCAAACCGAAGGACGGCTCAACTACGTACGGCACGTAACGCTCGCCCTTGGCCTGATCGAAGTAGGACAAGTCCGTCTTGGAGTGTTCGATGTGCTGCTTGAGGTCGTAATCGGTGCGGTTAGCGATACCCATGAGCTCGCCCCACTCCGAACCCTGGAAACCGAAACGGTATTCGAGGTCGATCGTGCGCTCAGAATAGTGGGCGCGCTCATCTGCAGGGACATCGAACTTACGCAGGTTATCCGGGTCAACACCGAGCTCAACGAACCAGTTCCAGCAGTCCTCAACCCACTCATCGAACAGTTCAGAAGCCTGCTCAGGCGGGGTGAAGTATTCGATCTCCATCTGTTCGAATTCGCGGGTACGGAAGATGAAGTTACCCGGGGTGATCTCGTTGCGGAACGCCTTACCGATCTGGCCGATACCGAACGGCGGTTTACGGCGCGCCGAGTTCACGACGTTGAGGAAGTTCACGAAAATACCCTGGGCGGTCTCCGGGCGCAGGTAGTGCAGGCCCGATTCGTCATCGACGGCGCCAAGGTAGGTCTTCATGAGCCCCGAGAACTGTTGTGGCTCGGTCCACTTGCCGCGGTTACCGCAGTCAGGGCACACGATCTCCGCCAGACCTTCTTCCGGCATGCGGCCCTTCTTAGCCTCGTATGCCTCAAGCAGGTGGTCTTCGCGGTGGCGGCGGTGGCACGAGAGGCATTCCACGAGCGGGTCAGTGAAGGTCTCTACGTGACCGGAAGCCTGCCAGATGGGGGTCGGGATAATGATCGAAGAGTCCAGGCCCACCATGTCCGAACGGGAACGCACAAACGTGTTCCACCACTGGCGTTTGATGTTCTCCTTGAGTTCCACACCTAGCGGACCGTAGTCCCAGGCAGAGCGGGAACCGCCATAGATTTCACCTGCCTGGAAAACGAAACCACGCCGTTTAGCGAGTGAAATGACCTTATCCAGCTTGGACGCTGCTGCCATGTTGAGTGAACTCCATCGGTTGATACGGGCCGCCGGCTGCGGTCCGTTATGGTCTGCCGTCAATCCTAACGGTTGAGCTGATTTTTGGCCCGTTTTGAACCTTGCTAGCCCAAATATGTGCCCACCGCGAAATCCTCGCCCAGCTCAGAAACGCTCCGGGCGCGCGTGCGCGGATCCTCGGCGCGTGAGAACCTTGGAGCATGAGTTCGGTAGACATCATTGACGTGCCCGTACGCACCGCAGGCATCCGTTTGGGCCAGTTTCTGAAACTAGCCAACGTGGTTGAAGACGGCGTGCAGGCACGCGAAGAGATCGCTGAGGGTAGTGCAACCGTCAACGGCGAGGTCGAGACCCGCCGAGGCCGGCAACTAGATTTCGACGACGTGGTCGGCTTCCACGACTACGTGTTGCGTGTGGCGCGCGAAGACGAAGCCTAGCCGCAGCGGCCAGTCTCGGGCGGCCAGGCCTGGCGCCTATACCTGGGCGCCGAGCACTTTAGCGGTCAGGAACTCGCCGATGTGGCGGATCTCTGCTTGCCCCACTCCGTGGCCGATGCCTTGGTAGTTGACCTTGGTGAGGTCCGTGTTCGCTCGCGCCCACGCGTTCGTCGGTTCGATGAACCGCTCCGGGATCACCGGGTCTTCCGGATCGCGTCCCCAGAACATCGGCAGCTTCTCTTCGCGTGCGGCCAGCTCTTGGTCTTTGAAGAAGTCCGCACCGGTTTCATCCTTGAACTGTTCCAGCGTGAAACCGGACAAGCCCACGAGCGCGTCCACCGCGGAAGGATCACGGCGGGCCACCGCGGTCGCCATCGCCATACCTTGAGAGAAACCCAGTAGCGTGACCGATTCGTGGTGCTTCTTCCGTTCAGCGACCCAGTGTGTCAGGTCCTCCACGACTTGGCTGTAATCAGCCGAGTTGAACTCCAGGTCCTGGCTTGAAAGCGGGAACCACGCGTAGCCGCCAAAACCCAGTGCAAGCGGTGCTCGCACTGACATCACAGCGAACTGGCCCGGAAGCATGCTCGCAATAGGTAGAAGGTCGCGTTCATCCGCGCCAAAACCATGCAAGAAAGCCAAGAGCGGCGCAGACTCATTCACGCCCTCCGGCACATGTTCAACTACAAACGGTTCCCACTTTTCACTCATATAACCATCCTGTCACGCACTTGGCGGCACCGGGCCCAAAAACGCACGGAACGGCGCATCCAGCTGGTGCCCATCGGTCAGAAAACCGTCGTGGCCCACCGGGGTCGAAACCATGTGCACAGGAACATCACCCGGCAGCGCATCCGCGATCCGCTGGGACTCTTGCGGATAATACAGACGGTCCGTGTCCACGGCCGCGATGAAGAACTCAACGCCCACTACCTCGGCGAGAGCCGCTTCGACTCCCCCGCGGCCCCGACCAACGTCATGGCTCATGAGCGCCTCAGTGAGGGTCAGGTAGGCGTTGGCATCGAAACGATTCACGAGCTTATGCGCTTGATGGTCCAGATACGACTCGACCGCGTAGCGGCCGCGTTCATCACGGCCAGCAGATCCCAGCGGAAGTTCGCTACCTTGCGGCGAACGCCCAAAACGATGGTCCAGCTCGGCAGCGGAGCGGTAGGAGACGTGGGCGAGGCGGCGAGCTATACCTAGGCCACGCTGCGGGCCGGCCCCGTTCCCGTGGCTGTAATAGTCTCCGCCGTGGAATTGTGGGTCGAGCCGGATCGCCTCAGTTTGGATCTGCGCGAACGCGATCTGCTCGGCCGATGATTCAGCGGTCGCGGCGATCACCGCGCATTTGGTGACGTGTTGCGGATAGCTCACGGCCCATTCGAGCGCACGCGCCCCGCCCATCGAGCCACCAACAACGGCGTGCCACGCCTCAATGTTGAGTGCGTGCATGAGGCGCAGTTCAAGCTCGACCATGTCGCGGATCGTGACGAACGGGAAACGCGAACCATACGGTTGCCCGTCCTCGGCCAGCGAGGCCGGGCCGATCGTGCCTGAGCACCCACCCAAGGCCGCCGGAACCACTGCGCAATACATGGTGGTGTCCACCGGCTTACCCGGGCCAACGACCTCGCGCCACCAACCAGGCTGCGGTGCATCCGCATCGGTCACTGACGCATCGTTAGCCGGCACATCGTTAGCCGGCGCTCCGTCGGCTGCGTGGGTGTCGCCGGTCAGCGCGTGCAAAACGAGGACCGCGTTACTGCGCTCAGCGTTGAGCTCGCCGAAAACCTCGTACGCGATATGGGTTTGGGGAAGGTGCCCGCCTGTCTCTAGATCCAGCGGGCCCAGCGGGAGGATCTTCACAGCGCTCTCGGGGGCGTTGTGTTGTGAGTGTTCTCGTACATCCAACGTCATAACGCTGCTTTCGCTTCGTGAGTTTCTATCGCTTTCGTTGCTACATGCCAATGTCCCGGCGCTAGCTAGGCGCGGGCGGCGTGGAAGGCGTCGAAGCCCTTCTGCAGGTCGGCGATGATGTCATCCACGTGTTCAAGGCCCACTGAGAGGCGGACTGTGCCTGGGCCTACGCCGGCGGCTCGCTTCTCTTCCGGAGACAGCTGGGAGTGGGTTGTGGATGATGGATGCGCCACGAGCGAGCGGACGTCACCGAGGTTGGCCAAGAGCGAGTGCAGCTCGAGCGCGTCCACGAAGGCGCGGGCCGCTTCCTCGTTGTCTTCAGCTCCCCTGATCTCGAAGGAGACGATCGCGCCCACCCCTTCGGGTGCGTAGTGGCGGCCACGTTCATACCACGGGCAGGATTCCAAGCCGGCATAGATGGTCGCGGAGACGTCATCGCGCGCTTCGAGCCATTGAGCGACCTTCTGCGCGTTCTCGATGTGCCTCTCAACACGCAGAGAGAGCGTTTCGAGGCCTTGGGCGATCAGGAAGGAGTTCATTGGGGAGATCGCAGCGCCGGTGTCACGCAACAACTGCACGCGGATCTTCAGGATGTAAGAGAGGTTCGCACCCAGTGGCGAGCCAACACCCATATCGCGGCCGTAAACGATGCCGTGATAGGACTCATCCGGCTGGTTGAAACCCGGGAAACGCTCCGGGTGTTGGGTGTAGTCGAAGTTTCCTGAGTCAATAATGACCCCGCCCATCGCGGTTCCGTGGCCGCACAGGTACTTGGTTGCGGAGTGAACCACGACGTCGGCGCCCCATTCGATCGGGCGCAGCGAGTACGGGGTTGCCAGCGTGTTGTCAATGATGAGCGGTACGCCTGCCTCATCGTGTGCAATCGCGGCGATGTTTTCGATGTCGAACACGTCTTGGCGCGGGTTACCGATGGTCTCGCCGAAGAAGGCCTTGGTGTTCGGCTTGATTGCCCCGCGCCATGCATCCAGGTCGTCTGGATCTTCCACGAACGTGACCTCGACACCGAGCTTAGGCAGAGTGTGCTTGAAGAGGTTCTGCGTCCCGCCATAGAGGGATGGCGATGCGACGATGTGATCGCCGGCTTCCGCAACATTGAGGATCGCATAGCTCGTAGCCGCCATTCCGGAGGCGACGAACAGCGCACCGACGCCGCCTTCGAGGCTTGCCATGCGGTTCTCGATGACCTCGGTGGTCGGGTTACCTAAGCGCGTATAGATAGGCCCCAGCTCGCTCAGCGCAAAGCGGTTGGCAGCAGCCTCGGTGTCAGGGAAAACATACGCGTTGGTCAGGTGGATCGGTAACGCTTGCGAACCCGTGGTCGGGTCTGGAGTCTGGCCGGCGTGGATCTGACGAGTTTCGAACTTTTGTTGCGACATATACAGTGCACCCCTTGATTCATAGGAGGGGCTTGCCCGCATACACCGGTTGAATTGACGTAACGTCCGCCCGGATACGGGCGGGCAGAGCCCGCGCTTGCCACAGCGGCATTCCCGTGTGACCAGGTCCTCACCCGGGGCACCCCGCCGCGGACGGAGGGTTGCCGGCCAGCAAACCGGGGTTTTGCACTGGCACTCATGACCTTGGCAATTAGCCTACAACACGCCAACCCACTGGCACCACATAACACCCACCACACCCGGTTTGATCCACAGGCCGGACTTCAACTTAGGTAAACCTAAGTAGAGATGTGGCTCACACAGTGTCAGATTTAACCCATGAAGCTCGATCACGTTTCTTATGCTTGCGGGCCAGAAGGCCTCATCACCACCGCAGACCGTATCGCCGATCAGCTCGGGCTCCGGTACGTCAAAGGAGGCGTGCACCCACGCTTCGGAACACGCAACGTGTTCTTCCCCCTCCACAACCACCAGTACCTCGAAGTCGTTGAGGTACTAGACCACCCGGCCACTCTCCAGCAGCCGTTCAGGAAGGCAGTACGCGCCCGAAGCGAGATGGGTGGCGGATGGATGGGCTGGGTCGTCTCAGTAGAGGACCTCACACCTATCGAGGAGCGCCTGCAACGCGGCGCGGTCCCCGGTTCGCGTAAGTTCCCCGACGGGCGAGAGCTCACGTGGCGCCAGATCGGCATCAACGGGCTCATCGCAGACCCTCAGCTTCCCTACTTCCTCCGCTGGGACGAGAGCTTCGAGGACCTGCACCCATCCCGGGCTGAAGAGCCACACGGGGAAATCGTGGAACTCACGATCTCCGGTAACCGCGAACGCATCGACGAATGGCTCGGCCACCCAGGTGAAGACTTCAAGGGTGAGGTCACATTCAACTTCACTTCCCCTTCCGGGATGCCGGGCCTGCAATCGGTCACGTTGAAGACCCCGAAGGGCCTCGTAACCCTCTAACAGCGTTGGCCCGGCGGCGGCTGACAGGGCCGACGGCGCGGGCTAGCTGCCGTACCCGAACCATGCCGTGAGCAGCGGGTAGCCCACAAACGCGACCGCATCGAGTAAGAAGTGCGCCCAGATGAGCGGCATGATGCGGCGTTTGTGTAGGTAGTAGAGCCCAAAGATCACGCCCATCGCTACGTTGCCGATGAACGGCCCGATGCCTTGGTAGAGGTGGTAGGAGCCGCGCACTACGGCGCAGAAGATGATGATCGCGGTAGGCGTCCATTTCAGTGTTGCGAGCCGCTCATGCAGATAGGCGAGCACCACGATCTCTTCAAGTAACCCGTTCTTGAGTGCGGCCAACAGCAACACGGGCACGCTCCACCACGCATCCGGCAGGCCTGAGGTCGTGATTGCGGTCGTGACACCGAGCGCCCTGCCCACCGCGTATACCGCGAGGGTTCCTACGCCGATGAGCACGAAGAATGCGAAACCCACTGCGGCGTCGCTACCGCATCGTTGACCGTCAATGCCCCACCTGCGCCAAGGCTTATTGCCCGGCCAGCGTGAAAGAAGGTAGATCACGAGCGCTACCGGGGCAAGCGCAAAGAAGATGCCGGCAAGCTGATACAGCAGATCAATCCACTCACGCGTGCTAGTTGAGGTGTTGAGGGCCGCGGTCCCGGAGGAGATGGGGCCGCGCGTGATGGTGTCGAGCAAGTCGATGAGCGCATACACCCCGGATTTGCCCAAAGAGAGCGCCAGGACGATGCCGATCTCCCACCCCAGGGCCTTTCGCGAGGGCGCCCCCAGCTCGCCCAGGCCGGGCGTCTTCGCTGAGCCGTCACCGTCTGGGGTGTGTGCGTGTGGGGATTGGGCACTCATGCATCCGATTATGCTCGGTAGGCTGGATGCATGGCCAGGCAACCCACGAGCGAAGAAGTTGAACGCGCCAACGCTTTATACCCTGCCGCGGATTGGGTTTCTGGCCGGGTTGAGGAATCTGGGAAGTCGAACCTGGTTCTCATCCCGGCAGACCCGGTTCCTGAGGTTGTGTTCCGGATGGCCCGGACTCGTGAGGAGGCGCTCGCCCAAGCCCGCCGTGCCGCGTTAGCGGATGCGCTTGCCCCGCATGTTCCGTGGCTCGTCCCTGAATCCCGCTCCCCGATCGATTCCGCCGGCGGGATCATCCAACGTTTCATCCCAGGTGCCGCCCACCCGCTACACCAAGGCGACCCTGCAGTATTGGGGCGGATTATTACCGACCTGCAAGCGGTTCCGTTGAGCGCCTACGAAGGCCTGGTTGGCGCGCCCTGGGAGGCAGAACCTCAATGGACCCAGGCCCGCGCCGATGCCGCGATCGATGCGCTTGAGCCCGATGTGCGGGCAAGTGCCGCTACCGTGTTAGCTACTCTGGGTCAGATGGAGCAAGCCATGGGATCCGCGGTGGGCCAAGGCGCCGCTCTTCGCGGTTCACTCCGGCGTGGTTTAGTGCATGGGGACTTAGCGGGCCGGAATATGCACTGGCGTGATGGCGAGCTGATCGGGATCCTCGACTGGGACAAAGCATCCTTGTGGGACCCAGCGATCAATCTGGCGCATCTATCCCTGTGGCACGGCCAAGACGTGATCGACCCGTCAGCCCCGGATGAGTTCTTCGCGGCTCGAGCCCACGTGTGGAACGGGTCATTGGCGTTGACTCGCGTGGCTGACGCCGCACTACGCGGTGGCGTGAAAACCTGGGGCCGGCTTTTGAGGAAGACCCAGCCGCGCATCATCCGGGCCGCTCAAGCCGCACACGTATGCCGCGAGCTGCTGCAGTAATCCCCTCGGCCTCATACTGTTGAGCTCGCTACGGGGCTCATACTGTGGAGCTCGCTAGTTCGAGCGGTAGGTCCGCACGCCCGGTTTCTTTGGCGGTTCAATAGGCCAGAACGCTACAACCGCCCACCAGGATGCGATCATCAACACGACCGTGATACCGATGATGAGGCTCACGTTAGGGACAAAGAAGAGCAGATACGCGACGATCACGGCGCCAAACAGTGCGCCGAAATATTTGTTGTCCATCGTTGTCGGTGTTCACGTTCTTCTCCGGAGATTACTTGCCGCATCCGGCTGAGCTGTTGAAGGCCCGCCCAGTTCTGTTAGATGAGCACTGCTGCGTGGATGCGCGAAACGCCCGGGGTCTGTGACCCCGGGCGCCAGCACGTGTGTGGTTTAGAGGACGTTGAGGACCTCGTCGTACGCTGGTTCCTCACCCACGCTTGGAGTCAGGGAGGAGTAGAGCACGGTGCCGTCCGTGTCGATCACGATGACGCCGCGAGCCATGAGGCCCTTCATTGGCCCGTCTGCGAACTTGATGCCGTAGTCCTCGCCGAAGCTCGAACGGAATGCCGAGGTCGCAACAACGTTGTCGATGCCTTCAGCACCGCAGAAGCGGCCGAGCGCGAACGGAAGGTCCATGGACACAGTCACAACAACCGTGTTCTCAAGGCCCGCTGCACGCTTATTGAATTCGCGAACGGACTGGGCGCACACCCCGGTATCGATCGACGGGAACACGTTCAACACAACGCGCTTGCCTGCGTAATCCTTGAGGGTTACGTCTTCAAGGTCGGTGTTGACGGTAGTGAACTCTGGGGCGGCCTTACCTACAGCGGGGAGGTCGCCAACCGTGTTGAGGGTCTTACCTTGGAACTCGATAGTAGCCATAGCCTTATCCTTTCAGAGGTGCCCCAGCATTTGGCAAGGGTTTAGCCTCAGGCTTAGCCAACAGCGGACATCAGCGCCACGCTTCCGGCGCTTGCGGACGGGCAGCGTCTGCGGACGGGCAGCCTTTCCGGATGGGCGAGGTCAGCGGTTCTGTCAGCGTACTGGCAACACGCCGTAGGATGCTTGGGCTCCGGGACGGGTCACGGTGTCGGCGGCGTAACGGCTTGCGTAGGAGGCCGCTTCGGCGAGGCTGTCCCCTGCCGCGAGCCGCGCAGCAAGCGCCCCGACATACGCGTCCCCGGCACCGGTGGTGTCAACGGGTTTCACGGTGTGAGCTGGGATCTTGTGTTCGCCGGTCTCGTCCATCACGTGTGAACCGCTTGCGCCCAGGGTCATGACCACCGAACGCACTCCGGCGGCTTTGAGCTCACGGACGATCTCCTTATCGCTCAGCCCCTCAGGGTCGCCGCCGAGCATCTTCAGCGCCCCTGCGCCCTCGTGTTCGTTGACGACCAACGGGTCAGCCCGCAAGATCAGATCAGCCGGGACGTCGATGACGGGTGCGAGGTTGAAAACCACCCGGTCCTCGGCCGCCGCGAAGGCAGCCTGGATTCCCGTGACCGGGATTTCACCCTGCAACACAACCACACCTTCAACAGCGTGGGCGCGTGCCTGCACGGCCCCTGCATCAAGGTGCTGATTAGCGCCGGCGATCACGATGATCGTGTTTTCTGCCCCGTGGTCCACCGTGATGATCGCGGTTCCTGTTGGTTCGTCTTCACGCACGAGCACGTGGCTCAAGTCAACACCATCCGCTGTGAGCAGTTCGTGGGCCTCCCGCGCGGCATCGTCGCTTCCGATGGCAGTGATGAACCGGACGCGGGCGCCAGCTCGCGAGGCCGCGAGCGCTTGGTTTCCGCCCTTGCCACCAGGGGAATGCACGAGTGTACGCCCTAGGAGGGTCTCACCTGGCCCCGGTAGGCGGTGCACGGTAGCGGTGATGTCCAGGTTGGTGGACCCCACAACGGTGACGGTTGGCTTACTCATGCGCGCTCTCCTTGCGTGATGCGCTCTACGTTGCGTGATGCTCGAAACTGCATCGTGTGTGGCACTGACGCGGTGTATGAACGGCGCCATGTAGGAACTGGCGCGGTGTATGAAGTGGCAGGCTATTTAAAGTGGCAGGGCGTTAACCGCTGGTCCCCGCCTCGTGGTGAGGACCAACGGTCACCATCCCGAGACGGGGAGCAAGCGAGGCTAGTTGATCTTCTCGAGGATGATCTCGCGGACTCGGCCTGGATCAGCCTGACCGCGGGTCGCCTTCATGATCGGGCCCATGAGGGCGCCGATGACCTTCTGGTTGCCAGCCTTGATCTTTTCGACCACGTCCGGGTTATCCGCCATCGCTTGTTCGACGGCTTCGGTCAACGCGCCGTCATCAGATACGACGGCCAGTCCACGCTTCTCAACGATTTCGGCCGGGCTACCTTCACCGTCAGCGACGTGTGTAAGGACCTGGCGGGCGATCTTGTTGTTGATCTTCTTCTCAGCGATGAGGTTTTCGATCTCCACGACGTGAGCCGGGGTGATACCGGTTTCGGTGACGTCCTTCTCCGCTTCGTTAGCGATGCGGGAGATCTCACCCATCCACCATTTACGTGCAGCTGATGCGCTCGCGCCGGCTTTCTCGGTCTCTTCGATCGTGTCGATGAGGCCCGCGTTGACGATGTCGCGGAACTCTTCATCCGAGAAGCCCCACGCCGCCTTGAGGCGGGAACGTTTAGCGGCTGGGAGTTCCGGCAAACGTTCGCGAAGTTCAGCGACCTGGTCGGCGGTCGTGACGATCGGTACGAGGTCTGGCTCTGGGAAGTAGCGGTAGTCATCGGCATCGGACTTCGGACGGCCCGACGATGTCGTGCGGGTATCCTCGTGCCAGTGTCGGGTCTCCTGGACCACGGTCTCACCGGCATCGAGGATGCCTGCGTGGCGGCACATCTCGTAGCGCACGGCACGTTCGACGGAGCGCAGCGAGTTCACGTTCTTAGTCTCGGAACGGATACCGAATTTCTCGGAGCCGATCGGCATGAGCGAAACGTTCGCATCGCAGCGGACGTTACCGCGCTCCATGCGGGCATCAGAGATATCGAGGGCCTTGACGATGTCACGGATCGCTTCAACATACTTACGTGCAAGCTCGGGAGCATCAGCGCCTGCACCCGTGATGGGGCGGGTCACGATCTCCACGAGCGGCACACCTGCACGGTTGTAGTCAACGAGCGAGCTCGATGCACCCTGGATACGCCCCGAGGAACCGCCGACGTGGGTGAGCTTACCCGCGTCCTCTTCCATATGTGCGCGTTCGATCTCGACCCTGTAGACCTTCCCGGAGTCCAGCTCGATGTCGAGGTAGCCGTCGTAAGCGATCGGCTCGTCGTACTGCGAGGTCTGGAAGTTTTTAGGGGTGTCCGGGTAGAAATAGTTCTTGCGGGCAAAACGGCAGTATTCCGCGATGCTGCAGTTCAGTGCCAAACCCAGCAGGATCGCATACTCGACGCCGGCTTTGTTCACCACCGGAAGCACGCCCGGAAGGCCGAGGTCGACCTCGTTGACATTGGTGTTCGGGTCGTCACCGAATTCGTTGGGTGCTGAGGAGAACATCTTGGTTTTAGTGTTCAGCTCAACGTGGACCTCGAAGCCAAGCACTGGCTCATAGCGCGTCAGGGCTTCGTCGAAATCAACAATCTCTGTCATGTTTAGTTAGCCTCCTGAACGCGGGCTGCTACTTCCTCGTTGAGGTTTGGTGCCTGGGCGAGGATCGGGCCGCCGTTGCTTTCTTCAAGTGCGGCCTCAGCGGCTGCAGCGATGCGGTACATGCGTGCGTCCTCATGTGCTGGGACGAGGAACTGCACCCCCACTGGGAGGCCCTCGGAGAGCCCTGACGGGATCGAGATACCAGGGATCCCCGCGAGGTTCGCTGGGATGGTCGCGATGTCGTTGAGGTACATCGCAACCGGGTTATCGATCTTCTCACCGATCTTGAACGCAACGGTCGGTGCGGTTGGGGTCACAAGCACATCGACCTTTTCGAATGCGGCCGCGAAGTCACGCTGGATGAGCGTACGGATCTTCTGCGCCGAACCGTAGTAGGCGTCATAGTAGCCAGCCGAAAGCGCGTAGGTTCCGAGCATGATGCGGCGCTTGACCTCGTCACCGAAGCCTGCCGCGCGGGAGGCACCCATGACGCGTTCGATGGTCACCGGGCCGTCCTCCGGGAGTACGCGCAGGCCGAAGCGGACGCCATCGTATTTAGCGAGGTTCGAGGAGACCTCGGACGGCATGATGAGGTAGTAGGCACCCACCGCGTAGGTGAAGTTAGGGCATTCGATCTCTACGATCTCGGCGCCGCGCGCCTCAAGCGTTTTGAGGGTTTCTTCGAAGGAAGCGGTCACGCCGTCTTCGAAACCGTCGCCGCCACGCAGCTGTGCAATCACGCCGACCTTGACGCCGGTGAGGTCGCCTGCCGCACCCTCTTCGGCGGCCTTGATGAGGCCTTCGGAGCTGCCTTCGAGCGAGGTCGAGTCCTTCGGGTCGTGCCCGCCGATGAGCTCCTGCAGCGCCGCCGCGTCCCACACGGTACGCGCTACAGGGCCGATCTGGTCGAGCGAGGATGCCATTGCGATCGCACCGTAGCGGGAAACGGCACCATAGGTTGGCTTGACGCCCACGGTTCCGGTGACCGCGGATGGCTGACGGATCGATCCACCCGTGTCGGTTCCGAGTGCCAGTGGAGCGAGATGGCCTGCGACCGCCGCCGCGGAGCCGCCGCCGGAACCACCCGGAATGCGGTCGAGGTCCCACGGGTTACGGGTCACACCGAACGCGGAGTATTCGGTCGAGGAACCCATCGCGAATTCGTCGAGGTTGGTTTTGCCAAGCATCGGCAACTTAGCTTCGCGGATCTTGGTGATCACGGTCGCATCGTAGGGGCTCATCCAGCCTTCAAGCATGCGGGAGGCTGCGGTGGTTGGTTGCCCCTTGGTGACGATGAGGTCCTTGATCGCGATCGGCACGCCAGCCAGCGGGTGGAGGGCTTCAGCCTCGGCACCGCCTGCGGCCCGGATCTGGTCGACTTCGCGGGCGACCTCAAGCGCTTCTTCAGCGTTGACGTGCAGGTATGCGTTGATGACGCCGTCGAGCTTTTCGATGCGCTCGAGGTGGGCTTTCACGGCGTCTTCGCTCGTGACCTCTCCTGCACGCAGTTTCGCGGCGAGTTCGGAGGCGGAAAGTTCGTAGATCTCTGCCATGGTTTATCAGTCCTCGTCCAGAATCGCTGGCACACGGAAACGGCCGTCTTCGGCATCAGGAGCATTGGCAAGCGCTTGCGCTTGGGTGAGCGTGTCTCCAACAACGTCCTCACGCATTACGTTGGTCAACGGGATCGGGTGGCTCGTTGCCGGGATATCATCCGTTGCGGCTTCACTGACTGAGGCGACGGCGTCCACGATCGCGTCAAGCTCCGTGGACATCCTGTCAAGTTCTTCTTCTGTCATGGCAATGTGCGCCAAGGTCGCTAAATGCGCCACTTGGTCACGAGAGATTCCAGACATTTCCCTCCCAATCTTTCAAAGTCCCGAAAGTCTTAAGTGCTTGCACCAGTTTAGGCACAGTCGCCGTCGTTGGCATTTTGAGGTCTGTATGTGAGGTCTGTTGACGAGTTCAGGATGCGTTGGGCTCAGCGGCGGACCCCACTGCTTTACTGAACGCCGCGAGCCGCAGGCCCGGCACCTCTGGGATGTCGACGTCCCGGTGAGCCTCGCGGGTGAAGCCGTAGCGTTCATAGAAACGCATCGCTGGTTCCCAGTCGGGCGTGGTGGTCAAGACAACCCTGCGGATGCCCGGCAGAGTCCCGGCGAATGAGAGGATCGCCTCCACGAGCTTGCCGCCGAGCCCTGTCCGTTGATGTTCCGGGTCCACAACGAACAGCCGCATCTCAAGCTCGCCGTCCTCTGCGAGGTCGGCCCACAGGCTACCTCGCAGCGCGAGCGTCACGGACCCCACGATGTTGTTCTGGTGGTCTTCGGCAACGAGCAAGAGCGCGTGCCGGCGGCGTTCCGCTACCTGCGCGATCTGTTGCATGTAGGGGTCGTCTGCGGAGTCGAAGTAGCCTTCGTGCAGGTACGCTCGCTCGGTGATCTCACCGATCGCTTCATCATCGTGGTAGGTCGCGTAACGGAGCGTGATGCCACCCGCGTTGACCTCACCGTCACCGCTGGCTGCATCTCTAACGCTGGCTGTATCGCCCGTGTTGATGGCGGCAATGGGGCCGAGCCATCGGCCGTGTACGTCACCTACGAGGCACCACCCGTAGCTGTGAGTACTGTTCCAGAGGGGTCGTTGCACAGGGAACCCAGCGGCTTGCGCGATGAATGAGCCGGCGGCCCAGTCCCATTCGTTGATGTCGGTTTCGGCGTAGGCATCGAGTGTCCCGTCCGCTACAAGGCACATATCGATCGCGGCTGAACCGAGCCGCCGGACGTTGTCGAAGTGCGGAATGAGGCGCGTGAGCGCTTGGGTTTGGCGTTGACGCTGCCCAGCGCCGTAGCCGAATCCGTAGGCGAGAATCCGGGCCTGACCAGTTGCCCCGTCGGATGCCTCCGCCGTGAGCCTGCGACTGGCTTCATCGTCGCACCGGCGCGGAGCGTGTTCCGCTTCCCACACAGCGGTGTATGCCTGCGCTGTATCTGCAGACACCGGATCAGCAGATGCGCAGGCCGCCCACATTTTCTGCAGCTCGGGGGCGATCACAACACCGGCAACCCAGCGTTCAACGAATGGGGTGTCTTCGGTTGGGTTGCCGTCTTCATCAAGATTCTCACGGAAGTATTCGCGGCGCGTCACCGCAACGGACACCGCGTAGTGCGGCAGCCCGCGCACGAAGTTCGCGGTCCCATCCAGCGGGTCGATGCACCATCGGTATTCGGCGTGGATGTCTCCGCTTGCGTCGTATTCTTCGCCCGTGAGGACATCCTCGGGCCGGCGAGCGTGAATGTATTCGCGGATCGCTTGCTCGGATGCGCGGTCGGCTTGGGTGACCCAGTCCCCTGCCGCGGATTTCGTGTCTGCTTCAGCGACGACCTCGGCCTGGCCCCGCATCGCGGCAAGAACCTTCGCTCCTTCGTGGGCAGCGCCCAGAGCGACATCGAACACCTCAGCCAGCACAGAGTCTGGTGCAGTTTGTGCGTGGCTCACGCGTCGTCCCTTTCCTCACGTGCTGCGTCGTTTTCAAGCACGGATGGGCCGTGTGCGAGTAATTCTTTGAACCCGTCCTCATCCAGCACTGGGATGCCGAGCTCTTGGGCTTTCGTGAGTTTGGAGCCTGCGGCTTCACCGGCAACCACAACGCTTGTTTTCTTGGAGACGGAGCCGGTTGCTTTGCCTCCGCGGGCGAGGATCGCTTCCTTGGCTTCATCTCGGGAGAAGTCTTCGAGGGATCCGGTCACAACAATTGTGAGGCCTTCGAGGATCGCCGCGATTGCTTCGTCGCGTTCATCGGCCATCTCGTAACCGTTCGCGCGCCAGGCTTGCTGCCACGCGTCCACGATCTCAACGTGCCAGTCTTCTTTGAACCAATCCACTAGGGCCTCGGCGATGATGGTCCCCACGCCGTCGATATCGGAGAGGATCTCGAGCGCGTTCTCGCTCGCCACGGCTTCACGCAGCGCATCCATCGATCCGAAGCGTTGGGCCAAAGCCCGCGATGCGGTCGGGCCTACATGGCGGATCGACAGCGCGACCAAAACCCGCCACAGTTCCTTGCCCATCGCACCTGCGACTTCACGGAACAACTTCTGCGTATTCGCGTTCGGTCCTGCCGGTTTCGCGGATGTTCCCCGCGTATAGAAGTAGGGGCGGAGCTCCCATACGCCAGTGCCTTGGCCTTTGGAACGCTTCTCGCGCCACACTCGAACATCCGCGAGCGACTTCGATAACTCAGACTCCGGGTCAGCCAGATCGAAAAGGTCGCGTTCTGTCGTCAATGGACCAGGTCCGGATGGTGCTGGAACCCCGCTGTTTTCGGCCGGGTCTGGCCCTGGGCCGATCGTCAACGCGATGGCCGCCTCCGCGCCGAGAGCCTCGATGTCCAGCCCGCCGCGAGAGGCCGCGTATTCGACGCGTTGAGCCAACTGCTCGGGGCAGTGCTGGCTGTTCGGGCAACGAAGATCCACATCGCTTTCCTTCGCGGGACGCAACGGTGTTCCGCACGACGGGCATTCGCTCGGCATGACCCACTCGGATAGCTCGTCCTCGCGGCCCTCACGCAACGGAAGAACCGGCCCAACGATCTCCGGGATCACATCCCCTGCTTTACGCAACACCACAACGTCGCCGATCAGCAGGTTCTTCGCCTTGACCACATCGCGGTTGTGCAAGGTAGCCCGCTCAACCGTCGAGCCAGCCACAGTCACCGGCCGCATCACTCCATACGGTGTCACTCGTCCGGTGCGCCCCACCTGCACGCGAATCTCCAGAAGATCCGTGTGAACTTCCTCCGGCGGATACTTATAGGCAACAGCCCAGCGAGGCGTGCGCGAGGTATAGCCCAGGGCGCGCTGGGCTTGGAAGTCATCGATCTTGATGACCATGCCGTCGATCTCGTGGACCAAGCCGTGGCGGTCCTGACCGATCTGGTCGATATAGCCGAACACTTCTTCCGAGGTATCGAAGAGCTTGTTATACGGGGACACCGGAAGCCCCCACGTTTCAAGCTGCGCATAAATCTCGTGCTGAGATTCAACGTCCATCCCCTCGCGAGCACCCACGCCGTGCACGAACATCCGCAACGGACGCTTAGCAGTCTGGGCTGGGTCTTTTTGCCGCAGCGAGCCCGCCGCCGCGTTACGCGGATTCGCTAGCGGCGCCTTACCTTCCGCGATCAACGAGGCGTTGAATGCCTCGAACTCTTTCGAGGGGATGAATACTTCACCACGGACCTCAAGCTCGGCGGGCCACCCCTCACCCTCGAGCCGGTGCGGGATGTCCGCGATCGTCTTGACGTTATCCGTCACGTCCTCACCCGTGGTCCCGTCCCCGCGAGTTGCCGCGACATCCAACACGCCATCGCGGTAAATCAGGTTGACCGCGAGCCCATCGATCTTGACTTCAGTCAGCCACTTCACCTCAACCCCTGGGGCGAAAGAGGCGCTGTTGGCGCGGGCGCGTTCGAACCAGGTTTCAAGCTCTTCATAGCTGAAAACGTCCTCGAGCGAATACATCTGGCTCGGGTGCTTAACCGGGGAGAACGCCGCGGAAACCTCGCCGCCCACCTCTTGGGTCGGTGAATCGTTGGTCACCAACTCGGGGTGTAGCGCTTCAAGCTCCTCAAGCCGAGCGAAAAGCTCATCGAACTCGGCATCAGATACCAGTTGCGTGTTCTCGTTGTAATACGCGTGCCGATATTTACGGACCTTATCCACCAGCTCCGCGTATTCCTCCCGCAACGCATGCGCAGGAACATCCGCAGAATCTCCAGCCGCGGGCTCAACGGTCGCAGAGTCAATAGCCGCGGGCTCGTTGGGGTCTTCACCGGTTACAGAAGACGATGATGTCGATGCGTTCTCAAATGCCACAAAACAATCATGCCCCAGGGGTCTGACAGTTTGAATAACGCCACGGACCGAACCCGTTAGTCGATCGGCAATACAGCGTCAGGGCCAGGCGAGAGGTCAAACGGGGTCACCGCCCCGAAGCCTTGCAGCTCCACCGGCGACAACTCATCGATCACGAACCGCTCATCGTCATCGAGCACCTGGCTCGTCAACGAATCGATCAAAACCTGGCCCGGCTCCGCCATCGCAGTCAAGCGTGCCGCCATGTTCACGGTCGCACCATAAATATCGCCCAGACGCGACAAAATACGGCCCCACACCAGCCCCACACGGACCTCCGGCATGTCCTCTTCAGGGCTGAAAGCGCGCGCCAACGTCAACGCGATCCTCGCACCGGCCTGCGGGGTTTCAGCGACATAGAGAACCTCGTCGCCGATCGTCTTGACCAGCCGGCCACCACCAGTCGAAATGATCGAGGCGCAACGGGCCTCGAAGTTCTGAACCAGCCGCGCCAAACGCCGCGCATCCATACCGCGCGAAAGCGAGGTGAAAGACACCATGTCAGCGAAACCCACCGCACGCGCCAACGGGAGCGCGGCATCGTCCTCAGTACCAGTGCGGTACTCATTCGAGGAACGCAAACCAGACTCGGCACGCAAAACCTGCCGGTGAATCGCCGCCGCAAGGTTGCGTTGATACGAATAGTTGACCATCTTCAGAAGCGGATCCAACATTTCGTCCAACATCAGCACAACCTGGCGGCGCGCCTCCGGGTCACTCATCCCGTGAGTCGAAACGAGGTCTTCAACGAGTGCCTCGATCTGCCAGATCGCCATCCGGTCTGTCAGCTGCCCGATCGAACGGGCGATCGAGAGCATCGCGTCCTCAGACAAGCGACGCTTGCGCACCTGCTCAACCATCGTGTCCAAGGCGCGCTGATCCCGCATCGTGAACGCGACCTGGTCATCTGAAACCCGCGGAAGCCCCAGGGCCCGCCAGAGTTTGCGAGCCGAGTGCAGCGAGATACCGACGTGTGCCGCGATTTCGCGGCGACGCATGGTCCGTGCCGAGCCCCGCAACCGCATCTCAAGGCGGTGCGCGGCAGCCCGTACCTCATCGTCGGTTTCGGTCTTGGTTTCCAAAACCGGCATCGACGTGGTGATCGGCCCGATTTCCGGGACCGCCCCAATCGCGTGGGTATCCAATGCTTCCCACACGGTAGGGTTCGATGCGCTCACCGGCATCGCAGGTTCACTCGGCTTAGTCTGGGTGACGGGAACATGGCCTGAAACAACTGGCATCTCGACTGCCGGCATCTGGGCTGTAACCACCCGTTCGCCCTGCCCCTCGGACGGAGCGTTCCCTGACCGTCCGCTGCCTGGCTGTTCACTGCCTGACCGCTCACCGGCTGACTGTTCACTCTCGGACTGTTGAGGCGCTGACTGATCGGTGCTGCCCGCCTCATGTGGCTGGGAATCTGATGGTTCTTCCGTCACGGGCTTCAACGACGGCGGCGGGACCGGGCTCAACCCCACATCAGTGAACCCGTCATCGCCGACCCCCGCATCGCCAGGCCCTGCATCGCTGCCACCGTCATCGATGAGGTGAGCGCGACCCTGCTTGCCCACACCAAAGTCCTGCTCCGTTTCGAAGGCCTTGATTGCATCGAAACCTTGAGTCGCGAATCCGTGCGTGACCGAACCATTTTCTTGCGGGTTCTGTGTCCCCGGGGTATGTGTCTCCGAGTCCTGTGGCTTCGCGTTCCGCGTTTCGGGGTTCTGTGTTTTGGAGTTGTGTTCCGGGTTTTCGGTGCGCTCAGGTGGGTTTCCTTGGCTCACTGCCGGCACCGTCCTTCCCGTTGAAATCGTTCTTCTTTGCGCATGTGTCAGCCGACGTCAAAAATGCCCCTGTCCATTCTTACACCCTCACAGCGAAAAATGTGTCAAAGGTCACGCAGTGTCCACAATATGGGCATTACTTGGGCGGTTCGGGAGCCAACATGTGCCCTCACAGCCCGTACGGCACCATAACCCTGTACTGATGGGCCGCCGCTGCTTCTCGCCTGATGCTGTCAGCAACATGCGCGACGTCGGGGACGTTTCGGAACGTGGCTTCTCGCCCCTCAACCTTCACGACGAGGGTTCCCGGCGCGCGCGGCATCCGGTCGGTCGGCTTGAACCACACGCCGTTGATGTAGAGCAGTGGAATGTGCTGAACGCTGCGGCCGCGCTGTATGAAGAAACGCTGATTCGTGAGCGTGATGTGGGTGTTGACCCATGCGAAGAACGGCCGCAGGACCCAGCGCAACATCGCCCATCCCCAGCCGATCGCTACGAGCGCCAGCAGGGCTTGGGAGACCAAACCCCAGGCACCTCCGAGGTCCGCGGTGCGTGAGGCGAATCCGCCCAGCATCGCGCCGATGATCGTAATAAGCAGGAGAGCCCCAGCGATGGGCACAAGTGCGCGCGGGTGGCGGCGGGTTCTGATCACAGCTTCTTCGCCAGGGTGTAGAAGTTTCCGCGGGACCATTCTTACTCTTCCGTTCAGCTGAGCTTACGCTCTTATCCACTCCACGCTCTCATCCACTCTAGAGCGCCCTCACGCTGTACCTTAGCGGCCCGCGGGTGCCTGGATATACACCTTTAGGCGTAGTGGCCGTCGCTGCGGCGTACGTGGATGACATCCCCTGCTGAAATCTGATGCCGTTTGCCCGTGCCGTCCTCGACGATGAGGTGGCCGTATGCGTCAATGTCGCGTGCCACGCCGGCGATGGTCACCTCGTGGGGCAACTGGACCCGCACGTCCACTCCGATGGTTGCGCAGTGTTTGCGGGTCGCATCGACGAGGCTCATGCACCCGAGCGAACCCAGCGGCTGATCGAGCGGGCCACCCGCTGGCAACCATTCGGAAAGTACCGCGATAGCGCGGGTCCAGAACGCGGAGATCAGATGGTGAACGTCGGTGGTGCAGTTGTGGAGCGCGAGTGAGGTTGCGGTGGGCACCGGCAGGTCCTCTTTGGTCTGGGTCAGGTTGGTGCCGATACCTACGACGAGGTTGAGGCCTCCCGCGCCTGCTCCCCCGGCACCTGCTCCGCCTGCGCCCCCGGTCTTGTCAGTGACACCGGTCTTGTCTGCAACGCCGTTCTTGCCGGTGACGCCGGTCTTATCAGTCAGTCCAGTCTTGTCCACACCGGTCTTGCTGTCCCCGACGCTGACGCCACGCGGCCCGGGCAAGGAGGGCGCAACTTGAGCGAGGATGCCTGCTACTTTCTCGCCGTCGATCAGCACGTCGTTGGGCCATTTGAGGCTCACGTCGGAGGCCGTCGCTGCAGCTAACACGTCACGCCACACGAGCCCGACAAGGGTCGAGGCCATCGCTAGCGATTCGGTAGGCACACTCGCGGGGGCTTGAATCACGAGGGACATGGCAAGCCCCGAGCCTGCCGGTGTTTCCCAATCGCGGCCAAGCCGACCCTTGCCCGAGCGTTGGTCCAGCGTCACGATGAGTGTCCCTGACGCATCGGGCATATCGGGGCCGCCCAGTTCACCACTGGCTAACAGGTTGATGGCGTCCTCGTTCGTCGAGTCCGTGTGGTCCTTGACGATGAGGCGCGGCCACGCGGCGGAACGTTCACTACCGTGCAACGCCGCCCATTCGGCGCTTGCGTTGGCGGTGATGATGTCGGCTTCAAGGCGCTCTGGTGTGTGCATGTCAACCTTCGCTCGTGTTGGTCGTCAGTTGCCGGGCCTTGAAAACGGGCCCTAAGAATCGGGTGTCCTACGAACATACCGCGTTCAACTCGCCCGCAAGCCCCTCCCCGCCGCAGCGCGTCACTGTCCTGGGATTGGCGAGATGGAGCCTTCCGGCATGCGGTCTTTGGTGAGGAAGATGTCCGCGGTGAGCGGGTGGTCTGGGTTGATGGCGTAGCCGGTGAGGTCGGTGACGCCGGCGTCGGCGAGCGCTTCTTCGTCGGTGAGGAATTTGCCTGTGAAGGTGTGTGACGGCTGGGTCAGCATGTGGTGGGCGGCGTCGGCGACGATGTCTGGTTTGCGGGCGCCGGCGAGCATCGCTTCGCCGCCGGGGAGGTTCTCGATCGCGGCGGTGTGGATGAGGGATGCCGGCCACAGTGAGTTCGCGGCGATTCGATCGCGTGCGAATTCTTGGGCGAATCCGAGTGTGGTCATGCTCATCCCGTATTTAGCCATCGTGTAGCCCAGGTGTGCGCCTGCCCATACCGGGTCGAGGTTCAGTGGTGGGGAGAGTGTGAGGATGTGTGGGTTCTCTGCCTTTTTGAGGTGTGGGTAGGCGGTTTTGGGTAGTGCGAAGGCTCCGCGCATGTTGATTTGGTGCATGAGGTCAAAGCGCTTCATGTCGAGTGCGGGCGTGGGGTTGAGGTTGATCGCGGAGGCGTTGTTGATGACGATGTCGATGCCGCCGAACTCTTCTACTGTTGTGTCGACGGCGCGTTGGATGTCTTCGTCTTTGCGTACGTCACCGACGATCGCGAGCCCTTTGCCGCCGGCGTCGTTGATGTCTTGGACTGCGGTGTGGACTGTGCCTTCGAGGTGGGCGTGTGGTTCAGCGGTTTTCGCGAGGATCGCGATGTTGGCGCCGTCGCGGGCTGCGCGTAGGGCGATCGCGAGGCCGATTCCTCGGGAGCCTCCGGACATGAGGATGGTTTTGCCGTTGAGGGTTTTGGTTGATGTGCTCACGTGGTCCTCCTGTTGTTGCCGTGCGCGTTGCAGTACCGAGTGCAGGTTGCGCTGAATGCAGTGCTGTATCGAATGCATCGAAAACGATGTGTTGTGATCCAGGTTACATTGCCTAAGTGACTGGGCAGTAACTACCGCGATAACTGTGGCGCGCAGCGCTCATCCAGCCGCGGGTTCCGTGGGAGCAGGCCGGGCTTTATGGCTTGTTTTTGTAGGAGTCCGACAAAAGCTTTAGCGAAGATAGCCCGTAGAATGGCCTGGATGCCTTTCTTTTTGAGAGGTTTCCACCAAAACGAAGGAGAGTTCGCAAGCGATGACCGCCCAGCCGTCAGATCCGCACAGCACCCCGGATCTCACTACGACCGCCGGTAAGCTCGAGGACTTCCATCGCCGTATGGCTGAGACCATCAACCCTGGTGGTGAAGCTGCGGTTGAACGGCAGCATAGCCGCGGTAAGAGCACTGCGCGTGAACGCATCGATATGTTCTTGGACCCGGGTTCCTTCGTTGAGTTCGATGCGTTGGCTAAGCACCGCACCACTGCTTTCGGTATGGAGAAGAAGCATCCTCTCGGTGATGGTCTCGTGTCCGGTTACGGGACGGTAGATGGCCGTCAGGTTGCGGTGTATTCGCAGGACTTCACGGTCTTTGGTGGTTCGCTCTCTAACGTCAACGGCGAGAAGATCGTCAAGGTCCAAGAGTTCGCTTTGCGTAACGGGATGCCGGTGATCGGTCTGCTCGATGGTGGTGGAGCGCGCATCCAGGAGGGCGTGGCCTCCCTTGCGATGTTCGCCGATATCTTCCGCAATAACGTCCACGCTTCGGGTGTGATCCCGCAGATCTCGGTGATCATGGGCCCGTCTGCTGGTGGTGCCGCTTACTCCCCTGCTTTGACGGACTACATCATCATGGTGGATAAGACTTCCCACATGTTCATCACGGGCCCGGACGTGATCAAGGCTGTCACGGGCGAAGACGTGGACATGGAGACCCTCGGTGGCGCCCGCCACCACAACACGGAGACGGGTACATCCACGTATCTTGCCGAGGATGAGGAGGATGCGCTCGATTTCGTGCGCGAGCTACTCTCCTATCTGCCGTCCAATAACCTCGCTTCCCCGCCGGTGCTCTACGCGGATGAGGCCGAGCTCGAGGTCACCGAGGATGACGAGGCCCTCGACACCCTGATCCCGGATTCGGCGTCCCAGCCGTATGACATGCGTGAAGTCATCGAGTCCGTACTCGATGACGGCGAATTCTTTGAGATGCAGGCGCTGTATGCGCCCAACGTCATGATCGGTTACGGCCGTGTTGAAGGCTCGACCGTCGGAATCGTCGCGAACCAGCCGATGCAGTTCGCTGGCACACTCGACATCGCCGCCTCTGAGAAGGCCGCCCGTTTTGTGCGCCACTGCGACGCTTTCAACATTCCGGTGCTGACGTTCGTCGATGTTCCAGGCTTCTTGCCGGGTAAGGATCAAGAGGATCAGGGCATCATCCGCCGCGGCGCCAAGCTGCTCTACGCGTACGCTGAAGCGACCGTGCCTAAGCTCACGGTCATCACCCGCAAGGCTTTCGGTGGCGCCTATATTGTGATGGGTTCCAAGAAGCTCGGCGCGGACATCAACCTTGCCTGGCCTACCGCTCAGATCGGTGTCATGGGCGCCCAGGGTGCGGTCAATATCCTCTACCGTCGTGACCTGGCAGCTGTTGAGCAGGAAGGTGGCGACGTCGAGGCTCGCCGTACCGAGCTGATCGACGGCTACGAAGCCGAGCTACTCAACCCGTATCAGGCCGCTGAGTTGGGTTATGTCGATGCGGTGATCGCACCGAGCGAGACCCGCGTCCAGATTGTGAAGGGCTTGCGCGCAACCCGCGATAAGCACACGACCAACCCTGACCGTAAGCATGGGAACATTCCGCTGTGAACACCACACAAAACTTTTCCTGGGCACCTCAACAGAAGTCGGCACCTGAGCCGAGCGATCTTCGTGTGGTGCGTGGTGAAGCGACCGATGAGGAGATCGCGGCACTGTTCGCGGTCATCCTCGCCGAAGCTCAATCGCGTCAGGCAGCCGAACAGGCCCCGCCGTCCACGCGTAGCGAGATTCTGCGCCGTGCTGCAACCATCCGCGGCCAGTTGACGAGCTTGCCGGGGCTGTTCCGCCGCAAATAACGCACATACTTCACCAACTAATCAACCAACACCACACCACTGTGTGGCAGGCCGATGCGTACACCTAACGTGCGCATCGGCCTTGCGCGTTAGATACTGCATCTAGGTAGCGCGTCTAAGTTTTTGCGCCCTGAGGAGGATGTTGATGAGTCAGTTCTCACCGCGGATGGTTCTGCACCGCACCGTGGCGGCCCAACGGACCAAGGACCACGGAAAGATCTCCAAAGGGACCCTCAAACGCATTTGGGGTTTCGCGGCTAAACGCAAGGCGATGCTGTTCTTGTTCTTAGGCATTTCGGTGGTGATCTCGGTGATCGGGGTCATCACACCGATCCTCGCCGGCGATGTTGTCAACGCGATCACCTCCGGCGGGCCGGTCGAGGTGATCGTGTGGCTTGCCATCGCGATCGCCGCACTCGCACTCGCCGATGCGGGTTTCAGTCTTCTGAACCGGTACTTCTCCGCGAAGCTCGGCGAAGGCCTCATCTATGACATGCGCACCACGGTGTTTGATCACGTGCAGACCATGCCGATCGCGTTCTTCAACCGGACCCGAACCGGCGCGTTGGTATCGCGGCTGAATAATGATGTTATCGGTGCGCAGCGTGCCTTCTCCAACACGCTCTCCGGTGTTGTTGCGAACATCGTTTCGCTGATCCTCACGGTTGCGGTCATGGTCACGATCTCATGGCAGGTCACGCTGTTTTCAATCTTGCTGTTGCCGGTTTTCTTGATCCCTGCACGCCTGCTGGGCGGGCGGTTGGCTTCGTTACAGCGTGAAGCGGCTGACTATAACGCGGCGATGTCTACCCGCATGACGGAGCGGTTCTCCGCGGGCGGGGCAACGCTGGTCAAGCTTTTCGGCGCTCCGGGGGCTGAGTCCCAGGCGTTTTCCGAGCGTGCGGGCCGGGTGCGGGACATCGGAGTCAAGACCGCGATGCTGCAGACCACGTTCGTTCAGGCCCTCACGCTGGTTTCGGCGCTGGCTTTGGCGCTCGTCTACGGCGTGGGTGGCGTCCAGGCGGTTCTGGGGCATCTCAACGCAGGCGAGGTTGTGACCCTTGCGATGCTGTTGACCCGTCTGTACGCTCCGCTCACGATGCTTGCGAACGCCCGCATGGACATCATGAGCGCTGTCGTTTCTTTCGAGCGCGTGTTTGAGGTTTTGGATCTTGACCCGCTGATCAAGGAGAAGCCGGACGCGGTCGAGTTGGGTTCCGGTCGGGTCACGGTCGCGTTCAACGACGTGCGGTTCGCCTACCCCACAGCCGAACAGGTTTCTCTGGCTTCCCTTGAGGACGTCTCGGTGCTGGATCAGCGTGAGAGTTCCGAGGTTCTGCACGGGATCGATTTCACGATTCAGGCGGGCCAGACTGTCGCGCTGGTGGGTTCCAGTGGTGCCGGTAAGTCGACGATCGCGGCACTTCTTCCGCGGCTGTATGACGCGACGGAGGGCAGCATCACGTTCAATGACGTGGACGTTCGCGATGTGAGTTTCGATTCGCTCAAGCATACGATCGGCGTGGTCACCCAGGATGGTCACCTGTTCCACGAGTCGATCCGCGATAACCTCACGATCGCCGCCCCAAACGCTACAGATGAGCAGTTGTGGTCGGCCTTCGAGCGGGCGCGGCTCAAACCTGTGATCGCAGCGTTGCCCGATGGCCTGGACACGGTGATCGGCGAGCGTGGCTACCGTCTCTCTGGCGGTGAGCGGCAGCGGCTCACGATCGCGCGTTTGCTTCTCGCGGCACCTGCCGTGGTGGTTTTGGATGAGGCGACATCGGCTTTGGATTCAACGAATGAAACCGCGGTCCAGACCGCGCTTTCGGAGGCGATGGAAGGCCGTACCGCGTTAGTGATTGCGCACCGGCTTTCAACGATCCGGGCAGCGGATGCGATCTTGGTGGTTGAGGGCGGGCGGATCCTCGAACAGGGCAGCCACGATGAGCTGTTGGCTCACGGCGGGCGCTACGCCGAGCTGTACCGCACCCAGTTCGCTGACCAGGAGTGATTCGCACCCGGCCAGCCCGCGGTTGCCTGTTGGGTTCTGTCCCAGTGTCGCGCTGGTTCACACAGCATGCGCGGCTTGGTTTGCGCATCGTGCACACTTACCGCGTGATCCTTGACACGAAACCCGCGCTTTCAGCCGCTCTAATGACATCTTGTGTAACACAAGAATCATCCAGTTTATGGATCACGCGTTTCCTATGGAAATGTTTATGTTTCCCACACACGCGCGCGCGGCGGTGTCGCGAAGAATACCGGGAGTATCCCGAAGAACACAGTGTCGCGGGCAATGGCATTGAGTCAGCAAGAGTATCTAGAAGGGAGGGTCCGATGATTACGTTGAAAGGCTTGCGTAAAGAGTTCGCAGGCACTACCGCTTTAGACGGCATCGATCTGCACGTTGAGTCCGGCCTGATTCACGGAATCGTTGGACGCTCTGGGGCGGGTAAGTCGACGTTGATTCGGTGCCTGACTGGTTTGGAAACCCCAACCTCTGGCACGGTCGAGATCAACGGCGAAGACGTCACCGCTTACACTGGGGCACGTTTGCGGAAGGCCCGCCGTTCGATCGGCATGGTTTTCCAGCACGCGGAGCTTCTGGATTCCAAGACCGCGTTGGAGAACATCGCGCACCCTCTGGTGATCGCTGGGGTCAAGAAGAAGCAGGCGATGCAGCGGGCCCGCGAACTGATCACTCTTGTTGGTCTCGAAGGCCGTGAGGACAACCATCCCGCCCAGCTCTCGGGTGGTCAGCGTCAACGCGTCGGTATCGCACGTGCGTTGGCAACTGAACCTAAGATTTTGTTGTGCGATGAGCCGACCTCGGCACTCGACTCAACCACGACCGCCCAGATCCTCGCCCTCATCAAGCAGCTACGGGATGACTTGGGTATCACCGTGCTGATCATCACCCACGAAATGTCAGTGGTGCGTGAAATCTGCGACTCGGTGACCTTGCTTGCTGAGGGCCGCAATCAGCACACCGCATCGTTGCGTGAGGTGCTCTCCGCCCCTGCTTCGACGCTGGCGCGCGAACTCATCCCACTGCCGTCGGCACCGATCCGTGACGCCGAGGACGCCACCGTAATGCTGGAGATCAGCATCGCAGGCCTCTCCGCAGCGGAGGTTTTCGATGCCGCTCAACGCGCCGGAACCCCGATCGTGGAAGTCGAAGCCGCAACGTTGGAACGCATCGCGGGCCTGGACGTGGGCCGTATGCGCATCCGCAGCACCGACGCGCAAGCCACCCGCGTGCTAGGACGCACACTAACTGAGCGTGGCATCCACGTGGAGGAAGCCGCATGATGACACAACTGAGCACAATTGCCGCACAAGCCCACACCGCGCTACCGCTGAAGGTAGCGCCAACCCAGGTGCTCGCCGCCGAGCGTGAAACGTGGTTCAACAACCCCGTCATCCAGGATTCGCTGTGGCCAGCAACCCAGGAGACACTGCTGATGACCGTGTTCTCCTCGGCGTTTGCGATCATCCTCGGTTTGCCGCTGGGGATCTGGGTGTGGATGACCTCCAAAGGCGGGCTCGCCCCGAACCCTGTGATCCACCGCATCATCAGCTCGATCGTGGACTTGGGGCGTTCGATCCCGTTCATCATCCTGATCATCGCGCTGATCCCGTTCACGCGCTTCATGGTCGGTAAAGCAATCGGGTGGGAAGCCACTGTGGTCCCGCTCGCGGTGGGTGCGATCCCGTTCTTTGCCAGGCTCGCTGAAAGCGCGATGCGGGAGGTCGCAACAGGCAAGATCGAAGCCGTACAGATGATGGGTGCCACCAACGGGCAGATCGTACGGCAAGTCTTGATCCCCGAGGCGCTGCCCGCGCTCGTTTCATCTGCGACCGTCACTGCAGTCACGCTGGTTTCCTATACCGCGATGGCCGGTGCGGTTGGCGGCGGAGGCCTCGGCGCGCTTGCGATGAACTACGGCTACAGCCAGTACCAGACTGACACGATGATCGCGTGCATCATCGTGGTGGTCGCCATCGTTATTGCTATTCAAATGTTCGGTGACTGGCTCGCACGCCGCGTCAACCACCGCTAACCATCACTCCTCAGGTTCAGTTCTGCCTGAGGTTGCTCAACCCTTCGGAGGAGAAGAATGCGCTTCTTTCGTAAGTTCGCGGCAGGAACCGCCGCGCTAGCAGTCACCGTGAGCCTTGCCGGATGCGGCCTGATGGGCGGCAACGACAAAGACAGCGTCGGTAAGAAAGACGGCGACGTCACGGTCCTGACGATCGGCGCGACCCCGGTCCCGCAGGCGAAGATCTTGAAGTTCGTGGACGATAACCTCGCCAAGGACGCAGGCCTCGATCTTGAGATCAAGGAGTTCACCGACTACGCATTGCCTAACCAGGCACTCAATGACGGCGATATCGACGCCAACTATTTCCAGCACGAGCCATACCTGACAGAAGAAATCGACAAGAAGGGCTACGAATTCTCCCACTTCAGGGGCATCCACATCGAGCCGTTGGCCCTCTACTCGTCCAAGGCTAAGAAGGTCGAAGACATCAAGGACGGAGCCAAGATCGCTATCCCTAACGATCCGTCCAACATGGGCCGCTCGCTGAAGCTGCTCGAAGACGCTGGCCTGCTGAAGATCAAGGACGGCGTCGAGGCTGTTTCTGCAACGACCCACGATGTTGCCGAGAACCCTAAGAACATCAAGTTCGTAGAAGCCGATGCCGCTACCCTGCCGCGCGTCATGGAAGACCTCGACGGTGCAGTCATCAACGGTAACTTCGCACTCGAAGGCGGGCTGACCCCGTCCAAGGACGGCTTGTTCCTCGAGAAGCCTGAAGACAACCCGTACGCCAACCTGCTGGTCGTCCGCCAGTCCACCAAGATCGACGAGAACATCCAGAAGCTGAATGACCTGCTGCACTCGGATGAAGTCAAGAAGTTCATCGAGGACAACTGGAAAGACGGAACCGTCATCCCAGCGTTCTAATCAGCTACGTGTCAGACGGAACGTGCTGAGCTAACAACGCACTGAACTAAAACGGGCGGGCCCCAGAGAACGTGTTCTCTGGGGCCCGCCCGTTTAACTCCGGCTCATGCCCGGGCATCAGTTCCCGGTTGCAGGGGCGAAGAAGTCGTCCTTGGTTGCATTCGGGTGGGTTGCCAGCGGGGTCACCTTGACGTCCATGTATTTGAACATTGGGAAGCCCTGGAAGATCGCGTGGAGCTCGTCGTGTCCATCGACCTCATACATCGAGTAGTTGGAGTACTCCCCTACCACGCGCCAGATGCCCTTCATGATGCCGCGGTTCTGCAGGTCAGAGGAGTAGGCCTTCTCTCGTGCCTGAAAATCGGCCATCGTGTCCGGGTCCATATCTTCCGGGAAGTTAACGTCCATGCGGGCGAGGAACAGCATCGTGATCTCCTTCGTATATGTGTACCAAGTCTTCTGCCTAACAAGGCTTGTGCCTAACAAGTCCTGTATCTATCGAAACTTGTGCCTATCGAAACTTGGGGTATCTAGGCTTCACCCTATTCACCCTTTACCGTAGTCTGAAGTACCTAAACCACCGGCATTGATACTTGTGCTATATGAGTAGGGTTCATAAAAGTCTTTCACAAGTCCACCCAGCTGAATCTAAGGTGAGATACGTCACCGGACTCGACGCCCCGGCCTCCGCAGACGCAGCCAGGTGCGCCGACGATGACGCGACCGAGTATCACTGCCTCGACGGAACGGAGAGAACCCATGGAGTTACGCCATTTGCGGTACTTCGTTGCGGTGGCAGAAGAAAAGCACTTCGGACGCGCCGCGCAACGCCTACATATCGCTCAGCCGCCGCTTTCAGCACAGATCAAGCAGCTCGAACAAGAACTCGGAACCCAGCTGTTTGAGCGCACGACGCGTCGGGTTGATCTGACCCCTGCCGGGGAGTTGCTGCTTGAACGCGCAACCGGGATTCTTTCTGCCGTAGAGTCAGCCCAAAGCGATGTGGCCGATGTCGGCGCCGGCTCAGCCGGTGTGTTGCGGGTCGGGTTCACAGGCAGTGCGACCCACGAGCTCATGCCGGCTGCGATCCGGCTCTCCCACCACCGCTATCCGTTGGTGCGGCTCAAAGTGTTCGGTGAACTGCTGACCCCTCACATGGAGCAGGCCCTGCTCGATAACCGGATGGACCTGGCGGTGCTGCGGCCGCCTATTTCATCCGATGAACTCAACTACAAGCCCATCATGGATACCCGGCTCGCGTTGGCGATCAGCCGCAACCATCCCCTCGCCGAAGACTCCGGGCCGGTCAGCCCCGAGGACGTCATGAACATCGACGTCGTGAGTTATCCGCGCGCATCCGCTGTTGCATCCCTTGCGCATCAAGCGTGCCGCGAACACGGCTTCCGGCCGCGGGTGGTGCAGACCGCAACCGAAACCAGCACACTCAACGCGCTCGTGGCCGCCAACATCGGGGTCGCGTTCGTACCATATTCAGCGCACTACCCGTTCCAGGAATCCATCATCCTTCGTCCGCTCCAGACCGATATCACGGTCAGCCTCGGCATCGCGTGGAAGGGTGATGCGCTGACCCCTATCGCAGAGAACTTCATCACCACCACTATCGACGCGGCGGCTACATTGCCTCAACCGGAGATTTCCAGCCGCAACCGCAAATACACAAGCCAAAAACCTACAGACCGTGGGAGGACACCGTGAAAATTACTGGCATCGAGGCGATCCCGTACAACATCCCGTACGTCAAGCCGCTCAAGTTCGCCTCCGGCGAGGTGCACAACGCTGAACACGTGCTGGTGCGCATCCACACTGATGCCGGCGTCACGGGTGTCGCGGATGCCCCTCCGCGGCCTTATACCTACGGGGAAACCCAGCATTCGATCAAGACGATCATCGACGAGGTTTTCGCGCCGGAGATCATCGGTTTGAACCCGTTGGATCGTGAGAAGGTGCGCGCGATCATGCACCGCACGATCCACAATCAGGTCGCTAAAGGTGCCGTCGATATTGCGTTGTGGGACATCGCGGGCAAGATCACCGAACAGCCCGTGCACAAGCTTTTGGGCGGCTACACGGACTCGATGCGGGTCTCCCACATGCTCGGTTTCAAACCAGCCGCTGAGCTGGTTGAGGAAGCCCAGATGTTCGGTGAGAAGTACGGCATCACCACGTTCAAGCTCAAGGTGGGCCGGCTGCCTGTCAGTGAGGATGTTGAGGCCTGCCACGCGCTCGTTGAGCACCTTGGCGACGACGTCGAGATCTATTTGGATGCCAACCGCGGTTGGACCGCGAACCAGGCGATGGATGTTCTGCGGCAGATCGAGGACCTCCCGATCACGCTGTTCGAAGAACCGAATGACGCGAAGGAGGCGATGGGCCGCCGCCGCTTGGTGACCCACTCGCGCATCCCGATTGTGGGCGATGAGTCGGTTCCGACCGCAGGGGACGCATCGCGCGAGCTGCTATCCGGTGGCTGCAACGCGATCTGCATCAAGACCGCACGCTCCGGCTTCACCGAGGCGACCGAAATCCTTGGGCTGTGCACGGGCCTCGGCGTGGACGTGACGATGGGCAACCAGATCGACACCCAGATCGGCTCCCTGGCAACGGTGGCCTTCGGTGCGGCACACAAGGCGTCATCGGCACGCGCCGGCGAGCTGTCTAACTTCCTCGACATGGCAGATGACCTGCTCGCCGACCCGATCGAGATCATCGACGGGCGCATCGCAGTCCGTGACATCCCTGGCGTGGGCGCTGAGATCGACGAAGACAAACTCACCCGCTACCGCGTCGACCTGTAAAGCGCACACCCTGCGTCTCAGCAGCCTGCGCGTCAGCGAGAGTGGGCGCCGCATCCTTGCATGGATGCGGCGCCCTTAGCGTTGGTGGATTGCGGTTACGCCTTCACAGCTGAAGCCTTAGCTTTGACGTCGTTGAAGGTCCGGCCTAAGAACTCTGCGAGTTCATCGGTCTGATCCAGCGGGAAGATACCGGCTACGTACTGGTCTGGGCGGACCACCACTACCGCCCCGTCCCGGGAGATGCCGCGGGTTTCGAAGATGTCGACGTCTTCGAGGGTTCCCCACGCGTTTTCCATGTTGAGCAACTGGAAGTCTCCCACGCGCGGTTTGAATGCCGGGTGCACGTGCCGCATATCGAATGCACGGTAGTGCTGTTGGAAGATCACCTTGACATCGAACAAGCTCGAATCGAGGTGCTCATGCGCCCAGTCCGCCCACGCGTTGAGACGCTCCGATTCGCCGGGCATTTCTGCATCAGCGAAAACATAGATGCGGTAGCGCCCATCAGCTGTGTGTTCATGCCCGATGTGGGTGTGGACCAGATCGCACACCCGCCCACACATCTCGGACCGGAAGCGCCTACCCAGTGGGTATCCGGTAGCCAGGCCCTGATGCTCGTCATTGGTGGTGAGCATGGATGGCTCGTATTCGGTGAGGTAGCCGGCGTTGAACTCCGCGGTCTTGTTATAGAAGCGGCGCACGGTCTGCGGGTCCGGCAGCTGGTCTGCCGGGGTCGCCATGAGGGTGGACCACTCTTTATCGAATTCGATGAGCCGGTGGGCGATGTCCTTGCGTTCCTCGGCGTAGGTGCGCAGCAGCTCATCTGGGCTGTTACCGGAAACCACGTGGCCGAGCTTCCAACCGAGGTTGAAGCCGTCCTGCATCGAGACGTTCATGCCCTGCCCCGCTTTAGCGGAGTGGGTGTGGCATGCGTCGCCTGCGATGAACACGCGGGGGTGATCTCCGTCAGTGTAGGTGGAGTCGCGGTCATCGAAGTGATCGGATACACGGTGGCCGACTTCGTAGATCGTGTTCCACACAACGTTTTTGACGTCGATGCTGTAGGGGTGCATGATCTCGTTCGCGGTATCGATCACGGTCTGCAGCGGGGTCTCACGCACTGCGTGGTTATCGTCTTCTGCAACCTCACCGAGGTCGACGTAGTAGCGCACCAGGAAGCCGCCCTCACGCGGGATGAGCAGGATCGAACGGCCCGAGTTGCCCTTGATGGTGCACTTCTTACGCACATCCGGGAAGTCGGTGTCAGCGAAGACATCCATGACACCCCACGCGTGGTTAGCCTGGTTACCGCGAAGACGATAGCCGAGCGATTTACGCACCTTGCTCTTCGCCCCGTCGGCGCCCACAACGTACTTGGCTTTGACCTGGCGTTCCTTGCCGTCCTCTGGCCCACCGTTGCGCCGCAAGGTGACCGTGACCGGGTATTCCTCTTTAGCAGACTCGGGCGCGACCTCGAGGTCAACGAACTCCCAACCGTAGTCAGGCTTCATGCGGGTTGGGGAGTTGCGCATGAACCGGTTGAAGTGATCGATGATGCGCACCTGCGTGATGAGCATCATCGGCCATTCACTGTATTCAGGGCCAAGTTCGGCGGTGCTGACTTCACGCATGATGTTCTCTGGGTTCTGCGGGTCCGGAACCCAGAACGCCATGTCGGTAATCTCGTGGGCCTCAGCGAAGATCTCGTGAGCGAAGCCGAAGGCTTGGAAGGTCTCCATGGTGCGGGAGTGCACGCCGTCCGCGTTGGCGAGCTCGAGGCGGTGTGGACGCTGGTCGATCAGGCGAGTGTTCACGTTCGGAAACTGCGAGAGCTGTGCTGCCGCGATCGAGCCTGCCGGTCCGCACCCTACAACCAGAACATCCATCGTGTCTGGGAGCTCCTCGGGCCTATCCACGCCATAGCCCGCCGCTGGCTGTTCGAGCGGATCGCCTGTTGAATATCCGGAAATATGAAACTGCACGGTTTTGCCTCCTGGTGTAACGCACATCACAGAACGTGCGATTGAGACCAAGCTAACAGTTAATCAACCGGCATGAATCTGCACAGAATACACATTCTTTTATTCAAAAATAGTGGGGATCGCTTTACATGGACTAAAGATTGAAGCAATTAGACGCGCATGTTCCCAAGGTTTCTCAAGCTACAAAACTGCCCCAAGCGACACGTCAAATAGATTGCATAATGGATAAATATAGAAACTAAAGCGACTTTGAAACACAGCGTGTATCAACCAGCGAGCAAACAGTATGAAAGCCTTTGATTTTAAATACGAGTGGCCCCGACCTCCACGGTCGGAGCCACTCTCCCACCTCACCCGCAAGGCGTCGCCCAACGCCTTAGCTAGGTCAGCGGTCTGTACGGATCAGCGCTCTGGGTCGAGAACGAAGTCGTACTGGACCTCTTCACCTTCGCCGTCACTCGATGGCTTCGGATCGAGCATGAGCTCCGGCTTGACTGCCGATGCGATGTCGTCGTCGTTGTGCTCATCGCCTGGGAAGTACAGCTGCGCGGTGAGCAGCTCATATCCCGGTGCGGAGACCTTGACGTGGATGTGCGCTGGACGCCATGCGTGCCAGCCGGCGGCCTCAATCAGCTGACCGCATGCCCCCTCGGTTGGGATCTGATAAGGCGCAGGGCGGATGGTCTTGATGTCGAATTCGCCGTCCTCGTTGGCGAGGAAGCTTGCGCGCAGGTTCCACTCTGGGATGCCTGGTGCGAACTGCGAGTACAGGCCGTACTCGTCCGCGTGCCACATCTCGATCTTCGCGTTCGACAGCGGGGTGCCATCAACCGCGGTGACCTTGGACTTGAAGCGGAACGGGGTGCCTGGCTCGTCCTCGCGCATCGGGATCTTGGCGTCCCATTCGTACTCTGGGGAGTCCTCGACGTAGTACGGGCCTTCGATGGTGCCCTTGGAGCCTTCTCGGTGCTCGGTTGCTACGTCCTCAACTGCGTGCTCAATCCACACATCGAGGAACAGTGGCCATTCGCCGTCTTCACCAACCTTGATGAGCCAAGACTTCAAAGCGTTGTATTCGTCGTAGGAGACCTTGTCTTCGTAGACGATGTCGGTCAACGCCTTGATAGCCTTACCGGCCAGCAGGTTGACGCGCTCGTGGTCAACTGGCTGATCGCCACGATGTGCGGCAGCGCGGTCCTTGAAGCGGGCTGATGCCTGTGCACCGGAGTCTGCGGCGCGGGCTTCAGATGCCTGGGTGTGATGAGTAGCCATGATTGCTCCTTCTAGTGGTTGAAACTTATTCAGCTGAATCCGGGGTTTCAGTTGAAGCGGTTTGGGTTGGTCTTGCTGATCCGCTGCGGCACCCGGGTTGATGCCGTGACGGTGGCTTATGCGGGGTGGATGCCGCGGTATTTCGCGGCGGTGATGAACGCTTCGAGGTTCGCCTCGTCCTTGCGGAAGGCGGCAATGCGTAGCGCGAGGCGCAGGATCATCTTGATGTCTCGCGGGGTGATGTTCGGGAAGGTTTCCACGAGGGTGTCAAGCAGCTCATCCCCGAGGTTGGCTCCGTGGCCTTCAGCGAGCATGCCCCAAATGGTGCGGGCGTCTTCGCGGCTTGGCAGGTCGTAGTCGATCACGACCGCGCAACGGGCCAGGATCGCTTCGTCAACCCCGTCCACGCGGTTGGTGGTCAGGAAGAGCAGCCCGTCGTAGTACTCGAGGGTGCGCAGGAACTCAGCGACGATCGCGTTCTGTTCAAGCTCAAGCCCGCGCTGTAGCACGAACACGTCTGCTTCGTCGAGCAACAACACTGCATCCCAGCGTTTGGCGCGTTCGAATGCGGTCTCGAGGTTTTTACGGATCGATTCCGGGTTGATCCCGAGCGTTCCGGTGTGGATCGAGTACAGCGGGCGGTGCGATACCTCGGCATAGACTTCCGCTGTCAAGGTTTTACCCACGCCTGGCCGGCCGCGGGCGAGGATCACGTTGCCTGCGGATTTACCTTCGATGATGTCGCCGGTGAACACCGAAATATCTGAGGTCAGGATGTCGAGTAGCTCAACCTGTTCTTGTGGCAACACGAGTTTCTCGCGCAGGTTTTCGTCGTATTCGTACGGGGTGAGGTCGCCAACGTTGACGTCGATGTAGTCTTGCGCTGCGAGGTCGAAGACAGCGACAGCGGTGACGACGGGCACTTCACCCATGCCCTGCCCGTCGGTGTTATCAGCCAGGACGGACGGGGACCCGGTGCGCAGCGGGGCGATCGAGCCTGGCTTCACATCCTGGACGACCTTGCGGTTGGTGCGGTTCTTAGGCGACTTGTGGTCTTCGGTGCGGATCGCGGTCCCTGTGAACATGAACTGCTGGGCAAAACCGTTATCGATGATGTCCTGATAGACATCCCGGCGCTTCTGATATGCAGTCTTGAGCTCTTCAGTTTCATGGAAGGCACCCTGGGCGGTCAGCGCCTGCTCGGGAGTTTTACCCACGATCGCGGAGTCTTCCAGCAACAGCAACCGCGGCGTCTTGGATGGGCGCTGCACGGTGGGGCTGTCCGCTTCCATCGTGATCTTGACGCGTGCATCCCGGGAGATGTCCGCGTGCTCAAACTTGATATCAGCTACAAGGTAGGGGTGCAGGTAGCCGTCTTCTTCTTGCACATAGACCCAGCCGTCGATCTTGTCATCGGCGAGGAACTGCTTGAAGAGGGCTTCAGCTGATTCGATGCTCGGGATGGTCCCGTAGTCGCCTTTGCGTGCGGCTTGCACCGCGGCGATGGTGCGCACGAAGGTTTCGTTACCGAGGGATTCGGCCGTGGCGGCGAGATCCGCAAGCGCGGCATCCGTGAGGAAGCGGTCCGGGATCCCCATGCCTTCGGAGCGCCAGGTCTTGGCTTGCTCGCGGGATACAGCCATGTCTTCTGATGTTGTGGCTCGAACCACTGCGGCTGGCGCAATGAACATCAGGTCCACTCCTCACGTTAGTTAGGGCTTTCTTCTCGGCGTGCAGTGGTGCTGGCCAAGTTCCTGTGCGGCCGTAACCAGCCTCACATTCCCGCGTCAGCGCGTGACCTACATCACCGTATCTGACCATCACCTTAGCTAAGAATTTCAGACACGAGAATTACTTAGTCCATATGAACCTAGACGCTCCGCGTATAGATGAAGTGAGCCTGCGTTCACTATGGTTAGCCTTTCTTCGCTAGAAACCGTCAGGGTTTTAGCGAACTATTGACTCATGGGCAGATTCATAGGTTTTGCACAGAAATATTTTCTTGCGTGCACGGCATTGATCGCGCTTGCGGTGGTTGTCACCTTGAGGGTCTTGGGCAGTCCTGCCGCCCAGTGGGTCGCGACCGTCTATGTTTCGATCATCATCCTCGTGACCGCCATCGACATGATCCGGGACGTACTGCGCGGCAACTTCGGCCTCGACATCCTCGCGGTTGTCGCAATGATCTCCTCGCTACTGGTCGGCGAATACGTCGCTGCCACGATCATCGCGCTCATGCTTACCGGCGGTGAAGCGCTCGAAGACTACGCGGCTTCCAGGGCTCAACGCGAACTCACAGCACTCGTAGACCGCGCGCCCGATACCGCCCACCGCATCACCCCGGAAAACACAGTCGGTGCGCAGCACAGCATCGACAGCGCAGGGCCTGACCAAACAGGCCAAGAACATGCGGGGCTGGGTCTTGAAGACGTTCCAGTCACAGAGGTCAAGGTGGGCGATACCCTCATGGTTCGTCCCTCTGAGGTGGTTCCGGTGGATGCACAACTGCTCGATGAGCACGCCTCGGTCGATGAAGCGAGCCTCACAGGCGAGCCTTTGCCCGTGACGAAGACCCGCGGCGAGCGCCTCATGTCTGGTTCCGTGAACGGACACACAGCGATCCGCATTCGCGCGAGCGCGACCGCTGAGGATTCGCAGTACCAGCGGATTGTTCAGCTGGTGCGCGAGGCCGAACAGCAGCAAGCACCAACGGTCCGGGTTGCAGACCGTTTCGCTGTCCCGTTCACGATCGTGTCCCTCATCGTCGCGGGTATTGCGTGGTCGCTCTCAGGCGATCCTGTGCGTTTCGCTGAAGTTCTGGTTTTGGCGACCCCATGCCCGCTACTGATCGGTGCGCCGGTCTCGTTCATGGGCGGGATGTCGCGCGCCTCGCGCTTGGGCGTGATCGTGAAGGGAGGCGCAACCCTCGAGGCGTTATCGCGTGCAAAATCGGCCGCGTTCGACAAGACGGGCACCGTTACGTTCGGCCGCCCCCGCATCGACCGGATCATTCCCGCTGACGGAATCGATGAGGCTCGCCTGCTACAACTCACGGCAACCGCGGAGCAGTTCTCCTCCCACGTTCTGGCTGATGGCATCATCGAAGCCGCTGAAGAACGCGGGACCGCGATGTTGGAAGCCCACGATGCCAGCGAGATCGCCACCAACGGCGTGAGCGCCATCGTTGACAGGCAGAACGTTCGCGTAGGCAAGAAGACCTTTATCGAGGAAGTCGCCGGTGAGGTTTCACAGCCTGACCTGCACGCTTCGCAAACCGCTGTATACATCAGCGTTGATGCCAGACTAGGCGGCATTATCCTCATGGCCGATGAGGTCCGCGCAGAAGCAGCCGGCACCATCACGGCCCTGACGGAACTGGGAATCAGCGATATCGCGTTGCTGACCGGCGATAACCAGGCCACTGCAGATTCAGTCGGGCAACACATCGGCGTCAGTTCCATCGCCGGCAATCTTCTGCCTGAAGATAAGGTCAGCCGCATCACCCAGATGCAGCAACCGGCCCTCATGGTGGGTGACGGCATCAACGACGCCCCCGTCCTTGCAGCCGCTGGCGTGGGTGTTGCGATGGGTGCCCGCGGCGCATCTGCCGCTAGTGAATCCGCCGACGCCGTCATCACCCGCGAAGACATCTCGCTGGTGGCCCGCGCAGTCGACGTCGGTAAATGGACTTACCAGGTTGCCATCACCGCGATCCTCATCGGTATCGCCCTCTCGCTGGGCCTCATGGGTTTCGCGGCGTTCGGGTTCATCCCGGCAACCTTCGGCGCGCTACTGCAGGAAGTCGTGGACCTCGCGTGCATCCTGTACGCGCTGCGTGCCCTGGGCGGGCCGGACCGTGTGAGCCGGTTCCTCCCTCAGCGGAACGCGGCCAACCGTGACCGAGCTCTCATTTAGAGCGATAACGTTTTAGGCTAGTTTCATGACTACACCTACATCACCACGTACCCCTTCGGCGATCGATGCCGTTGCCGAGGAATTTATGACCGCGTTCGGCAAGCTCGTACCTGAACACCTCGTGAGCATCGGGAGCCCGGACGCCCCCGACCATTACGCGGACTATTCCCCTGCCGGTACAGCGCAGGAGCGTGAGCTCTACGCTTCGACGCTGCAGAAGATCTCAAGCATCGAACCGGTCGATGATGCAGATGCCGTAACGCTCGACATCATGAACGAACGCCTCACGGTCAAACTTGAGCTGTTGGATTCCGGGGTACCGGATTTCAATAACCTCGCTTCCCCCGCCCAAGGTATTCGTTCACTACTGGACCTCATGCCGCAAGAGACCGCCCAGGACTGGGCCGTGATCACTCGCCGTGTAACCCACATCCCGGAGGCGTTGGCTGGTTATCGCGCAACTCTGGAAGAGGCGCGTACCAACGGTAAGGCTCCAGCGGTTCGCCAGGTGGACATCGTCGCTGAGCAGTGTGCGGCATACGCAGCTGAGGACGGCTATTTCGCCAAACTCACCGAGATCGCGGCACCGGCGTCCCTCGATGATTCCGCCCGCGAGGCTCTCGCAACGGCAGCAGCTGATGCGGGGAAGGCTTATGCCGAGTTCGCTGACTACCTCACCACCGTTCTGCGCCCATCGGCCCGCCAAGAAGACGCGTGCGGCCGCGAATACTACGCACTCGCATCGCGTGACTTCCTTGGCGCTGAAGTCAATCTGGAAGAGGCGTATAAGTGGGGCGTTGAAGAGCTCGACCGGATCATCGCAGAGCAAGAGGAAGTCGCCGAGCAGATCAAGCCGGGCGCCTCCATCGAAGAAGCGATGGAGGCTCTCAACGCGGACCCTCAACGCCAGCTGCACGGCACGGATGCGTTGCGCGAATGGATGCAGGGGCTTTCGGATAAGGCTGTCCGGGAGCTTGCCGGAACCCACTTTGATATTGAACCGCCTATGGATCGCCTCGAGTGCATGATCGCCCCTACCAATGAGGGCGGCATTTACTACACGGGCCCATCCGATGATTTCTCCCGCCCAGGCCGCATGTGGTGGTCCGTGCCAGCGGGTGAGGACACGTTCACGACGTGGTCGGAAACCTCGACCGTCTACCACGAGGGCGTCCCAGGCCACCACCTGCAGATCGCTACCTCAACCATGAACTCGGATGAGCTCAACAGCTTCCGCCGCGAATTCTCCTGGACTTCCGGGCACGGTGAGGGCTGGGCCCTCTACGCTGAGCGCCTCATGGAAGAGCTCGGCTACCTCGAAGATCCAGGCGACCGCCTCGGGATGCTCATGGGCCAGCGTCTGCGTGCCGCCCGCGTCGTCTTCGATATCGGTCTGCACTGCGGCTTCGAGGTCCCGCAGCGTTGGGGCGCAGGGGTCTGGACCGCTGAGAAGGGCCTTGAGTTCTTGAAGAAGAACGTGTTCGAGTCCGAAGGCCGCATCGAATTTGAGTGGCTGCGCTACATGGGCTGGCCAGGCCAGGCTCCGGCCTACAAGATCGGTGAGCAGATCTGGATGCAGATCCGCGCGGAGGTCGAAGAACGCGAAGGTGATGAGTTCAGCGCTAAAGACTTCCACACCCGCGCCCTGAAGCTCGGCGGCATGGGCCTGGATTCGCTGCGGCGGGAGCTGAGCTAACAGCCCCGCCGGCCGCAGGCCGTATTGTGACCGAGTCAACCTGTGATCCCTCGTGGGGAAGTGCCGAAAGGCGCTTCCCCACGTGGGAAGATAGAACCTATGGTTTCTCAGCATCTACCCGAACCTCCCGCATCCAATCCTCGCGCGAGGGCCGGCATGCCGGTCTTGGACCGTGCGCGTTTGTCTTTCGCTACGTTCGCAGGCCGCACCGCGCGGCTCGGTTCCCGGTTGGTGGGTCGCGGCTCAGGTCAATCGATTCAGGGCGCAATCCTCACCCGCTTGGCTCCGCGCGCGTTTGAGCAGTTGCTCGCCGGCCGCACCATCGTTGCGGTCACCGGCACGAACGGCAAGACAACAACCACCCACTTTGTCGCATCCGCTGTGCGTGAGGCGTTGGGTGAGGATGCCGCCCGGTTGGTCACAAACGCCGATGGCGCAAACCTACATCGCGGTATCGCCTCTGCGTTGTCAGAGGCCCCGAAAGCGGACCTTGCCGTGTTGGAGGTCGATGAGCGCGTAGTGGCTGACCTGGTGAAGGTTGGTAAGCCGAAGATTCTGGTGATGTTGAACTTCTCGCGTGACCAGTTGGACCGCAACCACGAAATCAAGGGGCTGGCCCGTGCGTGGCGTAACGCGCTCGAGGAAGCCGGTGAGGACGGCCCGCTCGTGATCGCGAACGCGGAGGAGCCGTTGGTTGCGTGGGCCGCTGAGACCGCCCGTGAGACGGTCTGGGTCAACCCTGGCTCGGTATGGAACGATGACGCGGTGTTATGCCCGGGATGTGACACGGTTCTGGATCGTGAAAACCCGGAGGTCGATGATTCCGGGACCGTCACATTTGCCGGTACGTGGCGTTGCCCTGGCTGTGGCCGCCACCAGCAGGACTCCACGATTGTGGTCCGCGGTGAAACTGTGCGCGATGCCAACGGTAGCGAGCTGGATCTTCAGTTGAATGTCCCGGGCCGTTTCAACGTGGGTAACGCCGCTGTCGCGTTGGCTACCGTGCGTGAGCTGGGTGTGGATACTCAGACCGCGTTGGTGGGGATGCGTAAGGTCCAGGCTCCTGCCGGGCGTTTCGGGCTTAACGAGATTCACGGCGTGAAGTGCCGGTTGATGCTTTCGAAGAACCCTGCCGGCTGGGCTGAGTCTTTGCCGCTGGGTGTGAGTGACCCGCTGGTCCTGGCGATCGATTCGGTGCTTGCTGACGGCCGGGATGTTTCGTGGCTGTGGGATGTTGAGTTTGAGTCCCTGCGAGGCCGGAAAGTGATCGCGACCGGCCGGAACACGTTTGATCTTGCCGTCCGCCTCGATTACGCGGGCGTTGAGTGTCAAACCATCAAGGACCTCGGTACAGCCATTGAGACCGCAGGCTCAATGCTTGAGGATCCGGATGCGACCCTCGATGTTATTGCTACCTACACTCCGTTTCAGGTTTTGCGTCGTATGGGAGGCGCCAAGTGAGCACGAAAAACAACCCAAACACGACGGGCAGCATGAGTTCGACAAGCAGTACAGCCCCAACAAACAGTGCAGCCGCACCGCTGGAATTAGCTGGCCGCTCACTCAGTATCGTGAACGTGTATCAGTCGTTGCTGGGGATCTACGGTGACCGCGGTAATGCGATGGTTTTGGCCGAGCGTGCCCGCCGCCGCGGCGCCGAAGTGACCGAGCATGTTGCCGAGCCAGGCGCCCCGGTCCCGGATGACGCTGACATCTATGTTTTGGGTGGCGGTGAAGACGGCGCGCAGACCGCCGCGGTGCGTGCCCTTGCCGCCGATGGCGTGCTGAGCCGCGCTGTTGAGCGCGGCGCGGTCGTGTTCGGTGTGTGTGCGGGCTACCAGATTCTGGGTGAGACGTTCACGGTCGGCCACGATAATGACGAGCGTGAAGGTTTAGGGCTGTTGAATGCCCACACGGTGCGCCGGGATCCGCGTGCAGTGGGTGAGATTGTGACCCGCCGCCGTGGCGTGAGCGGCAACGACGCGTTGATCACCGGTTTTGAGAACCATGGCGGCCAGACGCGACTCTCGGCTGGTACAGAGCCGTTGGCTGATGTGATCGAGGGTATCGGCAACGGCGACGGCACGGAAGGGGCCGTCAAGGGCACCGTGTACGGGACGTATCCGCACGGGCCTGTCTTGGCTCGCAACCCAGCCTTGGCTGATGAGCTGATCACGGTCGCGACCGGCGTTGAGCTCACTCCCCTGCTGATCCCTTCGATTGTCACGCTGCGTGCCGAACGCTTGGAGGGCCACCTTGGTCGCTGACGCTTCCGGCACCGTGCCTGCCTGCGCCGCAAATGCTTCACTTTCTGCAAGCGAGGCGCCTGCAGCACTCGTGTTGGGTTCGACCTCCCCCGGGCGTGCCGCTGTGCTGACAGCTGCGGGCATCGCTTTTTCTCAGCAAGGCTCTGATGTGGATGAGGATGCTGTGGTCGCCGCGGCCACCGCAGAGGCTAAAGCGCACCTGACGCCTGCTGCTCAAGCACAGTTACTGGCTGAAGCGAAAGCCGCCGATGTCGCCCAAACCTTAAGCCGCAACCCGACCGGTTCGCGGCTTGTTTTAGGGTGTGATTCGGTCTTTGAATTCGAAGGCGTAGCGTACGGGAAGCCCCACACACCTCAAGCAGCCCGTGAGCGGTGGCTTTCCCAGCGCGGCCGTGAAGGCGTGTTGCATTCAGGTCATTGCTTGATCGACCTGCAGACAGGGCAGAAAGCTACCGAGTGCGTCTCGTCCACGGTCCGGTTCGCTTTCGTCACCGATGAGGAAGTTGAGGCCTACATCGCTACCGGGGAACCGTTGCCGTGCGCCGGCGCTTTCACGGTCGATGGCCGAGCCGCTGCCCTCATCGACGGCATCGAGGGCGACTTCCACGCCGTGGTTGGCCTCTCCCCTGCGGCGTTGCGGCGCATGCTCAACCAGCTGGGGCTACCACTCACGCTCGTGTGGCCGCGCTGAACACAAGACTGCGCACAAGGCTGTGCATAAGATTGCGCACGAGTGAGGGCAGTGACCACGGCGCGTGGGTCGTCGTAGGCTTAAGGCAATGCAACGGCCTGTAGGGTTCCCACAAAATACAGGCCAATTGGGGCGGGAATTCCTGGAGAATTCAGGAGGTTCCCCACATATCGGATAGGCTCACAGAGTCTATGCAACGTAAGGAGCAGCCAGGCTCATGCCAGAACTGACGAAGGTTTTGATCGCCAACCGTGGCGAGATCGCTGTCCGCATTATTCGCGCGGCGGCCGATGAGGGCATCAAGTCCGTCGCCGTGTACGCCGACTCTGACCGTAACGCTATGCACGCACGCATGGCTGATGAGTCGTTCGCGCTGGGCGGGGCTTCCGCTACCGAATCGTATTTGAATATCGAGAAGATCATCTCGGTCGCTCAGCGCGCGAAAGCTGATGCTGTGCACCCGGGCTACGGTTTCCTCGCCGAGAACGCTGACTTCGCCCAGGCTGTGCTCGATGCCGGTTTGATCTGGATCGGCCCGTCCCCTGAAGCGATCCGTGCGTTGGGCGACAAGGTCCAGGCCCGCCACATCGCGCAAAAGGTGGGCGCTCCACTGGTTCCGGGCACGAAAGACCCGGTCTCCTCGACCCAGGAGGTCCTCGACTTCGCTGACGAGCACGGCCTCCCGATCGCCATCAAGGCGGCCCACGGTGGTGGCGGCCGCGGCATCAAGGTTGTGCGTGACCGCTCCGACATCCCGGAGCTGTACGATTCCGCTGTGCGTGAGGCGACCGCCGCTTTCGGCCGCGGTGAATGCTTCATCGAGCGTTTCCTGGATGCCCCACGCCACGTCGAAACCCAGTGCCTTGCGGACGGGCAAGGCAACGTGGTTGTTGTCTCGACCCGTGACTGCTCGCTGCAGCGCCGCAACCAGAAGCTCGTTGAGGAAGCCCCTGCACCGTTCTTGACGGATGAACAGAACCAGCGCCTGTATGAATCCTCGAAGGCGATCCTGCGGGAAGCCGGCTACGTCGGCGCAGGAACATGTGAATTCCTCGTGGGTCAGGACGGAGTGATCTCCTTCCTCGAGGTCAACACTCGCCTCCAGGTTGAGCACACCGTGTCCGAAGAGATCAGCGGGATCGACCTGGTGCGTGAACAGTTCCGCATCGCACGAGGCGAAACCCTGGGCTACGAAGACCCTGAGTTGCGCGGGCACTCCTTCGAGTTCCGCATCAACGGTGAAGATCCAGGCCGTAACTTCATGCCGACCCCGGGCACCCTCACAACCTTGACGTTCCCTACCGGCCCGGGTGTGCGCGTGGATACCGGTGTTGAGCAGGGCGAGACCGTGACCGGTAACTTCGATTCGATGATCGCTAAGCTCATCGTGACCGGCCGCACCCGCCAGGAAGCCGCCGAACGCTCCCGCCGCGCGTTGAAGGAACTTCAGATCGAAGGCATGGCGACCGTGGTCCCGTTCCACCGCGCCGTGATGGAAGACCCAGCGTTCATCCCGGAGGATGAGAACAAGCCGTTCGAGGTTCACACCCGCTGGATCGAAACCGAGTTCAAGAACACCATCAAGCCCTACACCAAAGCCACCCCGGCTGAGGAAGAAGACGAGGACATCCAGCACTACACGGTCGAGGTTGGTGGGCGCCGGCTCGAGATCGCTCTGCCGGCCTCGCTCGGCTCCGGTTCGGGTGCCCGCGCCCAGCACAAACCGAAGCGCCCTAAGCGTGCACGTGGCGGCGCAGCTGCCGCAGCTTCCGGCAATGACTTGACCTCCCCGATGCAGGGCACGATCGTCAAGGTTGCCGTCAAGGAAGGCGCTAAGGTCTCCGAAGGGGATCTGGTCGTGGTGCTTGAAGCGATGAAGATGGAACAACCGATCACCGCGCACCGCGACGGTGTGATCAAGAAACTCAAGGTCAGCGTTGGCGGGACAGTCTCCGCCTCCGAGGTGCTGTGCACCATCGACGACGAATAGAAACCGCGACCCGCTTGCTAAAGCATCTAGCTCAGTATCAAGCGCGCAGCGAAGCAACTAACACGGGCGTGGCTGGGAGGGGGGGGGGGGGGGGCCCCCCCCCCCCCCCCCCCCCCCACCCCCCCCCCCCCCCCCCCCCCCCCCCCCAACAAAAAACAAAAAAAAAAAAAAAAAACCACACAAAAAAATAAAAAAAATTAGAA
>NZ_JAKRCW010000006.1 GCF_022346425.1 Pseudoglutamicibacter albus
ATACGCGATCGCCCGACGCACAGGCCGGTTGGTATTCGACGCCAAGACCAGCGCATGCACACGGCTCGGCAAAACATCATCAGAACACGCAAGCTCACCCGGCCGAGCGGCCGCCTGATGTGCCGGCGCCTTCAACCTGCGATCAACACGCAAATAATGCCTGCGCATCGCAAGCATCAACCCCGCCCCCATAGCAATCAGTAGGAAAGCAAGGAACGCACCATAGGCCAGGCGGGTCGCCACAATCGTGACAAGCACCACACACGACAACGCCGAGGTGAACCCGGCCAGAAGCATGTGCCGAATATCCCTACGCCGCGTAGCGCGCACCGCGTGCCTGCGATGCTTATTCGCACGCCGCGCAAGCCCCAACTGCCCCAACCCGAACGCCATGAAAATACCCACAACATACAGCTGAATCAGATCAGTCACACGCGAACCGAACGCGACCACCAAAATGCCCGCGAAACCACCCAGCAACAAAATCCCGTTAGAGAACACAAGGCGCTCGCCGCGGGTGCGCATCTGGCGTGGAAGCAAATCGTCTTGGGCGAGTTGATATGCAAGACGTGGGAAGGACGCGAACGCGGACATCCCCGCCCCGAGCAGGATCACGACTGTCACCAACGCAACCAGGATCGCAGGCCAGTGGGCCCCCACGATCGACTGCGCTAACAGGACCGTGACAGGTGTGGGCCACGTGCCTGGCTCGACGGCTCTTTGCGCCTGCGTTCCGGAACCAGTCAACCCGCTTGCGGCAGGCGCGAGCCCCGAGGCGTGAGCCAACAGGAGAATCCCCACCATCCCGATGGCGGAGACGATGCCGATGAACATGAGCGTGCGCCCGGCCGTCTTAGCGCGTGGGGAACGGATCGATGACGCGTTCGTCACGGGTGTTTCCAGGCCAGTCACGGCGGCCGAGCCGGTAGAGAACGCCCGCAGCACCAGGATCACCGCGGCCCAGCCCTCAGCCGGGGCAGGCACCCGGGCCTGCCCGCCCGTCGTGGACGCGCTCTCGAAAGGTTGTAGTTGCCCAGTGACCATGACCATGACGGTGCCGGCCACCAGAATCAGCACGAGCATCGTGAGGAACACATACACGCTCACGATGCGGATGCGCACCGCCCGCGTCAGCCCGCGCAGGCTCAGAAGCGTCAACAGCACGACGCCACCCAACGCGATCCACGGCTGTGCCGGCTCAAGCGAGGGAAAAGCGATCACGATATAGCTCGCGGCGACCGCCATCGAAACCGCGACTGTGAGCGTCAAGTCAAGGAGCAGCGCGGCACCCACCGACGCACCAGCACGCATCCCGAGCTCGGAACGCGCAATCTGGTAGTCGCCCTGGCCTGGGGCACGCCGCACCGTCATCCGATACGCGGCAACCAGGATCAGCGTCACCAATGCGACCGCAACACCCACCCACGGCGCGAACGCGACCGCCGCAACGCCACCGGCTGCCAATGTGAAAAGAATCTCATCAGGGGCGTACGCCAACGACGAGATCGCATTCGTGGAAAGCGCGGGCACAGCATCCTTAGGGGCAAGGCGGGCCTCAGGGCTCTTACCCGTGGCGACCGCCGTACCCACAAAGGCGCGTTTCACCGCATCAAAAAACGTCACCCATCCAGACTAGCCCCGAACGTGGCACACTGAGATCAGTCAAGAAACGAGGCGCATCAAACATGGCTCACTTTGTCATCATGGGGTGCGGGCGCGTGGGCGCCCTGCTGGCCCACTCGCTTGAAGACGGCGGTCATTCCGTGGCTGTGATCGACAAGGACCCCAACGCATTCCGCAGGCTTCCCGCCGGTTTCAACGGCCAACGCGTGACAGGCGTCGGGTTTGACCTGGAGGTGTTGAAAGAGGCCCGGGTGGCAGAAGCGTACGCGTTTGCGGCGGTCTCCTCCGGGGATAACTCGAACATGCTCGCAACGCGTGTGGCACGCGAAGAGTTCAACGTCCCCCACGTGGTTGCCCGCATCTATGATCCGGGGCGTGCTGAAGTGTTCCAACGCCTCGGCATCCCCACAGTCGCAAGCGTTCGGTGGAGCGCCGACCAAGTGCTGCGTCGCATCCTGCCTGCCCACACCCTCTACGGCGACTACCGCGATTCGACCGGCACCGTGATGCTGCGCGAACTCAACGTCGCACCCGCGTGGCGTGGGCAGCCGCTAGCCCGCATCGAGGAACTCACCGGTGTGCGCATCGCCTACATCACCCGCTTCGGGGAAAGCATCATCCCGAACACGGGGATGCTGTTCCAAGAAACTGACACGCTACACGCGATGATGCGGGTGGATGCAGCCGATGATGTAGACCGGATCTTGTCAGAAACACCGCAGCGGGCTGCGAAACTTGCAGAAGAACTCACTGAAGACGTCACGGATGAGGTGGAGCAATGAGAGTCATCATCGCCGGCGGAGGTTCGGTGGGCCAGTCGATCGCCTCAGAACTTTTGGGCCGTAAGCATCAGGTGTGCATCATCGACGAGGACCCCGCTAACCGCGAAGCCGTGACATCTGGGGCCCTCGACGGGGTTGAATGGCTCATCGGGGACGCGTGCGAGCTTTCCACACTGCGCCGCGCCCGCCCCGAAAACGCCGACGTGGTCGTGTCCGCAACCGGCGACGACAAAGCGAACCTCGTGGTGTCACTGCTCGCAAAATCCGAATTCGGCGTTCTGCGCACTGTGGGGCGCGTGAACAACCCCCGCAACGAATGGATGTTCACCCAAGCGTGGGGTGTGGATGTCGCGGTCTCGACCCCGCGGCTATTGACAGCGTTGGTTGAGGAAGCCGTTGAAGAGGGAGACCTCGTGCGGCTCATGTCGTTGCGTTCGGATTCCGCGGACATCGTCGCGTTCACCGTTCCCGCGGATTCGCCGATGGTAGGGCTACGTTTCGCTGAAGTCCCGTGGCCGTTGCGCACGGTCCCGGTGGCTTTGCTACGCGATGACGCACCAATGGCGCCCACCGCCGACGACACGTTAGAGGCCGGCGATGAAGTCATCTTCCTCGCCGCACCCGCTGCTGAGAAGGAACTGCGGAAACTGCTACGGGAAGGCTGGGATCAAGCCGAATCCCTCGCCTGATGCCGCATCAGCGCATTACCGGTGTCGGCGCACGTGCTTCTGGGGTCGTTACCGGCAGTCTCGACGATGCGTGGGCGGGTGATGAACCACGCCAACACGAGCACACCAACATAGAGAGGCACGCCCATCACGAGCCGTGCCGCGCCGAGCGCGTTGACCTGGTCCGTGAGATACAGAGGCACCTGGACGGCGAGCCGGAACACGAAGAGGCCTAAGACCAGAAGGTTGGCCGTCTGATACACCCGCATGCGGGCACGGCTCTTGCGCCATTCGAGGTCTTCACCATGCAGGAAACCGAAAACCACACCCACCAACGGCCAGCGCACTAACGCTGAAATACCGAGCACGAGGGACGAGACGACGTTCGTGATGAATCCTGGCACATAGTAGTCCCGCGCATTGCCTCCCGCTTTAGCGAAGAAGGAACACAACACGATCCCAAGCAGACCCGTGATCGCAGGCGTGACCTGCGTGCGGGTCACCAAACGAGCCACGATAAACACCAGACCCGCCGCCAGGGATGCGATCAGCGCGATATCGAGTTGCTGCGTGAACGCAAAAATCATCATGAACAAGAAACCCGGAACCGTGGACTCCGTGAACCCGCGGATACCACCGATCGAGGCCAACGGGTCGATGTTCCCGTCCTCTTTGCGTTTGATCGAGCTTCCAAGCGAACCCGCGACGGTGGCCGCCGCCTGATTGCGTTCACGCCCCTCTGTTGGCGGTGCGGACTGAGCAGGCGGTGCGGCCTGAGCTGGCGGTGCCGACTGGGCAAGCTGTTCAGGTTGTTTGGGTTGTTCAGGCATCCCGGCCCCGTTCCCTGTTTTAGAGTTGACCGCCCCTGCGTTCAGCAAGCCAGCGTTTCTGAGTTCACGGCGAGTCGGTCGAGGATTCGTGGATCCGTTACGGTTCGGGTCAGGGCTGTGGGATGTCGGGATAGGCATGCCTAGGTTTCCTTGTCTGTCCGGTCTGGAGCCGCCTCGAGGACTTCATACCGGGGATTGAAGATGACGTTGCGGCCTTCGCGCCGACTCACGGGCCCGGAGAATCTCAGTGTCGCCCCCGGGTGGATGCCAGCAACATGCTGCTGGCCAAGCCAGATCAGAACAACGAACTCGCCGGCGCTGGCTACCGGGAGCCTCTGCCCCGGACGAGGTTGCTCAGGAACCACGACCGCTTCGAAGCTCGCCGCGTGGCCTGGCGCGGGGCGCGTTGTGGCCGTGATCCATCCGGTCAGCTGGATCTGCTCACCAGTGACTCGTTCAGGCCACGGGTGAGGCGTCCGGGGCTGGCTTGTGGGCACGCTTAGCCGATCTGTGTGATCTCAGGGCCACGACGAGGGTCGTGGTTATCCCTGTTCGTTTCCGCATCATGCCGGGATCGGGCGGCTTCAGCTGCCTTCTCTGATCCGTCTGGGACGCGCAACGGCAACAGTTCGGTTGGGGACATCGGTTCCTGGCCGCGATCCACAATCACTGCTGCCAGGAACGCCTCGAGCTCTTGGGCTGCTTTATCGTTGATCGCGGCAGGGCCGCCGAATACGGCGCGCAAGAACCAGCGCGGCCCGTCGATGCCCACAAAGCGAGCCACCATGTGGCCCCTCTCCCCGTTCGGTCCTGTGGCTTCAACGCGTGCCAGAAGTTCAGGGCCAAATCGTCCGTCGCGGCGGTCCGTGCGGCCGCCCTGTTGGGTGATCGCGTCATCGATCTCAGAGGAAATACCGTCCCACAGGCCCCCAGATTTCGATGCGGCGAAAGCCTGCAACTGTACGCGTGAGTCTTCATACTCAACGGCAGCAGAGACCACAGCGCCCGAGGTTTCTTCAACCTCAAGGTTGAGGTTCATGCCCTCAACCGCGGGGATCTTCAACGAGCCGAGGTCGATATAGGCTTCGGTGGGAGTGCGCTCGGAGATATCGAAAGGGCCGTCAGTCCGGTCAGTTTTACCCTCAGGAACGCTAGGAGTCGGTTCAGCAGCCGTAGTCTGCTCCGGTGCGGCATCCGCTTCCTGCGTCTTACGCTTACGGCGGGAAAACAGACCCATCGAAATACACGTCCTTCCAGATCACTCACGATCACGAGATCACGAACACCACGCCAAGGCCCGCATCATCGGCTTGGCCAGGTTCTTTATCGAGTCTAGTCCTGTCATGAGCCCAAACACGGGAATATCACGCCTGAACTCATGTGCTTTCACTCTCAGTGGATTCCGCCTAGACCGAAGCTGTGGGTGAGCTAGTCGCTAGGTGAGTTAGTCAAGGGCTGAGTTGGTCAATGGGGTGAGCGAGACAATGGGGTCAGCTCGCCAAGGGGCGGGCTAGCCGCAGGACGGGTTAGGCGGTGAACCCGCCGGTGCTACCGTGCCCGCCGAAACCTCGCTCGGACTCCCCCAGCTCATCGGCTTCGAGAAAACGCGCGTGGCTGACCTGCTGGATCACCAACTGACCGATCCTGTCACCCGGGTTCAGCGTCACAGCTTTGAGCGGATCAAGGTTGATGAGGTTGACCTTGATCTCGCCGCGATAGCCCGCATCGATCGTTCCTGGGGCGTTCACAATACTCACACCATGCTTATGCGCAAGGCCTGAGCGCGGGTGCACAAAACACGCATACCCAACCGGTAGCTCAATCGCGATTCCAGTAGCAACCAGAGCCCGTTCACCTGGCTGCAACGTGACGGTTTCTGCGGCCGCGATGTCAGCTCCCGCATCGTCATGATGCGCATACGCAGGCAAAGACGCAGACGGGACCAAACGCTTGACCTTGACCACCGGACGGTCCACCCCGGCAGAAGCCACTTGTTCCTGATCCACGAAAACACCCCGCAACTTACGAAGACACACTCAAACCAGTGACAGTCTAGACGTTCGAGCCCAGCGCAGGGGCCTCAACACAGCCCAGCGCCGGAGCTTCAACCCCAGGGTAGGAGCCTCAACACAGGGCGCGAAGGCTCTCGATAGAATGGCACCATGTCCCAGCCTGATCCAACGTCCGAGTCTGTTCCGGCCCAGCCTGACCCATCCGAGCCACGCGACGATGCCGCGAGCACTACCGCGCCTAGCGCCGCGCCGTCCGCAGCAGGTAAGCCCCTCTTTGAAGAGAAGCTGCCTTATCCGTGGTGGATGTGGGTCGTCTCCGCTGCATTCGCGGTAGCCATCGGCTTGACCTTGGCCCCAACCAACATGGGCCTCCTTGCACTGATCGCCGCGATCGTATTCATCATCGCTGCCGTACTCATGATCAGCACAACCCCCAAAACCGTGGTCACCGAGGATGTTTTGCGCGTTGGCCGGGCCGCAATCGAGCGCCGCTACCTCGGCGAAGTCACCGGCTACCGCGGCTATAAAGCCCGCTATCAGCGAGGCCCAGGCCTCAACGGGCTCGCGTATATGAGCTTCCGCGGCTGGGTTGACCCAGTGGTGAAAGTTGAGATCACGGACGAACGCGACCAGACCCCGTACTGGCTGTTCTCCACCAAACGCCCAGAAGAACTCGTCGAAGCGCTCGGCGGCGCGATGGCCGCAGAAGACGCCCCTGAGATTTAAGAACCCAGCGATCTAAGAACCCAGAGATCTAAGGATGAGGACGCCCCAGCAGCGGTAGCGTTCTTAACGTTTGTGGGGTGCACACCAACATTTTGGTGTGCACCCCACAAACGTTAAACCTTGAGTGTTCTAGCCCGCGCAATCCTTGCAGTACAGCAGGCCGTCTTCTTCCTCAGCGATCTGGGAACGGTGACGAACCAAGAAGCACGAGTTGCATGTGAACTCATCAGACTGTGCAGGAAGAACCGTCACGTTGAGTTCTTCTTCCGAGAGGTCAGCACCCGGAAGTTCGAACCCTTCCGCCGCTTCGGTCTCATCCTCGTCAACTACCGCCGACTGACTGTCATTACGGCGACCTTTGAGTTCTTCAATCGAGTCTTCGCGGTTGCCCTCGTCGTTCTTACGAGGAGCATCGTAATCAGTGGCCACTTCTCACCTTTATTCTCGGAGGGGTCTCTGGCAGGGACATATGAGCCGATATGCAGAGAATATGTGCATTACCTATGTCGCACGTATCTAACACCATTACGAGGCCTCTTTGCAACACCTGCGTTCAGACCTGCGTCAAACACGACACCCCTGCAGACTACAAAGCGGCGCGCCGCAACGCAATATGGCCGCATTGTAGCTCAGACATGAAAGACTAGGCCAAGAATAGGCTGTGCCCGGCACCCACACCCAACAACATCAACTCATGGTGGCAAGGCATAGCCCAAAGCCACCCACCGGGAGGAAGCATGCGTAATCTTCGCGTGATTCGCGTTGACGCGGCAAACGCGACGCTGTACCTAAGCGATGCCGACGGTCACGAATACAGCCTCCCCATCGATGACGAACTTCTCGATGTCGTAATAGATCTCACATCACCGACCTCCACCAACGCAAGTAAGCCTGGCACCACAAGCAAGCCCGCTAAAACAGGCAAGCACAGCGCCGAATCCAACAGCACGGAAACGCCCACCACCGGGCCGAATGTGACTGTCACGGAGGCAGGTATCGCATTTGGGCGTGACCGCTTGCCGGCAACTGACAAGCAGAGAACCGGTACACAGAACAACGCCGGTTCGCGGAGATCATCTCGAACCTCCGACGCTTCTTCCGCGGCCACCGCATCGGGTTCAGCCGCATCAGCCAGTGGCGCTTCCGGTGGCACTGCCTCCACCTCCGGCACAGCAGGCCCCGGCTCCGCGGGCTCTGGCTCAGCTGGCTCCGCGGCGGCTGCACGGCGTGCACCCGAGGCGCGCCCGCTCAGGCCACGGGAAATCCAGGCTCGCATCCGCGAAGGAGCGACAGCCCAGCAGCTCGTCGAGGAGACTGGGACTGACATCAAGCTGATCGAAAGCTACGAAGGCCCGATTCTGGCCGAACGCCGTTACCGGGCACAGCAGGCCCAGGCCATCGAGGTGTCTGCACCTCAAAACAATGAGGGCTACCGTGCCGCTTTCGGCGACAACCCAGCCAACCTGGGTGACATGGTGCGGGCACGCTTACGTGCCAACGGGATCGACGTTGAAACGCTGCGCTGGGATTCTTGGAAGGTCAATGCTGGAGCGTGGACCGTCATCGCGGACTTCGTGCTCCCTGAGACTGCCCCCAACGTGGGCGGTGAACCGCCGGCTGAATGGATTTTCCACCCGACCCGCCGCCACCTGGAGAACCGGAACCGTTGGGCCCAGGTGCTCTCCGAATGGGAGCCGTGGGACTTCTCTGCCCCACCGCGCCGGCTTGTGCCCGTCGCTGATGAGCCTGATCAACCGTTCAACGTCGAAGACGGCCCCTTGCGTGAAGTCCCCCGCCCCGTTGCCGCGACAGGCTCCAGCGCGGGCTCTGAAGACGCCGGCGCCTCGGCTCCGGATACGGCACCGGGCAAGGACGATTCGGACCAAGAGCTGCTCGATGTTTTGACCCGCCGCCGCGGAACCCGTGTAGGCGAGGACGCCGAAGGTGACGATGCGCTAGCCCACCTCATCGCCCAAAGCCACCAGGACCGCGAACATTCCGGCGCTGACGGCGAAGCCCCAGACCGCACTGACGGCCAACACCTGCCAGACATCAAGAACGTCTCCTTCCCGCCGCTACGCCGCGTCCCAGACCCAGCCGCGGGACGGTCTCGGGCGAAGAACGAGGACAGCGGCCGCAAGAGCGGCAACAATCTTGAACCGCATCCACTGTGGGGCGATCCACGCAACTCCGGCCACGGCCGCGCCTCTGAAGCCGAGGGCGAGACGGATGCCGAAACCACCCACCGGAAGCGCCGCTCCAAGATGCCGTCCTGGGATGAGATCGTCTTCGGTCGCGGCGCCCGCCACCCCGACGAAGAATAACCCCGACTCAGCTAGGCGGGCCTCAGGCTGGACCCGCCCCCATTAGGGCTACGCGAGCACGGCGAACGGGATCCGACGTTCCGCTTCCGTGAGCGACCCGTGCTGCCCGATCATCTGGAACGCGTGTGGCGAAACCCGTCGCCCGTCATAGAGTGCGATCGGGCCGTGCGCGGCAATCACAACGTCACCGACACGCTCTAACACCCCGTCACGGAACGAAGCGCCGAACCAGCCGAGCTCAACGTATTCCTCACGCGTGAGAATCCACGCATCCGCCCCGAAGCGTTCCTTCCACGCCGCAACCACCGCATCGCGCTGAACCTGCGGAGTGTGCTGTTCAAAATGCAGCTGAACCGCGCGAGGCTCCCCCGCCGTCAGCTCGACCCCATCGATCAGCTCAGGGAACTGCGAATAATCGATCCGGCCCTCGCGCGGAATATCCACCATCCCGTGATCAGCGGTCAAAACCACCAGCGTGTCCGCAGGCAGCTTAGCGCTCAGCCGGCCCATCGCCGCATCGAGCTCTTCAAGCTCATGCAGCCATTTCTCTGATGCGACACCGTAGGCGTGGCCGGCTTTATCGAGGTCGTCCCAGTACAGGTACACGAACACGTCTTTGTGTTTCAACTCAGCCAACGTAGCGGCAACGCGCGCATGCGGTGTGGTCACGCCCACGAACTCTCCGCCGCGCAGGCTAGAACGAGTCAGCGCTGAGTGCTCGAACTTATCCCGCGAAACGGTCACCACGCGGCGCACGGTCTCCATGCGCTCGAAACACGTCGGATTCGGTTGCCACTGCCCCGGGTCAAGATCTTCCGGCCAACCACCCAGCTGGTTGACTAAACGCCGGCCCCCTGCAGGATCCGGTGCCACCGCGTCATAACCCACGATGCCGTGCTCAGCTGGGGCGAGCCCGGTGCCCATCGCTGTCAGGGCCGCGGCGGTCGTGGTCGGGAACACCGTGGACAGCGTCCGCGAGCTTTCATGCTTCATCGCCTGGCGGATCACCGGGGCGTGCCCGCCGTAACGTTCGATCAGCTCAGAACCAAGGCCATCAACCATGACCATGACCGCCCGGCGAGCGGGTTCAAGCCCCGGGATCAGCCCGGCAGCGTTCGCTTCGCTGAAAGACGCCGAACACACAGGCACGACGCCATGCCATGCCCACAGTGCCGCATCGATCGTTGGGACCACCATGTTCAGGGTTCCGCGGCCATAATCTGGGGCCGCAGGCAGCTCAGTATCACCTGCGGGGATGCTTTGAGCGTCCGTGTCCGCGCCGCCGTGAGCATCAGCACCGCGACCGAACTGTGGGATCGAAAAATCAGTCATAGCGCTTACCACGTCCGCCCGTAGGCAGCGGCAGAGCACGCACGCCGAACATCCCTAGCGAACTGGCGGGCCGCATCGAGCGCTTTCTGGCCATCGGCATCCGCTGAAACACGCATCGCAAGGTCTTCCTTACTCAGCTGCCCCGTGAGGCCGTGATCAGCGATGCATTCAGGGTCACCACACTGTGCCGGAGCGAGCTCGGCTCGGGCACTGCCTGACCATGAAAGCGAAAACGTGAGCTCCCGCGGCGACTGCCCCGGCTTATACTCGGCAGGCCGCGCAACAACACCCGAAAGCACCACGGTATGCAAACGCTGCAACGGAACCGACTCAACCGAGAACGTCGCGATCGGCTGGCCATCAGCCGCGTACTGCGCGTCATCGATATGCAGAATGATCAGCTCCGCGTCAGTGAGCACCAAAACGATCGCATGCCGGTGAACCTCAACCGCCTCAACGTGCGTCTCAAGATGCAGATAATGACGACGCGGCACCGCACCCTCAAGCTCCTCGTTAACGATGTCCGAGGTCAGGTCCGGATAGAACCCGGCCCGCTCTAGTTCCAGACGCAGCGCTTGATCAGCCGGCAGTGAAGACGAGGTATCAGACATAGACCCCAGTCTATGTGCCGGGCTAAGCATGCGTGGACTCGCTAGCGTTGCGGGATGCTCATCGAGCGGCGTGCCGAATCGGTGCGCTGATCCGGGTTCCCCACATAAATCGCCGCAGAGAGCACCGCAACGCCGTCTTCCATGACCTGGAGCGGGACGAACTCCATCCGCACAACCTCCGGGTGTTGTTCCTTCAACTCAGAGATGCGGTGCAGAGTGTCTTTGAGCGCTTCGGTATCGAAGTGCGGCAACCCGTGATAGCCGGTCAGCTTCTGCGCGGTCTTAGGCCTAGACACCATGTCCTCAAGGATTCCCGGTGAAAGCGGAGGTGTCGCGTGCGCCCAGTCATCGAGCAGATCCACGGCATCTCCGCTCAAACCGAACGAAACCACTGGGCCCATCAGCGGGTCCTCGATCGAAATCACCGTGCACGCCTGACCGCGGTCCACCATCGGCTGGACTTCAAGCCGTGTTTCACGCGTCACCGCGATGTCTTCACGCATCTGTTCAACCGCTTGGCGCAACTCCTCCTCAGACGTGATGCCCAGCCGGACTCCGCCCATGTCCATGCGGTGCCGAAGGTGCCCCGAGGCGACCTTGAGCGCAACCGGGTATCCGTACTCGTTAGCGGCAGCCACGCCTTCTTCGACGTCTTCGAAGGTCGTGGCCGGAACCACCGTCAAGCCGTAGTGGCCCAGAAGCTCCGCGGTCTCATCAGCGGAAAGCCGCCCCATCCCGGTGCCCTCGATACCCTCGACAGCTTTATCAACCAAGGCACGCGCCGCCGCGATATCGATGCCTTCCGGCGGGGCTGGAACACCCCAATCGCGTTGTTGCCACGCCGAATACTCAGCGCCGTGCCCCAGTGCTCTGAACATCGTGGACAAGGTCGCAAACACCGTGACGCGCCCGCCCCGGTCAGTACCTGGAGTCTCAGCACCCGAAACACCGATCAGGCACGCGACAACCGGCTTATCAGTAGAGCCGAGGCTCTCAGCGACCCGTTCGGCGAGCGCCTCATGATTCACGCCAACAGCGGGAAGCAACACAACAGCTACAGCGTCGGCCTCGTCGTTCTCAAGTGCCTTCTGGATCGCTTCCGTCACGAGCGCGGCCGGGTCCGAAACACCAGCCAGCAACAGCGAAGAATCAGTGCTGATAGCCTCTAGGCCGTTCTGGCCAGCTAGATCCGCCGCCGTCATCGCAAGTGCCGCCGAATTAGAAACCAGCGCGACCTTATTACCCTTCGGAACACCGGCGGTAGAGAACAACAGCGCGGTATCCATGAGCTCGTCCTGCGTAGCGACACGCACAACGCCGGCCTGCCGCAAAATCGCGTCCACCACACCCACTGGGGCGCCGAGCTGACGCACCGCATGCCCAGGAGGCAAGACCAGGCCCATCGTCTCCGACTTCGCGACAATCACAGGTTTCGTCGCTGAAAGACGGCTCGCCAAACGGGTGAACTTACGCGGATTACCGAAGCTCTCCAGATACATCGCGACCACGCTGGTCGCTTCGTCATCTTCCCAGTACTGCATCAGGTCATTACCTGAAACATCCGCGCGGTTACCGGAATTGACCCAAGAAGAAATACCGATGCCACGGCGCTGAGCGGCCGCTTCAAGCATGATCCCGGAAGCCGCCGAATGGCTGAAAAGCCCAACCCCGCCAGCAGGCGATACCGGTGTGGAAACAGATGCGTGCAGACGCACATCGGAAGCATTATTGCCATAACCCAGCGATGCCGGGCCAATCACGCGCATACCGTAGTTACGTGCCGCATGCACCAGCTTTCGCTGAATCTCAAACGCTTCAGGAGTGTGGAAACCAGACGAGATCACCACAAGACCGCGGGCATTCACCGCAGCGGCATCCTCAACAACCTCCATCACATCAGCAGGCCGCTGCACGGCAACCACCACATCGACGGATGCCTCGATATCTCGCAGCGAGGCAACACAGCCAGAAGCCACCGCCTCATCCCCAGCGGACGAATCGAGGGCTTCGAGCTTGTCAAGATACGGGTCAACGCAGTACAGCGTCCCCGTGAAACCTGCCGAACGGATATTCTGCGCAACAGCACCTGCCACCGAACCCGGCTTGTTGATCGCACCCACCACAGCAACCGATTCAGCACGCATCAAAGCAGCCAGCGACAACGCCTCAGCACGGTGCTCGCGCGCCTCCATGACCTCACGCGAACGATCCGTAGGGTCAATCGGGAAATCGACCATCACAACGCCGTCTTCAAAACGCCGCGAAATATCGAAACCGGCCTGCATGAACACCGTCAGCATCGCACGGTTCTCCGGAAGAACCTCCGCTGTGAAACGCTCGATACCCAACTCACGGCCCGCCGTCACCAAGTGTTCAAGCAGAATAGAACCCAGGCCACGGCCGTGAAAGTCATCGCGGATGTTGAACGCGACCTCAGCCTCTGACTCGCTACCGCCGAACTTGGCCCCGAGCCGATCGAAACGACCAACACCTACAATCTCGTTGCGCCGCTCCACCACGAGGCACACACGGTTATAGTGATCAACCTCCGTGAAGTTCCGCAGCTCTTTATCGGTGAGCTTGGACTTATACGTGAAGTAACGCAAATAGATCGAACGTTCAGACTGCTGGGAATGCATTTGCTGCAAACCATCAGCGTCCGCGGGCGTCACAGGACGCACGTGGGCGGTCGAGCCGTCGCGAAGCACCACATCGGCTTCCCAATGCGATGGATACGTCGACGGAGTGTCAGATCCCGGGTTCTGCGCTACGGAGGCCATAAAGTGAATATAGCGTGATCATCTGAGCGTTGGGTGAACTTTTCCCATTTTTGGGAACCCGCCCGCCAGCTGCGATGGTTAGCATGCACGCGAAACAAGACAAATCAACGGTGAGTGAAGGACAGCATGGCGACCTCGTCGAAGAGTTCCAAAGGCGCAACGCGTTCCAAGGGAACAGCGGCCGCGCAAGCGAAGGCTGCGTGGGAAGAGGTTGAGGAACACATCATCGATGTGGATGTCACCAGCGAGATGGAGGCGTCCTTCCTCGAATACGCGTATTCGGTGATCTATTCGCGCGCCCTGCCGGATGCCCGCGATGGCCTCAAACCGGTTCAGCGCCGCATCCTCTACATGATGCGGCAGATGGGCCTGGCGCCGAACAAGGGCCACGTCAAGAGCGCGCGTGTGACCGGCGAGGTCATGGGTAAGCTGCATCCGCACGGTGATGCCGCGATCTACGATGCGATGGTGCGCATGGCGCAATCGTTCTCGTTGCGTTTGCCGCTGGTTGATGGGCACGGTAACTTCGGCTCACTCGATGACGGCCCGGCCGCTGCCCGCTATACAGAGGCGCGGCTGGCTGATTCCGCGATCGATATGACCGATGACCTCGATGAGGACGTGGTCAATTTTGTTCCGAACTATGATTCCCGTCTTGTGCAGCCGGAAGTGCTTCCGGCAGCTTTCCCGAATCTTTTGGTCAACGGTTCTTCCGGTATCGCGGTGGGTATGGCCACCAATATCGCCCCGCACAACCCGGGCGAGGTGATCGCTGGTGCACGGCATTTGATCGAGAACCCTGATGCGAGCCTGAAAGACATCATGAAGTTCATCCCGGGCCCGGACCTGCCTTCTGGCGGAACCATCGTGGGCTTGGATGGGGTGAAGAAGGCCTATGAGACGGGCCGCGGCGTGTTCCGGACCCGCGCCAAGGTTGAGTTGGAGAAGGTCACGGCCCGCAAGCAGGCGCTGGTGGTCACCGAGCTGCCGTATGGTGTGGGCCCGGAGAAGGTCATCGAGAAAATCAAGGACGCCGCGGATGCGAAGAAACTCACCGGTGTCTCCGATGTTGTGGACCTGACGGACCGGCACCACGGTTTGCGTCTGGTGATTGAGCTGAAGACCGGCTTCAACCCCAACGCCGTGCTTGCGGCTTTGTATAAGCACACGCCGATGGAAGATTCCTTTGGCATCAACAACGTTGCGTTGGTGGATGGCCAGCCGCGGCAGCTCGGTTTGCTTGAGATGCTGCAGGTGTATGTGGATCACCGTCTGGATGTGGTCCGCCGCCGCACCCAGTTCCGCCACACTAAACGCAAGGATCGGTTGCATCTGGTTGAGGGTTTGCTGATTGCGATCCTCGATATCGATGAGGTGATCCGGATTGTCAGGGACTCTGAGGACACCGCGAGCGCCCGCGCCGCATTGCGTGAGCGGTTCTCGCTATCCGAGCCGCAAGCTGATCACATCCTTGAGTTGCGTTTGCGTCAGCTGACCAAGTTCTCTCAGGTTGAGCTTGAGGCTGAGAAGAAGGAACTTGAAGAGGAGATCGCTTACCTCGAGGGGATCCTCGGTTCTGATGCGAAACTGCGTGAGCTGGTTTCCGGTGAGCTCGCCGAGGTTGCTGAGCGCCACCACTCCCCTCGCCGCACGGTTCTGATGGCTAAACCGAAGGATGTTCCACTGGCTGGCACGGTGATGCCGGAGCCGGATGAGGGCGCGGGCTCGGCGAAGAAGCCGATGTCGATGCAGGTTGCTGACACCGAGTGTTTCGTTGTGCTCTCTGCCACCGGCAAGCTGGTGCGCACACACGGCCGGGACGAGGTTTTGGGTCAGCGGCGTTCCCGCCATGACGTGATCGCTTCCCTTGTGCCGACAACCGCGCGCGGCCACATCGGTTTGCTCACGAACACGGGACGGATGGCGCGCATCAGCGTGGTTGAGATCCCGCAGGTTCTGCCTGGCTCTAACGGTGTCCCACTAGGTGATGGTGTGGCCGCGACCGAGTTCATGACTGTTGAGCGCCGCGAAAAGATCATCGCCGCGCTCCCGCTGGATGAGGTTTTCGCTCTGGGGACCGCCCACGGCGTTGTGAAACGTGTGAACCCGGACTACCCAGTCACAACCGATGAATGGCCTGCCGTCACGTTGAAGGCCGGCGACGAGGTGATCGGCGCCGCCACGTGCCCCGATACCGCGGGGCTCGTGTTCGTTTCGCGTGAGGCTCAGCTGTTGCGTTTCAGCGCGGATAAGGTCCGCCCGCAGGGCCGTACCGGTGGCGGTGTTGCCGGCATCAAGCTGGGGGCTAAAGATACCGCGGTGTTCTTCGGTGTTGTTCTGAACGAGGCCGATGCGGTGGCGGTCACGATCGCGGACGGCCCGGAACCGCTCCCTGGTGCCGAGGGCGGTTCCGCTAAAGTCACGCCACTGGCGGAGTTCCCGGCGAAGGGTCGCGGCACGATGGGTGTTCGCGCGCACCGGTTCCTCAAGGGCGAAGACCACCTTGTGGCCGCGTGGGTCGGTGCTGGCCCTGCTCGTGGCGCTTCCAAGGGCGGCATGGCCCGCGCGTTGCCGCTGGAATACGGCCGCCGCGACGGTTCCGGTGTCCCGTTGACACAAGCCGTCGACATCATGGGCCCGGCTAGTTCTTCGGTTGCGCTCAAGCCGGCCGACGACGCGGTTGCGGCCGGCACTGAAGCCGCAGCTGGCACCGCTTCGGCAAACACTGCGGCGACTGACACTGCCGAGGTTGACACTGCCGAGACTGAGTCGGTCAAACCAGCTACGAAGCAACCGGCGCCGTCGCGGCGTTCCGCTTCATCGCAACGCCGTGCCCCGGTCCAGCCGGAGATGGATTCGCTGCCGTTCGATGACGATGGCGTATCGATCGAACCCGGCAACCGGGTGGACCTACGCGGGAACAAAGAGAAGTAGCAAACCTGCGTGAACGTTATAGCCGCGTGATGCTCTCCGCCTGGGCTGCCAGCTCTTGATCGTGCGTCACCAACACCAAGGCGACGTCGTGGGCGCCTGAGCGGACATCGTCGATGAGGGCTTGGCCTTCGTCCTCGCCAAGGTGGGCGGTCGGTTCATCGAGGATGATCGCGCGCGCACCAGCAAGCAGTGTTCGAGCCACAGCGAGCCGTTGCCGTTGCCCGCCAGACATGAATCTGCCGCCAGCACCGGTGAGGGTATCCAAGCCGTCGGGCAGGTGAGCGGCCCACGGCCCCAGGCCTACCCGCTCTAGAGCCGCGTACATTTCCCCGTCCGAGACCGGATTACTTTTATCGCGGCCAAGCGCGAGGTTACCGCGCACCGTGGAGTCGAACACGTACCCGTCCTGCGGACACCACGCGAGGCCAGCCAAAGCCGCCTCGGATTCGTTCCCTGGGGAGCCAGCTGCCGCATCGGGGGCCTGGGCAAGGGTGACCCACGCGCCATCCGTACGGGCCTGGACCGTGCCCGTGCGGGGCGTGAGGAAACCGAGCATCACAGCGATCATCGTGGACTTACCGGAACCTGAAGGCCCCGTGACGGCCCACATTTCGCCTTGTTCGACCCCACCTGAGACCGGCCCGAACGCCGGCGTATCCTCTGGAGCGTAAGCCGCACTCAGGCCCCTCACACGCACACCATCCACACGATGCGCGGCATCAGCACCGGCCGGTGCTTCTTCGTGAGGCTCTGGTTCAGTCTCGATAGCGGAGACCGAACGGTTCTCCAGGTATGGGGCGACTGAAGCGAGCATCGAGCTGAGCACCGGTACCTGTCTCAGCGCTTCAGCGAGCTGGCCGAGCGGCTCATCAACCGCGAGCAACAGCAACACCGCGAGCGCGAGCAGTCGCGGATCAGCGCCTGCGGCGGCACCCAGTACGAGCGCGGCCATCGCGGCGCACCCACCCAAGAGTGAGGCGAGTCCCTCCCCCACCCCCGAGCCGAGCGCCTCGCGGCGGACCGCGCGGCTGACCAACTCATCGCTGCTTCGGAACCACGCAACGTGACGAGCCACCGCGTTGTGTGCCGCGATGTCTGGGGCTGCCGCCATGATGCGGCCGGTCTGCTCGGCGACCCGGACCCTGTGTTCAGCCATGACGGCTGTAGCCCTGCGCTCAACCGCTAGCGTGATGAGTGGGGCAACCACAAGCCCTAACACCAGCAGCGTGAGCAACATCCACCCCAGGGACGGGATCACGAGCCAGGACGCCAAACAGGTTGCGAGCACCGCAGCGACCGCCGCCGGGATCGGGACGATGACGCGCGGGACCGTATCGCGAATCTCATCGACCTCAGCGATGAGCGTGCCCGCCGCCCCACCTGGCCGGTTGAGCCGCTGCCAACCCAGAATATTGGAGCCTAGGGTGTCCCAGACCGCAACGCGGAGCCGTGAAGCCCACGCGAGCACCGCGTTGTGTGTCACGTTTCGTTCCGCATAGCGCAGCGTGGAACGAAACAAACCGAAGAAGCGCACACCCACGATCGCAACCATGAGGTACATGATGGGCGGTTGTTGGGAGGCATAGACGATAAGCCAACCGGACACCGCCGTGAGCGCCCCGCCGGACAGGACCGATAGCGCACCAAGTGCCGCCGCACCCCATAGAGCGGCTTTACCCCACGGCAGGATCCGCCACGGAAGGCCCCGACGCGACGTACTCGCCGGTTGCGTGCCGGTGGTTCGCGCTTGCTTCGGGAACGTGCCCGTGGAGTCTGTCACAGCGCCGGCGTCGTCGGCGTCCTTTGCATCCTTGGCACCGTTGGCATGGACAGCGTTGGCCTGGGCAACGCCGTGCCCGACGGGTCGCCCCGGAAGCGCTTCCGCTGGCGTCCCTGCGGTGTAGATGGGTTCGGCTCCTGCCCTCTCCCAGGTGAGGAAGGCATCACTGATCGCCCTCGCGGCCGGGTCGTGGGTCGCGATCACCACGATATTGCCGCTGTCTGCTTCTGTCCGGATCAGCTCCCGTACGCGCTGAGCCGAGACCGGGTCAAGATGGGCCGTCGGCTCATCCAAAACCAGCAGGCCAGCTACTTGCCCGTCGCGTGTTCCGCCGGTGGCCGTGCCGCGCGCCGCACTCAAGGCTTGACGTGCCGAGCGCAGATTCGTGACCGCCCGCATCACCGCAAGCCGGCGCTTCTCCCCCGGCGAAAGCTCCGAGATCGGCCGATCCCACGCGTGGCTCGGCAACAGCGCGGCCACATCCTCGCCGACACCATCAACGCCCGCTTCCGTAGCGGAAGCTCCTAGCTGGCCTGGTGCACTCAATGCTAGGGCTAGTTCAGCCCGCGGGGTCTCTTGCGAGAAGTTTGGGGCCTGGAACGCGACACCTCTAGGCCTCGGCTGCGCGGCATCGTGCGGTTCGGATTCCGTTCCGCTCACCACGTCGAGGCCTGCGACACGGCCCTCACAAACCGTGGCAGGTTGCGCGTGAGCGACCCCGGCGAGCACAGCGAGCACCGAGGACTTACCGCAACCAGAAGGCCCGACCAGAGCCGTGACAGTCCCCGGCAGAGCGTCGAAGGTCACCGGCCCCACGGATTCACGCCCGCCACCCCGGACCACCCGTAGCCCGCTCACCGAGACGCCAGCATCGGGGGCCGCAGGCGCTGTGTGCAAGCCATGTGCCGTGCGCGGGCCGGCGGGTGCATCCGCCGTGGAATCGCTCACGGGCTCCTGCTCAAGGATCGCGTTGACGCGCTTGAGGGCCGCGACCCCGTCTTCGGATGCGTGGAAGCCGGCACCCACGGCCCGCAAGGACATGTAGGCCTCCGGAGCGAGCATCAAAGCGACCAGGCCGTCTTCAAGACTCAACTGGCCCCACACGAGCCGCACACCGATGAAAACCGCAACCAACGCAACCGAGATGGTCGCAATCAACTCAAGCGCGAAAGAAGACATGAACGCCGCGCGCAAAGTCTTGGCGGTGCTGAGGCGGTATTTCTCTGAAACATCGAATAGCGCGCGCCGCTGAGCATCGGCGCGGCGCAGCCCCACGAGAACAGGCAGCCCGCGCGCGAGCTCACTGAGGTGATGCGATAGACGGTCCAACCCGTCTTGGGCCTGCTGGATGCGCTCTTCGGTATGCCACCCGATCAGCGCCATGAACACTGGCACGAGCGGGATCGTCACCACGATGATGAGCGCGGAAACCCAATCCGCCCATACAACACGGGCCAACACGGCCAGTGGGATCACCGCGGTTGCCACGAGGGCCGGCAGATAGTCACGGAAGAAGGAATCCAAGCCATCGAGCCCGCGGGAAGCGACAACCGTCGCGGAGGCCTCGCTGTGGCTGGTAGCATTTCCTTTCGCTACCCCACCGGATTCGCCTGCCCCGGCGTTGTTGCTTGATCCGGCATTGCTACTTGATCCTGCGTTGTTGCTTGCCCCTGCATTGTTGAGCTGGTGCTCAACGAGCCGGGCTCGCAGCGACTCTTTGACATCAACTGCCGCGCGCACCGCGATCACGCGCGAGGCCCACGTAGCCGCGGCCCGCAGGACAACGCCGCCGAGGCCGTATAGCAGAAGGCTCGCGACGTCGAGTTGGTGACCTGCCGCCACGTGCGCGATGCCCGCCGCGAGTGCGGACATCAACGCGATCAACCCGACGGCGCGAGCCGCCGCTACGGCCCCGAGCGCCAGAAGAGCACCGCGAGAGGTACCTTGAGGCAATTCAGGGCGCAAGAATCACACCACGCTCGTGACAAAGTGCTGAGGCGGAATGTGGTGCGCCGAAATGCGTTTGCGGAACACCCAATAGGTGTAGCTCTGGTATGCGAGAGTGATCGGGACACCGATCGCCGCCACAATGGACATGATCAGCAACGTGTTCTCGGTCGAGGACGCGTTGTAGATAGTGAGGTTGAACGCTGGATCAACGGTGGATGGCAGCACGTTCGGAAACAGGCTGCCAAAGATCGCGGCGACACCAGTAACCAGGGTGGCGCCCAATGAAATGAACGTCCAGCCTTCGCGCCGCTTGAACGCAAAGAAGGTTGCCGCCAACGCACCCACAACAGCAAGTACGAGTGGTGCCCAGGCCCACGTGCTTCCGGTACCGACCACAACCACAACAGCCCACGCGGCCACCGGGATCAAAGCCCACGGCAACATGCGCGCCAAACGGGCCTCTGCGCGTTGGCGGATGTCGCCATCGGTCTTGAGCGCAACGAAGGTGAGGCCGTGGACGTAGGAGAACAGAACCACTGCGAGTCCACCGAGCACGGCGTAGCCGTTGAGCCATACGAATGCGTGGCCCACACGGTTGCCGTGTGCATCCAGTGGCAAACCGGTTGAGGTCAGTGCGAGCATCGCGCCCACACAGAACGCCGCGAGGAACGATCCTCCAGCCATGCACCAGTCCCAGAAAGCTCGGCCACGTGCCGAGTTCGTTTTACCGCGGTACTCGATCGATACACCGCGCAGAATCAGTGCGAGCAACGCAAGCGTCAGCGGCAGGTACAGGCCGGAGAACAGTGCCGCATACCAGTTCGGGAACGCAGCGAAGGTCGCGCCACCAGCTGTCAGCAGCCACACTTCGTTACCGTCCCACACCGGACCGATCGTGTTGAGCATAACGCGGCGGTCGCGCTCGTTCTTTGCAAACGATTTGAACAGCATTCCGACGCCGAGGTCGAACCCTTCCAGGAAGAGGTAACCGATCCACAGGACGGCAATCAGGATGAACCAGAGAGTTGGTAAAAATTCCATGGTGTTTATTCCTCAGTGTCCAGATTCCTCAGTGTCCAGGTGATCAGTACGCGAACGCGAGGACGTCGTCGTCAGCGTTACGCTTCGGTGCGTCGTCGTCGTTGTGCTCGTCGTTATTCGGATCGTAGTTGTGGTCATTTTCCGGCATCGCGGACGGTGTGCCGCCGCGTGCGTAGCGGAAGAGGAACACGCATTCAACGACCGCAAGTACGCCATAGACGGCGGTCAGCAGGATCGTCGATGTCAATAGCTCGCCCGCGCTGACCCCTGGGGACAGTGCTGCGGCGGTGAACATGAACACGCCGTCGTTACCATCTGGTGCTGGGGCTACTACGAATGGCTGGCGGCCCATCTCGGTGAAGATCCAGCCAGCGCTGTTCGCAGCGAACGGGGCACCGATCGAAAGTACTGCCAAACGCGAGAGCCACTTATTATCCGGGACCGTGCCCTTACGTCCCAGCCACAAGCCAACGGCTGCTGCAACTGCTGCGAGGCCACCGAAGGTGATCATGAGACGAAAGCCCCAGTACGTCACAGCCATGATCGGCTGATAGTCGATCTCGGTACCCGCGTACTTGCCATACATCGGGTTATCCGGCAGGTGGGTTCCGTATTTCTCCTGGTATTCAGGGATCAACGTGTTCACGCCCTTGACCGGGGTCGTGAAGTTGTCGTGAGCCAGGAAGGAAAGCAGTCCAGGGATTTCGATGGTCGTGGTGACGTTCTCACAGGTCGTCTTGCCGTCGGAGCCGAGGTCACCGAAAGACAAAACGGAGAAGCCGGTACCGTCGTGGCATGCGGCTTCCGCGGAAGCCATCTTCATGGGCTGCTGATAGATCATCAGCTGAGCTTGAGAGTGGCCCGAGAATGCGACACCTAAGAAAGCGACGAGGGCAACCCACCCGCCAAGGCGGAAGGAACTGCGCCACACCTTGTAGTCGGTCTTATCGCGGCCGGCACCCTTGGCTGGGTCTTCACCCACCACGACGTAGCCCTTGGCGTCCACGGTGTCGATGCCGTCGCGGCGGCGACGGTAGAGGTGGAACCAGGAGATACCGAGCAGGAAGCCACCGGCTACAGCGAGGGAACCGAAGATCGTGTGGATCAGGGTCACGATCGCGGTGTTATTCGTGAATACCGCGATCGGGTCAGTCATCACGGCGCGTCCATCGATGAGCTCAACGCCCACCGGGTGCTGCATGAAGGAGTTTGCGACGAGGATGAAGTAGGCGGACAGCCATGTGGCCAGTGCCGCGATCCAGATGGTTGCGAGGTGGAAACCTTTCGGCAGGCGTTTCCAGCCGAAGATCCACAAGCCAAGGAATGTGGATTCGACGAAGAACGCCAGCAACGCTTCCATAGCGAGTGGGGCACCGAAGACGTCACCGACGAACTTGGAGTATTCGCTCCAGGCCATACCGAACTGGAATTCCTGGACGATACCGGTGACAACACCCATGATGAAGTTGATGAGGAATAGCTTTCCCCAGAACTTCGTGGAGCGCAGATACTGCTCCTTGCCCGTCTTGTACCACAGCGTCTGAAGTGTGGCTACAAGAACACCCAGACCAATGGTTAGAGGGACCATCAAGAAGTGATAGACGGTGGTGATACCGAATTGCCACCGGCCGATCAAGACCGGATCTAATACTGGGTCCATAGTGGAGCCCGTCCTCTCGCATGAAGGTGCGGTTCAACAGGTCTAGAAACCTGTCCATCCAGACAGCTCCACGCAAATAATCACGGCTGATTTCTACAAATTGTAGAACCATGATCAGCAGGCAACGCTGGATGCCCTATCAACAGCTAATTATAGGGTTTTTCTACCTATGTTTCCGCTTTGCAGCTCCCCCCGAGTGCGTCCATGACATACCTCACATATACGTTTATGCCCACTGCTGCATAGATCCCCATGCAATTCACTGGTAACCCGCGTGCGCAGCGGCACTCGCCCCGTCCACAGCCCGTCGCCGCGGGTCAAAAGTTCACGCATCTTTCACATCGAACTGAGCCTCAAGCAACCTAGCTCAGCGAAGATCAAAGCGTGAGGATTTGCATTATCACCGAGTCCTATCCACCCCACGTCAACGGCGTATCGAATACAGCCAGACGAGCCGCCCATCACGCCCGTGATGCCGGCCACGACGTACTCGTCATCGCACCATCCTCCACGCCCTCCTGGGTTGCACGTTTTACGCGCATCGAAGGCATCGACGTGTATCAGGTCCCCGCACTCGCTGTCCCCGGCTACAACAGCTTCACGGCCTCGACCGTGACCAACATCGCGTTGCGGCCGGTCATTTCCCGCTTCAACCCCGATGTGGTCCACGCGGCCTCCCCCATGTGGCTGGGGCACGCTGGAACCTCTGCCGCAAAGAGCCTGGGTATCCCTATCGTCGCGGCGTATCAAACCGATATTCCCGCATACGTGAGCCGCTACGGTGTCGAGGCGCTGCGCACCCTTGCTCTATCTCAGTTGCGTCGCATCCATTCCCGCGCGCACACGAACCTGGTGCCAAGTTCGGCTTCAGCCCAACAGTTGAGTGCATTAGGCGTTGGCCGTTTGCGCATGTGGGGACGCGGCGTGGACCACGCGAATTTCTCCCCTTCCCGCCGCGCGGAGGGCCGCACTTGGTGGAACAGCCACGGGATCGGCATGGGCGGTCGCCCGATCGTTGGCTTCGTGGGCCGGTTAGCTCCCGAGAAGCAGGTCGAAGACCTCGCAGTCTTACTTGGCGCAGGAACACACGGCGGTTCAGCCTCGCGGGCACGGCTCGATGCGGATCTCGCCGTGATCGGTGACGGCCCAGCTCGCAGCCTGGCTGCCGCCGCGTTGCCTGGGGCGCACATGATGGGCCTGCAGCAAGCGCACACGGTCGGGGCGGCTATGGCAGGGCTCGATGTTTTGGTCCACACCGGCCCGTACGAAACCTATTGCCAGGTGGTCCAGGAGGGCCAGGCCGCTGGGGTCCCGGTCGTCTCGGTCGCAGCCGGAGGGCCGCTTGACCTGATCGAAGACGGGATAACCGGCCTGCTGTACGAGCACGGGAATCTGATAGGGCTACGGCACCACGTCGAAGAGCTTCTGGCCAGGCCAGAGTGGGCTGCGAAGATCGCGCAGGCAGGCTCCGAAGCGGTCGCGGACCGCACGTGGGATGCGATCAACGACCAGCTTCTAGGGCACTGGTCCACAGCCGCCTCAACCGGCAAACGGCTCAAGACATGGACTCAGTGAACCTGTGCTCTAGTAGACCTATGTTCTAGTAGACCTGTGCCCCAGTAGGCGGGCCGACCCACCACTAGGTTGACCTAGATCAGGCTGCAGCGCCGTCGCTTGACTCAACCGCACGGAGCCGGACGCTCAGATTATCCTGTTCCGTTGAATAGGCTCGCATCCGACCGGAATCCAGCGGTAGCTCCACGTTGCCGGCTGCCACGCGCGGTTGATATAGGCGCCGTCCGGTACGGAACACGAGGCTGAAGTCGACAACGCCTTTCGGCAACCGTGCGAAGGTTTCCATCGGGATAGTAGCGGTTACGGTATCGCCTTCGATGCGCGCAGGCACACGGCGGTAGAGCTTAGTGCCACGGAAAGTCCACGCGAGCGCAAGATCCTCAAGCTCAGGCACATCGGTGACTTCCCCGCGTTCAGTGGCCTCAACCTTGATCTTGACCTCGAACGAACCCTCTGGATCGATGCCCACGGGCTCCGCTTCGGTAGCGCCGGTGAACTCGACCGATTCAGCGTGGGCGGTGAAGGCTGCACGGCTGATCGCACCGAAGGGTAACTCAGCGAGCACCTGCCCCCATTCGCGCACAATGTTTGGCTCGAAGAAGTCTGCGGCACGCTTGCGGGCCGCCCTCCTCATCGGGGTGAGTTCTTCCTGGCTCATGGTTGCCACCTTGGCCACCGTTTGAGCCAATGCCTCAACATCGCCGGGCGGGACGAGGAAACCGTCCACACCGTCGGTAATGATTTCGGCTGGCCCGTATTTGATGTCATAGACGATCGGGATACACCCGGCAGACATGCTTTCGAGCACGACGAGCCCTTGCCCTTCGAAAACGCTCGTCAAGAGACTGAACGAGGCGTCCAGATAAACCTTTTTGGCTTTCTGATCGTGCCCCTTCAACGTGATCGTTGCCGACGTATCTGACTCTTCGATCAGCTCAGCCAGAGAATCGTGTTCATCGCCCTCACCGTAGATATCCAGCTTGAGTCCCGGGACGTCGTGGCCTGCACGTGCTACCGCCTTGATGCTGTGGTCCACGCGTTTAACCGAAACCAGCCGCGCCAGCGTCGCCCCGAACCGCGGATCACGAGGCTTTTCGGTATCCCCGTCGAGGTCTTCGGTGGGGTTTGAGATACGGTGCAAGTTCCCGGCTGGGAAACCGATCTCAATCAGATCGCGGCGTTGATTCTGTGTCAGCGTGATCAAAGCATCGTAGGCGCCGATGTTTTTGAACAGCGGGAACTTGCTCCTATACAGCTCCCCCTCAACTTTAGGATCACGCGCCAAGTGGTTGTTGTGCAGAACGCTCGTCACAACCACATTCTTGCGGCGGTAGCGGTGGAATAGGTTAGCGGCGAATGCCGAATCCACGTTGATGTAGCTGCGTTTGCCATCAAGTACGACGTCCATCCAGGCCATATACATGCTGGTCGCGGAAGCCCACTGAGCGATGACCTCGCCGTTGCTGTTGAACAGGGCGAGGCGCCTGCCGGCTGGCTCGCCCTTCACTTTCATATCGAGGCGGTCACTGAGCACAATATTGCCCTGCTCGGAATAGAAGTCGCGTTGTAGCAGCTTCCCTTCAGCGTTGCGGCGCTCCAACTTAATACCGCGTCGGTCACGCTTTTTAGCAGGCGCTTCCAGAATGTCCGATGCACTCGCTTGGTCCGGTTTCTGCTTACCGGCCATCCGTTGCAGCATCGCATCTGGCCAGGCGCGCAGGTCATGCCACACGTTACGGATCTGAACACGCTCATCCAGGAACCCCTGGGAACGCAAACGTTCGCCGCGTTCTTCCGGATCCAGCTTGGGGTCAAACGTCAGAATCGTGACGTAGCGGTTGTCTTCGCGAGCGAACGCGCTCGTGCGTTCAAGTGAGACGGTCGTCATACCGCCGTACGAGTCAGCGATGCCCCATAAGAGCGTGTAGTACTCACCCTCGGGAAGCACACCGTTGGGCGTCAACAGTGGACGTTCCTCGCGTTTGTTGAACAGCTTGTTAAAAAGGGGTTTTATGGGGCTCATGCGTCGATCTGTTCCTTCTCAAGTCGGTCGGCAGATTCGATCAAAAATTCCTTGCGCGGTGCAACATCTGAGCCCATCAACAAGTCGAAGATCCGCTCGGCTGATGACGCTTCTTCAAGTCGCACTCGGCGTAGTGTGCGGGTATGCCGGTCCATGGTTGTTTCCGCTAGCTGCTCTGCGTCCATCTCGCCCAAGCCCTTATAACGCTGGATCGGCTCTTTATAGGACAGCCCCTCTTCTTCGATGCGCTTCAAAACCTGGTGCAGTTCAGCTTCCGAATAGGTGTAGAGCACCTCATTCGGTTTTGAGCCGCGGTGCACAATCTCAATCCTGTGCAACGGAGGGACAGCGGCGTAGACACGGCCGTCCTCGACCATCGGGCGCATGTACCGGTAGAACAGCGTCAACAACAGCGTACGGATGTGAGCGCCATCAACGTCAGCATCCGTCATGATGATGGCCTTCTGATACCTCGCCTGATCGAGTTCAAACGTGCGGCCAGAACCCGCCCCAACCACCTGGATGATCGCTGCACACTCAGCGTTAGAGAGCATGTCCGCAACCGAGGCTTTCTGAACGTTGAGGATCTTTCCTCGGATAGGCAACAGGGCCTGGAACTCCGAGGAACGCGCCAAACGCGCGGTGCCGAGCGCGGAGTCACCCTCAACAATGAACAGTTCGGAACGCTCAACGTCTTTAGTGCGGCAATCCAGAAGTTTCGCCGGCAACGATGAGGACTCCAGGGCGGTCTTGCGCCGCTGAGTTTCCTTATGTTTGCGCGCCGAGATGCGGGACTTCATCTCGTTGACGACCTTCTCCATCACGGCCGTGGCTTGCGCCTTATCTTGGCGGCCCCGCGCTGAAAGTTTCTCCTTGATGCCCTGCGTCACCACACGGGAAACAATCTGGCGCACCGCGGATGTACCCAAAACCTCCTTGGTTTGGCCTTCGAACTGCGGCTCAGCCAAACGCACAGTCACGACCGCGGTCAGCCCAGCCAGCACGTCCTCCTTATCAGGCTTATCATCGCCTGCTTTCAGCCGGCGCGCATTCGTTTTGATCGCGTCACGAACAGCGCGCGTCAACCCGTTTTCGAATCCGGCAAGGTGCGTGCCGCCCTTCGGGGTCGCGATGATGTTGACGAAAGAGCGCACGGTCGTGTCGTAGCCGATCCCCCAACGTAGCGCGATGTCAACATCGCAGGTCCGCTCGACGTCTTGCATGCTCGCATGCCCCTGCTCATCCAGGACCGGCACGGATTCCGTGAAGGTACCGCTGCCCTGCAGCTTCCACGTATCAGTTACGGAAGCGTCCACGGCGAGGTGATCAACGAACTCGACAAGTCCGCCGTCATACTGCATGACCTCTTCAGTGACCTCTGCGCGGGTTCCGTCAGCCTGTTGAAGGCGGCGTTCATCACGCAGCACGATGCGCAGGCCCGGAACCAGGAACGCGGTCTGGCGGGCGCGACGCTCAAGAGCGGTCACATCGAACGCGGCATCCGGGGTGAATATTTGCGGATCGGCCCAATAACGGACCCGAGTTCCAGTGACCCCACGCTTAGCTTTACCAACCACCTCGGGCTGCCGTGGCTCACTGTAAGCGGTGAACGGGGCATCGGGCTTCGGCTGCCCCTTATCGGTGTAGGCGCCTGGTTCTCCGCGGCGGAACTGCATCCTGTAGGTCTTACCACCCCGGTCAACCTCGACGTCCAGGCGCGATGAGAGCGCGTTGACAACGGATGCACCAACACCGTGCAAACCACCTGATGCGGTGTAGGAACCGCCGCCGAACTTACCGCCAGCGTGCAACTTAGTGAAGACCACTTCCAGGCCAGAGAGCCCCGTGCGAGGCTCAACATCCACCGGGATGCCGCGGCCATCATCGGACACTTCGACTGAACCGTCCGCGTGCATCGTGATGGTGATTGTCGAGGCGAAGTCAGCCAGAGCCTCATCGACCGAGTTATCGATAATCTCCCACAGGCAATGCATGAGGCCGCGCGAATCGGTTGAGCCGATATACATGCCCGGGCGTTTACGAACCGCCTCAAGCCCTTCAAGGACTGACAAATGGCGGGCCGAATACTCGGATCGCTGGGACACGATAATGCCTTTCGCAGGGAACTGTACTGAATCTGGTGAGAACTTCTATGTAGCCTCTTGTGAGGCCCTCTACCCTAAGGAACCTACACTTCAAGAATAAGGTTCGGTAGCGTCAAGGAAGTGCAACTAAAGTCGCATAGCCGAGTCGCACTACAGGCCTGGATACGCCAGTGGTGAAATTCGGCACGCCGCGGGACTGTGTTCTGGGCTCGCATGGTTACAGTAAGTAGCTACAGATTCTGCGTTAGCTATAGGAGGATCTTATGAACGCGACAGCAACTCGAGAGCTCACTACCGCTGATCGTTGCGATAAGTGCGGCGCTCAAGCCTACATCCGCGCCACATTGGCTTCCGGCGGGCAGCTGTTGTTCTGCGCGCACCACGCCCGCGCGGTTGAGGAATCCCTGCGCCCACAAACCAGCGAATGGCTGGATGAATCGGATCAGCTGACCGTCAACGCCTAGTTAATGCCTCAACGCAGGCATAAGCAGTGCCAGCGGCGAGCTTCCGTACCCAGTCTTATCCCAGCAAGACTCCTATCCCATTGAGGTGAACCCGTGCTGACGTCCTCCCTCTTCGTTGAGACCGAGCGGCCCGAACGCTACGTAAAGCAGCTGCTGTCCCACTTGACCCGGGTCAAGCCTGACCCGGATGGCGGGCCTGACCGTGCACGTTTCGTAAGTTCCGATGCTGAGGCTGGCACAAGGCTGGCTTTCACTGATGACGGCACAACGCCCGATGAGTCGAACTACACGTTGCTGGTGTGCGAGCCGGAACGTGGCGTTGCGGTGACGCACCACGCTTCAAACGAGGAGTCCCTTGAACGCTTGGAGAAAGTCGTGACGGGTCATTTGTGGCGTTTCATTCACGGGCGTGAAGCGCACTACCCTGAGCATCAGCGCGCAGATATGTAACTGTTTTAGTTCTTTGGTTAACGCTTCGGGGCGGGCATCCTGTTGGATGCCCGCCCCGATGCGTCTATTGCGCCCGTTGCCTCTGGTGTCTAGTCGAGGTAGTCGCGTAGCACCTGGGAGCGGGATGGGTGGCGCAGCTTAGACATCGTCTTGGATTCGATCTGGCGGATGCGTTCGCGGGTCACGCCATAGACCTTGCCGATCTCATCAAGGGTCTTCGGCTGGCCGTCGGTCAAGCCGAAGCGCATGGCCACAACCCCTGCTTCGCGCTCGGACAACGTATCGAGCACAGTGTGCAGCTGCTCCTGCAGGAGGGTGAACGACACGGCGTCAGCTGGGACGATCGCCTCGGAGTCTTCGATGAGGTCACCGAATTCGGAATCGCCGTCTTCGCCGAGCGGGGTATGTAGCGAGATCGGTTCGCGACCGTATTTTTGAACCTCAACGACGCGTTCCGGGGTCATGTCGAGCTCTTTAGCGAGCTCTTCCGGGGTCGGTTCGCGGCCGAGGTCCTGCAACATCTGGCGTTGCACGCGTGCGAGCTTGTTGATGACTTCAACCATGTGCACGGGGATACGGATGGTGCGGGCCTGGTCTGCCATAGCGCGGGTGATCGCCTGACGGATCCACCAGGTTGCGTAAGTCGAGAACTTAAAGCCCTTGGTGTAGTCGAACTTCTCGACTGCGCGGATCAAGCCGAGGTTGCCTTCCTGGATGAGGTCCAAGAACAGCATGCCGCGGCCGGTGTAGCGTTTGGCCAACGATACGACGAGACGCAGGTTCGCCTCCAACAGGTGGTTCTTGGCGATGCGGCCGTCGTGAACAATCTGTTCGTAGTCGTAGCGCAGGCGCTTATCCATGCGCTTGCCTTTTTCTTTCGCTTCGTCGAGCTTGTGTTGGGCAAACAGGCCCGCCTCGATACGCAACGCGAGATCGACTTCTTCCGCCGCGGTCAGCAGCGCGACTTTACCGATCTGTTTGAGGTAGTCCTTGACCGGGTCAGCGGTCGCGCCGGCGACGGTAACCTGCTGTTGCGGTGCGTCGTCTTCGTCGCTGGTGGTGAGGGTGAAGCCCTTAGACTCTTCGTTTTCTTTTTTCCCGGACTTGGATTCGCCTTGCTTTTCCTGGCCGTGACGCTGCTCGGCCTCGTCCTTCTCGGCGTCCTCGTCTTCCTCATCGACGTCGTCTTCGAGGTCGTGATCCTCATCGACGGCATCGTCCTCATCTTCGAGGTCTTCGTCTACGAACTCGTCCGGTTCTTCTTCGTCTTCAACTTTAGCTTTGGACTTCTTTGCAGCCGATGCGGCGGCCGTCTTCTTAGCCGCCGGCTTACGGGTAGCAGTCTTCTTGGCCGTGGCTTTCTTGGCAGTGGTCTTCTTAGCGGTGCTAGCCGTTTCTTCTTCGGTCTCTTCCGCTTCCTCGGCGGCTTTCGCTGCCGCGGCCTTGGTCTTGGCGGCGGTCGAGGTCTTCTTAGCCGCAGCGGTAGCCTTCGCAGCCGTGCTCTTGGCGGCGGTCTTCTTGGTAGCCGTCGTCTTTTTTGTTGCCGTGGTCTTCGTTGCCGCGCTCGACTTAGCCGCGGTGCTCTTAGCTGCGGCCGTCTTCTTCGTTGCAGTCTTGGACGAACCGGACTTAGCGGTAGAAGCCTTTGTCGCTGCGGTCTTGGTTGCGCTCGCCTTCGTCGCAGTCGACTTTGTTGAAGCAGCCTTCTTAGTTGGCGTCTTCTTCGCCGTGCTCGACGTAGTGGCTTTTGGCTCCGCCGTTGCGGTGTCCGTTGACTTCGAGGAGGTCTTCGCTGGCACGAGTTCCCTTTCTGGTCAGCAAGATTCGTGCGTGGCTAAGGGGTGCTCACGCTACTAAGACCCTGTCAAGTCCCAGGTAAGTTGGCGCACGCTCAGCCGCGTTATAGCCCCTGAAACTGAAGGGTCGTTAAGGTTCAACCACGGCTATACCGTTTTTGTTCCCGTGACCCGAAAGATTTTTGCACAACTCGCCGCTGCCCCGCCTCGCACCGGGAAGAGAGCCCCGCTCACCCGCCTGGAGGTCTTTCTATCCATCGCGGATAAGCCCTAGCTTCCAGCACCTCTTTGACGTGGCGGACAAACGTACTCAGCTCCGGAGTTTCTTCTAAGCTCGTGAACTGGCTTTCGTACCGAAGGGCCTCCTCGATGTTTCGCATGGCTTTGTTTCTGTTCCCGAGTGCCCATTCGATCCATGCCAGCATCGCGAGTGCTATCGCTAGAGGGCCCCGGCCAGTAGCCGTGATCATCGTGCATGCGTACTCGATGATGGAGCGGTGGGCACGAAGCCCATCAGCTGACATCGGGCCGCCCCACTGCCCCGTGAAGACCTCCCTGTATTCGACCTCGGATACGTGTTTGCACGGCACCGTGATCTGCTGGATCATGCGTTCACGCTCTGTTGTGACTTCAAGCTGCGCGCATACGGCGGCGACCACGTGCACGAGTGAATGGGTCCACACCCCAACGTATTGATCGCTCGTGTGTGAGTGTGGCCCAGGTTGTGTTTCGCGGATCTCATGTTGTTTGAGCACCCACTCCCACACATCCACCATGTGCCATATGCCGGTCATGAGCGCGCGGTCCCGTTCCCGCTGCGCACACGGGTACGCCTCGCGGAAAAGCTCTTTCGCACATTCAGGCACCTCGTACGCCTCTTTCACGCCGCCAACGCTGACGGCGCGGGCGGCGCGGGCGGCGCGGGCGGCGCGGGCGGCGCGGGCGGCGCGGGCGGCGGTTGAATAATGTGCCGTGGCATGGTTGACCGGTTCCGTGGAACGCACCGCCGCGTAGTGCGGTGCCCAGTGTCCGCCTTCCTGAAGAGCGCTGTTTGAGAACCACCGGGATTCTTCGACCGCGTAGGCCATCACGATGTTCGGCCACCTCTGTGCACAGGCTTCAGCCCATCTGCGCCCCGCTGCTGCCGTGTCATAGAGCCCTATGATGATGCGGTGGGCTTGGGAGGCGCTTTGTTGCACAACGCGTTCGCACCGTTCGAGGTCTTGCAATGTCCACGCATCACACCGAACGGTTGAAGTACAGACGTCATGTTCATCAGTCAGGATCAAAACCACTGCGTGATGCGGCTGTTGCTCACAGCGCTGTTCAACGCCGCGTATCAGGTGACAGAAATGCCCGATGCGCCTGCGGCCAGCGCTGCTGTCTTCACGTGGCCCTGCGCCTTCATGTGCTTCTGGGGAAAGATCAGAAATACTCATAGACCGATTCCAGCCGGTCTACGAAACCCGTGGTGAACTCACGATAAAACAGTGGATATCGAGCCGAGGATTAAGAGGGTGTGGATTCCCGAACCCCCGGCAACCAGCCGGTGCGAGGCTTTCTATCTCAGCCTTGCCACCGCTAGGTAGACCTGTGGCCTCTAGCTCTGAGCCGTCTAGCCTTACGTTATTTAACCCGGCGGCGCGCGCGTATTTGCTGCATGAACACTCGCCTCAGCGACGCATAGTCCGGGTAGCGGCGCCGTACCAGGCGCAAAGAGATGAAGAACCCGATATACCCGATCACAAAGATGGCCAGCACCACGGTGAACGCGAGTTGGAAACCTTCCAACGTATAGAGGGCACCGCCGGCATCCGCCCCCGCGGCATCGGGGTGGCCAGCCACCGCATCGAGCACAAAACCCACGCCGCCGATCGCGATAAGACCACCGGAGAAAGAGCCCACGTTCGCAACGCCGGTCGCCGTTCCTGCAACGTGGGCAGGGTTCTCCGTGCGCGTGAAGTCGAACGCGATCATCGATGCCGGGCCACCGCAGGCCAAAACGAAAGCGGCAAGGAAGTTCATCCACAGCGGCGCCCCGCCAGGCCACACAATCAACGCGACCCAGCACGCCAACCCTGCCATCGATATCAGGATGACCATGAGCGAACGCCGGTACAGGAAGCGGGCAACCAGAACACCGAGGATAGGACCGAACACCATCGCGACAAACACGAACATACTCATCACAGTGCTCGCCTGCGCCGGTGAATACCCCATCCCGGAAACCAAGTATGGATAACCCCATACGAGCAGAAACACGTTGATCGAAAACGCGCCCAACCAGTGTGTCCAGAACCCAAGCCACGTCCCCGGGCTCACGGCTACCGCCTTGATCTGGCTCAGAAGCGACAACCGTTGCCCACCGGAATGGCTCGGCCGCTTACCTCCCGGAAAGTCCCTCACCGCGATGACCGTAAGCGCACACGCCAAAACACTCATCGCTGCCAGGGAAACGAATGTTGTGCTCCAGCCACGCCAACCCAAAAGGAATGCGACCGGAAAGAGGGAAACCAGCTGACCAACTTGCCCCAACGTACCCGTCAGTTGAGACATCACAGGGTTCATACGTGGCGCAAACCAGGCCGGCACCAAACGCATCACGGACACAAATGTCATCGCGTCCCCGGCACCCACTAAAACGCGCCCCACATAGCCCTGCACAACATCGTTGGCTAACGCCAGAACAAACTGACCAGCCGCCATGAGTACCGCGCCGATCGCGATCATCCACCGCGAACCGAACCGGTCCACCAGCGTGCCGACCGGGATCTGTAGCGCGGCGTACACAACCAACTGCACGACGCCGAACGTACCCAACACCGCAGCCGTTGCGTTGAAACGCTCGGTTGCGTCCAAACCCGCAACACCGAAAGACGTGCGTTGCGTGACAGAAACCATGTAGGCGAAAACAGCAACGCCCCACACGAGCCATGCGCCACGGCTCGTCTTATTCATCATCAGCCTGCTCGCCCGCCTGCTGGTCTGTAACATCCGTGTGCTCGTCTGCAGCAGCCGTGTGCTGGCCTCCAACGTCCGAGTGCTCGCCTGAGGTGTGTGGCCCGGCTTCTGATGTTTGTGGCGCGGCTTCGAGTTGATCCAGGGTTTCTGCGTCTTCAACGAAAGCGTCAGATACGTTGCTCAGATACTTTTGCGCCGCAGCCGCGATCTGGTCGCCATCCGGTAGTTCGGATTCGTCTTCGGCGAGCGCGGTGGAGGAACGCAGCAGTGGGGTTTCCATGTCGTAGCGTTTCTCGAGGCCTTCGATCATGGTGGTCGCCTCGGTGTTGTTGTGTAGTTGTTCTTCGATTTGGGCGTCTACGGCGCGCCCTAGTTCGCGTAGTTGTTCGCTGGGCGCGGAGATCCCGGCGTGGGCCGCGATGGCGTCCAGGCCGGCTACTGCGGCGGCCGGATAGTCGGATTCAGCGATGTAATGCGGGACCTGGATGGTCATGCCTTTGACGTTGAAGCCGTGTTCGGTCAGCCGGGTTTCAAGCAGGTGTGAAAACGATGCGGGAAGCCTGAATGGCCCGCTTTCTAGCCCGCCTGAGTCACCGTGTTCGCGCACCACAACTGGGCGTGTGTGTGGGACTGGTAGCGGCATCGAGTGCACGACGGATACTTCGTTGGATCCGACTGATTCCAGCAGGTCGGTCACCGCCATCACGACGCGTTCCCATGCGATCACCGGTTCGGAGCCGCAGAGCAGGATCGCTTGGTTGCCGAGTTCATCGGTGACGATGTCGACGCCGAGGCGTGGTGCCCGGTAGTCCTTGAACGTGCCGTTTTCGAAGGTGATGTGGGGGCGGCGGGCGCGGTGGTCGATCAGGAGGTCGGAGTCGAATTCGGCTAGAGGTGTCACATCCATTTCACTACGGATTGTCCGGCGCATCATGCGCACCCCGGAGCCGGCATCGAAGGCACCATCTACCAGGACGACAACAGGCAGGTTGGCCCCTGCTATCTGTTGTTGTGCCCTGCCGTGCACATCGATGATGTCATCTCCTAACACCTTGGTGAGACGCTCCTTCCGTGCCGTGCCCTCGCGTGAGAGGTATTCGTTACTGCTTCTATAACACAGCGGGAACATCATTTGTTCCCGCGACCTGCGTGCATGGTGCGCATATGCTGGAGATAGTGGCCCAATTCACGTGCTACTACTCGTGGCCGAGATCTCTCGGCCTCCTCGATTCATACAAGGAGATTTCACACCAGTGCACGCCATCGATGATTTCACGCTTTCAGTCATTGCCCCGGACGAGTCCGGCCTCAAACCTGATGCGACCGTGTGGGTTGCTCGCGCCGAGAATGATGCGGCAGTGGTTCTGGGGGATGCTCCAGAGGGTCTGGATCAGGCCCTTGAGGAGCTGGCTTTCAGTGCTGATGCTGGCAAGGTAGCCCAGGTTCCGGGTGCTGGCGATAACGGTTCGCTCGCGGTTGTTGTTGGTTTGGGTTCTGTGACGGACCCAACACCGGAGGACCTGCGCCGTGCGGCTGGTGTTGCGACCCGCGCTCTTTCCGGGCGTGAGACGGCGCTGTTGCGTTTCCCTGCTGAAGAGCCGGAGTTGCTGGCAGCCGCCCTTGAGGGTGCCTCGTTGGGTTCGTGGGCTTTCCGCGCCTACAAGTCTTCCAAGCCAGCTAAAGGCAACCCGCTCGAGCAGGCTGTTGTCGCAACGAGCCTGGCCAACGATAAGTCTGTCAAGAAGATCGTTGAGCGTGCTGCTATCGTGACTCGCCACGCCAAGCAGGTCCGTGCTCTCGTCAACACCTCCCCCGCCGACCTGTTCCCGGAGACTTTCTCCGAATACGCTCAGGAGCAGGCCTCCGGCACCAAGGTCAAGGTTGAGGTGTGGGATGAGAAACGCCTCGTCCAAGAGGGTTTCGGAGGCATCATCGGTGTTGGCCGCGGCTCCGAGCGTGGCCCGCGCCTGGTCAAGGTTTCCTACACGCCGTCCAAGAAAGCTAAGCACCTGGCGATCGTGGGTAAGGGCATCACGTTCGATACCGGCGGCATCTCCCTCAAGCCAGCACCAGGTATGGAAGAGATGAAGTCTGACATGACCGGTGCGGCCACTACCCTGCATGCGGTCTTGGCTGCTGCTGAGCTCGGCCTGGAAACCCGTGTGACCGGCTGGCTGTGCCTGGCAGAGAACATGCCTTCCGGTTCCGCTACCCGCCCAGGTGACGTGCTGACCATGTACAAAGGCACCACCGTCGAGGTCACAAACACCGATGCCGAGGGCCGCCTTGTCTTGGGCGATGGCCTGACCAAGGCCTCGGAAGAAAACCCAGACCTGCTGCTGGACATCGCTACCTTGACCGGCGCGCAGCTGGTCGCTCTGGGGCAGCGTACCGCGGGCATCATGGGCGATGAGGAAGCGACCTCCGCGATCGAGGCAGCTGCTGAGTCCACCGGCGAACTGCTGTGGACCATGCCGATCCCAGAAGAGATCCGCAAGGACCTCGACTCAGTCACCGCAGACCTGCGCAACTCCGGGGACCGCAACGGCGGAATGCTCAAGGCAGCTGCGTTCCTGCGCGAATTCGTGGGCGCCAAGGACGATGATGATTCCAAGCCAACCTGGGGCCACATCGACATCGCCGGTCCATCCTTCAACAACAAGGCACCGTGGGGTCATACGCCTAAGGAAGGAACCGGCTACGCGCTGCGCACCCTTGTTGAAGTAGCGGCCAACCTCGGCAACAACTAACCCGTAGCGCCCCAGCCCACACGGCTGGGGCAATCCAACAACGGACACGAGAGGCCTGGCGGCCCACCCAGCCATCCCCTAGCCAGAGAAAGGCCAGGTGAGGGCACGAAATTGGCTCGTGGCTTATTTCACCGGCCGCCAGGCCCTCTTCTGTCCACAAACATCGCCGCAGGGGCTAACATAATAGAAGCATCTCAACACCGACCTAAGGGAGCATTCCGTGGCCGAATCGGCAACGACAGAATTTGACGTGTTGGTCCTCGGCGGAGGTTCCGCCGGCTACTCAGCAGCTCTTCGCTCAGCACAGCTGGGCATGAAGGTTGGCCTGGTTGAGCGCAGCAAGCTGGGCGGCACCTGCCTGCACACCGGCTGTATCCCAACCAAGGCGTACCTGCACTCCGCAGAGCTCGCAGACGAAGCCCGCACCTCATCCAAGTACGGCGTCAACACGACTCTTGACTCCATCGACATGGCTACCGTCAAGAAGAACAAGGACGGTATCGTCCAGGGCAAGTTCCGTGGCTTGTCCGGCCTGATCAAGATGCGCAAGATCGAGGTCATCGAAGGTGAAGGTAAGCTCACCGGCCCTGACACCGTGACTGTGGACGGCACCGAGTACAAGGGCAAGAACATCGTCCTGGCTACCGGTTCCAAAACCAAGACCATGGGCATTGACATCACCGGCCGCGTCATCACCTCCACCGAGGCACTCGAGATGGACTACCTTCCGGAGTCCGCGATCGTACTCGGCGGCGGCGTGATCGGCGTCGAGTTCGCATCCATGTGGAACTCCTTCGGCGTTGACGTGACCGTTGTTGAGGGCCTGCCATCGCTGGTACCGAACGAAGACCCGGCGATCATCAAGGTCCTTGAACGCGAGTTCAAGAAGAAGGGCATCAAGTCCAAGACCGGCGTCTTCTTCGAAGAAGTCACCCAGGATGACGAGAAGGCGACCGTCAAGCTCGCTGACGGCACCTCGCTTGAAGCAGAGCTCGTTTTGGTCGCTGTTGGCCGCGCACCTGTCACCGAAGGCTTCGGCTACGAAGAACAGGGCATCGAGGTCGACCGCGGTTTCGTGATCACCAACGAGCGCCTCCACACCGGGGTCGGTAACATCTACGCGATCGGTGACATCGTCCCAGGCGTCCAGCTGGCACACCGCGGCTACCAGCACGGCATCTTCGTTGCCGAAGAGATCGCAGGCCAGAACCCGATCATCGTTGAAGACATCAACATCCCGAAGGTCACCTTCTGCGAGCCACAGATCATGTCTGTTGGCTACTCGCAGCCAAAGGCTGAAGAGAAGTTCGGTAAGGACAACATCGAGGTTTCCGAATACAACCTCGCCGGCAACGGTAAGTCCTCGATCCTCGGCACAGGCGGCATCGTGAAGATGATCCGCGTCAAGGAAGGACCTATCGTGGGTGTGACCGGCATCGGTGGCCGCTTCGGTGAACAGATCGGTGAGGCACAGCTGATTGTGAACTGGGAAGCATACCCAGAAGACGTCGCTCACCTCGTCCACGCCCACCCAACCCAGAACGAGTCTCTGGGCGAGGTTGCCCTGGCATTGGCCGGAAAGCCTCTCCACGGCTAGCTCTTACGCTCTATAGTTGCCGGTGAGCTCGAACACAAGAGGACATCGCACGTGCTTTCGGGCTCACCGGCGGCTTAGGCTTATACGTATAGCGTTATCACCACAACCATTGACGGCCCGGGGACATCACAGTTTCTTGGGTAACGTGATCAAGACAGCTCCGCCGGTTGCAGAATTCGCGGGGCATAGAACAGGAGTGAGTTCCGATGTCTGAGACCGTGAACCTGCCCGAACTGGGCGAATCAGTTACCGAAGGAACCGTGACCCGCTGGCTGAAATCCGTCGGCGATTCCATCGAAGTAGACGAACCGTTGGTGGAGGTCTCCACCGATAAGGTCGACACCGAAATCCCATCGCCAGTAGCTGGCGTTATCCAGGAGATCCTCGTTGATGAAGACGAAGACATCGAGGTAGGCGCCCCGCTGGTCGTGATCGGCGATGGCGAAGGTAGCTCCGATAGCGACTCCGACGATTCCGGTGAAGACTCCGCCGAGGAGGCCGAAGAATCCACGGCAGAGGAAGAGTCCGCTGAAGAAGACTCCGCTGCTGAAGACAACGAGGATTCCGGCTCCGATGAGTCTGGTTCCAAGGATTCCGGTTCCAAGGATTCCGGGGCTGAGGATTCTGGCGAGAAGACCGAGATCAAGCTCCCTGAGCTTGGCGAATCCGTGACCGAAGGCACCGTGACCCGTTGGCTCAAGGAAGTCGGCGACTCCGTCGACGTTGACGAGCCACTCATCGAGGTCTCCACCGACAAGGTCGATACCGAGGTCCCTTCCCCTGTGGCAGGCACCTTGCTTGAGATCAAGGTCGAAGAAGACGAGGACGTCGAGGTTGGCCAGGTCCTGGCGGTCGTCGGTTCCGGCTCCGCTTCCTCCTCCGATGATTCGAAGGAAGAAGCTTCCGAGGAACCAGCTGAGGAAGAATCCTCGGCAGACGAGGCTACTGAAGAAGCAGCTGAAGAGTCCAAGCCAGAGGCCAAAGACGAACCTCAGGAAGAGGCTCAGCCTGAGCCTGCTTCGAAGGAAGAAACGTCATCGGCACCAGCTAATAAGTCCGCTGCCGGCTACGTGACCCCGATCGTCCGCAAGCTCGCCAACGACAACGGCGTTGACTTGAACTCGATCGAAGGTACCGGCGTTGGCGGCCGCATCCGCAAGCAGGATGTTGAAGCAGCGATTGAGAAGCAGAAGTCCGCCTCCGCTTCGCAGCCAGCAGCTTCGGCGGCTGCATCCGCTGGCTCGGCATCTTCCGGCTCTGCAGCGAAAGCACCTTCGAATGTTCCTTCGCCTGAGGCGCTCAAGGTTCGTGGCACCACCGTCAAGGCGCCACGTATCCGTCAGGTCATCGCTTCCCGCATGCGTGAGTCGCTGGACATCTCGACCCAGCTGACCCAGGTCCAGGAAGTCGACATGACCCGTATCGTGCAGTTGCGCAAGCAGGCTAAGGCTTCCTTCCAGCAGACCCACGGCGTCAACCTGACCTACCTGCCGTTCATCACGAAGGCCGTCACGCATGCGCTGACCCAGATCCCTGCGTTCAACGCCTCCTACGACGAGGAGAAGCAGGAGATCACCTACCACGACGCCGAGCACATCGGCATGGCTGTGGACACCGAACGTGGCCTGTTGGTTCCGGTCATCGCAGACGCCGGCGACTTGTCGCTGGCCGGCGTGGCTAAGAAGATCGCCGAGTCCGCTGAGAAGGCACGCACCAACAAGCTCAGCCCGTCTGACCTGGCTGGTTCGACCTTCTCGATCACCAACATCGGTTCGGTCGGTGCGCTGTTCGATACCCCGATCATCAACCAGCCGAACGTCGGAATCCTGGGTACCGGTGTTATCGAGAAGCGTCCACGCGTTGTCACCGACGAATACGGCAATGACGCGATCGCTATTCGCCACATGATGTACTTGTCGTTGACCTACGATCACCGACTCGTTGACGGCGCTGACGCGGGTCGCTTCCTGCAGACCGTCAAGGCGCAGCTTGAGAACGCAGAGTTCGCGTCAGAGCTCGGCCTCTAAGACTGCTAGCCGTCCGCGTATTGACATGATCCCGGGGCCGCAACCGTCAGGTAGCGGCCCCGGAGCCATGTACCGCGGATCCCACATTCCTAGATTTCTACCTAAGCTCCCGCTTGGACAAGGACCTTTTCATGCACGTACTGCAAGATATTCTCCTGGCCCTGCACATGGTTGGCCTGGCCGCGATTGTTGGTAGCTGGCTCACTCATTTCAAGCCAGCAACCGTGACCGTGTGGCAGGTTTACGGCGCGATCATCCAGGTAGTCACCGGCCTTGGCATGTTCGGCACCACAATGGCCATCGGCGGCCAGATCAACCACATGTGGTTCGGCATCAAGTTCCTGTTGGGTCTAATCATCCTGGTGTGCGCACTCATCGGCTACGGCAAGGCAAAGAAGGGCCAGGAAGTCCCAACTGGGCTCGCCCACGGTGTGGGTGGCCTCGGCTTCCTCACCATCTTCTTCGCTATCTTGGGCCGCTAAACCGCTATCCTTTAGGCTTGGCCGCAGCTGCGATGGTTTCTATCTTCCAGCTGCGGCCAACGCGTTTAAAGCCCACATCAAGAACATCCGTACGGCCTGCTTCGCGAGAAACAACGCGGCCAGTCTCCGTTTCTATCGAGTGAGCCTTCAGCTTCACTTCAACAACCGCTGAAGCAAGCTTGCCTTTCTTCTGCTTGGTATCGATGCTCACGCGTTCCAGCTTCATCTCGACACCTGCAAACCGCTGCTTCTCTGCTTGCATCTTCTCAAGCATCTGCCGATCACTCTTCAAACCGGCGGCCTTGACGGTATAGACCTTGTCTAAAGCCGCTACGTCACGCTGCTTGAGCGCAGCCATCCGTGCTTTAAGCTGTTTTTCGACATCGGCCCGTGTGAGTCGTTCATCCTCTGATGCACGCTGACTCGATCCGGCTTGTTTGCCTGGCGCGTCCTCGGTGCTGGATGCGCTCGCTACAGGCTTCGCTACGGTAGTCTGCGTAGCTTGCGCGGCATCCTGCGAACGCGGGCCAGCGAAAACCATGAGTCCGGCAACTGTGAGCATTCCGAGTGCTGCGACCCCGATGATCGCCGTGGTTGGCGTGATCTTCGCTCCACGTAAACGCGAACCAAGCCTGGCGCCAGCTGCGCGTTTGCCAGGCCTGTGTTGAGTCAGCATCAAGGCCCGCCCCTCGGCACGTACAGCCTCGTCAATGTTCAACGGCTCTGGTTCTTGAACAGCCAAAACCTCCGGGGCAAGTTCCTCTGCGGCTGGGCGTTCGCGCGGATCAACTGATAAGCAATCATCGATCAGTTGCGCGAAGCGTTCGTCGATGCCCTTGACCGTGAGAGGCAACGGAACACGGTGTTCGGCTGCAGCTGGTGGCTCCCCTGTCACAACGAACCAGGCGAGAGCTCCCCAACCCCACACGTCGCGGGCTTGATCCGCTACTTCCTCTGCTGGTGCGAACCCTTCAGTGAAACTTTTGGCAGGCGCCGCCCCGAGGGAACGTGCGTTACCCGGATCGATCAAAACCGGGGCTCCGTCGGCCCGGAACATCACGTTCTGCGGGCTCACATCTCCGTGCACCGCGCCGTGCGCGTGAAGGTGTGTCAAGGCTTGGGCGATCGGCACGAGCAACGTCACCGCCTCCCCTACCGGAAGCGAGCCTCGCGCCTCGATCAGATCAGCCGCTGACCCTCCAGGGACAGCTTCCATCACGAGCCGCCGCGTGTCTTCAGCAGCCGTCCCAGCTGGCGCCTCCTCACGATAAACATCTTCGGCGTCGGAAAGAATCTTGACCAGGTGCGGGTGATCCCACGCCGCCGGAGGGCTCGGCATATCGTGCTGGGCGGTTGCTCTGACCCTCCGTACGGCAGCCGGCAGGCCGTCATAGTTTTCAAAATGCACATCCGCTTCCCCACCTGAGCGAAGGTACTGGCGGATGTCACGGCTCAAATCCGGCGAGGTATCAGAACCTGTAATGACTCGCATGAACGGGTCATCCCGGCTCAGTGGAGCATCCTCATGCTCTGAGTCTTCAAAATCAGTGGCTTCAGGCTCACTGGCTTCAGGCTCACAGCCTTCGGGATCGCTACCGTGAGCGTCTGGGTCTTGGGGCTCGTATGCCATGGTGCCCTCACTCTCCGCGTCATAAAACTCAATCCGTGGACGTTCTGGATTCAGTGTGCAGCATTTCCCGCCTTCCCTGCTCGGTTGTCCACAGGTAGGGCGTCTAGACACAGATTTTCCGTTATTCACAGGCCACGTAGTCCCCGGCGTTATCCCCTAACTCCGGTGTGCGCGGTCGTGGGGATTATGCTGGAGAGCATGAGCATCAACGTGTTGGAACCCGGTTATGGCAAAGACGCCGTGGAGTATATGAAGGCGTGGAGTCTGCAGCAGCGGATCCATGACGAGGTAGTTTCCGGGAATGTTCAGCCGACCGTGATCATGCTGGAGCATCCGCCAACGTACACAGCGGGCCGCCGCACACAAGATTCCGATCGCCCCACTGACGGAACCCCGGTAGTCGATGTTGACCGCGGCGGTCTCATTACGTGGCATGGCCCCGGCCAGCTGGTGGCCTACCCGATCGTTCCTCTACGGGATCGTGCCGCGATCAAATCCTTCGTGTGGGCGTTGGAAGAAGCGATCATCAAGACTGTCGCTGATTTCGGGATCACCGCCCAGCGCGTCGAGCATCGCGCGGGCGTCTGGGTGCTGAAAGAGGGCGTACAGGATGAGAAGATCGCCGCGATCGGCCTCCACATCGATAACGGTGTTTCGATGCATGGGCTCTCCCTCAACGTCAACAACAGCCTCGCCCCCTACGATGTGATTGTTCCGTGCGGTATCCAGGATGCCGGAGTCACCACGATGGCGTTGCAGGCAGGCAGGAACATCGAAGTGGCCGATGTGGTTGAGTCCTTAAGCGGGCACCTCTTGGAGGAGCTTGCCCCCGTGGTTACCACACCCGAGAACGAATCTGAGCAGCAAAACATCAAGGAGAACACTCAAGCATGAGCACCCCAGCACCAGAAGGCCGCCGTCTTTTGCGCGTCGAAGCACGCAACGCGGCTGTCCCTGTGGACCGGAAGCCTGAGTGGATCCGCGCCGAGCTCAACATCGGCCCTGAATACGTGAGCCTCAAGAAAGACGTCCATGCTAAAGGCCTGCACACCGTGTGCGAGGAAGCCGGTTGCCCTAATATTTTTGAATGCTGGGAAGACCGCGAAGCATCGTTTTTGATCGGCGGCTCGCAGTGCACCCGGCGTTGTGATTTCTGCCAGATTGACACCGGCAAACCACAGCCGCTCGACCCAACCGAACCGCTCAAAGTCGCTGAGTCGATCCGTGAGATGCAGCTACGCTACGCGACCGTAACCGGTGTGGCACGTGACGACCTCGACGATGGCGGGGCATGGCTGTATGCGGAAACCGTACGTAAGGTTCATGAGCTGAACCCGAACACCGGCATCGAACTGCTTATCCCCGACTTCAACGGCGAGCCGGCCGCCCTCGATCAGATCGTGGAATCCGGCCCTGAGGTGTATGCGCACAATGTAGAAACCGTGCCGCGTATCTTCAAACGCATCCGCCCCGCATTCCGCTACGAGCGTTCCATGGACGTGATCCGCTACGGCAAGGACCGCGGGCTCATCACCAAATCCAACTTGATCCTCGGTATGGGTGAAACCCGCGAAGAGATCTCTGAGGCCCTCCGTGATCTGCACGAGGCCGGCACCGACATCATCACGTTGACCCAGTACCTGCGCCCAACACAGCTGCACCTACCGGTAGACCGGTGGGTCACCCCTGCTGAGTTCGTTGAGCTCAGCGAAGAAGCAGAAGAGATCGGTTTCGGCGCCGTCATGGCTGGGCCGTTGGTCCGTTCTTCCTACCGTTCTGGGCGTTTGTGGGCTCGCGCCATGAAGAACACCGGCAGGGAGATCCCGTCCCACCTCAGCCACATCGACGACACCGGTTCGGCACGTCAAGAAGCCGCCTCGCTCGTCTAACTCAGCAACCGCCGAAGCTGAATGCGAAGGTCTAAGGCAACGGAATCCAGAGCGACGGGGTCTGCCATCAATGTTTGAAACGCCCACCAGCCAACCCATACCGCGGATAGCTACCGTTACCGTGGTGGGTTTGCTTGCCTTGGCAGCCCTGGGTGCGTGCGGATCCCAGGAAAACCCGGCACCGGCTGAACCGACACCGACCACGTCTGCGAGTACATCGGCAAGCCCTACACCGAGCGAAGAACCCTCCGAGGAGCTCGATGCGTGGCCGAAAGACCTCACCCCCGTGAGCGCGCATACACTCAAGGACCCGGTTCTTGAACACGCGTTCACTATCAAACAGGTTCTCGTGAACCCACAAGGGCTACCTGATCCGCCGAAAGGCACGGGATGGCTCCTGGCGCAGGTTGAGGTGACACCAGGCGAGACCACGATGAACGAACCGAGCTGTTCGTGGATCCAAGTCTCGCGCGCATCGAGCTACATACCGGGGGTATCGCATCAGGTCATTGCGGCCTATGCTGAAGATCTCAACAAGGTCGATGCATACGAAGATTTCGATATCACCCCGTTGTCCGCGCCTGAATCTGGGGCTCCAGTCACGGGTTGGTGCTTGTATCAGGTCAAGGACCTCAACTCGAAAAAAGCTGCATCCGATAAATCTAAGAAATCTGACAAGCCTTCCACCGTGGATGGCACGCAGTTGTGGATGCATGTGCGCCGCCCTGCCATGAAGGACCCGGGGAACCAGAGCTACCCTGAATACGTCGAATCTTCCCGGATCCGTTTCCAGACACATGAATCGACAGCCGGCGCTAAAGAATAGAGCACAGTCCCGCGTTAGCTCAAGCATTACCGGCGTGACCGTCTAGAATGGTGCATTATGGCCAGACTTGATCAGAACGCTCGCGAGCAGATCGCGAAGCTGCGTGAACAACAAAAAGCGGAGAAGCAGGCGCTTAAAGACGCCAAGAAGCGTGCCCGCGCTGAAAAGAAAGAATCGGGACGCGGCGGTCAGATCCGTGAAATCTTCCGGATGACCCGCGAAGCGAAGCCAGCCCTCCCGTGGATCATGCTGGCTATCGTGTTGGGTTCCGGTGCGATCGGTTTCGGTATCGGCTGGTTGCTGAAGAACTGGATCACGTTCCTGATCCTCGGCCTCGTGATTGGCCTCATGCTCGCGATGTTGTACATGTCGCGCAGCGGTGAGAAGGTCGCGTTCCAGAAGATCGAAGGCCGCCCCGGTGCCGCCGGTGCGGCGATGTCTGTTCTGCGCCGAGGATGGGTTTTGAAGGAAGAACCGGTCGCGGTCTCTCCTCGTACCCAGGACCTCGTGTTCATGGCTATTGGCCGCCCTGGTGTTGTCCTGGTCACGGAAGGCCCTAACGGCCGGGTCCGTTCCCTCGTTGAGGGTGTTCGCCGCGACGTTGAGCGCGCGGTCCGCGGCGTTCCTGTAACGATCATCAACTCAGGCTCCGGTAAGAACCAGACTCCGTTGCCTGAGGTTTCCAAGACGATGAAGAGCCTGCCTAAATCGATCTCCCGTCAGGAAGTCCGTGCTGTTGATCAGCGGCTCTCAACCTTGCGTTTGTCCAAGCCACCTATCCCTAAAGGTATGGACCCTAACCGTCCACCACGCATGTCCCGCCGTGCATTGCGCGGCAATTAACGGCTAGCTCGGAAGCCAACCAGTTGGTCTCCTAGCGTGGAGTCCTGCCCTCTAATAAGCCGATGGCGGTGGAGTTTTCCTCTCCACCGCCATCGGCTTATTTGCGGACGATGCGGCCGCGCTCCCCGCCGCGAACCACAGTGAGCACGAGGCCGCGGACGCGGTCGTGAACACCTCGCTGGTCCGCGTCCATCACCACGGCAGGGATGACCAGAAGCAGCAAGACAGTGCGGATCAGGGCGTCCAGCGGCGAGATTGGGGTACCGTCGAGGCGCTGGACCTGCATGCCTAGAATCCAGTGGCCTATGGTGCGCCCAAAGATCGTGAGCATGACCAACGTCATGACCACGAACACCACAAGGTTCAGCCACGGCAGCTGGTCGCGGCTGATGAGCCAAGACACGCCCATCGCAAGCCCCCAGTCGATCAACAAAGCCAGGATGCGTGGGCCCATGCGCCCCACCGCGCCAGGGCCAGATTCTGGGCGGCCAAGCCCCGCACCGGGATATTCGCTGTTATGGGTTTGTGGGGGTCCACTAATCCACGAACCGATATCGGCTCGCGTGACGCGGGTCTCGCGTTCATTCTCGGGTTTCTTGGCCATAGGCCTCATTCTACGTGGCGAGCCCACCGCCCACTGTGCCTAACCGCCCTGGCTTCTGCATGGGTGAAAACCTGTTCATCTCACAAAACCAAGCCCCCGCCCCGGCAAAACCACCAAGGCGAACGAGTTATTGACTAAACTGGGATGTGAGGACCGCTCATTCTCAACGGACCACACACCATGCCTAGGAGGCTACAGACGTGTTCACGTCAACCGAAGAAGTACTGACCTTCATCGAACAAGAGGAGGTGCAGTTCGTCGATATTCGGTTTACAGACCTGCCTGGCATGCAGCACCACTTCAACGTGCCGGCCTCGACGGTTGACGAAGACTTCTTCGTCAACGGCCAGCTGTTCGATGCGTCCTCGATCCGCGGTTTCGAAGGGATCGCGAATTCGGACATGCAGCTGATCCCGGACATCAAGACCGCGTTCGTTGACCCGTTCCGTGCGGCAAAGACCCTCGTCATGACCTTCTCGGTGGTCAATCCACGCACGGGCGAGCCGTACGGCCGTGATCCACGCGGCGTCGCGGAACGGGCTGAAGCCTACCTCGCATCGACCGGTATCGCTGACACTGCTTTCTTCGCATCCGAAGCCGAATTCTTCATCTTCGATGACGTCACCTACTCGACTGAACCGCACAACACCGGGTTCAGCGTCGACTCCGTAGAAGCTGCTTGGAACACCTCCGCTTTGGAAGAAGGCGGAAACCTTGGCCACAAGATGCGCACCAAGGGCGGCTACTTCCCGGTCTCCCCTAACGATAAGCAAGCTGACCTGCGGGATGACATCTCGCTCAAGCTCACCGATGTGGGTCTCAAGGTTGAGCGTGCACACCACGAAGTCGGTGCGGCAGGCCAGGCAGAGATCAACTACGAGTTCAACACGCTCGTGCATGCGGCAGATGACCTCATGAAGTTCAAATACGTGGTCAAAAACGTCGCTGAAGAGTGGGGTAAGACCGCAACGTTCATGCCGAAGCCGCTGCAGAACGACAACGGTTCCGGTATGCACTGCCACCAGTCCCTCTGGAGTGACGGCAAGCCGCTGTTCTACGATGAGCTCGGCTACGCGAACCTCTCCGACACGGCCCGCTGGTACATCGGCGGTCTGCTGCACCACGCATCGGCGGTCATGGCGTTCACGAACCCGACCGTGAACTCCTACCGACGCCTCGTCAAAGGCTTCGAAGCGCCAGTGAACATGGTGTACTCGCAAGGCAACCGCTCCGCCGGTATCCGCATCCCGATCACCGGATCCAACCCGAAGGCCAAGCGCCTCGAGTTCCGTGCACCGGATGCCTCCTCCAACCCATACCTCGCTTTCGCGGCCCAGCTCATGGCGGGCTTGGACGGTATCCGTAACCGCATCGAACCGGCAGACCCGATCGATAAGGACCTCTACGAGCTCCCACCAGAGGAAGCCGCAGACATCCAGAAGGCACCAGAGACCCTCTCCGAGGCGCTCGAAGCGTTGCGTGAAGACCACGAATTCTTGCTCGCAGGCGACGTCTTCACCGAAGACCTCATCGAAACCTGGATCGAGGATAAATACGAAAACGACGTACGCCCGATGATGGCTGCCATCACGGCACTGGAATACGAGCTCTACTACTCGCTCTAAACCAGGCATGTTGAGGGGCTAGGAACCATGTGGTTCCTAGCCCCTCAACAGTTAACCGCTGTGCTCGGCGCTGCTCGCCACGGCGCTGTTTACCATGGCTTTCACCGTGGCTGTTCGCCGTAGAACAGCTCCTCGAAGACTTGCCGGGCCCGCCGCGCAACACGTAGCCACGCTTCTTCCAGTTCAGGCCCGGCGTCTTTGCCCCAGCCGATCCACGTCGCTACTGCAGAGATCTCCGAGCGGCTCGAGGGGAAAGAGTCCGAGGCCCGGCCCGTGCATGCCATGTTGGCAGCACGCACGTCAGTCGCTAACTTCCAGGCGGTCTCGAGGCTCTCGGCGTCCTCTTGGCTGATGAGCCCGGCGTGATGGCCTGCACGCAACGCCTCCAACGTGTTCGTGGTCTGTAAGCCCGGGTAGCGTTTAGCGAAACGTAGCTGCATCGACTGAACCAGCCACTCGACATCGCTCAAACCGCCTGGCCCCAACTTCACGTGCCGGCGTGGATTCACTGCGCGCGGCAACCGCTCTCCCTCAACACGTGCTTTGACTCGCCGGATCTCCTGGAGTTCCTTTTCTGAGAGGCCGTGCTGATACCGCACCGGGTCGATCAGTTCAACGAACTTAGCTCCAACTTCCTCATCGCCTGCGAACGGGCGGGCACGCAACAAAGCCTGCCGTTCCCAGGTTTCTGCCCACTTCTCGTAATAGTCGGCATAGGAGTCCAGCGAGCGCACGAGCGGACCGTTTTTACCTTCAGGGCGTAGATCGACGTCGATCTTCAGCCGGTGCTCTGCCAGGATCGGTGGCGTCAACGAACCCGAAAGCAGATGCCCCAAAGCTGAAGCCATACGGTTGGCCTGTTGTTTAGCCGCCTCAGGGTCACCCCCCTCGACAGGCTCGTACACGTACATCGCATCCAGGTCAGAGCCGTAACCGATCTCCGCGCCACCTTGCCGGCCCATCGCAATCACTGCGAACTGAGCGAGCTCGCCATGCTCGGCTACCTCTTGCCGCCGAGCAACATGCCAAGCCCCCATCACGGCGGCCTGATCCACGTTTGACAGCGCCCTGCCTAATTCTTCTACATCGATCAGCCCAGAACCATGAGCCAAAGCAACACGCAACAACTCCCGCCGCCGCGCAGTCCTCACCAACTGCATACCGCCATCGGCGGCGTCCTCATGCCTATCCAGCTTGGCTGAAACCTGCTTCCACAACCGCTCCCAGCTACGCGGTTGCAAATCAGAGTCGTTGCCGAGCCACGCGGTCGCCTCCGGCGATACCTCCAGCAGATCCACAACCATCCGCGACGTCGACAAGATGCGGCACAACCGCTCCGCACCCGCCGGGGAGTCACGCAGCATAGACATGAACCACGGGGTTGAACCCAACGCGTCAGAAAGCCGCCGGAAACCAAGCAGGCCAGCATCCGGGCTCACGCCATCGGCAAACCATTCCAGCATGACCGGCAGCAAGTGCCGTTGCAGGGCTGCGGTACGCGAGATCCCGCCGGTCAACGCTTCGATGTGGCGCATCGCCTGCTTCGGATCCGCATAGCCTAAAACCTTCAGACGCGCTTGAGCGGCCCCCGGGGTGAGCCGCACTTCATCATCCTGTAGACCGGCGGCAGCGGCCAGCAACGGCCTGAAGAAAATCTTCTGATGCAGGCCGCGGACACGGGCTTTGATCTTCCGCCACGCCGTCAGCATGTTCTCGGCAGTCACAACCTGCCGCTCATCAGGCGAGGCGACACCGCGGGCAAGCGCTCTCTGCTCGGCCTCCGATTTCGGCATCGCGTGCGTACGCCGCAACCGAACCAGCTGAATCCGGTGCTCCAAGCTACGCAAATACCTGTAGTCCGCGCTGAACTGGCGGGCATCATCGCGCGAGATATAGGCAGCGCTTGCTAACGCATCGAGCGCCTCCAACGTGCCACGCACCCGTAACCCCTCGTCCACGCGGCCATGCACAAGCTGCAGCAGCTGCACCGTGAACTCGACGTCACGCAGCCCGCCCGGGCCGAGCTTGATCTGCCTCTCAACCTCGGCTTGTGGAATGTTATCTGTGACTCGCTGGCGCATCTTCTGTACCGCTTCAACAAAGCCATCGCGGCGAGAGGCTTCCCACACCATCGGCCAGATCGCCTCGATGTACTCGTCTCCGAGCGCGGTATCGCCTGCAATCGGCCTGGCTTTCAGCAGCGCCTGGAACTCCCAGTGCTCCGCCCAGCGCTTATAGTAGTTCAGGTGCGAGGCCAGCGTGCGTGACATCGCGCCGTCTTGACCCTCAGGCCGAAGGTTGGCATCCAGCTCCCATAACGCAGGTTCCTTGCCGGTGGAACCCACGATGTGTCCCATCGCCTTCGTGAGGTTAGCCGCGATGTCCTCGGCGCGTTCAACGGCCTGCGTCTCAGCGCCTTCCTCTACCGAATGCACATAGATGACATCAACGTCAGAGACGTAGTTCAATTCTCTCGCGCCGCATTTACCCATCCCGATCACGGCCAACCGCACCTGGGTCACATCGGTGTCCGGATACGTGTCAGCCACGTGCCGGTAGGCGATCGCAAGCGCCCCGTCAACGGCCGCGGCCGCGAGGTCTGCAAGTTCAGCCGCAACCATCCGCACCGACTCTGCGGCGTCATCGGCGCACACGTCTTTCATCGCGGTGTCCAGAAGCTCCGCTCGATACGCCACGCGCAGTGCTGCGACGGTGGCGTCGTCGGCTACAGCGGCGATCGGAACATCGGATTGCGGGTCAGCGCCGACGGCGGTGAGCATCTTGGCGCGCAACCCACTGGGATCCGATGGCTCGTATTCACTTGGCCGGGCAATACTGAACGCTTCGGCTTGGTCGGGGTGGCGCAGCACGAAGTCGATGAGTGCCTCTGAGGCGCCAGCGAGCATGAACAGAGGCTGATTCCGTTGCGGATCTTCCACTGTCTCTGCCAGCGAGGGCACCCGCTCAAGTAACCGGATCACGTTCAGCAAGGCCATGTCCGGGTCAGCGGTAGCCCGTAGCGCTTCAAGCACCCTCACGTGATCGATATTCGTGAGCTCTTTAGACCTCAACAGTGCCCGCGCACGCTTCGAATCGTTGAATCCGGCGGCGCGAACCGCGCGGTCAATGGTAGAAGAGTCAATGCCGGGAGAGTCAACGGTCGACGAGCCAATCGCGGGAGAGGCAACGCTGGATGCCTCGACGGTGGATGGATGTTTATCCTCTTGTGGATGGGTCATGGATTCTTCTACAGCATCCCCAAGTAACGGCGCAGTTCAAACGGGGAAATGTCTTGGCGGTATTCGTCCCATTCGGCTCGTTTATTGCGCAGCAGCGCATCGAAAACCCACTCGCCCAGGATGTCAGCAACCAGCTCGGAATTCTCCATCACGTGGATCGCTTCATGCAGCGTGGAGGGCAACGGATCCAAGCCAAGCACGCGGCGTTCTCGGCTTGTGAGCGAGAAAATGTCTTCCTCGGTTGGGTCGCCGAGGTCGTATCGATCGCGGATACCTTTGAGTCCAGCACCCAGGATGCATGCGTAGGCCAGATACGGGTTCGCGGCCGAATCGATGCCGCGGTACTCGACGCGGGCGGATTGGCCCTTGTCTGGCTTATACAGCGGGACGCGCACGAGGGCGGAGCGGTTGTTGTGGCCCCACGAGATGTGGCTTGGCGCTTCTCCCCCGCCCCACAAGCGTTTATAGGAGTTCACAAACTGGTTGGTGACCGCAGTGAATTCCGGCGCGTGAGTTAATACGCCGGCGATGAACTGGCGTGCCGTGGTGGAGAGTTGATATTCCCGGCCACCTTCAAAGAATGCGTTACGTTCACCCTCAAACAACGAAAAATGGGTGTGCATACCGGAACCGGGGTGTTGTGAGAACGGTTTAGGCATGAACGTCGCATAGATACCTTGCAGTAGCGCGACTTCTTTAATGATGGTGCGGAAGGTCATGAGGTTATCCGCGGTGGTCAGCACATCGGTGTAGCGCAGGTCGATCTCGTTTTGTCCCGGCCCCGATTCGTGGTGGGAGAACTCAACGGAAATACCGACTTCTTCGAGCGTGGTCACGGCCTTGCGGCGGAAGTCTTGTGCGATGCCGCCGGCAACGTGGTCGAAGTAGCTCGCCGAATCGACCGGTTGAGGATGCCCGTTGGCGTCCATCTCATCGCTGCGCAGCAGGTAGAACTCGACTTCCGGATGCGTATAGCACGTGAACCCCATGTCTGCGGCCTCTTCAACCTGTCGCTTCAAGACGTGGCGCGGATCCGCCAACGATGGCTCGCCATCGGGGGTCAAGATGTCACAGAACATGCGGGAGGTCGGCTCGATGTTGCCTCTCCACGGCAACAATTGAAACGTTGTAGCGTCCGGTTGCAGGAGCATATCGGACTCAAAAATCCGGGAAAGCCCTTCGATCGAAGAACCGTCGAAACCCAGCCCTTCACGAAACGCGCCTTCGACCTCCGCTGGGGCGAGCGCTACAGATTTAAGCGAGCCCACAACGTCGGTAAACCACAACCTGACGAATCGGACATCGCGCTCCTCAATGGTTCTGAGGACGAAGTCTTGCTGACGGTTCACTCAATGCTCCTTCATTGCATGCCTGCTGCCGTGGCTGGCTTTCTAGGGTCTTCCCGAGCTTCGCGGACCTAGCGGGCTATTTCGCGGGTCTGGCTCCCCATTACTAGTCTTCGTCTTCTTCGTCCCATTCGCGAGTGCGTTCTGCCGCGATCTCGTAGGCGCGTGATGCTTCTTCCGCGCTACGGTAGGGGCCCATCCGCTGGGACCCGATGGACTGCGGGCCTTTCTCCACCTCACCGGTTGAGGTGTTGAACCAGTATTCGCCTTCCGGTGCGTTCTGTGTCATGATCTTCCCCTTCTCTTATGAGCCGCGCGGCCCCTTCCGGGACCACTTCACCGCAACATGGTTGATGCCGCGGCCTTGACCTTCCCTCTTCACATTACGCGGTTCTGCCCCACAGGTGGGTCCTAAACTGGTGACATGACTGATTCTTCTGCTGCACCGTCTTCGTCCGCTTCCTCCTCGCGCGCAACCGCGCCCATCGGGAATCTGACGAAAGGCCGGGTTTCTGCGCTCCGAAAGGTCCCAGGGAACATTCAGCGCCCTCCCTACGTGGGTAAGCCGGGGCCTGAAACCTGGGACGGCGGAGATGTTTATTCCCCGGAGGAAGTCGAACGGATTCGCGCGGCGGGCCGTATTGCCGCTGATGCCCTGCAACTGATCGGTGAGACGGTCAAGCCTGGCATGACCACGGATGAGGTCGATGCGATCGGTCACGAGTTCCTCATCAAGAACGGCGCGTACCCTTCAACGCTTGAATATCAGGGCTTCCCTAAGTCCACGTGCACCTCGCTCAACGAGGTTATTTGTCACGGCATCCCTGATGACACGGTCATCCAGGACGGTGACATCATCAACGTGGACATCACCGCATATAAAGACGGCATGCACGGCGACACCAACGCGACATTCCTTGTGGGAGATGTGGATCAGGAATCCCGCGACCTCGTTGAGCGCACACGCGAGGCCATGATGCGCGGTATTCGCGCGGTCAAGCCGGGGCGCCAGATCAATGTGATCGGCCGGACCATCGAGGTCTATGCCAAGCGGTTCGGGTTAGCTGTGATCCGGGACTTCACCGGCCACGGTGTAGGTGGCGCGTTCCACTCCGGACTGATTGTTCCGCATTACGATGCCGCACCCGCTTATGACACGGAGATGGTGCCTGGCATGGTTATCACGATCGAGCCGATGCTGGCGCTCGGTACGCACCGCTGGCAACAATGGGATGACGGCTGGACCGTGGTGACAGCCGACCGTAAACGCACAGCCCAGTTTGAACACACGCTGGTTGTTACCGAAGACGGCGCCGATATCCTCACGCTACCGACGCCGTAGTTCGGCCGTGTTTTAGGGAGCCGTGTTTTAAGAGAGCCGGCGGCGGTTCGGGCTTCCCCTCCCGAACCACCGCCGGAGATTTATGTGGCGGAGAGCGTACGTTGATGTGGAGGCAACGTTGTCTCTGGGTTTTCCCGCAACGCTTTGATCGCGTCTTCAAAATCTTCGAGGGTTTCAAAGCCTTGATACACGGATGCAAACCGCAGGTAGGCGACCTGATCGAGCCGGCGTAGCGGGCGAAGGATCGCAAGACCTACATGGTGCGCATCGACTTCCGCCCGGCCTTCCGCACGTATTGTCTCTTCGACTTCTTGGGCGAGCATCGCCAGGTCGTCTTCCGATACTGGCCGGCCTTGGCAGGCTTTCGAAACACCAGAGACGATCTTGGCGCGGCTGAAAGGTTCAGCGACACCTGAGCGTTTCACAACCGAAAGGCTCGCGGTCTCTACCGTGGTGAAGCGGCGCCCACACGAACTGCATTGGCGGCGACGACGAATCGAATAGCCGTCTTCGGTTGCGCGGGAGTCAACAACACGCGATTCAGCATGCCTGCAGAACGGACAAAACACGCGGCTGACCTCCCTTCACAACAGTGCTCAGGCTGTCACCTCAACGGTCTGCACAGTCCAGACACTCGTTTCACACACGCAACGTGCATCACAATCATAACCGGCATTACGTGAATCACCAACATGTAATTACTACATCTAGTAATCCGCTACAAACACACCCACGGGACTTAGGGTTCTCATAGCGAAGCTGTTGGGGGTCACTGAGCTCCACCGCGGGCCCAGCGCTTCTCTATCGCTACTCAGAGCTCGCGGGCCGTGACAGCTTCGCCGTGTGCCGGTAGATCTTCTGCGGAAGAGAGCGCCAGAACATGCTCGGCCACTTCAGCAAGTCCTGCACGGTCATAGCGAATCTCTTGAATGGCCTTGAGGAAGGTCGTGACGTTCAGCCCGGACGCGTGACGAGCCGTCCCCATGGTTGGTAGAACGTGGTTGGAACCGGCCGCGTAATCCCCGAGGCTCACCGGCGAATAGGTTCCCAAGAACACCGCACCAGCCTGAGTGATGAGTGCGGCGTCTGCTTCTGGGTCTTCTGTAAGCAGTTCAAGGTGCTCGGCGGCATAGTGATTCGCGGCAGCGATCGCCGCATCGTGGTCATCCACAAGCACGATGCCGGACTGTGGGCCGGAGAGCGCCGTCAACACACGCTCGGCGTGCTTTGTTTTTTGCGCTCGTTCTCGCGTCTCGGTGCGGAATACATCCACCAGCTGCGGATCCCACGTGATGATGACGCTGGCCGCGTTCGGATCATGCTCAGCCTGGGAGATCGCATCAGCTGCAACGATCTTCGGATCGGCGGAGGCGTCCGCGACGATCGCGATCTCGGTCGGGCCGGCCTCAGAATCGATACCGACCTCGCCTTTGACCATCGCTTTCGCTGTCGCGACGAAAACATTGCCCGGCCCGGTGATCAAATCGACCGGCTCGAGCGGAGCATCCAGACCGGCGTCGACCTCAGCTTCTAGGCCATAAGCCAACACACCGATCGCTTGCGCGCCACCCACCGCATACACTTCCTGGATCCCTAGAAGCTGCGCGGCAGCAAGAATCGTGGGGTGCGGCAACCCCGTTCCGTCTTTAGCCGGCGGGCTCACGAGCGCGATCGAACCAACACCTGCCTCTTGCGCAGGCACCACATTCATGACAACCGAGGACGGATAGACCGCCAAACCACCTGGAACATAGAGCCCGACGCGCTGCACCGGCTCCCACCGCATCGTGACACTCGCGCCAGGGCCAAAGTTGGTTGTGGTCGGGCCCGGCTTGTGATCAGCGGCGAACGTGCGGGCGCGCTCGATCGCGACCTCGAGACCGCGGCGGACTTTCTCATCGAGTCCAGCCAACGCGTTTGCCATCGCCTCAGCTGGAACGCGAAGGGAAGGCACGGCGACCCCATCGAACTGTTCGGTCAGTGCCGTGACAGCTGTAGCGCCGCCTTCGCGCACCATCTTGAGGATGTTTTCGACAACGCTCTGATGCTCCATGCTCGTGCTGGCCTCCAAACGGGGCAGGCCAGCGCGGATGCCGGCATCATCGGCTCCACGCAGATCGATCAGTGGGAGGACATCAGTTTCTTCTACGTTGCTCACCCTCCCAGTCTAGGAGCCGAAGCATGCGGTGCGCCCATGTGTCACACCGTGTGACACTGCCGCTGAGCTAGATGAGACAGTCCGGCCCTAGGAGCACCTTGAGGTCGCCGAACAGTGCTGCGTTCGGGGTGACCTTGTATTGGGAACCCAACCGCATCGTTTCAATCGTGGCGCTACCGATGAGTTTGACCCGCACTTCGGATTTACCGGGGTGGGTTCGCAGGACGTCACCGAGTTGGCGGATCACCGGCTCGGTGGCCTGGTGTGTTGGGATCTGAACCAGCAAAGGGCCTGAGCCGCCGTCAGCGGTGATGTCTGGGATCTTGAGCTCTTGCGCAGAGATCGAGATCGCCCCGTCATCGCGGCGCTGGAAGCGGCCCTTGACGGTCACGATGAGGTCCTCTGCCAACAAGGTCGCGATCGGCTGGTACGCCTGCCCAAAGAACATGACCTCGATCGAACCCGAGAGGTCTTCAATCTCACATTTGGCGTACGGGTTGCCCGAGTTCTTCGCAACACGCCGCTCAAGGTTGGTGATCATCCCGGCGATCGTGATGGTGTGCCCGTCTTGCGGGCCACGGTCGGAGACCACGGTTGCGATCGGCATGTCAGCGAGCCTGCCGAGCGCATCCCCCAGCCCCTGCAGCGGGTGGTCGGATACGTAGAGGCCCAACATTTCACGCTCGAGGCTGAGCTTTTCCTTCTTATCCCATTCAGGAATGTCAGGGATTTCAACATCGAGCGCGTTCGCCAGGCTCTCATCCCCGGACATGCTGAATAAGTCGAATTGATGTGCGGCCTCGTGGCGTTTGAGCGCCATCGCTTGATCCACAGCATCTTCGTGGATAGCGGTCAATGCACGGCGATGGTGGCCGAGGTCGTCAAAAGCGCCTGCTTTGATGAGGGATTCGATGGTGCGCTTGTTGAGCGCTTGCGGGCCGACTTTGTTGAGGAAATCGGAGAAGGACTCGAAACGTCCCTTTTCTTCGCGGGCCTCCACGATGGCTTCCACAACGTGGCTACCGACGTTACGGACCGCACCGAGCCCGAAGCGGATGTCACTTCCGACTGGGGCGAAGTTATTTTGGGATTCGTTGACATCAGGCTGCAGAACCTTGATGCCCATCCGGTGGCATTCGTTGAGGTAGAGCGCCATCTTGTCTTTATCTGTACCGACCGAGGTCAACAGCGCGGCCATGTATTCGGCCGGATAGTTGGCTTTGAAGTAGGCGGTCCAATAGGACACGAGTCCGTAGGCGGCGGAGTGCGCTTTGTTGAACGCATAGTCAGAGAACGGGAGCAGGATGTTCCACAGCGAGGTGATCGCCTCCTCGGAGAAGCCACGTTCGACCATGCCGTCATGGAATCCCTGATACTGGCGATCCAACTCTTCTTTCTTCTTTTTACCCATCGCACGCCGCAAGAGGTCTGCCTGGCCCAGCGAATAGCCTGCGACTTTCTGCGCGATCGCCATAACCTGTTCCTGGTAGACGATCAAACCGTAGGTGGTATCCAGGATTTCTGCGAGCGGTTCAGCCAGTTCCGGGTGGATCGGGGTGATCTCCTGCTGCCCGTTTTTACGCAACGCATAATTCGTGTGGGAGTTAGCGCCCATCGGGCCTGGACGGTACAGCGCGATGACCGCGGAAATGTCTTCGAAGTTGTCTGGACGCATGAGGCGCAGCAGAGAGCGCATCGGCCCGCCATCGAGCTGGAAAACACCGAGTGTGTCGCCTCGAGCCAGCAGCTCATAGGCCGCCTTGTTGTGGGTGTCGAGCCGTTCAAGGTCCGGAACCTCTCCCCCGTTGAGGCGGATGTTCTCCATCGCATCAGAGATGATCGTGAGGTTACGCAGACCCAAGAAGTCCATCTTGATCAGGCCGAGGGATTCACAAATCGGGTAGTCCCACTGCGTGATGACCTGTCCGTCTTGGAGGCGACGCATGATCGGCACAACATCGATGATCGGTTCCGAAGACATGATGACCCCGGCCGCGTGCACACCCCACTGGCGTTTGAGGCCTTCCAAGCCTTTCGCGGTTTCGAAAACCTTGCGGGCTTCCGGGTCAGATTCGAGCAGTTCGCGGAATTCGCCGGCCTCGCCGTAGCGCGCGGCATCTGGGTTCTCTACGTCCCACAGCGAAATGTCTTTAGCCATCACCGCTGGCGGCAAAGCCTTAGTCAGGGTCTCGCCCATCGCGAACGGGTGACCCAGCACGCGGGAGGCATCCTTGAGTGCCTGCTTTGTTTTGATCGAACCGTAGGTCACGATCATCGAGACCTTATCGGCACCGTATTTTTCGATCACATACTGGATAGTTTCGCCGCGGCGGCGATCGTCAAAGTCGACGTCGAAGTCCGGCATCGAGACACGTTCCGGGTTGAGGAAACGCTCAAAGATCAAGCCGTGCTCAAGCGGGTCCAGGTCAGTAATACGCAACGCGTAAGCGACCATCGAGCCCGCACCCGACCCACGCCCAGGCCCCACACGGATGTCGTGGTCCTTGGACCAGTTGATGAAGTCCGCGACCACCAGGAAGTAGCCAGGGAAACCCATACGCTCGATAATCCCGAGCTCGTATTCGGCCTGCTTCTGGGATTCTTCCGGAACTCCATCCGGATAACGGTAGTGCAGGCCGCGCTGAACCTCCTTGACCAGCCACGTGTGCTCCGTCTCCCCTTCCGGGACCGGGAACTGTGGCATGTATTTGCCGATCGATGGCTCAAAATCGACCTTGCACCGTTCAGCGATCATCAACGTGTTATCGCACGCTTCAGGCAGCTCGCTGAAAAGCTCACGCATTTCACGCGGTGACTTCAAGTAGTAGCTGGAACCGTTGAACGCGAAACGTTTACCGCCCTGATCATACGAGGGCTCCAACAGGGTTGAACCTGACTGGATCGCCAAGAGCGCTTCGTGTGCTTTCGCGTCTTCTTCATGCGTGTAGTGAAGGTCGTTAGTCGCAACCAGCGGCAGGTTGAGGTCTTTAGCTAGACGCATCAGATCGCCACGCACGCGGTGCTCGATTTCGAGCTCGTGGTCCATGAGCTCGAGGAAATAATTCCCCTCACCGAAAATGTCTTTGTACTCCCCGGCCGCACGCAGCGCCTCATCGTATTGACCCAGCCGCAAGCGAGTCTGAATCTCACCCGATGGGCAACCCGTTGTTGCGATAACACCCTTGGAGTATTGGGAGATCAGTTCACGGTCCAGGCGCGGCCAACGCGAGAAAACCTGATCCAGCGACGCCTTCGACACCGCCTTGTTGAGGTTGTACCAGCCTTCGTTATTCTCCGCCCACAGCGTCATGTGGGTATAAGCGCCACCACCGGAGACGTCATCGCCCTTTTGATCACGCGTACCCCACTGCACACGCGTGCGGTCGCTACGTGCAGTACCTGGAGTCACATACGCTTCAACACCCAAGATGGGGTTGATGCCTTTGTCTTTAGCCTTCCGATAGAAATCGTAGGCACCGAAAAGATAGCCGTGATCGGTGATCGCCATCGAATCCATGCCCAACCGTTGGGCTTCTTCGAAAAGATCAGTAACACGGGCCGCACCATCCAACATCGAATATTCGGTGTGGGTGTGCAGGTGAACAAAACCATCGTCAAGACTTCCAGCCACACCACCATGGTAGCCAGCACTACGGCCCTTACCGGGGACGGCTCGGCATCAACCCACAAGTATCACCGAACAGTGTGGCGCGGCTCCCCTAGCGCTGTTCCTTCTACGCTCTGTTTCTTCTACGCGGCGTTCACTCTTCACGCAGAAGCTCGAGTGCATCCACAAGATCCTGCGGATACGGGGCATCCAGGTACATCTCTTCCCCGGTGACTGGATGTGTGAAACCTAACTCTTTAGCGTGCAGCCACTGGCGCGTCAGGCCCAGTTTTGCCGCCACGGTCGGGTCAGCTCCGTACTGCTGATCCCCCACGAGTGGGTGGCCCATCGCGGAGAAATGCACACGGATCTGGTGGGTGCGCCCAGTCTCAAGTTTGACCCGCATCAGCGAGGCGATCCCGAATGCCTCTTCAAGCTTGTAATGGGTCACGGCGTTGCGGCCATCCGTGACTACAGCGAAACGCCACGTCGCGTTCGGGTGCCGGCCAATCGGTGCATCGATGGTGCCTTCCATCGGATCAGGTAGCCCTTGGACCACGGCGTGATAGATCTTGGTCGGCGTGCGGTCTTTGAACGCTTGCTTGAGCCCGGCATAGGCGGGTTCGGATTTCGCAACAACCATGAGCCCCGATGTGCCCACATCGAGGCGCTGTACGATACCGGCACGCTCTTGCGCTCCTGAAGTTGCGATCGCAATACCCTGGCGTGCCAGCTGTCCCGTGACAGTCGGCCCCGCCCATCCCGGGGAGGGGTGCGCGGCGACCCCGACCGGTTTGTTGATCACCACAAGGTCGGCGTCTTGATACACAATCGGGATGTCCTGCACGGGTTCCTCCACTTCTTCAGCCGCTTCGATCCTCACCGTAATCTCAGAACCGGCGTCCGGGCGCATCGACTTCAAGCCACGCTGCCCATCCACGCTCACCTGTCCGTCTTGGATCATCTGAGCCGCGAGCGTTCGCGAGACGTCTGCGGTTTTAGCGACCACCACATCGAGCCGTTGCCCCGTACCTGCCACCGTGATGATGCGCGCATCAGATTCGTAACTCACGCGTCCTCCTGAGCGATTGTTTCGCGGCGTTCGCTGGGGCTTGCTCCGCTGGAACTTCCTCCGCTAGAGCTGCTTTCGCTCAAGCTCTGTTCTTTCAGTTCCTTCAACGGCACGTTGCACCAGATCAACAACACGATCGCGACCACGCTGCATGTGATCAGGGAGTCTGCGATGTTGAAGATCGCGAAATTGCCAACTGAAATGAAGTCCACCACGTGGCCGTGTCCGAAAGCTGGTGGGCGGAAAAGCCGGTCCGTCAGGTTACCGAGCGTTCCGGCGAGCAACGAAGCAAGAGCGATGGTCCACAAACGCGAGCGTGTCTTGAACAACGTGATCACTACCGCCACGGAAACCACCGCCATGAAGACGGTGAAGACCCATGTGAAGTCCTCACCCATCGAAAACGCCGCACCCGGGTTCCGGATCGAATACCACTTAAACCACGGCTCGATGACCCAACGGATCTCGCCGATTCTCATCTGCGTTTCAACCCAATACTTGGTCAGCTGATCAAAGCCGTAACCGATCACCAGAATGATGCCCGCGATGATCGCGAGACCTCCACGGGATGCGGTGCTCTTCGGCGTTGTCATAGGTACCCTTCTGGTGCCGTCAAAAGAATGAATGGAAAAGCTCGATAGTTATAGAGCTACAGCCACAGGTATAAGGCTACAGATACAGTTCAAGGCGGTGACCCTGATCAGGGTCACCGCCTTGAAGCTGGCTTAGAACTAGATCAGAACAGTGTCCTTAGAACTGTGCCGATGCTGAGAACTGTCGTGCCGATGTTTAGATCTGTGCCGAGATTGGGGTCTGGCCGTCAAGATCAGATAGCTGGTCTGCGATGTAGTTACGCAGACGGCCGCGGTAATCGGCTTCGAAGGCCTTGAGGTCTTCGATCTCGTCTTCGAGCATGCTCTTCTTCTGTGCAAGATCATCGAGCGTGCGGCGCTTGGTTTCTTCGGCGTCGTCGGTGGTCTTCTTAGCTGCTGCTTCAGCGTCAGAGACAAGCGACTGCGCCTGAGCCTGTGCCTCGGAAACGATGCGATCGCGTTCCTGAGCGCCCTGGTTGACGTATTCGTCGTGGAGGCGCTGGGCCATCTGCAGAACGCCTGCGGCCTCGTCTGCGGTGCCACCGCCAGACGTAGATACCGGGAACGTTGCCTCGGTTGCCGCAGAGACTGGCATGACAGGCTCTGGAACATCGTGGTCTGCGGTCTCCGAGGTTGCGGAGACTGGTGCAGGAACAACGTTTCCTTCCTGGCATTCAGCCAGCTGGCGGCGCAGCTCGGCGTTCTCATCATTCAGGCGACGAAGTTCTTCTACAACCTCATCCAGGAAGTCATCGACTTCATCCTGGTCGTAGCCTTCACGGAACTTCGTTGGCTGGAAGCGTTTGTTGACTACATCATCCGGCGTGAGGGCCATCTGATCTCCTCGATTACTCGGGTACGGTCACCAGCGATACTTTCGCCAGTCACGATGAATAAAGACTTAGAAACGCCTGTGCTGCGGATCAGCTCGACGCTTGCTTGATAACAACTATATAACGATTTTCGCTTTTTTGCGATGTTGACCGCTATTAGCGTCACAGCCTACACAAATCCTACACCCATTTGGAACACAAGTCCCTTCACAATGGACACCACGAAGAACACGAGAATGAACGAAAGGTCCAGCTGGACGCCGCCGAAATTCACCGGAGGCATCGCCTTGCGAACCCACCCGAGCAGGGGTTCTGTGGTGCGGTTGACAGTGCTCGCGAATACAAGAGCGGCGCCCCGCGGGCGCCAGTCACGAACAAAAGAGTCGATGAAACTCACGACAATGCGCGCCATTAGCAGATACATAAACACGCTCAACGCCAGATAAATCACGCCAAAGATCACGCCGATTGCCTCCGATTATCTTTCGATCTCGTCCCTTGCGAGCCGTATCGCCCCACAAGCGCCACTGCGTAGCCACCGAGCGATTCGGCGGCTACTGACAAAATCGGTAGCTACCGAACAAGTCAGTAGCTACCGAGAAAGGTGAAACTTAGCTTTGGTTGAAAAACGCTGACTGGCTATCCCCAGTGAGTTCTTCACCCAAAATTTCAACGCCATGCGGAGTGAGCAAGAAGACCTTATTGGTTACACGCTCAATATTGCCGCGTAGAGCGAACACGAGTCCAGCCGAGAAATCAACAAGACGCTTGGCCTCAGACTCCCCCATGTCAGTGACGTTCATGATCACCGGAATACCATCACGGAAGCTCTCACCGATCGTCTTGGCATCGTTGTAAGAGCGCGGGTGAACAGTCGTAATCTGACGCAACTCAGTGTCCTCCTCCGGCGCGGACGCCGCGCGCTTGATGGGCGTCACCGGAGCGCGGAATTCTTCCGCAGCTTTCGGCGCCGTCTCGGGCTGTGCAACTTCTACCAGTTGCGGTTTAGCCGGTTCTGGCTTCACCTCTACTGGCTTGGATTTTACCTCTTGGCGCACCTGCTCCGAAACGGCGGGCTTAACGGTCTTCGCCGGCTCAGGGCGCTTGAGGTCTTCATCCTCCGCCTCAGCCAGGCCTAGGTAGATCATGGTTTTGCGGAGGGCTCCTGCCATCGGATTCTCCTTAAGTAGATGCGTAGGTGCCTATGAAATTCAGGCACCTTTCAAAGCTAACGCACAGGTGAGCGAGAACCCAGCACATCCGACCCGATGCGTAGGTGTGTCGCCCCTGCAAAAATTGCTTGCTCTAGATCATGACTCATACCGGCCGAGATTCCACTCGCATCCGGGTGTGTTTCTTGAATTCGATGGGCCAGTTCACCTATCCGCTGAAAAGCTATCTCTGGCGCCTCATCTAGGGGTGCAACAGTCATAACACCACGCAACTGAAGACCCGGATTTTCAGCGATACTGTCGGCCAATTCGGGCGCATTATTAATACTTACGCCGCCGCGGCCATCATCGGGCTGGTCCTTCCGCACATCGACCTGAACGTAGCAACCAAGCGGTTCGAAACCTTCGTCCACCCGACGTTGCCCAGCCCTAGCCAGCGCCTTCACAAGTGAGGCACGATCAACCGAATGAATTTCCTGTGCATACCGGACCACACGATTAACTTTGTTGCTTTGCAACTGGCCGATGAAGTGCCAACGCAAATCCGGTGCATATTCGGCTAGTGCTGCGGCTTTAGGTGTAGCTTCTTGCTCGCGGTTCTCCCCCACGTTGCGTACCCCGAGGTCATACAGGGCAGCGACATCCGATGGTGGGAAGAACTTTGTGACCACAATGAGCGTGGGTTCCTCGGTTCGCCCCGCCTCCTTGGTTGCTCGCGTGATGCGCTCTTTGACTGCGCTGAGGCGGGTTGCAAGTTCTTCGCGGCGGGAATCGGTTGCGTTGAGGCTTGGTGTCTGCAGGTCCTGGGGTTGCCCGTGGGTGTTGCTCACTGTCTACCTCTTTTTATTCCTATTGAATGTTTCGCTGATAGATGATGGTCGCGTTGCGCTCGTGCTTGTTTTCTCCGCGGTAGGAGTACCAAGCGGAGTTCTCGAGTGTGCATTCGTTTGCCTCATGCACCAAGACTCCGTATTCTTCTAAGATGGCGCGGCTTGCTCGCGGCAGATCTAAAGATGGTGTTCCCCAGCTGGTGGTGGAAGCGATAACTTCCGATGCGGCCCCTGGCAGTGCGGCGACCGCATCGGTAACCATCGTTTGGGGCACTTCATAGCACCGCCCACAGATCGCCGGCCCGATCCACGCTTCAAGCTCGGCTGCATGTTGGTCGGTCAAGGCTTTCAGTGTGTTCTGAATAACCCCGTCGATAAGACCTGTACGCCCGGCGTGAACTACTGCCGTAGCGGTGCGGCCTGCCGGGAGGCTCGCCGCGATCGCAATCGGTATGCAGTCTGCTGTCAACACGGCGGGGGCATACCGTGCACTGACATCGACCAACGCATCAGCTGTTGGCACATTGTGCTCTCGCTGGCACGTGTCAGCCCAAGCACCATCGGAATCAATGACCGCTACGAACGGGCTATGCACTTGCGACATGAAAGCCAGCGAACCCGGCTTCACACCAAGACGCTGTTCAACACGTGTCCGCGCGTGCAACACAAGCGCAACGGAGGGGCCCTCTACCGTATGTACGGCGAGGTTCCCCTCCGTGCGGCCTGTGAACGCTACGGCAACGTCCGGGTGAAGTGTGAACGTTTCGCAGCGCATTGGTTTACTTCAAGAAATCCGGGACATCCAGTGCGTCGCGCCCCGGTGGCATGACCGGTTCCACAACCTCTGGAACGTCGTTCTCTTCGTCTTCTTCTTCGATGCTGGCAGGAACCGGCAGGTCCTGTTCCTGTGTTGGGACCGGATGAGGCACCGCAGCGAGCGTCGGTGTTCCCGATGCCTGTTCATCAACGCGAGGTGGAACAGGCTGTTGGTTCGACTGGCTCACCTGGCTAGGCTGAGCCGGGCGGGAGGTCTTATCAACCTGGTCGAATCCGGCAGCGATGACGGTGATGCGCACCTGGTCGCCCATCGATTCGTCGATTGCGGAGCCAACGATGATGTTGGCTTCTGGGTGAACGACTTCCTGGACCAAGCGTGCCGCATCGTTGATCTCGAACAGGCCCAGATCCGAGCCGCCCTGGAAGGACAACAGAACGCCCTGCGCGCCTTCGATGCTTGCTTCCAAAAGTGGGGAGGCAATAGCCTGCTCGGCTGCCTCGAGTGCACGGTTCTCCCCGCTTGCGGCACCGATACCCATGAGCGCGGAGCCCGCGCCTTCCATGACAGTCTTGACGTCTGCAAAGTCGAGGTTGATCACGCCTGGGGTTGTGATGAGGTCCGTGATGCCCTGCACTCCTGAGAGCAAAACCTGGTCTGCGGCCTTGAACGCATCCAGCATGGTGATGCGTTCGTCAGAGATGGCAAGCAGGCGGTCGTTCGGAATCACGATGAGGGTGTCAACCTCATCACGCAACGCGTCGATGCCAGCTTCTGCCGAGTTCGCACGGCGGCGGCCTTCGAACGTGAACGGGCGGGTCACAACACCGATAGTCAAAGCACCCAGCGAGCGAGCGATGCGAGCGACGACAGGGGCCGCGCCCGTGCCGGTGCCGCCGCCTTCACCTGCGGTCACGAAAACCATGTCAGCGCCAGTGAGAAGATCGTTGATTTCTTCTTCGTGATCTTCTGCAGCCTGACGGCCAACATCCGGATTAGCGCCGGCGCCGAGGCCGCGGGTCAGTTCGCGACCAATTTCAAGGGTCACATCCGCTTCAGAGAGCATGAGCGCCTGAAGGTCAGTGTTGATGGCAATGAATTCGACGCCACGGAGGCCTTCCTCGATCATACGGTTGACTGCGTTGACGCCACCGCCGCCAACACCGACCACCTTGATGACGGCGATGTTTTCTTGTCCAACTGCCACGTTTTGGGTCCCTTGCTCGTAGGTATGTGCTCGTAAAAATAAGCTGACGCCGGAGCATCATGCGGTCCATGTGTATTGCATGGTGCTGAAGCGATCTCCGAGCCTATATATCGAGTAAACCGCCCACGCTAGGCCGCTTCAAACCTTGCGTGCGGCGTGTCGTTATGCCGGAGGGGAATTCATCCCTCAAGCGTCCATTTTGGCCGCTTTTCATTCCATATCTTTCAACCGTTGGTTGAAGCTCTTGGTTCTCGCCAGGCTACGCCACTCGTGCGATTATTCATTGCTCGTGACGGGTCGCTGAGGCGTTGAGACATCAATGACCTTGTCTTTGACGTCTTTTTGGTTGAGGAACGTTTCAACCAACGCGGCCTTCATAGGCCCGTCCTCAGGTCCGCCCCACACAATCTTACGCCCGTCACGCAACTTGAACGTCACGGTGTCCACTGATTTCGCTTCTGCCTGCTTCAACGTAGCCAAAACGCCACCGGGAAGTTCCGCAAGCGCCTGGACTACACCGTCGAAAATCTGATGCCCAGGGTCTTTCTCCGGAACACTCACCAGAGGCAGCTTATCGGCCTCATCACCAGATACTTCCTTGAGCGCCACGCCGTTATCGCCAACGATCATCTTCTTACCGTCACGTTCCATGACAGCAACCTGTCGATGCTCAACAACCTCAACGCGCAGATCATGCGGACCATCCAGCTGGATACGGACATCCTGAATAGCGGGGAACTTCTTCAGAAGACCCGTGATCTCCCGGTTGTTAAGACTGCCGACCGGTTTCCCCTCCAGCGGCTTAAGCGCCTCAACGATCTTGGCGCTATCGGCAAGTTTCGAACCGGAAACGCTGACCTTTTCAACCTTGGCTAGCGGGCTGAACGACAACGCAACCATGCCGCCCACAAACAGCAAGCACGCCCCAACACCAGCCATCCGGCGCCACTTCTTCCGTTTGCGAGCCTGATCCTTCTTATGAGGCCGAATCGGCGTCGGAGCAGGTAACGGCGCCTCGCTCTGAGACTCTGGAACGAGCTCAGAGTCCACATCAGGCTGAGAGTCCGCCTCTGGCTGCGGTTCAGGTGGCGGCGGTTCAAACTGGGACACCGGAGCAACGCCGTCTGCCGCCGTGCTGTCTTGCGCTGTGCTTTCTTGCTCCGTGCTGTCTTGCCCAGCGCCGGCCTGCTCAGCGCTGTCTTGTTCAGCGCTGTCTTGCTCAGCGCTGCCTGTTTCCTTGGGACGGGCTACCGCGCTGAACTCAAGCTCGTCATCGGATTTCATCCTGTGTATGTTTCACCGCCCTCGGAATCTTCGTAGCCGTCCTCCTCGATGGCTTCCACGATCTGTGTGCCAAGAGCTGTGACATCACCGGCACCGAGCGTTAGAACCACGTCCCCTGGACGGGCAAGCTCCGCAAGCCGTTCGGCAACATCCTCGGGATCAACCAGCGCATACTCAACACCCACGTGGTCAGCGATCAACTGGGTGGTTACCCCCGGGATGGGGTCTTCACGGGCAGGATAGATGGGAAGCAACGTGACCGTGTCAGCAAGGGAGACCGCATCAGCGAAGCCGTGCGCGAAATCTCGCGTCCGGGAGAATAGATGCGGCTGGAACACAGCGTGCACGCGCCCCTCGCCTGCAACATCGCGGGCCGCGCCAAGGGCCGCGGTCACCTCCGTTGGGTGATGCGCGTAATCGTCATACACGCGAACGCCTCGCGCCTGTCCCTTGTAATCGAAACGGCGAGAGGCCCCCTGGAACTCTGAAAGCGCATCCGCGCACGCCTGCGGTTCGAAGCCGAGCAGAACACCCACCGAGATCGCGGCCACCGCATTCAAAACATTGTGCGCACCAGGAAACGGTAGATCCAGCTGGGCCACACCACTTGGCGTTGTGACCTTAGCCGTGGCACCAATCCCGTGAGGTTGCATGCGGGAAACACGCACATCGGCGTCAGAGGTGAAACCGTAGCCAACCACTTTCGGGCCATGTCCAGAAGCCGAAACCTTAGCCGCAAGCTCGGCGCCGCCAGCGTCATCCAGGCACACCACCACAGCGCCGCCTTCCGGGACGCGCTGAACATGCTTTTCGAATGCCTCCGCAACAGCTTCAGCGGTCCCATAATGGTCCAGGTGATCCGGCTCAATATTTGTCACCACAGCGATGCGCGGCTCATAGTTCAAGAAAGAGCCATCCGACTCGTCAGCCTCAGCAACGAAAATATCGCTGCCTCCGGCGGCCGCGTTCGTTCCCAAACCACCCACCGTGGCACCCACCGCAAAAGAAGGGTCAGCGCCCAACGTGGACAGCATCGTCGTGATCATCGAGCTCGTGGTGGTCTTACCGTGCGTACCGGCAACCGTGACTGACCTGCGGCCTTTCATAACCAACGCGAGCCCCTCGGAACGATGCAGAACGCGCACGCCAGCCTCACGCGCGGCAACCAGCTCAGGGTTATCTTCACGAATCGCAGAGGACATCACGATCGTGTCCACACCATCAACGTGCTTGGGCTTGAAACCAACGAACGTACGTGCACCGGCGGCCTCAAGCTCATCCAGAACCGGCAGATCCTTCGCATCCGTCCCGGAAACCTCCACGCCCGCAGCAATATATAGCCGCGCAACCGCAGAAACCCCCACACCTCCAATGCCCAAGAAGTGAACCCGACCCAAATCAGACAGATTCAGCTCGTCAACAGTTCGCTGTGTGGAACGGGTATCAGAACCCGAAGCATTCATGGTGTGGTTCCTCCACTCACGGCCCCTCAATCCGCAATGGCTAAGAGGCCTCGAAACAGTATTGAGATGCCTAACTTCACTGAGAAGAACGCTGGGAAGCGTGCTGTGAAGCAATATCGACAATGGTTCTCGCCATCGTCTGCGCCGCGTCAGTAATACCAACGGTAGCCGCCGCGATACCCATCCGCTCAAGACGCACCGGATCATCGAACAGAGCCATCACGTTCTCGATGAGCCAGCCGCTAGTGAGCTCGGCATCCTCAACCATGAGAGCCGCATGGGCATCAACTAGAACTTTACCGTTGAGTGCCTGCTCACCGTTACCCACCGGCAACGGAACCAAAATACCCGGCAATCCCGCGGCCGCGACTTCGCTCACCGTGCCAGCGCCGGCACGGCACACGATCACATCCGCGGCCTCGTACGCCCGCTCCATCGCATCCACGTAAGCGAGCTGAACGTACGCGGCACCGTCAGTGGCGCCTTGAGCCTCAATACCCTTACCCACACCAGTGATGTGCAGAACCTGCACCCCACGGCGCGTCAGCTCCTCAACAGCACCAGCCAAAGCCCTATTGAGATTCACAGCCCCCAAAGACCCGCCGGTAACCAACAGCGTTGGCGCCTCCGGATCCAAACCGAAACCTCGCCGAGCCTCAGCCGCGCCCCCTGCACGGTCCAGATTCGCGATCGCCTCCCGCATCGGCATCCCCACATGCCTAGCGTCAGCGATCTTCGTCTCAGCGAAAGCCGTACCAACAAACGCGGCCTTCTTCGCGCCCATCTTATTGGCCATCCCCGCACGAATATTCGCCTCGTGGATCACCACCGGAACCTTAGCCTTGAACGCAGCCTTATACATCGGCGGGCACACATACCCACCCACACCGACCACCACATCGGCATCAACGCGACGCAGAATCTCCGCGGCACGGCGGCCAGCATCAAGATACTTACGCGGAAACTGCAGTGCCGCCTTATTCAGCCGCCGCGGCATCGGAGCCTTAGGGATCAACTCCAATTCGAAACCCGCATCGGGAACCAAGCGACTCTCGAGCCCCTCCTCGGTACCCACTACCGTGATCCGGGCATCAGGGTGCATCCGGCGAACCGCACGAGCCATCGCCAACAACGGCGAAACATGGCCGGCAGAACCGCCACCCGCAAACACAATAGAAAGCTCAGAACTCACGCCTGACCCCTTCTCGCCCAACGCTAAACTCCGTCCTTCTCACTAGCGTCAGTTACAGCAACGCTATGTACAACAGCCTCACTACCGTCAGCGTCTTCCTCAGCCGCTGAGGCAGCTACAAACTTTGCACGCTGAGAAGCCATAATCTCAGTCCGTGCAATATTAAGCACCAAGCCAACGCCAATCAACGTAGACAAAAGTGCCGAACCACCATAAGAAATAAACGGCAACGGGACACCGATCACCGGAAGCATCCCAGAAACCATCCCGATATTCACGAAAGCCTGGAAGCCGATCCACGCCATCACGCCGCCACACACAACCCGCGAAAACAGCGAATCCCCCCGGAAACCGATCCGGTAGATACACACGATCATCACCATGAACGCCGCAATAATCGTGAGCGTGCCCCACAAACCGATCTCTTCACCGATGATCGCCACAATGAAGTCATTCTGCGCTTCCGGGATGTAGCTCCACTTCAAACGCGACTGGCCTAAGCCCACGCCCGTCCAGCCGCCAGAAGCCAACGCGAAACGGCCCTGCAACGCCTGGAACCCAATCCCCTGCGCATCGTCCTCTGCACCCTGACCCGCGAAAGACAAGATGCGCATCATACGGTTTGGGCTAGCAAAAACAGCGACCACCGTCATCGCAAGCCCCGCAGCCCCGAGCAAACCCATGACACGCCACGGAGCGCCCGAAACCAGGTACATCACCGCGAGGATCCCGGCGAGCACCAGTACCTGCCCGAGGTCCCGCCCCAGCAGCACCAAAGCAATCGCCATGCCCACCACCACAGCAACCGGAACCAGTGCATGCATCGGCTGATCCATCACACGACGTTTACGCTCAAACATCGTCCCGGCGAACAGAACCATGACAGGTTTGAGCATCTCAGACGGTTGCAAGGTCACGGGACCAAACTGGAGCCAGTTCTTATTGCCGTTGACATTGACACCGATCACCAGAACCAACGCCAGCAACCCGAGCATCCCGATCATCGCAATCCACGCCAGACGCTTCAGCCACGCGGTCGGCATCGCCATCATCACGAACATGCCCACGATGCCGATCACACCGAAGGTCGCCTGCTTGATGAACAGCGAATACGGGTCACGGTCAGCGGACACGAACTCGACGGCCGAGGAGGACAGCACCATCACGAAACCGAACGCCGTCAGCAACAGTGTGGAAGCGATCAAGACATAGACCGTGGTGCGCAGGCCCGCGGCGTCTGTGAGTTCGATGCGGCGCATCTGGCGGTGAAGGAACCCTCTACGTGGCTTAGCGGTGGCCATGGGTACCTCCTGCAGTTCTCCGGTATGGTGCCTCATCCGATGGTTGCTGTGCACGGCCGGTGGCCTTGCCCAGCCGGTTGCCTGTGTATCAGTTCTCGGCGGTTTATTCGGGTGAGTTACCGAGTGCCTCAGCAACAGCCTTCGCGAACGCGTGGCCGCGGGCCGCATAGGAGGCGAACTGATCCATGGACGCCGATGCTGGCGCGAGCAGGACGGTGTCGCCTTCCTGTGCAACGCTGAGCGCGTGGCTGACAGCTTGCTTCATGACGGCCTCACCAAGTTCTGGTGTGACCTTATTAGGCTTACCAGTTTCTCCCACCTGGGTCCGAAGAACGGGGACGTTGGGCGCGTGTTGAGTGAGAGCTTCCTCAAGTGCGCTCGTATCAGTGCCGATCAACACCACTGCCCGAAGGTGGTGGCTGTGCTGCTGAACAAGTTCGTAGTACTCAACGCCCTTGGCTAATCCGCCAGCTACCCACACCACGCTCGGATACGCAGCCAGTGCCGCGTGAGCTGCATGCGGATTGGTTGCTTTAGAGTCATCGATCCACGTGACACCATCAGCTTCGGCGATCGTCTGGATGCGGTGCTCACCACGGTCATAGGCCCTCAAGCCAGCGGCAACACCTTCGGCGTTGATACCGGCAGCACGCGTCAGTGCCGCGGCAGCCAACGCGTTCGCGACAGTGTGATGGGCTGGACGCGGCCCCAGATCAGATAGCTGCGCAAGCTCTTGGGCCTGCGTGCGGCGCTCCGCGATATACGCGCGGTCCACCAGCAGGTCCTCAACCACGCCAAGCATCGAAACAGCCGGACTCTGAGTTGTGAAGCCAATCCCCCGGCACCCTTCAACCACATCGGCTTCTTCAACCATCGCAAGCGTGACCGGATCTTCCGCGTTGAAGATCGCCGCGATCTTGGTCCGCTCATAGATTTTGGCTTTATCGGCCTTGTACTGTTCAAAACCGCCATGCCAATCGACGTGATCCTCAGCGATGTTGAGCACCGTGGATGCCAGCGGAGAGATCGAATACGTGTGGTGTAGCTGGAAGCTGGAAAGCTCAACCACCAAAACGTCATAGCCTTGCGGGTCCCGGATTGCATCCAAGACCGGCGTTCCAACGTTGCCGACCGCGATCGCACGGAAGCCGTCCTGACGTAGCATCTCCGCTGCCATCGTCACGGTCGTGGTCTTACCGTTGGTGCCGGTCACGCACAACCATTCCGCTGGTTCAGCCAACTCGCGGCCATCGCGTACACGCCACGCAAGCTCAATCTCGCTCCACACAGGAACCCCGGCTTCGCGCGCCTGAACCAGCAACGGGTGGCTCGGCCGCCAACCTGGGGAAACGATCACAAGATCAGGTTGTTCACCATCGACCGCAGGCATGGCCTCGACGTGCTCGGTACCGAGTTCAACCGATACCGCACCAACAATTTCCAGGGTCTGTTTGCGTTCGCGGTTGTATTCGTTATCAACACCATCGACGACAGCGACCTTCGCGCCGAGTTCAACCAAAGTGTCAGCGGCTGCGAAACCACTCGCGCCGATGCCGGCTACAACAACACGCAGCCCGCCCCAATCGGCACCCCACGAATCGAGGTGTTCAAGTCCTCCCAGCATGGGTAGCTGCTTGGTCATACTCTCACCAGCCAGTCCAGATAGAACAAGCACAAGCCCGCGATCACGAACAGGCCGCCCAAGATCCAGAAACGCACCACAACGGTGACCTCTTGCCACCCCTTGAGCTCAAAGTGGTGCTGGAGTGGAGCCATGAGGAACACGCGTTTGCCACCGGAGAGTTTGAAGTAGCCGACCTGGATGATCACGGACAGTGAGATCAGCACGAACATGCCCGCAATCACGATCAGTAGCAACTGGGTGCGGCCCAGGATCGCGAACGCCGCTACAGCGCCACCGAGCGCGAGCGAGCCGGTGTCGCCCATGAAGATGCGTGCGGGTTTGGTGTTCCACCACAAGAAACCAACGAGCGCACCTATCAAGATCACAGCCCAGATCGCAAGGTCCATAGGGTCGCGGACTTCATAGCATCCCCCAGCCATGGCACGATGCGTGCCGCAGCTTTGGGTTTCCTGCCACAACCCGATGAGGGCGTACGCGGAAAACACGAAGATCGAAATACCTGTCGCCAAGCCGTCGAGGCCATCAGTCAGGTTTACGCCGTTGGTGGTTGCGGTTGCGATCAAGTTAGCCCAGATCACGAACAGGACCCCACCGAAGATAGGGCCTGCAAAGCTCAGATCAAGCCACGGGATATCACGTGCCGCGGAGATCATCATGGAGCCAGGCGTGCGGCCCTGCTCATCCGGGAACATGAGCGCAAGCACCGCGAAAGACACGCCCACGATGCCCTGGCCGAGGATCTTCTGCCACGGGGTTAGCCCGAGCGAACGTTCCTGCCGGATCTTCGCGTAATCGTCAAAGAAACCGACCATGCCCATCCCGGCCATGAGCAACAGCAGCAAGAGGCCCGATGCGGTTGGTCCCGCGGTCGGCGAACCCAACAGCGCCAGAATCAGGTGAGTCAGGAAGTACGCGAGGATCGCGGCCGTCACGAACACGGCGCCGCCCATCGTGGGGGTTCCGCGTTTGGACATGTGGCTTTGCGGGCCGTCTTCGCGCACGAACTGCCCATAGCCGCGGCGAGTCAGCAAACGGATGAACAGCGGGGTGCCTGCGAAGGAAATGATGAGGGCTATGACGCCACCGAGTACGAGTCCGAGCATGTATCAGCCCTCCCGTGTCTGCTCAGCGTTAGCGAAATTTTCACCGAGCCAGCGTAGTCCTGCCCCGTTCGAGGATTTGAAGAGCACGACGTCGCCTGGCTGGACGTTATCGTTGAGGAAAGTTTCGGCTTCCTCAGTCGTTTCGAACCAGTATGCCTCTTCACCCCACGAGCCTTCCTGGACCGCTGCGGAGTGGATCGGTTTAGCGCCGCGGCCCACAACCACCGTTTTAGAGATGTTGAGGCGCACCGCCATGCGGCCGAGCCGGTCGTGTTCGGTGATGGAGTCTTCGCCGAGTTCGAGCATCTCCCCCAGCACGGCCCACGTGCGGCGGGGCTCGCTGTGCGGGTTTCCACGTTCGATCTCAGCGAGCAGCTGGAGGGCTGCCATCATGGATTCCGGGTTGGCGTTGTAGGCGTCGTTGATGACGGTGACGCCGTCTGCGCGGTCAGTGCGTTCCATCCGGTGCCGTGAGATTGCCCCGAGCCCGGAGAGAGTGTCTGCGATCAGCCCAGATTCGATCCCGGCCGCGCTGGCCGCAGTCGCCGCGGCCAAAACGTTGGCTACGTGGTGACGGCCAACTAAGCCAGAGGTGACTTGCCGGACGGAGCCGTCTGGGAACGTGAGGGCGACGACGGGGTGGCCGCTCCCATCCAGGTGCACGTTGGTTCCGTAGACGGCACCAGCCATGTTGTCATCGCTGTCTCCAGCAGCGCCGAGGGATGCGGTTGCTGGGTCGCTTTCGGTGAAAGCCCAGACGGGTGCGTGTGCAGCCTCTCGCATGTTCCACACCGTGGAATCGTCCTTATTGAGCACCACAGCACCCTCAGGGCCGACCGCTTCAACGAGCTCACGTTTGGTGAGAGCGATGTTTTCGATGCCGCCGAACTCGCCCACGTGGGCGGTGCCGACCATGAGGACCACGCCGATATCTGGTTTGACGATGTCTGCGAGGTAGGCGATGTTCCCGCGCTGGGTGGCCCCCATTTCGGCGACCAGGTACCGGGTATCTTCCGTCATCTCGAAGACGGTGAGCGGCAAACCTACCTCGCCGTTATAGGAGCCTTGCGGAACCACGGTGGGTCCTTTATGGCTCAAAATAGCGCCTAGGAGGTCTTTAGTGGTGGTTTTGCCTGCGGAGCCGGTGATACCGATCACGGTGAGCTCACCGTGATCGCGGACCGTTTCAACCACGTGGCGGGCAAGCACACCCATCGCGTCAACAACGTTGTTGACGATGACCATCGGCAACGGCTGACCTGCGGCGTCGGTGACTTCGCGTTCCCCGAGGACCGCTACCGCGCCGTCGCCGATGGCGGCTGCTGCGAATTCGTGTCCGTCGGTCCTCTCCCCTGGCTTCGCTACGAACAGCGCGCCGGGGGTGACCTCGCGGGAATCGGTCGTGAGTGAACTGACGTGCGCGTCAGTATTCACCGGGCCGTACAGGCGGCCTCCGGTGACTTCGGCAAGTTGGGAAATGGTGAGAGTGATCATTGTTCTGTGGACTGACTCTACTCGGTCTTGCTGGTTTGTTGCACGAGTGCGGCTCTTGCCTCTTCACGGTCGTCGATGGGGACCATGATTCCGCTGACTTCCTGGGCGGTTTCATGCCCGCGGCCGGCAAGCAACACAACGTCGTTTTCCTGGGCCATCTGGATGGCTTGGTGAATGGCTGTGGCACGTGGCGCGGCTTCGATGACCCTCGCGCCGGTGCGTGCGGCCGCTTGCTGCGCCCCTTCGATGACGGCGGCGCGGATGGTTGCCGGGTCTTCATCGTGCGGGTCGTCATCGCTGACGACCACGATGTCAGCGTTTTCTGCTGCGATGCGGCCCATGATGGGGCGTTTGAGTTGATCGCGTTCCCCGGTTGCACCGAAGACTACGATCACTCGGCCTTCTTGCGTACGCACGGATGCGAGCGCTCGTTCAAGCGCGTCAGGGTTGTGAGCGAAATCGACGATTACAGCGGGGCGGGTTGAGACGACCTCCATGCGCCCAGGGACGCTCGGGGTCAGCGGGGATGGCTCGGCAGCTATTGCTTCTTGTAGCTTGGCCGCCGGAACGCCAGAGGCGATAACCATAACCAACGCGAGCGCTGCGTTGGCGACGTTGAATTCACCTGGCATGTCCACGTGGGCGTCCAGGGTTTGGGACACACCGGCATCGTCAGCTGGGCCTGTGAGCGTGAAACGGTAGCCGAGGTGCTCACGGCGGATATTTGTCACGTTCCAGTCGGCTTCCGCACCGTCCTTGGTTTCAGTAGCGTTCACCGAGAGGGTTTGCACCGGGATGCTCGCGGTTTCAGCGAGTTTCTTACCCCACTCATCGTCTACGAGCACAACCCCGCGACGCGCGTGTTGGGGGGTGAACAGCTCGGCTTTGACGTTGAAGTATTCCTCCATGGAACCGTGTAAGTCCAGGTGGTCTTGGGTGAGGTTGGTGAACCCCACAACGTCGTAGAGCAGCCCACTGATGCGGTGAAATTCGATCGCGTGGGAAGAGACCTCCATCGCGATGGTGTCCACACCGGATTCGCCCATACGGGCCCGCAAAGAATGCAGCTGGGTCGCTTCTGGAGTGGTGAGTTTAGCCTCGATGGTCTCGGTTCCGGACTGGATTTCGATGGTCCCGATGAGCCCGGTGTGGTGCCCAAGTGCGGTGAGGAGGGAGCGCACCATGTAGGTTGTGGTGGTTTTGCCGTTGGTTCCGGTAACACCGATGAGGGCTGGCAGCGGCGCTGGGCTCTCACCTGAGCTGTTGGTGGATGAACTGTAGATGCTTGCGGCGAGATCCCCCAGCTGGGTGCGCAAGTTTTCGGTCACCACAACGGGTGTGCTCGTCTCTCCTGTCTGTTCAGCGCCAGCCTGCCCCGAAGCAATGATGTCTGCACCGGCGGCGTCGGTCACGATCGCGGCAGCACCGGCCTCGATTGCTTGGGCTGCGAAGCGTGCCCCGTGGGTTTTCGCCCCAGGTAGAGCCGCATAGAGGTCGGACTCCTGGACGGCACGGGAGTCAAGCGTTATCCCGGTGACAAGGGTTTCAGCTTCGGTGCTGCCGAGGGTGGCGTGAGGGAAGAGCTGTGCAAGCGTCACACCGGCTGTGTGGTTTGGCCGGAAGGCTCGTTCAGCCTGCGCCGCACTGGTGGGGGTCTCAGACACGGGTTTCCTTACCATGGATAGTTTTGTCGTTCGCCGGAGAATACTTTATATGCTTGCGACTTCGATTCCGTTGGCGCGAGCCCTCGGCTACGTACGGTGGCTTCCATGATGCGGGTGAACGTGTCCCCGACCGACCAGTCTTTCCAATTACCTTTCGGGTGATGCATGGTCACGAGTACAAGGTACTGGGGGTCTTCGGCTGGTACCAGCCCGCCGAAGGCTTGCGAGTGTTGATCGAACTTTCCGCTGGGGCCCTGGGCCTGTGCGGTACCGGTTTTACCGGCTACCCGGTAGCCCGGCATCTTCATTGCGTACGCGGTGCCGTTGTCAACCACCGATTCCATGGTCCGCATCATGGTTTTCGACGTTTCCGGGCTGATAACGCGGCGTTTATCGCCGGTCGGCGCTTTAGTCTTATTACCTTCCGCGTCGACGTAATTTTCGACGATGGTCGGCGTGATTTGTTCGCCTCCGTTGGCGATGCCTTGGAACATGGATGCGGTGTTCATGGGCGAGAGCGAATAGCCTTGCCCGAACATTGTGGTGAGGCGTTGACGCTGGTCCCAGTTCTCTGAGTTCACGAGGATCCCGGGGTTGCCGGGGCCGAGGCCTACGTCGAGGGAAGAGCCGATGCCGAGGTTCTTCATGAACTCGTAACGATCCTGATCGGTGAGCCGTTCGCCGATCATGACGGTTCCGGTGTTATAGGAGCGAGCGAAGATGCCGGCTCCAGTCATGTTAAAGGTTGCGTGCGGCATCGAGTCCGAGATGACTTCGGTACCGAATCTTTTCTTATTCGGCACTTTGAAGTTTTCCTCGGGTTTGAGTTTGCCTTGCTCATAAGCGAGCGCGAACGTCGGGACTTTACCCGTGGATCCCGGCTCGATCGCTTGGGAGATCGCCGTGGATGTACGGTAGTCGGCTTCGGTGTCGGCGGGATCGTTGGGGTCCATCGGTGTCGAGTCAGCCAACGCCAGAATGCGCCCGGTTTTAACGTCCATCACGATCGCGTTGACCCAGAGGGCGTTAAATTGCTTGCGTTTGGCCATCACGGCTTCTTGGGCGGCCCACTGGATGTCTTGGTCGATTGAGAGCTGCACGTCTTGGCCGTCAACGGCCTCTTTTTCGGCTAGTGCCGCACCGGGGATGCGGACCCCGTCTGCGGAGCGTTCATAGACGCGTTCCCCTGGGATGCCTTCGAGGTATTTCTGTTGTGAAAGCTCGATGCCGCTGGCACCTACGCCTTCCGCGTTGGTGAAGCCAAGCACTTGACCTGCGATGGGCCCGTTGGGGTATTCGCGGTGGGCGCGTTGTTCGCTGGTCATCCACGGGAACCCGACCCGTAGGACGGCTTCCCTGACTTTAGGGGTCACATTTTTCGCGATGACCGAGTACCCGTTCTTGGGTTGCCCCTCAACGCCAAGCATGAGGTCGCGAACTTTATCGGGGTCTTTGCCGAGCTCGTATGCGACTTCTTCCGCGGCCTGCTGCGCGGTGATCGTTTCCCTCTTCCCCGTTTCTGGGTCTTTGCGGGTGAACTCTTCGGTGACGAGGTTCTGGTTGACGATCAGGTCGTAGCGCACTACGGACATCGCGAGGACTTCGCCCTTGCTGTCGAGGATGCGGCCGCGGACCGGGTGCAACTCCTCAGTGGTTGTGCGTGAGGAGAGCGCGTCTGCTGCGGCCTGTTTGGAGTCGATCCCTTGAACCCAGATCATGCGCCCAGCAAGCACGAGCATGAGCAAGAGGACAAGCATGAGCAGCGTCCGCATGCGGTAGACGGAGCGAACCTCGGCCGTGCTGCGTGCCATGGATGACTCCCCTCGTGTGATTAGTGTCTAGTCACCAGCGTTATCTGAGCTGGTCTGCGGACCTGGAATGCTTCCGCCATTGAGGTCCTTACCGGAAAACGGCTTGGTGTTCTTTTTATTATCCCCGGCAGCTTCTTTGGCTTTCCCCTTCTTGGAAGGGGTGTCGCTGACCTTGCCGCGCTCCCCTTTCGCATCATCACGAGCGCCCTTCTCCGCCGCGCCGCTCTGAGGCGAATCCGCTTTCTCAGAGCCAGCCGCATCCGGGCTTGTCGGTGCGGGAGCCTGTGCGCCCTGGGCGGTGTTCTGTTTAGCCTTTAGTTCTTGTTGGGCGCGGGCGAGTTCGCGCTCGTTATAGTCAGGTTCGCGCGGGGCCTTGACGTGCGGGCCTTTGGCGAGATCGTTGCCCTGTTTCTTGGCTTCGGTCGCTTTGCCGTAGATCTCCTTTTTATCCACATCGATCGTGGCAGCACTTCCGGATGCGGTCATTCCCAGCTGTGCCGCGCGTGCCGCGAGGTTCTGCGGGGACTTCTTGTTGAACAGTTCACTGCTGCGTGCTTCATTGTCTTGCGTGAGCTTCTGCTCCTGCTTTTGCAGCTGCACGAGTTCGTATTGCCCTTTGGCTACCTTGACGTTGATGCCCAGAGCCGTCGCTACCGTCGCCGCCATGATCACAAGGCACAACAGGATGAAGCTCAACACTTTCTTGCGGGGCTTGTACTCGATAACCGAGAGCGGTTTCCGCGTTTCAGTGCGAACGCCCTGAGGGGTTTCGGCTACGCGAAGCTGACTCGCGGTTCCGCTGAATTCCTCGGTTTGCGGTTCCGCGTGGGCGGGTTCGGCCCTGAGCAGTGGTTGCGCGCTCATGAGTTCCTCCTAGAGCGATGGCTAAAGCGGTCTGTGTAGTGGTGGCGGCTGAGGGGTTCGCGGATGCGTTCGACCGCTCGTAGTCTTGCTGCGGCGGCACGGGAGTTTTCTTCGACTTCCCTTTCCGTCGGTTTCTCGTTGCCGCGGGTTATGAGCCGATATTGGGCTTTGTGTTCTTCGGGTTCGATGGGTAGCCCTACCGGGGCGGATGAGGTCGTTGCTTGCGCGAAGGCGTATTTAACGAGCCGGTCTTCGAGGGATTGATAGCTCATGACCACGATGCGGCCTCCGTTAGCGACGGCATCGAGGGCTGCAGGTAGCGCGGATTCAAGGACGGCCAGTTCGTTGTTGACTTCAACGCGGAGCGCTTGGAAGGTCCGTTTGGCGGGGTGTCCGCCCTTGGTTCCGCGCGGGTAGGCGTCGATGATGAGCTGGGCGAGTTGCCCGGTCGTCGTGAACGGCTCAGTTTCGCGTGTGCGCAGGATCGCGTCGATGATGCGGCGTGCATGGCGTTCTTCGCCGTAAGCCTTGAGCACGCGGGTTAGCTGCTGATGCGTGTAGGTATTGACGACCTCGGCCGCGGTGAGTTCCGCGGTGGTGTCCATGCGCATATCGAGCGGGGCGTCGTAAGAATAGGCGAATCCGCGTTCACGTTCGTCGAGTTGATACGAGGAGACACCGAGGTCGAACAGGATGCCATCGACGGCTTCGATGCCAGCGGTTTCGAGTGCCTCGTCGATGTTGTCGTAGGTGGTGTGGCACGGCACTAGCCGGTCGCTGTATTCGGTGAGGCGCTCTGATGCCATGACGAGCGCATTGGTGTCGCGGTCGATACCGATCACGTGGACGTCCGGGTTGCGTGCAAGCAACTGGTAGGTGTGGCCACCCATGCCTAGGGTTGCATCGATAACCCACGGTGTGCGGCCGGCGTCACGCGCGGCGTCGATTCCGGGTTGCAACAGATCGAGGCAGCGCTCAAGTAACACTGGGACGTGGCGCTCAGCTGCCGACTGCACGCGGCCTGATGCTGCGCCATCGAAAGCGTGGGCATTAACTGCCTGACTTCCTGCCGCGCGCTTGTTCTTTGTCACTGTATTGCCACCTCCCTACGGGGTCTGTTGCTTGTGCTGATGGTTTAGGTAGAAGTCTTGGTGTTAAAGGCCTGGTGTTGGCAATTCGCTGGTGAACATTCGTTGGTGAAGATGCTCCGAGGGGCTCGTTCCCCCACCGCGTCCCTGGCGGCTGGCCCGGCTCAGGGGAAGTTGAGTCGGGATATCCACTGGGTTTCGCGGGAGGAGAGCGCGCCCCTCGGTTTTCCGGTGTTTCTGATGCGTTGACTGGCTGGCGTGCCGGCAGGTGGATCAGAAGAATCCGGGTATCACTTCTTCATTTGTGTCTGAGAAGGAATCTTCCTGCTCAGCGAGGTAGGAGTTCCAGGCCTCGGTGTCCCAGATCTCCGCGCGGCTACCGGCGCCGATCACGGTCACGTCGCGATCGAGACCTGCGTAGGTCCGTAGCGGTTGCGGGATGGTCACGCGGCCCTGCTTGTCTGGCACCTCATCAGAGGCACCGGAGAGGAACACGCGAATGTAGTCCCGCGCTTGCTTGGAAGACATCGGGGCGGCCCGCAACTGCTCGTGGACCGCCTCGAATTCCTTCACGCTGAAAACGTAGATGCATCTTTCTTGGCCTCGGGTCAAGACGAGCCCTTTGCCCAACTCGTCACGAAACTTGGCCGGAAGAATGATGCGCCCCTTCTCATCAAGACGTGGCGTATACGTCCCAAGGAACATAACGCCACCCCTTTCCGAAAGTGGTGAGGTTCAGGGGGTCTGACTCCCTGAACTCCAGCTCGCTCCAACGCCCTCCACTTTACTCCACATCCCTCCCCCGTCAAGTGGTTTCTGGGTGTTTCATATATTTTCTGTGAATTGTCTATGCCTATTTTCCCGCGAGATTACGCGGTTTTTAGCGGCAGGGGTGAAAGTGGAGGATTAAAGGACGCCCAATCTACGCTGCAAGCGATAACCCCCAGTTTTACGCACAAAGAGCGGCTAAAGGTCGATCGCGGGGGCGGCAGTGGATGGAAGTGGAGGAGGCCCCATTTGGGACTTGGGTGACACTTCAACCAACCTCCATGAGGGTTGGGTGACACCTCAACTAACCTCGCGGCAGATAGCGTCACTTTCCGGAAAGTGTTCATATCCACATGCGCCTTGTGAACGTATATGATGATTCATAGCTAAATCACAGCTTGAGGGTGTCGCGAGCACCGAAGAAGATTTCAATAAGGATTCATTGATGCGTACTCCACACAACACACGTGGGCTCAAACGTTCTGCGCGCTCGTCGTTAACTGCGCTATCTGTCATTGCTTTGACAGGTAGCTCGCTAGCGATTGCCCCTAGCTTCTTCTCCGCTGAGCCAGCCGCCGCAGCGTCTGCACTCTCGGGCGGAATCCGAGATAAAGCCGGCGCTGTGGAGCAGGAGCAACAGAAGCCCTCGGACCTGTTAGCCGGCTCGTGTGAAGTTTTCGGTGGCGGCTCATCTGGCAGTCAGGCCGGTTTCACATGGACGACCCTAGAGCCAAGCCAGCACAGCGCTGATAAGACCATATGGGGCTTGAGCCTCGCGTTCGACAATTCGAAGGATCGAACGTTCGCAGCCTGGGGTTTTAGTAATTCTGGGCTCCTTAGTGGTGTCCTGGACCCCGGAACCATTTCCTCCATGGACGTCGGCCAGACTCTTTTTGGCGCTGAGGGACCGGTGACTGCTAAGGCCGATGAACAACTCGAGATCAAAGCCAGTCGTTCCCAAAGGAATCTGATCCTCAGCTCAGAACTGACCGGGGATAAGGTCAAGCAGTATGCACAGGCCGATGCTGGAAACCCCGTACGTTATGCCTGGCAAGGAAAGTACACAAAAGGTAATATTGACGGCCGCAAAGCGACTCAGGGCCAAAACGCTGGATTTACGGCTGTTGTGAATCCGTGGCCAAGCGAGAATGACAACTGCTCGCCTATTTCCGTGTCCTGGGAAAACCGGGAAAAGCTTGTGGTCACCCCGGGTGAAAAGCTCAAGGTAGGCCGCATCAGTGCCGACGCTGCATCGATGCCGCGCATGGTTGTTGAAGCCTATGACTCTCAGGGCAAGTTTATCGGCACCAGCAACACTGAAGCTTCCGGTGGCCAAGCACGTTTGCGCGTCGAAGATAGCGGAGACGTGTACTTCACAATGCCTGAATACAAGGGCACGGAGCTCAACGCCCAACAGGGTGTCCGCTTCAGCGTTCTCGCCCTGCCACGCTCCGTTGAACAGCTGCAGGCTGCGATCGATGCGGACGCGGATAGTTACGGGCAGGCTTTCCAGGAATCCAATGCTCTGCCCCGATACAACAAAGCCAACGTCATCGACTCACACCAGTGGAGCCTCGACGATACCCAGTTCCATGACCCGAAATATGACAAGCGTGATGCCTCGATCATCTCTGGTGTTGAAAGTCCTCAAGGCCCGCTGGCTAAAGATCGCCAGTCAGTGACCTTCACCCAGGTACCGGACCTGATCAAGGACCTGGTGAAGAAAAAAGAAGACGGCGGTTTCGAAGCCGACGTCGAGCTCAATGACAAGTATGTTTATGAGGGCTGGGACGCAACCCTGGACCCAGAAACCTATAACGTCACCGTCACAGCACCGAAGAACCCAACCCCAGGCACGTTCGCGCAGCCGCGGGTTGTGGTCACCTACTCCAACGGTTCCAAAGACGAGCTTCCGTTGCTGGTAGTTGTTGACCCGAACAACACGCAGGTAACGGACCTGGTCAAGCCTGCTATTGCACAAGGTAAGCCGAACCAGGACATCGATTCTCAGATCAAGACCAAGGCCATCATGAAGGGCCACAAGGCTGTGGCGCCGGCCAAGTACGAGGTCGATGATTCCTCTGTGCCTTCGGGCTGGACCGTGACCGTGGACAAGAACGGCAAGGTCACTGCGAAAGCTGACGACGCCGTCCCGCTGGGAACCGTGATCTCCCCGAAGGTCAAGGCCACCTACCCGGACCACACCACCGACGAGGTCGAGGTGCAGTTCCAGGTTGTCAACGACATCAAGGTCCCGACCTACGGCACGGAAACCAAGAAGCCTGGCGAGAAAGCCAGCTTGAAGCCAACCCTGCCCGAGAAGGGTCTGAGCGGTAAGGAAAGCGACGAGGCACCAAACCGTTACACCTTCGAAGACGGCACAACCACGCTCTCCAAGGACGGTTGGACCGTCACGATCGATGAGAACACGGGCGAGATCAGCACCGAGGTCCCGAGGGACGCAGAGCCAGGCGACCAGCTGGACATCCCTGTTCTGGCCCACTACGCGTCGGGCGCTAAGCCTCACGAAGCAACCGCTACGGTCTTTGTCATCAAGGGCGATGACATCCCGACCTACACCGTGGAATCCACCGGCCCCGGTAACTCTGTGGACCACCAGGTCAGCAACGCGCCGAAGGGCTCGACGTTCTCCTTCGGTAAGGACGGGGACCAGCCGATCCTCGAACAGGAAGTTGACGGCTGGAAGTACACGATCAACCCGGACACAGGAGTGGTCACCGCGACCCCCCCTGCCGATTCCAAGCCAGGTGATCAGAAGACCATTAACGTCACCGTTGAGGCCCCAGACGGCTCTTCCCCGAAAGTGCCAGTCACCACGGTGGTCAATTTGAGCAACAACTGGGAAGCTGAACCGTCATATCCGGCGGAGACGGTCTACCCGGGCGGTACCGCGAAGCTGCCGGTCACGATTGATAAGCCGGAAAACGTCAAGGTTGCCGAGGACAACCCGTTCACGGTGGGTGATGTTCCTGCAGGCTGGACTGTAACGGTTGATGATAACGGCACGATCACCGCGACCGCGCCGGAGGATGCGAAGGCCGGAGACGAGGCGAAGATCCCCGTCACGGTGACCTACGCGGATGGCTCGAGGGACACCGCGGTTGCCGTGGTCAAGGTTGTGAACGTGCCGACGCGTGAGGTTCCGTTCAAGGTCGAATACAAATACGACGACACGCTGCCTGCTGGCGAGTACAAGGTTGATACCGAGGGCAAGCCGGGTAAGGAAAAACAGAACAAGGACGGCACGTGGGAGCGCATTGAAGAACCTGTCAACGAGGTTGTTCGCGTGGGCACTAAGCCTGCCGAAAGCGCGAAGGACGTGACGTGGACCGTACCGATCCCGTTCCCTACTGAGGTTCGTGAGAACCCTGACCTGGCGCCGGGGGAAACCAAGGTTGTCCAGGAAGGTGAGGACGGCGAGAAGACGTTCACCGCTAAGTTCACTGCTAAGGGTGATCAGGCCGAGGTGGTCGAGGAGAAGACCACTAAGGAACCTGTCCCCCGCATTATCGAATACGGGCCTCGCCTGGGTACCCAGGAGTTGGTCACCACGGTGAAGAAGCCGGTTCCGTTCGAGACGGAGGTCGTGCTCGATGACACCCTCGAAGCCGGCAAGCAAGTGGTCGAGCAAGAAGGCAAGCTCGGCGAGGACACCGTGACCTCGACGCAGAAGCTGGTTGACGGTAAACCATCCGGTGAACCTGTTGTTGAAACCAAGCGCACCGCGGAGCCGGTCAAACAGATCATCCGTGTAGGCACCAAATGCGATTGCGAGGACCCGTCGGACGAGCCAACCGAGGAACCGACTGAGGGCCCGACTGAGGCCCCGAGCGATACGCCAACTGAGGAACCAAGCGAGGCCCCTTCCGAGGACCCAAGCGAGGCTCCAAGCGCGGCGCCGAGTGAATCGCCAAGCGAATCTCCTTCTGAGAAGCCGAGCGAGACTCCGAGCGACGGTCCAAGCGAAGGCCCTAGCGCCCCGGGCGGTGGAGACGGCGGTGACGGCGGTAAGCCGGGCCAGCCAGACAACCCAGCTCAGCCAGACAACCCAGCTCAGCCAGACAACCCAGCTCAACCAGAGACGCCGGGCCAGCCTGATGCGCCGGGACAGCCTGATAACCCGGGTGAGTCTGATGCGCCGGGTGATTCGTCGTTGGCCCGTACGGGTATCAGCGCTGAGGGTGCGCTGGCTTCGGTTGCTCTACTGATGCTGGGTGGTGTCAGCCTGCTGGTTTTGCGCCGGCGCGCATCGTAGCGGTGAGATGCCCTGGCGCGCTTAGAGGGCGTTGCTTGGTGGCTGTTTGCTCGCGATGAAGGCTGGGACTACGGAGGATACGAGTCCGGCTACAACCCCGAGGCCTAAGCCTACGGGTACAAGCCACGGCTCTACTTGTGGTTTCCAGCCTTGCGCGGCAGACACCGCCACTACCCCGAGGACGCCTGCGAGTGCGCCTACCGCCCCGCCGATGAAACCGATCATCACGCCTTCGGTTACGAACCGTGCCGCGATTCCTTTTCGTGTGGTGCCTAGAGCTCGCCGCAGGGCGATTTCTGGGGCTCGGGAGAGCACGGTGAGGTACATCGAGGTTGATGCGCTCACGGCCGCGAGACTCAGCAGGGTTGCCGCCATGATCCCGACAAGCGCATCGAGGTCTGTTGACACACCCATACGGAGGTTTCGTAGGTCTGCGACGGTCTGGACTCTGTAGCTGCCTGGGTCTGCGGCGTTCAACTGCATCGGTACGGCTTCTGCGAGCGCGGCTGGGAAGCCTTTGTCTGTGCGCATCACTAATTGCGGTTGCCCCAGGTGCAGTTGCGGTGCCAGAGACAACGGAACCAGCACGGCGCTACTCAAGCCTGGGCGGCGTTGACCGGTTGTGAAGGAATCCACGACGGTCAAACGGTGGCCTCCCACCACAACCGTGCCGCCGGCTTCGCTACCGGGCAGTTGCAGGGCTTCATGCGCATCGGGCCCCACGACCGCCACCGAGTTCACAGCAGGCATCCCGAAAAGATCAGCCGTGTGTTCCTTGCCTAGGGTGAGGTCTTGGGTTTCGAAGAATTGGTCGTCAACGGCGATGATCTGCAGTCCCCCGTTGACGTTCACGTCTCCTGGTTCCATCCGGTATAGGCCAGTGGATTCGGTGGGTAACTGGATCATGCGGGTCACCCTCTGCACGTGAGGAAGCTGCATGAGCCGGTGTTGATCCTGTGCAAGGTTCTTCTCTAGTTCCTCGCGTGCGTAGTCCGGGGTGGAGATCCACACTTCGTCGAACGCGGCGGCTTCGAGGCGTTCGTTGATCTGTACCGCGGCTGTCTGACTGATGCCGACTGAGGCGATCAACCCGCCGATGCCTAGAGCGAAAGCCAGCACCAGAAACGCTGTACGGATCCCGCGTAGAAGCACTTCTGTGAGGGATTCGGCCAGCACGTCAGCGACGCGTGTTCGTAGCGGCCCCTTGCGTGGTTTGGCTACAGATTCGTTTGCGGCGGCTGGTGTGGACTCGGCGGCGCCGGTGTCTTCGGCGATCCGGCCATCCACGATGCGGATGACGCGGTGGGCGCGGGCCGCTACGTCTTCGTCGTGGGTGATGACGATGAGCGTGGCGCCGTGTTCCCGCGCGCGCTCAAGGTCTGCGAGCACCGCCATGCCTGATGCGGTATCGAGTGCACCTGTCGGTTCGTCAGCGAGCACCAGTTCCGGCTGGGGTGCCAGGGCGCGCGCAACGGCGAGGCGCTGCCTTTCACCGCCTGAGAGCACACCCGCTTTATAGGTTGCGCGGTCTGCGATGCCGAGGCTGTTCATCGCTTCATATGCGATCTCTGACCGTTCCTGCAGGGGTACTGCGTGTGGAACCATTCCTAGGGCCGCGTTGGATAGCGCGTCCAGGTGAGGCAGCACGTGTGAGGCTTGGAAAACGAAGCCGATGCTTTCGGCACGTAGTTGGTCGCGGTCTTTTTCCGTTGCACTTGTAAGGTCCTTGCCTGCGAACGTGTATGAGCCTTCATTCGGGGCATCGAGCAAACCGAGGATCTGCAGGAGTGTGCTCTTACCCGCCCCTGAGGGGCCCACGATGGCGACGTATTCTCCCGCGTCAATGTCTAGGTCTACGTCGAAGATACCGGCGGTGCTGTCCGGGCCGTATTGGCGGGTTACCCCGCGCATCTGAATGAGTCTTTGGCGTTCCATCAAAGCACCACGGTGTCACCAACGGCCAGATCGTCTGATTCAACCGCGGCCCATCCGGCGGCAGTCTTCCCCACCGTGACCTTGACGCGGCGCGGCTCGGATGTGCTGCCTGCGCCCTGCTTGTCAGCGCCCCGACTATCTGAGCCTTGTTTATCAGCGCCCTGCTTGTCTGAGCCTTGTTTGTCAGCGCCCTGACCGTTGTCGTGTTTCGGTTCTGAGCCCGATCCCGTGCTTTGGACGAGGACATAGTCTCCGTCGGCATCGTGGCGTAACGCGGTGACTGGCACGGCTTTTTGCGGTTTCACTTTGGTTTTCAGGCCTACGCGAACTTGGGTCCCGTTCTGGACTTTGTCGAAGGCCTCATCTTTGGTTGTGAAGGTCACGTTATGCCCAGGGGTGCGACCTTCTGAACCGGCTTGGAACTCTCCGACGTTCTCGACTGTGCCCGCGAACTTGTCAGCGTCGGCGGTGATGTGGACTTCCGTGCCTTTGCTGAGTTGCTCGGCTTCTACAGCGTTGACGTGCGCGCTGATGCTCCGCCTGCCAACCCGCACCTTCGCCAGCGGCTGCTCAGGCCCAACAGTGGATGCGACAGCGGCGACGCTCAGTACGGTTCCGCCTTTACCGTCGATGGCGGCGAAAGCGGAGACCGGGATATAGGGTTGCGTGCGCGGCGCGGGTGCTGCGTTCGTTTCGCCCTCTTCCGATGAGCCCTCGCCCGAGGCGCCATCTGAGCCAGGTTCTGCCGGGGTAGATTCCGGTGGTGGCTCGATCTCGCGTTGCGGTAGTGCATATCCGGCGCGTTGGAACATACCCGTTACGGCTTGGACGGTCGCGGAGTCTACGACGCCCGTGATCTGTACCGTGTACCCGGAGTTTTGGAGGGATTCTTGGAACGCTACGACGTCGTCGCCCCTATCTCCAGCGGCTAGGTCACGGTAGAGAGGTAGCTTCCCCTGCATCGCGAACACCGGTGTTCCAGCCACGGATCCAAGGAGCTGGCCGGCAACAACATCGTCGCCCTTCTTCAACGCTTGCTTGGTGACGGTGGCGGTTTCAGGAAGGACAGAAGGCACAATATTCTTCGTTTTACCTTCGCCTACCGTGCCTAAGATGACCGTGTCAGGCACGATGGCCCGCTGTTCAACCACCGCGGTGGCCTGGATTCTTTCATCCGAGACTGTGGCGACCGAGTTTTTCGGGGCTGTGAGTGTACCGATGAAAAACGCTGCAACAACCGCACCGATCACCACCCCAGTGATAATCAGGGTACGCACGGGGAAAGCCACCCGTGAAAGATGCGGTGCTCCGGCTTTCCTCATGCGTAAACACCTTTCTACTGTGGGTCAGATCTACTGTGGGCCAGAGTTAGCCATTCCGTGCAATATATTCGCGGGCCGCAGACAAGACGCGGTCCTTTGCTTCTTTAGCTGCTTTAAGTTCAGCCTCATGTTTGTCGATGAGCGGCTGCTGATAAGAGGCCACAAGATCGCCTAGGCGTTGGCTTGTTGAGGTCTGGTTATTGCAGCGGGCCTCAATGCTGGCAAGCCGGATACTTTCCTTCGAAGTTTGAGCGCCTTCAGACTCTAGAAGTTTCTTAGTTTCAACGGATGCCCACTCTTCAGAGTTCTTCGGAGCCGTGAGCCCCGCATCCGTGATGCACTGAGACCACTCCTCGTGGACTCGCTTCCACTCCTCATCCTTAACCGCAGCGTTGAAAGCCTGAGTGCTCAGCTCCTCAGCCCGAGCGGAGGATTCTTGGTCTATCTCTCTGAGCGCTTCCGTTTCTGCATCTGCGTCAAAGTCCGTTTGGCATTCCTCGTAGGCTTCCTCCCAGGCCTCACCTCCCGCTGTCTCCTCTTGCTCCCAGGTCATGTCTACACTGCTGGGCATGGAACCCCACCCGTATTGGGCCGCGAATTTCTCATCCCACATGCCGAATGTGCGGTCATCGATGATCGCGTTTTCAGGACCAACAACCGAAAACTTTTGACCCTTCTTAGCCATGCATTTCGAGGTGAAGATACGTTTAGCTTGATCTACCAAGGCTTGATCTGCAGGGTCGTCGTTCTGCAGATATGCAGAAAACGGTGTGAGGATCTGGGAAGACTGTCGGTCAAGTTTTGCCCGCGCGTCCGGATCCCTACCTTCGGTACTAGCTTCCGGCCCGCCGCACGCCGCAAGCGATACGCCTAAGAACACAGTAGCGAAACCGACCAACAGCCTTTGCCCAGATTTCATCATTACTGTTCCGCCTTATCGTAGAGCGACACCGGTAAAGCACTGTCCTTTGTAAAACCCCTTGACAATGTAAGTTAACCTTAAACCAAGAAGTGGCGTGAGGAAAGTCACAGCAGACTCTTTTTTGCCATGTCGTCGAATGGCGTTTAGCAAAATCTCTTACTCGTCTTGCGAGAGGGGTTTGAACATAGAAAAGGTGGGCTCGAAGGCTATGTTCGAACCCACCTGAAAATCTCTGGCGTGTGTGTCGGGGCCTGCCGCCTAGCGCCTGACGTTGAGAGTTGGCGCTTAGTTTTGGTTGTGGCGATTGTCCCAGTCTTTTTCAAGCCGCGCCATCAGGCTTTCGCCTCGCCGTTTAGTTGGCTGGCTGGGGCTTGCTGTAGTGGCTTCTTGTTCAGTCTTTCGCATTGCGAGCGCGGCACCTGCGACCATGATCCCGAACCCTGCGATCCCCATAATCACGGTCACGATCAGCCCTGCGCTGATACCGATACCGAGCAGGAGGAGGCCCAAGCCAGCGAATGCGATCAGCGCACCAAGCGCGATGTTGCGGGTGCTCAGCTTATTCTGCGGCGTCTGTTCAACGCGGCGCATCGTGCTCGAAAACTGTGGATCTGCGTGGAGTTGCTTCTCCATCTCAGCGAGCATGCGGCGCTCACTCTCAGATAAACCCACGGCTTCCCCCTTCTTCGGACCACTCCTGGATTCCCATTGTACGCAGGCGGGAGCTAACAGTTCGAGCCGACTTCCTATCCGCCGCTACGCTTTTCTTCACCTTCACCCCCTCTCAATAACGATGCGGGGCGCACGCTGTCCTTGAAACGCGCGTTGATCGCGTCCATCGTTTTCTCCGCTTGCGAGCCCGCAGCCCGTGCCGCAGGTCCCGTATGCTCTCTCCCGCTACGTTGTTGCATCCCACTGCGTCCGGTCGCGTTGCCTTCGCTACCACCGTGTTCACGCCCACTGTGGTCGCTGAATGCTTCTTCCCATTCGAACATGAGTTGCTCACCTTCCCATTCCGAGGCGAACTCCCCCGCCCGCACCCCGATCAAGCGGACGGGCTTCAACGGGCGTGGCAAAGCGGAAAGCAAGGATAGTGCCACTTCGCTCATAACTGAGGAAGAGTCAGTCGGGTCACTTAGGCGGCGTTGCCTCGAAACGGTCGTGAAGTCATCCCACCGGACCTTCAAACCCACAACATAGAAACGGTGCCCGGCAGCCCGGACACGCTCAGCGACTTTGAAGGACAACTCCTTGATCCAGGTACGCAAGTGCGCTTCATCCGTGACATCAACATCGAACGTGTGTTCATGAGAAATCGATTTCTCGACCCGTTCGGTCACCACTGGGCGCGGATCGATCCCCTGCGCGAGCTTGATCAGCTCCGGCCCATGCTTACCTAGCACGCGAAGCATCCGGCGCGGATCAGCCTGTGCAACATCGCCGGCGGTCATGAGCCCTTGCGAATGCAACTTCTGCTCAGTGGCTTTACCTACCCCAAACAGCTCACCCACCGGTAACGCTTGCATGAAACCTTCAACATCTGCAGGCGTGATCGCATACACGCCGTCCGGTTTCGCTTTATCGCTAGCCATCTTCGCCAGAAACTTATTCGGCGCAAGCCCCACCGAAGCCGGCAAACCCACCGCCTGTTTGATGCGCTCCCGCACCACCTGCGCACAATGAAACGGGTTGGCATAGTGGCGCATCACCCCGGTGATGTCCATGAACGCCTCATCCACGCTCACCTGCTCAACCAGCGGGGTCAGATCCTTGAGAACCTCCATGACGCGCGCCGACGCTTCACCATAGGCAGAGCGTGTGGGCGGGACAATCAACGCGTGCGGAGCCATGTTTTTGGCCTGCGCTACCGGCTGCCCCGAATGCACCCCATAGGCCCGCACATCATACGAAGCAGATAGCACCACGGCTCGCGGACTGTCTTGAGACACGATGATCGGGCGGTTCTGCAAGGTAGGGTCAAGGATCCGCTCGACCGAAACAAAGAACGCATCGATATCAACGTGAGCGATCACCCGCTCCGGCCTACGCCTCGCTTCACTCACCCGGCAACCACCTCCCATCAGTTCAGTACCTCACCTGGCCGCCCCGCTCCGCCTCGACAGGCGGCGGGACAGGCCCGCGTAAGAACCGCGCGTCGCTAGAATGGTGACATGACTGATTCTACGAAGGCATCCCTGGCAGGCTTGAGCCCAGACACCTCGCCCGAGCGCATCAGCGCGCTCTTCCGCGACGCCATCGAAGAACACGTCAAAACCTTCTTTGAACAGCAACGCCAAGACCTCACCCGCGTGAGCCCCCGCACTAACGATTTGATCGATGCGATCAGCGCTCTCAGCTCAGGCGGTAAGCGGCTCCGCCCCATTTTCGCGCTGTGGGGGGCACTCGCTGCGGGAGGCAGCCCAGATGATGAACGCCTCCTCACCCTAGGCACCTCACTTGAGCTGTTCCAGGCCGCCGCGCTCATCCATGACGACATCATCGACCATTCAGACACCCGCCGCCGCCAGCCCGCGGTGCATCGCAAACTTGAGGCGCTGCACCGGGACAACGGGTGGAACCGTTCGGCCTCAGAGTTCGGTATTGCAGGCGCGATCCTCGCAGGTGACATCGCGCTGGCCTTAAGCGAAACCCTCTTCAACCGTGCAGAAGCCGGGCCTACTGCTCGTGAGCTCTTCGACGAGATGCGCACCCAGGTCATGGCGGGCCAATACCTCGACGTCTTAGCTGAGCAAACCGGCTCCCAGCTCTCCCCCAATGAGGCGGCGGAGAACTCCTGGACGATCGTGACGTATAAAGCGGCCCGCTATTCCGCCGAAAAGCCAACCCTGCTCGGTGCCGCACTGGCCGGTGCGGATCAAGAACTCCTCGACGGGCTGTCCGATTTCTCCCTGCCGGCAGGGCAAGCGTTCCAGCTGCGCGACGACGAACTCGGCGTCTTCGGCGACCCAGCCCAAACCGGTAAGCCTGCCGGAGACGATATCCGCGAAGGCAAACGCACCCTGCTCATCGCGTTGACCCGCCAACGGGTCGATACCGAACAGCAAGCCTGGCTCGAATCCGTCCTGGGCCGCAATGACCTCGATGACGCCACGATCGAAAAGGTGCGCGAACTGATCCGCGGCTCCGGTGCAGCAGAAGAACACGCCAGCCAGATCGATGCGCTCTACAACCAAGCGATGAACGCACTCGATGGCCTCGACATCCCAACCCAAGCCCGCGAAGGGCTACGCTCGGTCGCATCCGCGGCAGTCCGCCGCCACGCCTAACAGCGCCGCTGCGCGCTTCAGTTCTACGAGTCAGCGACCTACGAGTCAGCTCAACGTCACTACTCAACTCAGCTGAGCTGCCCGGTGGCTACTACCAGGCCAGGGCTGATGCGCGGCGGCGAATCTCGCTCTTGCGCCCTGCTTCCAGCGCATCCATGGGGCTGCCTGGCAAAGTCTCGTCCTCCGTGAATAGCCACGCGATGAGCTCTTCGTCGCTGTATCCGGCATCGGTGAGCACCTGAATGGTGCCCTTGAGCGAATCTAGGGGCACTCCATCGCGGAAGAAACGTGCCGGAATCTTCTTAACACCACGCTCTCCGATGGGAACAGCGAGGATCGCGCGAACATCGAGCAAGCGACGCAGCTCGCGCACATCAAGACCGGTGGACTCAACAAGGTCCGGGACGGTCGTCCACTCGCCTACCAGCGTTTCAAGGTCCTGTTCGCCGTGCGGCGCCTGATGATTCTGTACTGAATTCTGCACACCACCACTGTGGCACACACTCGCCCAAGGAGTGTTGTTTTCCGCGATCCGGGGCCCTGTGTTGTCGTGGCGAAGCCTGCGATGTCGCGACCACGCCTATGCCGCCGCACTCAAGCTTCCCTCACCATTACACATGAGTCACACCAGTCACATTTGCCTCAGTCGCCACTTTTCTAACTTGTATCACAGGTACCTCTTGAGAAACTTTTACAACTTGGGTTTACATTAGGAACTTTGTTCTTGTACATTCACAGATGTCACATTTGCATCACGGTGTTGCCTGCGGGATAACAAAACAGCAACTGCTGAACCCGGGAGCTGCCCCTCCTGCCTTCTCGCGGATACCACCTGCACGATGCAGAGAACAGTGCAGTAAGTAAGTCCCCACAACGTGAGGTCAGCAATCATGGCTCCAACGCCTCCGCGCCGCACAGCCGTCAATGGCGCTATCGCCACGGCGGCCCTGCCCATCATCACCCTCTCGACCCTCGGCTCCCTCGCGGGAACCGCTCACGCAAGCAACACCCCGGCATTCAAGCCGACGGTGCGTCCCGCAGCAGTCCCAACGCCAGCCAACGTCGCAGAAGCAAAGGCGCGCACCGCAACACTGGTTGCGGCGGCCAAACCGAAAGCCAAGACCGTCACTGTTAAGGCCGGCGACACCGTGTGGGGCCTTGCATCCCGGCACGGCGTACCCGTGGAGCAGGTTCTGCGCCTGAACAAGCTCAAGGCCTCGTCTTTGATCTTCCCGGGCCAGAAGTTGACCATCAGCCGAGGTGCGAGCCTCCCTAAGCCGGGCGTTCAGAAGTCAAAGCCAGCAGGTAAGAAGCAGGCCACTCGCAAGGCACGGTCAACACGCGCCGGCTCTGCAGTTAAGACCTACACGGTGCGGGCGGGCGACACCCTCTCAGCCATCGCTTCCAAGAACGGCGTGAGCCTCGCCACCATCTTCCGCGCCAACAACATGGGCGCCTCCACAATCATCTACCCGGGCCAGAAGATCAAGCTCAGCGGCACCGCGTCCGCCCCAAAGACCGCCGCGAGGACCGCGTCGAAGACCACCAAGCGGGCGGCAAACAACTCGTTGGTCTCCAATAAGTTCCTGCACTACACCTACGATGCGCAGACGCACGCCAACGCCAACGCATCCAAGCGCACACTGTTTGCGCGCCAGGTGCCTTCCCGCGCTCAGATGCGGCAGATCGTCGCCGACACGGCAGTCCGCTATGGCGTGGACCCACGATTGGCCCTGGCACATGCACAAATCGAATCCGGCTTTGATGCCCGCGCTGTGTCCCCTGCTAACGCTGTCGGCACCATGCAGGTTCTGCCATCCACCGCTAAATGGATGGGCAACACGATCGGCCGTCAGCTGGATCCGCTCGACCCGCACGACAACGTCACCGCCGGGGTCCTGTTCATCAAGTACCTGCACAACAATGCGGACAACCGCGACCAAGCCATCGGCGCCTACTACCAGGGCCTCGCCGGCATCAAGCGGTACGGAATGTACGCAGACACCAGGGACTACGTCCGCAAAGTCCGCGCGTTCATGTAACAAGCACGGGGCTCATGACTCGGCGTCTATGGAACGGACGCAAGCATGGGGCCCCACCAAGCCAACTGGGGCGGTAGATCCGGGGAAGATCAACCGCCCCAGTTGCCTTAACGGGCACAATAAAACTGGGCGTGGCCAGCGAATACTCGCTGGCCACGCCCAACACACGCCTGCCGGAACTAGCTTCAGCGGCCGATCATCGAACGCAAGGTTCGTGTAGCCACCAACAACGGAGCCATCTGGCCGCCGCCTACCTCACGCACCGCATCAAGCTGTTCGTGCGCCCGCTCAATCCGGCCAGCATCACGCTGCTCCCACGCAACCACACGAGCCTGCGCGGCAGACAGCTCCACGCCATCCGCATCGCTAGCGTCCGGTGATTCGGTGCCCTCCGTCTCTTCTAGAACCGCGCGGGTCAAACCAAGCACCGCGGCGTAAAGGTCATCACGCAGTGAGCTGCGCGCCAACGCTTCCCACCGTGAAGAGCGCGGCAACTGGCTGATCTGCGAGAGCAGATCGTCCACTCCGTAACGCTCATACACCGCGTAATAGACCTCAGCGGCTTCCTCGAGCTCCCACTCGCCCGTTGACGCCAACGCGGTGATATCCAGCAACGTGTAGGACTCAAAGTCCAAGCTATGCCGCTGCGCGAGCTCCTCAGGGAGCCCCGCCTCAACATCGCGTTCGAACCATGCACGTGTACGTTGGGCATCCACGCCACACAGCATGCCCGGCAGACCCTCACGCAACCGAGCCACAGGATCAGCGAACTTCGCAAGGATCTCATCAACTGAACTATCCAGAGCCTCGTGCTCCAGAACCCACCGCGTCACACGATCCAGAAGCCGCCGCAAATCCACGTGCAACTGCAGCCACTGTTCATCATCGATCGTTGCCGGCAACTGGGCGATCGCTTCAACCTGCTCAGCGATACCGTAGACCTCGTCCATCGCTAAGAAAGCCCGAGCCAGACGCGCCGCGTCCGCACCCGTCTCCTCCATCGCACGGAACGCATACGTCACGCCACCGATGTTCACGATGCGGTTAGCGACCATCGTCGCGATGATCTCACGGCGCAACGGATGCGCGGCGAGCGCTTCAGGGAAACGTTCAACCAGCTGAGGAGGGAAATACGCTTCCAGGACCTTCTGCATGGCAGGGTCCTCCGGCAGATCAGAATCCACCAGAGCATCGATCAGCTGCATCTTGGTGTAGGCAACCACCACGGATGTTTCAGGGGTCGTTAGCCCCTCGCCACCCTGCCTACGAGCAGCGAACTCATCCGAGCTCGGCAGGTCTTCAAGCGCACGGTCAAGATCAACCGATTCTTCAAGGAGGCCCATCAGACGTTCATAGGCCGGCGCGAATTCAACCGCGACACCCCGCTCAGCAGCGAGCAAAACATTCTGCGCCTTATTCGTAGCCAACACGGCGTCGGCGACATTGTCAGTCATCTCTGCCAACAACGCCGGCCGGTCCTCAAACGCTAGACGACCATCACGGACCGCGCCGTCCATCAGAATCTTGATGTTAACCTCGCGGTCCGAAGACTCAACACCGCCCGAGTTATCGATCGCGTCAGTGTTATTGACCGTCCCCGCGCGTTGCGCGGCCTCAACACGGCCTGCCTGAGTGAAACCGAGGTTACCGCCCTCAACCACCACGCGAGCCCGCAGTTGCGAACCATTGACACGGATCGCATCGTTAGCGCGATCCCCCACGTCAGCGTTCGTCTCCGATTCGGCCTTCACGTACGTGCCAACGCCACCGTTATAGATCAAATCAACCGGGGCCATCAGCACGGCCCGAATCAGTTCCTGCGGAGTCAGCTCCCGCACATCGGAAGCAAGGCCGAGTACCTCACGCATCTGATCGGTGACCGAAACCGACTTAGCGGAACGCGAGAACACGCCACCGCCTGAGCTGATCAAGTCAGGGTTATAGTCCTGCCACGAAGAACGAGGCGTGTTATACAGACGCACCCGCTCCTCAAACGAAACTTTCGGATCCGGATTCGGGTCAATGAACACGTCACGGTGATCAAACGCGGCAACCAACTTCGCGTGCTCGGTACGCATCAAACCGTTACCGAACACGTCCCCCGACATGTCACCGATACCGATCATCGTGAAGTCCTCAGACTGCACATCCGTACCCAGCGTCTTGAAATGACGCTTAGCCGACTCCCACGCGCCACGGGCCGTAATACCCATCGCCTTGTGGTCATAACCAACCGAGCCGCCAGATGCGAACGCATCGCCGAGCCAGAAACCACGCTCAGCGGAAATCTCGTTAGCGGTATCCGAAAACGCCGCCGTCCCCTTATCCGCGGCGACCACCAGATACGGGTCATCCCCATCGTGAGCAACAACCCGTTCAGGGTGAACCACCGAACGCGAGCCATCATCGGCGTACTCATAGTTATCCGTAATATCCAACAAGCTACGGATGAACTCCTGATACGCCGCCCGGCCAGCCTCAACCCAAGCACCACGATCCACAGCAGGATCAGGCAACTGTTTAGCGAAGAAACCGCCCTTAGCACCCGCAGGCACGATCACGGCGTTCTTGACAGCTTGGGCCTTCACCAGACCGAGAACCTCCGTACGGAAATCCTCCTCACGGTCCGACCAACGCAAGCCGCCCCGGGCGACCTCACCAAAACGCAAATGCACACCCGCAACACGCGGGGAATCAACCCAGATCTCACGGAACGGACGCGGCATCGGAGCGAAACCCAACTCACCCGTTGCGATCTTCAACGCGACAGTAGGTTTGCCCTGATACGCGTTCGTGCGCAACGTGGCACCCATCGCATCACGCATACGTCGAATCCACGCATCCGCATCCAAGGTCGCAACATCATCCAACGCCACTGCAAGCGCATCGCGGGCATCCTGCTGGCCCTGCTCACGATCACCCGCGAAATCCGGATCAAAACGCGCCTCAAATAAGCCCAATAGCGCAGCCGTCACCGCCGGATACCGCAGCAAAGTGGCGGCCGCGAAATCAACACTGTTCATCGAGCCGCACTGGCGCAGATACTGGACATAAGCACGGAAAATCGCGACCTGATGCCAGTTGAGGCCCTGTGCCGTGACCAAACCCTCCAACGCATCAGACTCCGTGCGCCCAGCAGCAACCGCCCGGTAGGCATCTTCAACCAACGGAGCGATCCGGGCAACATCAACCTCAGGGGCCAATGCGACCGTGAGGATATAGAGATAACGTTCCCGGGCACCCAGAGGCTCCACAACATAAGGACGCTCCTGAATCACGCGGATCCCCAACGCCTCAAGATGCGGCATGATCGAGGACAACGGAGCCTGCTCACTCAAGTACAGACGCAGCTTAGCGATCGTTACGCCATCCGCCTCAACATCGAGCTCTTCCGGGTTATCAATCGAGTCCAAGCTCAGACCGATACCGGCAGAATCCTCATCATCTTCAACCCGCTCAAAAGCACGGACATCATCAAGGGCATCTTCAACCTCATACCGCACCCGGTAATCAGCCGGGAACGCCTCAGCCCACTGCTGCGCATGCTGCAGACCCTCCTGCGAACCAGGCTCCTGCGTGAACACCTCAAGGATGCCCTCGCTCCACGAGCGCACCGCCCGTGTTAGGCGAGCCTCAAGCGCCTGCTCATCAACCTCTACCGTGTCAACGCCTTCGCCAGCCTTGATCCGGTACGTCAACCGAACCACCGTGGACGGGGAATTCCAGACATCCAGATCCATCGCCTCAGCCGCGAAAGTCTCTTTAAGCTCTTCTTCAACACGCAACCGGACCATAGTGTTGTAACGATCACGCGGCAAATACACCATGACCGTCACAAACCGGCCGAAAGCATCCCCCCGCACGAACGCACGCGTACGGCGCTGCTCACCCAACCGGGCAATCTTCGCCACAATCTCAGTGAGCTCATCCGTGCTCGATTGGATGAGCTCCTCACGCGGATACGACTCAAGAATCCGCAGAATCGACTTACCCGTGTGCGAGGTAGCCAAGAACCCCATTCGCGAAAGCACGCGCCGAACCTTAGAACGCACCACCGGAACATCAGTGACCGGTTGACGCAGAGCCTCAAACGTGTACAAACCAATGAAACGGTGCTCCCCGATCACCGAACCATCAGCCGCGAACTCTTTGACCCCCACATAGTCCAAATACACGCGACGATGCACCGTGGAACGGCGGTTAGCGGTAGTCAAAACCAGTGGATGCGGCTCGCGCGCCTTCTGAGCGGCCTTACCACTCAACGGACGGGAAACAGCATCCGTACGCCGCATCAGACCCAACGCCGAATCAACATCGCCACGCAAAACCTCACGGCCCTGGTCTTGTTCAAGCTCGTAATAGCGGTAACCCAAGAACGTGAACGAATCATCATCCATCCACCGCAAAAACGCCGCGGCCTCACGCCGTTCCTTCTCAGGAACCGAAGGGATATCCCCCTCAAGCGCATCAGCTAGACGGCGGGCCTGCACACGCATCGGCTCCCAGTCCTCAACCGCGCTACGAACATCCTTCAAAACCGAGTCGACAGCTTGCTGCAGCTGCGCGCGCTGATCAGCATCCAGTTCCTCAGTCACCAACACCGCAGTCCACGACTCAATGACAGCTCGGGCGCCCTCAGGTGCCGCCAACATACCCAACGCGGGCAACGCCGCAGTGCCCTCAGACGCCGGCGCCGCATCCGAAAGCGGAACCTTCTTCAAACCAACCAGCGTGCCATCCTCAACCGAACGGTGCGCCATATAGGTCGGGTGGAAAACGAAACCAATCTTATTTGAGAACTCCACCACGCAGTTCGTCACCGAATCAACGATGAACGGCATGTCATCTGCAACCAAGAAAACAACGGTGCCCCGCTCATGCGGCTCAACACTGACCACCGCAGAACCCGGCTGCCGAACCCGCCCCACTGACGCGTGCCGCTCCAGCAGTTCCCTCACCCGATCAAGACCGAACGCCTCACGTTCTTGCGCATCAATATCCGCGCCATAACGCTCAACAACATCATCGCCAAACCAGCTTGTTTGAGGAACCGAGTCAGGCCGCACAGACGAGCCAGCCTGAGAAGATGAGCCAGACTGCGCAGATGAGCCGGACTGAGGAACTGACTGCGTGTTCGACACGCAACCCACCGCCTTCACATGTTTAGACGCACGGCCGTACGCAACGGCCTATTTTTATGTGCCCCGGGTCACAGATGGAGCCGTATTTAGCCTAGCCTTAAACCGCCTGCCACGGACCTGTTTTAAGGGAGTTTCCAGATTCTCTTCACACTCACACAAGCTCTGCGCAAACTCCCGTATCACTGCGCGCACCGGCGAGCGCGGCGCCGAGTGGCTCAACGCGGTCGCGGCCTCCAGTGCATGCTCTACCGCCTCGGCATCTTTCGGGATGAAAACCTCCGGTTGCATCGTCTTAGGCCCGAAGCGTTCCCACGCGCGTTTGACCCCTCGGACGGCCCCCTTGGATACCTGGTTCACCACAACAGAAATCCGTGCTTGCGTGAGCTCGGGCGCGTATGCGGCCGCCCGCATCAAACGCGGCAAACCTACCGCGTCCGCAGTACCGACCACCACCACGTCATCGGCGACTTCAAGGGCCGTAAGTGTGGCGTCATCACGTTGCGGGGCGAACGTGTCGAAGCTGACGTCGTGATCGTTATCCGCCGGTGCGGCGACATCCACAATCACAACCTCGGAACCCTGACGTAGCGCCTCGAGGCTACGCTTGAGCGCGGCCTTACCGACCTCTTGCCAGCGGCTGGGCCGCGGAAGTCCCGTGGTGACGCGGAGTACAGCCTTCCCGATGCGGATGCGGGCATGCGCATCCGTGTCAGCGGTGGGTGAAAACGTGCCCGCTTCGACCGAACGACACAAACGCACGATCCCGGAGGTCTCCCCCAGCATCCCTAGGCGTGCGGCGATACTCGAGGCGCGCGTATCCGCGTCCACGAGCGTGACTTTCTTCCCGGCTAGCGCGGCTTCCGTTGCTAGCTCGATCGCTAGAAAGCTGCGGCCTGGCGCGCCTGCCCCGCTCCACACCACGATGATGCGGCCCCGTTTATGCCCAGCCGCATGCTGTGAGTCGGCTTGATCTGTTTGGGTCTCTGGCTGGTTCAGCATTCCTGTACGCGGATCAACCACGTACAGCTGCGAAAGATCGTCCGGGATTCCAGCCACCAACTCATCGAATGACTTTTCTTCTAGTGGTGCGCGTGGTTTCAGCTCTTTCAGGCCGGCAGGTTTCGATTCTTCCGAGCTACTTGACGGTTGCGGAGAGGCTGATTCCTGTTGGGACGGGGCTGGCTCCTGTTCTGTAGTGGTTGGCTCCGGTTTCGTAGGCGCGGACTCCGGTCCCGACGGGGCTGGCTCCGGTTTCGTAGGCACGGGCTCCGGTCGCGACGGAGCTGGCTCCACTTTCGGCGGGACCGAATCCGATTGCGGAGAGGCCGAGTCTGGTTTCGACGTCACCGGTTCCGATTTCGAGGGGGCCGCGCTTTGGACTCCGAAACCTTTAAGGTCGACAACCTTAGGGGTCTTCAGCTTAGGTTCGATATGCCGCAGGCCCCGCCGTTTAGGTAAGGAACGGGGCTGTTCTGGTACAAGCCCGCCGGCACGCGATAGCGCTTCTGCGATCACTTCTGCCGAAGACGAGCGGCTCACCGAGCCGACACCAAGCCGGAGCAATCGCGAGGCCACCGCCGCATCGTTGGTGACCGCAACAGCACGGCCGCCGGCAGCGTGGACGGAATCGACCAGACCGCTATCGACCTCATCGAACTGGTCCACAAAAATCACATACCGTGCCAAGCCGGCCGCTAGGGTCGCTAAAAGCTCTGCCCCGTCAGTGCAGACCCGCACCACGGTAACCAGTCCGACCTCTGACTCCAAGCGGGCAAATACTTCAGGGGACTCGCCAAACAAAACAACGGAAGAACTCACAGCCGACCCCTATTCCTTGCCTGAAAGTGGGGCAGAAACCACGCTCACTACGTTTTCGCGCGCAACATGACCAACCATCGTGGCAACATCCTCACGCGGAATCAGGACTTCCAAGACGTGCCCCTGAGTGACACCGAAACCGGAATCAGCGCGATCAACTTTCACAACTCGCACACCAGAAAGCACGCGCTTCGGCTCGGCGTCCTCCTCAGCGTCCTTCGGGGTCACATACACATCCACCCCGCTACCGACCTTCACCCCCGCGGGGAGAGCGCCTTCCAACGTCAACGAAAACGAACGCAAATCAGCGGGGGCCTCCGATTCGATGGTGCGGCGAGGCAGCAACTCACCTTTCGAAACGAAATCACTCACCACCGCACCGCCTAGCTTGGTGTCGCTTGGAACATACCGCTCACCCGGGCCAGCAAGCCGAACCTCAACCGGGACCACGTCCTTCTCAGTCAGGACGGTCCCCGGGGCAAGATCATGTGCTGCGACCATGTAGGTGTCCGTGCGGGTTACCGAACGCACCAGCAAGACGACGCCCAGAATAGATGCGACAACCAGGACGATGCCGATAACAAGCCTAGGGTCACGCCAACTAGCTGGTTGCCAGCGCATCACTGACGAACTATTGCCACTGCGGTCAGTCATTGTTCACCTCAAGCTCTTTACACCTGCGTGCTCGCGAGGACCGTGCGCGATGGACAGCCGCGCATCGCTTGGTAGCCATGCACGATGCTCCGCCGCGTGGTTCGATGCCTCGCGGTTCGATGCCTCGCGGTTCGATGCCTCGCGAGGTCGCTTACAAGCATGCTTAGACGATAACCAGCACGATGAACTACAACAACTACTGACAAGTAGTGCTATCCGGCATCTCGGACACAGGTCTCACACAGGTTCTCCTTGAGTAGGGTTCGACGGGATGCGTTTAGCTAGTCGATACCGCAGATACCGCCACGAGCGCCACCAACGGAACCAGCACAAGCGAGCGGGCCGCCGTCCCACCCACCTGGGCTTGCAGACGGATAAAGTCCGCCCCCACAGCAACGATGAGGCCACTGCCCACCACCCCGTCAGACAAGATGAAACGAACGCTCTGACGGTCCCTACCTATCGCACGTAGAGCCGACTTCCATGGAGCTTTGGTGCGGCGACACGAACCCTTCATGTCACGCTCGCGCACACCAGCGTTAGGCATAAGAACCTCTACCCAGGCACCGCCCTGATCCGGGAACATCCACGACTCGGTTGCAGTCTCAACACCGAACCACCCCACACCCACTGCCGCGACCGCGCCTGTAAACGAGTGCCCACTCGCATGAACTTTCACATGTGCGCCGGCGATCTCGGTGAGGAACCCTCGCCTCGCGTACTCCGCCCGTGCCAGCTCGCCAGCTTCGGCACGCATCTCCTGCCATTGCCCAGCCTGCAGCTCATGGGCCATGTCCTCGAATAGATCGTCAAAACGCATGTTCACAGGCTACTGAAAAAATTACCTCTTGACACCAACGCGAAACATCAAACAGAATCAAAGCACAACAAATTGGCGCCCATAGGGAGGCACCTCCCTACAGCACTCAATAGGCGCTGAGAAACACACAGTTCTCGAGTCTCAAAAGAGGGCAACGACATGAACCAGAAAGCCTCACGCATACACATCACAGCCGCTTGGATCGCCCCAGTTTTAGGCCTCATCATCGGAGCTACCGGCCTTGCCTTACTCAACCCGTGGTTCCCAGCCGCAGAGTCAGCGGACACCCTCATTGCCCGCATCGGGGCCTGGGCCCTATGCCTCATCAGCGCTTGGCTTCTGTTCACCCACACGCTCGCCCTCCTCCTACGCGGCCTCAGCTCACTCGGCGTGAGCACCGAACGTTGGAGCCGCTGGGTCCCCCGCGCATCAGCTGTTGCCGCAGGCCTGATCCTCGCAGCTCCGGCAACATCCCACGCGGCACCCACGCCTGACACAACCGTGGTCACAACCGAAACCACCACGCACACCTCTCCCACACCCTTCAGCGCCGCCTTCCCGATCGACGACCAAGAGCAACAAGCACCATCAACGAAACAGCAGCAAGAGACCTTCACAATCAAGAAATCCGACCCCGTCCCCCTACCCCGCAACATGGGTACACCAGCTCGAAACGACACCGTGGTAGTCACATCGGGCGACACACTCTGGGACATCGCGGCACGCCACCTAGGACCCGGCGCAACACCACAACAAATCGCAGCCGAAACCAACCGATGGCACCAAGCTAACCGCGATCTCCTCGGAGACAATCCCCACCTGATCATGCCCGGCCAAGAGCTACACATCCCCGCCTAGACAGCGCAGCGCCCTGTACTAGCAATCCAGCCCTGCAGTCACCCCACTGCCCTCTACTGACACATCACAGCAAGGAAACAAAGGACTTCCCATGACCACCGCACCCCTTTGCGAACCAACCACAGCTGCCACACTTGCAACCGCATCAACAGGTGCACCTGCGCCAGCACCACCATTATCAGCACAGCCATTAAGCACGCCACAGTCTCCGGTGCAGGCGGGTGCTCCGGCGCATCAGCATCTGGCACGAACGGTAGCTCAAGCGATCGCCGATGTACTCTCCGGGCGTCGCCCCTCCCTCGCTTTGGCCGGGTGGTTTGAACTCATGCCACTCAACAAAGTCCAAAACCGTGCCGGTTGGGAACGCGAAGCATCCCAAGCGAACGCAACCCCGTGGCCGTGGCGGACACTTTCACTCATCTCATGCCACGTCCAAGCCCAATACAAACACGAAGACACCCGCGCACTCCCCACGCTTGAATGTTGCGCGAGCATCCTCACCCCGCGCGGGGTACGCGCCATCGCCTTCACCCTGAAACCACACGGCCGCAGGTTGCGTTGCACCGACGTACACATCGGGTGAAAGCAAAGCTAAATCAACAGTGGGGTTTGCACACCAGGCTGGTGTGCAAACCCCACTGCATCAGAACCGCTACCTAGGTCAACGCTCTAACTCTGCGCCCTAGTTCGCTCATCCGTTTGGAAGCTAGTGGCGCTTGCGTGAACGCTTCTTAGCCTTACGTGCTTGTTTACCGGTCATCCTCGGCCCTTCCTTGGCAGCGCGAGTCCGGCGAGTACGCGCCTCCCCGCTTTCATCCGGCGCCGAATACTCGAGATCTTCCTGGCTCGTCTGGGCATCCATCAGGCCAGCACCGCGAGCCTCACCGGCGTCATGGCCCGGCTCCACCTCGGCATGGAACAAGAGGGAAACCGAATCCTCACGGATCGCTTCCATCATGGCCTCGAACATTTCATAGCCTTCGCGCTGATACTCAACCAGCGGGTCACGCTGAGCCATCGCACGCAAACCGATGCCCTCCTTGAGATAATCCATCTCGTAGAGGTGTTCTTGCCACTTACGGCCGATCGAAGACAACACAACACGGCGCTCAAGGTCACGCATCGTGCTCGAACCCAAGTACTCCTCGCGGCGTTCATAAGCGACCATCGCATCAGAGACAATCTCTTCTTTGAGCATCTCCGCGGTCAAGCCACCCTTATCGCCGCCGGCTTCCTCAATGAGGTCCTCCGGGCTCAGCGTTACCGGGTAGAGAACCCGCAGGTTGCTCCACAACGCGTCGAGGTCCCAATCATACGGCTCACCGGCCAGAGTGGTTTCGGTGACCATCGCACCCACGGCGTCTTCGATGAACTGCTTGATCCGCTCACCCAAGTCTTCGCCTTCGAGTATCTGGCGGCGGTCAGCATAGATCGCTTCACGCTGACGGTTCATCACATCGTCATACTTCAGAACGTTCTTACGCTGCTCCGTGTTGACAGACTCAACCTGGCGCTGAGCGGACTCGATGGCACGCGAAACCATCTTCGATTCAAGCGCCATATCATCCGGCATGTTTGGCGAATTCATGATGCGTTCTGCCATACCGGCATTGAACCGACGCATGAGCTCATCCGACATCGACAGATAGAAACGAGACTCACCAGGGTCACCCTGACGGCCGGAACGACCACGCAACTGGTTATCGATACGGCGGGATTCGTGGCGTTCGGTACCCAAAACGTAGAGGCCACCCAGCTCGCGCACTTCGTCGCCTTCGGCTTCGCATTCAGCCTGGATATGGTCAAAGACCTCATCCCAGACCGCTTGGTAGCCCTCAGGATCATTCTCTGCATCCAAGCCACGGTTCTTCATCTCCGTGACGGCGAGGAACTCAGCGTTACCGCCGAGCATGATGTCAGTACCACGGCCAGCCATGTTCGTAGCGACCGTGACAGCGCCTTTCTTACCGGCCTGAGCAACAACCGCGGCTTCGCGTTCGTGCTGCTTAGCGTTCAAAACCTCGTGGCGGATACCGCGCTTGGCAAGCTTTTGCGATAAGTATTCGGACTTCTCAACCGATGTTGTACCGACCAGCACCGGCTGGCCCAGGCGGTGGCGGTCCTCAATATCTTGAGCTACCGCCTCAAACTTTGAGATCTCGTTCTTATAGATCAAGTCCGGCTTATCCACGCGCTGCATCGGCTTATTCGTTGGGATCGGGACCACGCCGAGCTTATACGTGTTGTTGAACTCCGCAGCCTCAGTCTCAGCTGTACCGGTCATGCCGGAGAGCTTGTCATAGAGACGGAAATAGTTCTGCAACGTCACCGTTGCCAAGGTCTGGTTCTCGGCCTTGATCTCAACGTTTTCTTTAGCCTCGATCGCCTGGTGCATGCCTTCCGAATAGCGGCGGCCAGGCAGTGAACGGCCCGTGTGCTCATCGACGATCATGATCTCGCCGTTCATGACCACATAGTCTTTATCCCGCTTGAACAGTTCTTTAGCTTTGATCGCGTTATTCAAGAAACCGATCAGCGGAGTATTCGCGGACTCATACAGGTTGTCGATACCCAGGTAGTCCTCAACCTTGTCGATACCCGATTCCTTAACGCCCACCGTGCGCTTCTTGATATCGACTTCATAATCTTCATCCAGCTTCATGCCACGCACGAGCTTGGAGAACTCGCTGTACCAACGGTTCACATCCCCCTGCGCGGGGCCGGAAATGATGAGTGGAGTACGGGCCTCATCAATCAGAATCGAGTCGACCTCATCGACGATCGCGAAGTTGTGGCCGCGCTGAACCAGCTCATCCTTGGACCAAGCCATGTTGTCACGCAGATAGTCGAAACCGAACTCGTTATTGGTTCCGTACGTGATGTCCGCGGCGTACTGTTCACGACGCACCGCAGGCTTCTGATTCGAAACGATCACGCCCGTGCTCATGCCTAAGAAACGGTAGAGGCGCGACATCAGCTCGCCCTGATAGTTGGCGAGGAAGTCGTTGGTCGTCACGACGTGGACGCCCTTACCGGAGATCGCGTTGAGATACGCGGCCGCGGTAGCCACGAGCGTCTTACCTTCACCGGTCTTCATCTCAGCGATATTGCCCAGGTGTAGGGCGGCCGCACCCATCATCTGAACATCAAAGTGGCGCATACCCAGTGTGCGTTGTGAGGCTTCTCGAACCACCGCGAACGCTTCCGGGAGCATGTCATCGAGGCTCTCGCCCGCCGCGTAACGCTCACGGAACTGATCCGTCATGGAATGCAGCTCGTCATCCGTGAGTTCCATGATGGAGTCTTCGAGTGCGTTGATCTGTGAAACGTATGAACGCAGTCGCTTCAGAATGCGTTTATCGCCAGCTCGCAGAATACGTTCGAACAGATTGGCCACGTGTGTTCTCCCCCATGACAAAGCAACCGGAATCTACCGGCCTTTCGCCATCTTACGCGTTGAATATGTTTTAACCCCAAGCCAATGGCGGGAGATTCATGAAAAATCTCCCGCCACTGACTCAGGCGACAGTTATTAAAACTCTAGTTCCCCACTGCCATGGGAAGGCTAGACACGATGCTTGTGTTAGCTGCGGTAGGTCTTGCTTCCGTCCCGGGTTGCTTCCGTAAGGTTCTCATCCAGGGAAATAACACCGTAAGACCAGCCGCGGCGACGATAAACCAGCGATGGCAGGCCGGTTTCGGAGTCAAGGAACAAATAGAACGGGTGGCCCACCAGCTCCATGTTGTCCACGGCATCGTCTTCAGTCATGGGGATGGCTGGGAAACGCTTGCGGCGGATCTCAACCGGAACATCGCCAACCTCTTCCTTACGCTGAGCTTCCTGCACCTGTTCAACCAGGGACTTATCACTTGCAGGAACAGCTTCCAGATCGATCGGCGGGTTCAACGCACGGTCATTGCGGCGGTGGTCCTTTGCTTTGTCGCGTGCACGGCGCAAACGCTCAAGCAACTTAGCGAATGCGAGGTCAAAAGCCGAGAACTTCTCGGACGAGTGCGCTTCAGCACGGACCGCCGGGCCAGGCCCGATCACGGTGACTTCGACAGTCATTTCAGAATCAGAGACGCGTGCGTTCGGTTGGCGTGAGACCTTGATATCGATGTTGTGGGCCCGCGGTGAAAGCTGTTCAACCTTCGCGGCACGGTCCTCGACGTATTCGCGGAACCGGTCAGTAACGCTGACGTTGCGGCCAATTACGTTGACATCCATGAGAGGTCCTCCCTCAATTCCGAAACAACACCCGGTGACGGTCTGACGGGAAGATTATGAACTCATCACCGCCGTTGACGCCAGGTGATGGGTTTGGCTGGAGGCTCATCCTCGAACTCAAGCCCATGCTTAAAGTTACCCCGGTCACACCCTGGAGCGCATCCCATGTGCTCGTGTTGTGGATCAGTTAAGCGGGTGGCTTATTTCTGACACTACGTTTGCCCCTCCCGGTGGACGCACCCAGGCGACACAGAAAGCCCCTTTGACGTTGAAGCCGTGAGCACGCAAGACGCGGGAAGCCTCGGCAAGCGTGGCACCGGTCGTTACTACGTCATCGAACAGAACCACATGCCTGGGAACCTTTCTGTAGGGACTGCGATGTTTCACGTGGGCCACGGCACGGTAATCGACAGCGAACTGTCCTTTCACTGCGTTCGCTCGGCCACTTCTACCCCGGGACTTCTGCGGACCCTGGTTGGCCAGCCCCAGGCTCGTCAACGTCCGCACCCGCAAGAGGTTCATGACGGGACCCACGTGAGAAGCACGTAAGAGCTCTTCAACCGGAGAGAACCCACGGGATCGCACCGAAGAAGCTTTCGAGGGTATCGGAACAACCGCAACAGGTCCCGCAACCGATTGCAAAAGGTTCCACGTCCGCTCAACGGCAGGCCCAAATCGTTCGATCAACCCCAGCCCACCACGCGTCTTTGCCGCCAGCAAAACATTAGAGACGATCCCGGAGTACGGTGCCGCACACACCACCGGGGCCGGAGAGCTCGGGGCTAGAACATCAAATTCGCGTAGATCATCAACTACCGCAGGGTGCAACAGAGCCTTGCCTAAGCGCGAGGAGCATTCCGGACACAGCGGGCCGGCATCGCTGGTACATCCCACGCACCGAGCAGGCAGAATCGCACGTGCTGCCTCACTCACTGCCTGGCGCATCGTGGTTCCGGCAGGCCCAAACCATACGGCATCAGCGGCCTCCCGCCACCGCGCTACACGACCGCCAGGGCTGTTGTTGAGTCGCCGCCTGCCGGTTGTTCCGCGCTTGTCGGTTCCACCGGTTCCGTCTAAGCGCCTGCTTGGTGCCGCCATGTACTCAGCATCGCGCACCGCACGCCGCACTCAACCGCGAGAAGGAAAAGATGTGGACAGAACACCGGGAAACCAGACCTGTGAATAGGCAAACGCAGCAACTACTTAGCCTGCGTAGGAAAGCTGGCTTCCGTCTCTGCGAACCTGCCGCCATCCGTTAGAGGTGCGCTGATAGAGGCCGTCAGCGTTCTCTGCATACACATCCTCGGGGCCCACACCCACCGTCAGGTGCGTTAGCCCCAGCAACGGTTGCCGCCACATGCTCGTTTCGTCGTTGAGGCCGATCTGCTCAACATCCACCCGGGCCGTGGAATCGGGTTTATACACAACCAGGTCGGCCGCCCCGATCCACTGCACGCGTGTCGGGTTCACGGTGGTCTTTAACCTCAGCGGGCTCGCTAAAGCTACCGGACGGTCAGTCTTGGTGCGTTGAATACCGGATACCTGCAAGCGTTCGCCATCAGCGTCCGTGAGCGTAAACGCAAGCCGTGCTCCGTCCGGAGAAACCCGCACCGAGGTCACAGAGGTGTTAGGTTTCATGTCCAGCTTCATGCGGACCGTTTTCCCGTTCGAGGAATCGTAGGCCACCACGCCCTCAGGGTCCGATGTCCACACCCACCCGAAGCTATCCATCGACGGCGCGGTCATGACCGGGCCGCTGGCGAGCTCCTTGTACGTTCTTTTCTCACCGTCCACGGCCAAAAGCCGGGTCTGTTGGGCCGCTAAGACCGCGTATTTGGTGTCATCTTCTGGCTGCATCGTCGGAGACGACAGCCCCGGGCCTAAAGTCGAATCCGTCTCAATGAGTGTGCTGTTGGAATCACGCACACGCACCAAAAGGTCGTTCTGAAGCCCCACGAGCTTATCCGATACCTCGGCTTCGACAACAGGTGGATTGCGTTCAGCATCAGCGGAAACCTTCAACTCTTGCTGATCCACCGACATTGAGACCTGATTGACCGAGGACAATTCGTTCAAACTCAGGTCCAGTTGCCGCATCATGAGGCTACGTTGCCGGTCATCAGCGCCAGCAACAACACCCTCCGGAACATCAACCTGAGCCATGCCGTCCTGCACGGGCACAGCCTGCCGGGCAAGTTTCGCATCGCGCGGGAACGCGCTCGAGACCGAACCCTCAAGATAGGGCGCAGGGCCATGCAGTAGCGCGGTCACGACAGCGGTAGCCATACCTTGACGGCGCGCGAACCACCGAACATCCGGCACCACGGCCGTGAACTGCGGGTTATAGAACGCGAGCTCTACAGGTTCGTAGGCGCGTTGGAACAGCTGCGATTCAACCACTACGCTATCGGGCACCTTCGAGATGCGCCATTCCCCGTTTTCTTTCAAAACCTCAAATTTGAGGTTGCGTGGTTTAGGGTTCTCAGCATCGGTTTTCACACCGTAGGCGTCGATCGTGCGCAGCACGCGAGGGTTCGCTTCCAGAGCGCTTGCGCCCTCCCCGGAACGCTTCACCTCAGGTGTTGAGTCAGTGACGATGACTTCATGGGTCGGGTTCCATTCAGGCGCCTTCTCTGCAGTCAGGAAGCTGCGGGCCACCGCCCAGTCATCCTGTGAAGAGACACCCGCGGCGAGGAAACCCCTCACGATGGTTTCTGGTGAATCCCCCGGGGACGGGCCAGGCACATCGAAGGTATAGCTTTGTTCCCCGCCACTGCGTTCGCTTGGCTCCAACGTTCCGACAGGCCCCGCGGTGGGGATGCTCCCGCACCCAGCCAGGACGGTAGCGAGCACAACGCTCAGCACGGACATCAGCACGATGCGCCAGCCACGCGAGCCTGTGTTGCAGCTTGCGTTGTGGCTGGGTGAAATCAGCGAGGTCATGGCGCGTCACTCCCCTCAGGCGATGCCGGCTTCGTCGATGCTGCTGTGTGCTGGGCTGCTGTGTTCTGAGTTGGCGTGTTCTGTGTCGCTGTGTTCTGCGCGGTCGTCTTCTGTTCCGTCGCTTTCGCCTCCGCTGCTTTCTCCTCCGCAGCGGGCAGTTGGATCGGGTTGGTGTCGGTGTTGACTGCGGCTTCGATAGCGCCAATCCTCTTACCGTAGGGTCCCAGCGGCAGCGGGGAGACGGTGATTTTCTCGCCGAGGGTTTTAGGCAGTGTCAGGCGGAAGGTCGAGCCGACGCCAGGTTTACCCCATGCCTCGAGCGCACCGCCATGCAAGCGTGCGTCCGCCCGCGCAATGGATAGGCCAAGTCCCGAGCCGCCGGTCGTGCGTGCACGGGCTGGGTCTTTACGCCAGAACCGTTCGAAGACCCGCACCGCATCTTCTTCGCTCAAGCCAATGCCGTGATCTCGTACGGCGACTGCAACCGCATCGGAGTTCTCAGCGATCAGCACCTCGATCGGGTTACCTTCGCCGTGTTCGACCGCGTTGAGGATCAGGTTACGGATGATGCGTTCGATGCGGCGTGGATCCATTGACGCATAGACCCCACGCTTGTTTTTATCAGCACCCACGATGGTGACTTTGACGGGCGAGCCAGCTTTGTCTGCCCACGGTTGGGCTGTGGCCATCGCGCGGGAAACGACTGCTTCGACATCGGTTTTCGTCTCCGCTAGTTGCGCGGCGCCGGCGTCGAAGCGGGAGATTTCGAGCAGGTCATTCAGCAGGCCCTGGAAGCGTTCAACCTGGTCATAGAGCAGTTCGGTTGAGCGGGCGTTGACGGTGCTGAATTCGTCGCGGCTGAGGTAGAGGACCTCAGCGGCCATACGCACCGTGGTCAGTGGTGTGCGCAACTCGTGAGACACGTCAGATACGAAGCGTTGCTGCATCTGTGAGAGCGCTTCAAGCTGCACGATCTGTTCGGCGAGTGAATCCGCCATCCGGTTGAAGGACGTAGACAAACGCGCAAGCTCGTCTTGACCTTGTACTTCCATGCGTTCATCGAGCCTACCGGCCGCGACCTTCTCTGCGGTTTGAGCGGCTTCCGCGACAGGCTGTAGCGAACGGCGGGCCACATACCAAGAAATACCGGTGATGATGACCAACAGAACCGCCCCGCCACCGAGCAACACGCGTTGAACCAACACGAGGGTGTCAGCTACTTGCGAGAAGTCATAGACGAGGAATAGCGCGTAGTCACGGCCCGGCGGGACGGTGACGCGTTTACCGAACGCAACCCCGGGTTTGATCTCGCCTTTTTCCCCGGTCAGCTCGACCGATTGCCAGTAGATGTCGGAGCCGCTGGAGACCTGGTTCTGTAGCTCATCGGTGATAGCCGCCGATGCAACTGATGAGGTGTCTTGGCCCGGAACCCAGTAGGCGGAAGCACCTGGCAGGAGCCGGAACACGACGTCGCGGCGCACCGCGACACCGTCGCCTTGCATGCCGCGCAGAGTGTCCATCACGAGGGTGGATGCGGCGTTGGCGTTGGTGGTCGATGCGGAAGAGAACGCGGAGTCCGCTTGTGCGAGCCCACGGGTCGCTTCAGCGGAAACCTGCTCAAGACGTTCTTCGAACAGGCCCTTGGAGATCTGGGCGCTCAAGAACCCGCCCACAAGAATCTCGGCAAGACCCACCAGGACCACGGTGATTCCCACGGTTCGGAACTGGACGGAACGCCGCCACAACCGCAAACCGAGGCCAAACCATCTGCGTGGATCCCATTTGGAGTGCGCGCTCGGATCGGGCACCACCGTGCTTCGGCGGCGCCTGCGCACCAAATAACGGTTGGGTAGGGCTGCTCGTCTACCCCTCGGTTTAGTTCTGGCCAGTCTTATAACCTACCCCTCGGACGGTCAGAACGATCTCTGGGTTTTCCGGGTCACGCTCAACCTTGGAACGCAGACGCTGAACGTGCACGTTCACAAGCCGCGTGTCTGCACTTTCGCGGTAACCCCACACCTCATTGAGCAGGTCTTCGCGCGTGAAAACCTCGCCCGGCTTGCGGGCCATGGTGGTCAAGAGATCAAACTCCAGTGGGGTCAGCTGCAGTTGCTCGTCCCCACGGAAAACCGTGTGGCGCGCCACGTCGATCGTGATGTCTTTGACCGTGAGTTTGCTACCGTCGTGGCGTTGCCCGCCGCCACGCAAGCGTGCACGGACGCGCGCGAGCAGCTCCGCCGGCTTGAAGGGCTTAGGGATGTAGTCATCAGCGCCCGCCTCGAGCCCGCGCACCACGTCTTGCGTGTCTGATTTGGCGGTGAGCATGATGATGGGGACGTCGGATTCTTCACGGATTTCACGGCAAATCTGGATGCCGTCTTTCCCGGGAAGCATCAGATCCAGCAGCACAAGGTCAGGTTCGCTGCGGCGGAACATCTCGACAGCTTGCATGCCGTGATGGCAGAAAACCGGCTCATGTTCATCGTTCTTCAAAACGATGCCGATCATTTCCGCCAATGCTTCATCATCATCAACGACGAGGACGTGTCCCTTCATTTCCCGCATTCCCTCACATCTGACGCATCGAATCCACCGAACCGTGGCCTATGTATCTCTTATCCTATGTGATCAGCACATAGAAACTCGGTTGGGTCAACCATTCGCGATGTCGCTAAATTTTTGCGCTAGATCGTTCAACCTGGTGAGCCCGCGGCCAAGCTGCAAGTCGGTGAGCTCGGGCGCCGGATTTCCTTGGGCGGCACCGGGCGTGGTTGCCGCCGATGCGGGCGCCGCGGAACGGAAACCGTAGCTGGCTTGCAGGGTTATGCCAAGCAGGTGGCGGGGTTCCAGCCCGGCTTGCCGCAGCGGCTCCAACAGCTCGTCTGCAGTGCGGGTGAGGCAGGATTGCCCAGTGCGGGCGAGGGTTCGGGCCTTTCCATCGGCTAGCGGTTCATTCACGGCACTCTCGGGTAGCGGCGCAAGCACGCGGCTACCGGTGTGTTCCCCATCGGCGAGCGCTTCGATGGTTTCCAGTAGGTTTTCCGCCGCGTGGGCATCCTCCGGCCATGAAACGGTTTCGAACCCGACCGAGACGCCGCCGTTGTTTTTCTCCACAGCCTTCGCAATGGTTTGCGCGCGCCCTCGCGCAGCCTCAGGAAGCCACACGGTCACCGTGTTCTCGCGAGCTAGGGTTTGCGTTTCGCTGCCGGTGGTCCGCGCTGCAGTTAGTGCCGCTGCCGCATCGGCCATGAGGGATTCCCACCATTGCTGGTCCAGGTGCGGAAGCCTGCGGTAGCGGGAGCTGGAACGCCACGAGCCTGCGAATGCGTGGTGCGCATCGGGGTCGATGATCCGCACCACCGGCGTGGCGCCGGGCAGTGAAGCGAGTTGCGGCACTAGCTCCGTGATGCCTTCGCACCAGGCTTGCGCGATGTCGGTGCGGGCAGCGTGGTCGGAAGCTATGGGTTCGCCGTTCGGTAAAGCCAGCCGGTGCATCACTGTGGCTGGCCCCATCACGGTGACACTGCGTTGCCCGAGCGGAGCGTCTTGGGCGTCATCCGCGGTGAGCTGGATGAGCTCACGCAAGCCGTTACTCGCCCGGCGCATCGCGATCCCAGCTTTAGCGCGGGTTCCGGTCAGCCGCCATCCGTGCGCTGTGAGGTCCACCGGCAACCCGGACAGATGCGTGATGGTGCGCTCCCACGCGGTGTCTGCCGGGGACTCCGGAAGAGGCAGAACGTGTGGGCCGGATTCGAGTCCGCCGAACACCTCGTTGAGTAGCTGTGTTGCCCGCAGTGGTGTTGCACGTAACGAGGTGTGAGTTTGTACCCGGCTCGGTGTGCGTGCCTGGGCGCGCGCCTGGGTACGAACCTGCGGCGCGCACACAACACCCTGCCACGCAATGCCCTGCTCGGTGTCCGCTGAACGCTCGGGAGCCGTCGAAGTAGAAGAAGTCATGGTCACAATCAAGCCTGCCGGCTCAGTTGCGTTGTTCGGAGATCGCTTCGTGATGGCGGATCACTTCAGCGATGATGAAGTTCAGGAATTTTTCGGCGAATTCCGGGTCTAGCTGCGCGTCTTTGGCTAGCGAGTGTAGCCGGGCGATCTGGGCGGCTTCACGCCCGGGGTCGCTGGGCGGGAGTTGGTGTTCGGCTTTGAGGTGGCCTACTCGCTGGGTGCATTTGAACCGTTCTGCGAGCAGATATACCAGCGTCGCGTCAATGTTGTCGATGCTGCCGCGGATCCGCAACAGTTCCTGCATCACGGCAGGGTCAACAGTGTCAGGTAGGGAGGATGCCGCCGGGTCCCATTCGTTGGTCACGATGCCTTCGTGTTGATCGCTCATAACCTCACCCTACGCAGTGAGTGCGGCCGGATTCCACGTTGATGAATGGGCTGAGGCAATTGTTGCTTGCCCAATCACACGGTCCCCGGTGTAGAGGACCATCGACTGGCCTGGTGCTACCCCGTTGAGTGTTTCTTCCAGCTCGGCTTCTACGCGGCGGCCCTGTTCGTCGTCGGCGACCCAGCGGGCGCGGCCCGGTACAGGTTTTCCGTGGGCGCGAACCTGGACGGTGACGTCCATCCATGCGCCGCTGGCGGCCTCGGCAGGTTCCGCACCCGCGAATGAGACGCGAATGCCACTGAGCCGATCCACGGCGAGCGCCTCTTTGGGACCGACAACGACTTCGTTGGTTTTCGGCCGGATCGAGAGCACAAAGCGCGGCTTACCGTCAGGTGCTGGATGTCCGATAGCGAGCCCGCGGCGCTGCCCTACGGTGAAGGCTTGGGCCCCTTCGTGTTCGCCTACTTGGGTGCCTTCTTGGTCGATGATTTTGCCTGGCTGCATCTCGATCTGTTCGGCGAGCCAGCCGCGGGTGTCGCCGTCTGGGATGAAGCAGATATCGTGCGAATCGGGTTTCTCTGCCACGCCGAGGCCGCGGCGTTCAGCTTCTGCGCGGACCTCCGCCTTGGTGGGTGCGTGTGCCAGCGGGAACCAGCAGTGCGCGAGTTGGTCCTCCCGCAGAACACCCAGAACATAGGACTGGTCCTTGGCCATATCGGCGGCTCGGTGCAGGGTTGGGCGGCCGTCACCGTCCTGATCCACGCGGGCATAATGGCCGGTCACGACCGCATCGAACCCTAGCGCGATCGCTTTATCAAGCAGGGCTTCGAACTTGATTTTCTCGTTGCAGCGCAGGCACGGGTTCGGGGTGCGGCCGGCGGCGTATTCGTCGATGAAGTCATCCACCACATCGGCTTTGAAACGTTCGGAGAAGTCCCACACATAGAACGGGATGCCGAGGGTTTCGCATGCACGGAACGCGTCATTGGAGTCTTCGATGGTGCAGCATCCACGCGATCCGGTGCGGAGGGTTCCGGGCATGCGTGAAAGGGCGAGGTGGACACCCACGACGTCGTGGCCGGCTTCAACGGCGCGCGCCGCCGCTACGGCAGAGTCCACGCCGCCAGACATTGCGGCCAGAACCTTCATGAAATCCCCCTCAAAACTGTGGCCGGTCAATTCTGCTCAAGGCTGTGCGCAAGGGCAATTCTCTATTGTTTCATGCACCACCGGTGACGCCGTGATCTTTATAGGCGCTAGTGGCGTTTGCGGGCGGTGCCAGCAATGCATGCGCGGGCTAACCGGCGCCTCTGGCTTGCGCGATGACCCCGGGGAGGGCGTCGATGAGCGCCTGCACTGATTCTTCGGTGGTGAGTGGGCCCATGCTGAAGCGTTGCACATCGGTTGCGTCTTGTTTGCTACGGCCCATCGCTAACAGGACGTGGGAGGGCTGCGCCATCCCGGCGGTGCATGCGGAGCCGGTCGAGGTCGCGAACCCGAGGCTGTCTAGGAGGAACAGGACCGAGTCCCCCTGGGCGCCAGGGACGCTCAGATGCACGATGCCGGGCAACTGCTGCGCTGAGTTCCCGCCACGTGATGCCCGGTTAGCGGCTGCCTGGACGCCGGATACGGTCGCGTTGGGGATGGTTGTGGTGATCGCGTGGACCAGTTTTTCCCGCAGGCACTCCAGCCGTTCAATCTCTTGGTCGAGGCTTGCTTGCGCGGCGGTCGCGGCAGCGGCGAAGGCTGACGCGGAGGCGACGTCGGCAGTTCCGGAGCGTAGGCCACGTTCTTGTCCGCCTCCGTGGATGTGCGGTGTGAGCTGGGCGGTGCGGCGCACAATGAGCGCCCCGATCCCCACTGGCCCGCCGAGTTTGTGAGCGGTGATGGCCGCGGTGGTGATAGCAGGATTGTTCAGCTGTGTAGGGGTGTGTCCGAAAGCCTGCACCGCATCCGTGTGGAAGGGCACACCGTGCTCGGCAGCGATGGCTGCGGCTTCTTCGACTGGCTGGATGGTGCCGACCTCGTTATTCGCCCACATCAGGGTCGCCAGAGCGGTGCGTTCCGGCGCGTATGCTAGCGCGGCACGCCACGCATCGAGATCCACCACGGCATCCTCGGTGACCAGAACCAGCACGGGTTCGGCGCCGTGGTGTTGGGCGAGGTATTCGATCACATCAAGCACGGCAGGATGCTCAATCCCGGTATAGATGATGCGCGGCCGGGCCGGCTTGCCCACAGCTGGCTCCGGCTTGGAACCGGGCACTGCGTTGCGTTTGGCGTAGAGGCCCTTGATCGCGATGTTATCGGCCTCGGTGCCGCCTGAAGTGAACACGATTTCAGCGGGATCAACCCCGGCGGCGTGCGCGAGCTCGATGCGCGCGGCATCGTGGATACGGCGAGCAGTGCGGCCCGCGGTGTGGAGCGACCCCGCGTTGCCGATAACCCCCATATGCTCGATGAGCGCGGCACGTGCCGGCTCAGACAGCGGGGTGGTTGCGGCGTGGTCGAAGTAATGGATCGGCTGATTCCTCACCCTCCCAGCCTAGCCCCGCTCCCCTGGCTGGCACTGCTGGCTCACTCCAGCCTGGCTCACTCCAGCCTGGTTCGTCCACCCTCGCTCCCCAGCGCTCACCGTGTTCCGCACCCGATGAGTGAGGTAAGGCAGAATATTGACTATGTCCGCCAGCCGCCGTCAAGCTTTTGAAACTCTCGGTCTACCCCCTAACGCTGACAGCCAAGCCATCCGTAAAGCGTTCCGTGCGCTTTCACGTACCCATCACCCGGATCTCGGCGGCGATCCCGAAACTTATCAGGCGATCACCACCGCCTACACGGTCCTGACCGACACTGCCGCTGCGGCACAAGCCGATACCGCGGCCGCTAGAGCCGCGACCGCACAGCCGCCAGCGAGTCCTTCTGCGCGGTCGAAGTCCGCGCCGTCTACTCAGCGTGCAGCGCAGACCCGGCACGCATCGGGCGCTAGCGGCGCCGCTTCACGCGCCAACAGCACGGCCGCACACAACACAGACAACCGCTACACACCATCTGGCCCTGCTTCCCAGGACGTCACCTACGACGGCGCCCACCCTGCATTGAGTGAGCGTGACGCGCACACGCTCGTGCGGGGCTCTATCCGCCGTCGCAGCTTATTTGACCGCGCCGTCTACCGCGAGGCGCGCACCGCGGCCGTCATGGATCTTTTCGAACGCATCCACGAACACGTTCCTGCGGCCCGCATGGTGCTGGGCGTCCGCATCGACGGGACGGATATTGAAGCAGTGATTTTCGCTGGCCACCGTCTGCTCGCGGTTGATGTTGAGGCTTCCGTGGATGCCGAACACGCGTGGGATGGCACAACACTGCGAGCGAATGGAAAGCCCCTGGCTTATACCCCAGACCACGATGCGGTGCATGCGTTGGAACGCAAGATCGGCGGCAGCCGCGCTGAGGCGTTGCATGTGTTGTTCGTTCCGGGGCGTTCGGCTCAACATCCGGTGGTGAACCGGGTGGGCGCTACCGCAGGTGTCACGGGGCCTTCACCGATTGCGCGTGCCGCCGGCGAGGGGATTGCTTATCTTGCAGGTGGCCCGAACCCCAGTAGCATCAACCTTTCTGTGTATGGTCAGTTGCTCCAGTTCGCAGGACGCGACACACACAAAAAGAACACCGTTCCGTGATCAAACCGTTACATTAGCTAAACTGGCGGCGTGCTACGCATCGTCTTCAATACTCCTGAAATCCCAGGCAACACCGGTAACGCGATCCGGCTCGCTGCCATCACCGGCGCCGAACTGCATCTTGTGGAGCCGTTGGGTTTCGATTTTGAAGACGCGAAATTGCGCCGCGCTGGCCTCGATTATCATGATCTGGCTGTGGTTACGGTGCATCCGGACCTGGATACTGCGTTGCAGAAATTGGGGCCGGGACGTGTTTTTGCTTTCACTACTGACGGACACACCCGTTATGACACCGTGACCTACCGCGAAGACGATATTCTCCTCTTCGGTAAAGAGTCCTCCGGACTCACCGAAGAAGAAAAGAACCATCCGCGCATCACTGAACGTCTCACGATCCCGATGCAGCCGGCCCGCAGGTCTCTAAACCTCGCGAACTCGGCTTCCATCGCTGTCTATGAGGCGTGGCGGCAACACGGGTTCCCAGGTTCCCGGCCGCTGGATGCGGCACCTGCTGATCTCACTATTGGAAACGTTTAAGGAAAGGCTTACAACCATGAACCAACTGAATGAAGCCGACCTTGACGTACTCGGTGACTTTGAGGAACTCGGCGGTTTTGAGGAACAAGAACACGGCCGTAGCCGCCGCAAGGCGCCTTCGGCTGGCAAGATCGCGGTCATCAGCGTCATCACGGTGGTTGTGCTCGCTGTGATCGGTTTCTTCGCGGTGCGTGCCATGTGGCCGTCTTCTGAAAAGATCGCAGGCGAAGTCGCGCAAGAGGTCCTCGACGCCCCGGACGCCCAGACCCACACCGCTAAGTCGAAAGACGGCGAGATTGAGGTGGTCACTAGCGCGGAGTTGAACTCATACGCGGTCAAGGTCAAGGGTGTCCCTCACGCTCCGCAGAACAGCGAATACCAGCTGTATCTAAGCGATAAAGACAACGCGCTACGCCCCTCCACCTTGCTAGGTGGGCAGCCGAACGATGAGTGGGTCGGCGTCCGCAACGAACTCAACACGACGCGTGAAATCCACGTCACGATCGTCACTGAAGGCGGGCAGCAGCGCCCACCAGCCAACGATGTGGTTGCCATCCAGATCCCGGAAGGCGCCGGTAAGTAGCGCGGATAGCGGAGGTGCTCGCTAGCGGCGCAGTAGAGGGCCACTAGCGGCGCGGCAGAGGGCCAGTTGCGGCGCGAGTGTAGCGGCACGGCAGAGGTCCAGTATCGCCGCTGCTAAAGGCCGACTATCGGGACAGCTTAGAAACCGGCGATCGTCTCGGCGGAGTTCACGCACACCGCGTGGAACGACTCCGCCGCTTTCGCATCGTCCGAGGCGGCGCGTTGCTGGGCGATGCGTGCGGCTTGGTGCCGCACAAACTGTTGCATCTTCTCCACATCCGGGTGTTGGGATGCGTGCTTGAGAAGCGCTTGGATCTTGGTTTCGAGGCTCTCTGTGATGTCCACGGCCATGTTCGTTAGGTGCCCCGGTTGCCCGAAGTACCACAGGTGAGGCAGTTTGTGTGGCTCGAGGCCGGCTTCCAGCAGCTCCGGGTATGCGTAGGGGTTCTCCAGCGACGGATACACTGCATGAGTGACCGCTTGCCCTACAGCAAGGTGGTCAGGATGTGATTTCTGGAAGCTCGTGTAGTCCCGCTCAGGGTGGTGGGTCAAGATCAGGTCCGGGCGCACTCGGCGTCCGATCTCCACGATGTCCTTGAGCAGCTCATCACTCACGTGCAGATCCCCGTCCGGGTAGTCCCAGAACTCGACCGAAGCGATCCCCACAACCTCTGCCGCTTCCCGCTGTTCCTCCCGACGGCGGGATACAACATCATCGCCGCGGGCCTCATCGCTGAAACCGCCGGCGCCCCCGCCGGTCACCACGGTGAGGTGGATGTCGATGCCGCCTGCCGCCCACCGTGCCAGTGTTCCAGCGGCGCCGAAGTCAACATCGTCTGGGTGCGCTGTCAGCACCAGAACTTTCGATACACCCACCGGGGCGCCCGTGGCCGGGTCAAGCGCGACGGCGCCCGCTACCCCGGCACCCTCTACCGCGGTGCCCGTTACTCCGGGGCCCTCTGCCCCGGCCGTCGAATCCGCTGACATCGAATTCACCGACGCTGAAGCGTTCACGAGACTGCCCTACTAACTCTGTTGTTTACGGGCGCGGATAGCTTCAGCAGCTTGAGGTAGGACCGTGTTCAGATCGCCTACGATACCGAAATCAGCGATATCGAAAATAGGGGCGTCCATGTCAGTGTTCACCGCGACGATCGTGCCGGACTGGCGCATGCCCGCAACGTGGTGCACCGCACCTGATATACCGGCTGCGATATACAGGTCAGGCCGCACCGTGGCGCCGGTCTGCCCCACTTGTGTGTTGTGTGGGATCCAGCCTTCATCGGTCGCATCACGTGTTGAACCGACCGCGCCGCCGAGGGCGTCAGCGAGCTGTTCGACCGGGCCGAAATCGCCGTCGGTACCGCGGCCGCCCGAAACCACAACTCGGGCCGAGGACACGTCGGGGCGTCCGTCGTAAACCACCGGGGTGCGGAAGATAATCTGTGCGCCTTCACGCCCGCCCGTGCTCAACGTAACCACCTCGGCGGTCTGTGCGGCAGCCTGCGCGGAAGCGGGAACGCCCGGAACCAGCGTTAGGAAAGCGGTCGCCGTGGTGGGGCGCACTGCAGAGCTCCACTCCCCCGAAAGCACATCCTTACGCACCGCAAGACCCGAGGCCGCGGTGAGTGGGCCTTCAGTTGCAGGCTCAACGGCGGAAACTTGAGTGATGAGCGCCGACTCCGTAAGCGCGGCCGCACGCGCCATGACTTCGGTTTCGATCGGCTCGATGCTGCTGAGCACCGTCACGGCCTCGCTTGCACGCACGGCACCGACCAAAACATCGGCCTGCCCCACCGCAACAGAGCCCGACGGATCCTGTTCAGCCGCATACACCCGCTGAGCGCCCGCGGCACCCAACGCCGCGACCGCATCGGCTGAGACGGCCGAACCCACGGCAACAGCAACGGGCCCTAAACCGGCCGCAACACCGAGAACTTCCTGTTGGGAAGCCGAAAGCTGCGGCCCAACAGAATCCAGATACACAAGAACAGTCACAAGAAACTCCAGAAACGTCTAAAACCCGATACCGAGAAACTCTGCCGGCCGCAGACACCCCGCCTGCCGCGCACGAGGGTTAGAGCAGATTATTTTCAGCTAAATACTCAGCCAGCGCCTCACCAGCTGCACCATCATCAACAATCACACGGCCCGGTTTACGTGCCGGAACCGGTTCCGCAGCAGTCACAACAGCAGAGGCCGCAGACGACCCCACCCAGTCAGCAGACAAGCCGAGATCCGCAAGCGTGACCGTGTCCGTCTTCTTCTTCCGGGCGGCAAGCATCGACTTGAAGTTCGGGTAGCGCGGCTCATTAGCCTGATCCGTAACCGAAACCACCACCGGCCAGCCGCTAGCAACCTCAAGCACCTCGCCGATACCCTGGCGGCGGCCACGCAACTGGCCCGCATCAAGCTCAAGCGAATCCAGCATCGTCAGCTGCGGCCAGCCAAGACGCGCGGCGACCAGGGAAGGCATGACACCCATCTCCGCGTCAGTGGATTCCATGCCGAAAACCACAACATCCGGGTTCTCGCCCCGGATCGCGGCCTCCAAAACACGAGAGGTCGACAACGCATCAGAACCAGCCAACTCGTCATCCAGAACATGAACTGCGCGTGTTGCTCCCATCTGCAGGGCCTTCTTCAACGCGGCTTTAGCTCCGTCTGGGCCCATCGTCACAACAGTGACCGGGCACACCTTGTCCCCGCCAGCAGCCTCAGACAACGCGACAGCCGCCTCGATGGCGTTCTCATCCAGCTCAGACAAGATCGACTCCTCACGAACCAGGCGGTTCTCCGAATCGAACTGCCGCTCAAACTGGGCATCAGGAACGTACTTGACCAAGACCATCACATGCTGTGGGCTCGTCTCGGCTGTACTCATGTTTTCACTCCTGCTCGCAATGAACACAAACTGCTCTCGATGAACAAAAAACGGTGGCTTATACGATGCCTTCCGTAGTCCATCGTATAAGCCACCGCCCGCATCGTGGCATCCCGCAGCCAGAAAGTAGGCGTCCACGCTGGCTGATTGATGCGAATGCGCTCGTTGATTTATGCGTCAGTGCCACCCAATGTGGCGTCCATGGTGTGTTCCTCGCCGTTGCGTTTGACTGTCACCTTGACGGTAGCGCCCTCCGGGTAGGAACGGATGGTCGCGGTCAGGTCAACGGCGTCATTCATGCGTTTATCGTTCACCTTGGTGATGACGTCATCCTTCTGGATGCCTGCTTTCGCAGCCAGTGAGTCAGGTACAACCTCGGAAACCACCGCGCCTTCCGTGAAGATCGTGGAACGGCCCGCGTTTGAAGGCTGAGCACGCGCCATCAGACCGAGCTGGCCGTGGGTCGCTTTACCGTTGCTCATGAGCTCTTGGGCAACACGCTGGGCGATGTCGCCTGGCACGGCGAAACCAAGTCCGATAGAACCGGATTGGGCGCTTGGCGAGTAGATCGCTACGTTCACCCCGATCAGCTCGCCCTTGTCATTGACGAGCGCCCCACCGGAATTACCGTGGTTGATCGAGGCGTCAGTCTGCAACACGTTGATCGAGATACGCCCGGAAGGTTGCTGACGCTGTTCTTGCCCGGGGATCCGGAACTCCGGCAGGTCTTTATTGTTGGGGTCATCTTCCGGGGTCGATTTGACCGCCGAAGATGCGATCGAGATCGAGCGTTCACGGTTAGAAATAATGCCGGTAGACACCGTGTTCGGAAGCCCCAACGGCGCACCGATCGCGACCGCTTCCGAGCCCACGTTCACATCGTTCATATCAGCGAACTTGATCGGGGTGAATTTCGTATCCCCAGGGTTATCGATCTTCACAACCGCGAGGTCATAGAGCGGGTCTTGGCCCACCAATCTGGCTGGATAGGTTGTTCCGTCCGAGGTCTGGACCTCGATGGTCGCTTTATCTGAAGCACCGCTGAGCGTTGCGACGTGCTGGTTGGTGAGTACGTAGCCGTCTTCAGAGATGAACACACCCGAGCCTGTGCCGGACTGTTTGCCATCGCTTGCGGAGATCGTGACGACGGATGGCATCGCGGTTGCTGCCGCGAGTGAAACCGGGGTCGCGGACTTGGGGTCACCACCGAACTGTTCCTGATAAGCCTGTTGCGCGGCAGGGCTGTTCGCGGCGGGGTTCTGTCCGGAGTCAGAGTGGTTGAATGCAACCACACCCGCGCCGGCGCCGCCGCCTGCAACAGCACCCAGGATCAAAGCCCCCGCAACGATCCCCCAACCGGGACGCCGCGATGTGCCGCGTTGCTTCTTCTTACGCCCACCAGACGGTTGCGACTCATGTGGCTGCTGACCCAGCTGCTGCGTGTAATACTGCGGCGACTGCTGGGTCTGCGGCGACTGCTGAGTCTGCGGCGACTGCTGAGTCTGCGTTGGCTGCTGAGTCTGCGTTGGATGTTGAGTCTGTACCGGCTCCTGTTGCTGTTGCGGGCCGGGGCTTGGTGGAGGCGGCTGAGTATGTTGCTGGCCTGGCTGGTTCTGATTGCCGGGGTAGCCCTGTTGGCCGGCTGGATAAGAATTAGACATCTGCGGGCTTTCTCATAGAGATGATCAAAACTTCTAAGAACAGAGTAGCGATATCCCCTGAAAAGCGGCTGGACGGTCAATCCGCGGTTTCTTGAAGCTCACCGGAAGAATGCTTGATGAGGGGCCGTTATGTGGAAAACTTTGAATATGGCGCTTCTCATCGACATGCTTGATTCCTCGACCGTGACCGCGGCACAGGCCTTCGCATCGCACGCTGTTCCAGCTCAGTTCAACGCGGCGCAGGATGCCGTGATTCGGGATAGTTTTGAACGTACCGCTTCAAGCTCGTCTCTGTTCGGCTTGTTGATTTTCTTCATTATCGGGTTCGTGATCACGGCCGTTGTTTTCAATATGAAGGGTTCGAAGGCGCGCAGGGAGCGGCGTGAGAGGTGGCGGAACTCGCCAGGCTGGGGCGCTACCGGCCTGCCGGTGGGTGGCGTGCCGGAGGATGCGCCGCAGGTTCTGTCCGCTGAGCAGCTGGATGCTAAACGTAAGGACGCCTCCGCGGCCTTGATCGCGGCCGATGAGGCGGTTCGTGCCGCAGGCCAGGAGGTTGATTTCGCGGTCGCTGCCTATGGTGAGGAGAAAGTCGAGTCTTTCCGCGCATCGTTGGATGAGGCCCGCGCTGATTTGTCTGCCGCGTTCGAGCGGCAGCAGTTACTTGACGATGACACCCCTGATTCCCCGCAGGATCAGAACGCGTGGCTTGAGGAGATCCTGCAGCGCACCAAGCGAGCGATTGACACGTTGCAGGCTCGCGCTGACGAGTTCAGTCAGCTCCGTAACGTGGAGCATGATGCCCCGCAGCGTATCGATGAGCTCAATGCCGCGTTGATGCAGCTAGTGGGCCGGCTCGAGCAGGGCCAAGCGAATTTGGGTGGTATCGAACAGGAATACACCACGAGCGCTCGTGAGCGCGTGGATGGTGTTGTCGAGCGGGCAACGGGCCGTTTGGAAGACCTTTCTGCCGCGTTGAATGATGCCCGTACTGCGTGGGGTTCCGGGAACCATCCGAGCGCGGCACTTGCGATTGTTCAAGCCGAAACCGCGCAGGTGGATGCCGAGGCCCTGGTCACTCGTGTTGAGACTGTCAAACAACGGCTGGCTACCGCCCAGCAGGAGTTGCCGCAGCATATTCATCAGGCTGAGAAGGATATCGATGCGGCACGGGGGATGGTGGATGCTGGCCGTTCCGCGTTGCAGGGCCCGGCTGACCGTTTGGACCGGGTGATCAAGAAGATCTATAGCCAAATGGATGCTGGCCCGCATGATCCGATTGCGTTGACAGATGAGCTGGCAACCGCGCATGATGCGTTGAGTGATCCGCTCGGCCAAGCGCAGTCGGAAGATGAGAAGCGGGCGGGCGCTCAGGCGCGCCTGGATGATCTGGCGAACCGTGCTGCTGCCCGTATCGAGTCTGTTGAGGATTATGTTCGCGCGAACCGCAACAAGGTGGGCTCCACCACTCGCACGCGGCTTTCTGAGGCACAACGGTTCTTGAACCAGGCGATGGATATGCGCGCTACTGACCCCGTGACGGCGGCTCAGCACGCTGACCGTGCACTCAAGCTCGCTGAGGCTGCAGCGCGTAACGCCGAGGCGGAAACCGCCAGCCGTAGTGACCAAGATGACCCGCTTGAGAGCGTCTATAACATCTTCAACCCGACGTTCTCCGGTTCACGCAACGGGGTCCCGCGCATCACGTTCGGTTACGGTTACCCCAACGACAACCGGCGCAATTCCAGACGTCGCCGCCCGTACTGATGCAGCCCTGGGGCGTTAGCAACCGCGCATTAATGCGCGTTGTTATGCGCGTTGACGCTGGCGATTTTCGTGCCACTAGCGAACTTTGCGCCGCGGCCTCTACTCATCGATCAAGAAGCACACTAGTCTGAAATCTGGATGTTTCTCGTCTGATCATTCATCAGCTTTCCGCCATCATCATTGAAGGAGAACCATGGCAAAGAAACAGTCGATCCTTGGCCGTATTGGCCAGTTGGTCCGTGCGAACATCAACGCGATGATCGACAACGCGGAGGATCCGCAGAAGATGCTGGATCAGATGATCCGCGACTACACGGACAACATCCGCGAAGCTGAAGCGGCTATCGCGACCACGATCGGTAACTTGCGCCTGGCTCAAGAGGACCACCAGACTGACGTTAGGACCGCTCAGGAGTGGGGCCAGAAGGCTCTCGCTGCGTCGAATAAGGCTGATGAGTTCCGTTCTCAGGGTAATTCCGCGGACGCTGATAAGTTCGATAACCTCGCCAAGGTTGCACTGCAGAAGCAGATGGCTGCTGAGAACGATGTGAAGGCCGCTGAGCCGGGCATCAAGGCTCAGGAGGATGTGGTTGAGCGGCTGAAGAACGGCCTGGCTCAGATGAAGAACAAGCTTGAAGAGCTGCGCACTAAACGCAACCAGCTTGTTGCCCGCCAGAAGTCCGCTGACGCTCAGAGCAAGGTCAACGAGGCTCTCGGCTCGATCGACATCATGGATCCGACCAGCGAGATCTCCCGTTTTGAGGAGAAGATCCGCCGCCAGGAGGCACAGGTTCGCGGCCAGCAGGAACTGCACGCATCCTCGATCGATTCGCAGTTTGAGCAGCTTGAGGACCTCGGCGAACAGACTGAGGTTGAGGCGCGTCTCGCTGCCCTCAAGCATGGCGCTGGCAAGGGCGCACCTAAGGCTGTTGAGTCCCAGGCTGGCGGCGGGCAGGCTAGCGGTGGCAAGATCGACGAGGACTTGACTCCGGAGCAGCTCGAAGCGCTGCGTAAGCTCGAAGGCTAAGCCCGGTATAGACACAGCCAGAAGGCCGGTTCCCTCATGTTTCGAGGGAACCGGCCTTCTGCTGTGTTCGCGGCCCATGACAACTGTCATGGGTAAGTGGTGACACCTGCTATGCGTGCGTTCCTCGCTGGCTCATTAGCGTGAATTGCATGAAGAGAACACACCTGACGAGGGAACAGAATTCTCCCGCTATAGAACTCACCCCAGCTATAGAACTGCGCGGAGTGAACAAAACCTTCAACGCGCGTTCAGGCAATCCCGTGCACGCTTTGAAGGACGTTAGCCTCACGGTCCAGCCCGGTGAGATCATTGCCCTGCTGGGCACTAATGGGGCCGGCAAGACCACGCTGGTGGACCTGATTCTGGGGCTCACCACCCCATCGTCCGGGTCTATCAAGGTCACGGGTCAGGCCCCTCAAAAAGCGGTGTATCAGCAAAAGATCAGCGCCCTCATGCAAACCGGTGGCCTGCTCAGCGACCTCACGGTCAAGGACACGTTGAAGATGATCGCTTCGACCTTCCCGCGCCATCTGCCTCTGGATGAGGTTATCGAGCAGGCGCATCTGGAACCGATCTATAAACGCCGCGTCGGCAAGTGTTCCGGCGGTGAGCAGCAGCGGATCCGTTTCGCGTTGGCGATTCTCGGCAACCCGGACGTCCTCATTCTTGACGAGCCGACCGCCGGCATGGATGCCGGCGCTCGCCATCGATTCTGGGAGTCCATGAAGCATCAGGCTGAGCAGGGCCGCACCATCATCTTCGCGACCCACTACCTGGAGGAAGCAGACCAGTTTGCCCAACGCATCGTGCTGATCAACAAGGGCGAGGTCATCGCGGACGGCACCACCGATGAGCTGCGAAACATGAGCTCCAACCGCACGGTGAGCGCCACGTTCCCAGGCGGGGTCCCGGAGTTATCGGGGTTGCCAGGCGCGGAAAGCGTTGAGGCTCACGGCAACCGTGTGCACATCACAACCCAGGATTCCGATGCGCTTGCCCGGTACTTACTGACCGAAACTGACGCTTGTGACCTTGAAGTGACAAGCCACGGCCTCGAGGACACATTCCTCGCCCTGACGCAGAACAGCGGCCAGACCCAGAACAACGAGGAGGACTAAGCACATGTTGAGCACTACGTTGAGGTTCACCGGGCATGAGCTGTTGCGTCTGCGCCGGGACATGACCACGATCTTCTTCAGCGTCGGGCTACCGATCTTCTTTTACCTCATCTTTGGCGCGTTGCAGAGCTACGGTGAGCAGGAGATGAACGGCGGTAACCTCGCCGCGTACGTGATGCTGGGCATGGCTTTTTACGCTGGTGTGGTTGGTGCGGTCGGTGCGGCCGGTTCATCCGTGACGGATAGCCGTAGCGGGTGGGGCCGGCAGCTCGCTCTGACTCCCCTACGCCCGTGGCAGTTAGCTTTCGCTAACACGGTCAGTATCGCTGTGCGTGCGGTGTTACCGATCGCCGCGGTATTCATTGTCGGGGCCCTCACGAACGCGAAAATGCAGCCCGAACAGTGGGCGTTGACGTTCATTGCGTGCGTTCTGTGTTCGATCCCGTTCGGTTTTTATGGCTTGGCGTGGACGCTCGTGGTCCCTAAAGAGAACACGGTGGGGATCGCTACCGGCTCCATTGTGATCATCGCTTTCGCGGCTAATGTGTTCATGCCGTTGACCGGTGCGTTGCTGGACATAGGTCGTTTTACGCCGATGTACGGCGCGATGATGCTGGTGCGGTGGCCGTTGGCCGAGGGAGCGCAAATTGCTGGCACGGGGTTGATGTTCGAGCCGATGTGGCATGCCTGGGTTAGCATCTCGGTATGGACGGTGATCTTCGTGGGCTTCTGCCTGATCATGCGCCAGCGCGACAAGAACCGAAGCTGATGCGCCTATTCAAAGACTTCCAGTTCAACAACGCGATCTTCGCCTCAATATGGCTTGTGTTCCTCGCCTCCGTCTTGGTTCAGGTATATGTGAGCGGCGAGTTCAGTGCCGTCGACAAGGCGTGGATGACGGTCTGTGTGACCGTGTTTGGGTTGCTTTACTTCTATGCGTTCGGCTCAATGGACACGTTCCCAAGCGGGTGGGGCCAGTTTCCGCGCGCATTGTTGAGGTGGGGCATCCTGTTCGTCATCGCGCTGGCGAGCGTGCCTGTCATCAAAACGGGAGTGGTGACCTACGCACCGTATCTGGCGGCGGTACTGGGTTTCGCTGTCCCGTGGAAGAAGTCCCTCCCCATCGTAGTAGCTACGGGGGCGGCCGGCGCTTTCCCGGTATGGCGGCTATCGCCGCAAGACCTGAGCTGGGCATCTTTCCTGCTGTTCTTCATGCCCCTGTTACTGGTTGGGGTGGGTGCTTTTTCTCAGTACGACGAGTCCCGCCAGCAGTTACAACACGAGCTTGACCTTGCGCAGCAGAGGGAGGACATCGCGAGCGATGTTCACGACCTTCTGGGGCATTCGCTCACGGTGATCAACCTGAAATCCGAGGTGGCCCGCCGGGCTCTACACACCAACGCTGAGCAGGCCGAACGGGAGCTCAAAGAGATCAGCGAGCTCTCCCGGCTAGCGCTTGCCGAGGTTCGCGCAACAGTCACACGCATGCGCACCCCCACCTTCGCTGGTGAGCTGCAAGCCGCGCGCCGAGCGTTAGAAACAAAAGGCATCACCGCGCATCTTCCTGAACGCCTCACCCCGGTGGGTGCTCACGAGAACGTGTTCTCTTGGGGGTTGCGTGAATTGACCACGAATGTGGTCCGCCATTCCGGGGCGCACACCTGCTGGGTCAGCGTGAGCGCAGATAAGCTGCAGGTGACTGACGACGGCAGCGGGTTCAGCACCGATACCGTGCAGAACCGCGAGGGCGGCCTGGCTGGGCTGCGTGAGCGAGTTGAGGCGGCTGGCGGGCGCCTCATCGTGCGCCGTGAGCACGGGCTGAGCAGAGCTCTGATCACGATGAGCGGCGATAGCGAACTGATGCGTGACGGCGCTGTGGTGCGGGAGGCGAGCGAATGAACAGGATTCGTGTGTTGATCGCTGAGGACCAGTCGCTGGTACGCGGCGCGTTGGTTGCGTTACTGGGTTCGGAGACGGACATCGAGGTTGTCGCGGAATGCGCTACAGGGACCGAGGCTATAGAGCTCGTGCAGCAGCAACCCATTGATGTGGCGCTATTGGATATTGAGATGCCCGGCCTCAACGGCCTCGATGTTGCCGAAAAGTTGGCTGGGCATCCGTGCCGTTGCCTGATTGTGACCACGTTCGGCAAGGCCGGGTATGTGAAACGGGCGATGAAGGTGGGTGTGGACGGCTTCATCGTCAAAGACACACCACCTGATGAACTGGCGGATGCGATCCGACGAGTGCATTCCGGGTTGCGCGTGATAGACCCAACCCTGGCACGTGACAGCTTACTGGTACCCGATAATCCCTTGAGCGAGCGGGAATCTGAGGTGTGTCAGCAACTGTTCCAAGGCAAGAGCGCACCCGCGATCGCGAAAGCCTTGCACCTATCCCCTGGCACGGTGCGTAACCACATTTCCAACATTATGGCGAAAACGGGTGCAGCTAACAGGTTTGAGGCCGCCCACCTCGCTAAAGCGAACGGTTGGATCTAGTCCGCACCAGCTTGTCACGCGGTGTTCACGTATTCCTGCCCTGTATTTCAACCGTCTGCGCCACGATATTGCCACTAGAGCATCCCAGCTCTGGGGAAAGGCTTTCTATGGCGCAGTCACTCAAACCTCGACAAGATTCTTCAGCGCTTCCAGGCAAACACGGTTTCTTAGGCCCAGACCGGTGGTGGCATCTGTCTTTCGGAACTCTCATGGCCGTCACGCTCGCGGTGTTTATGAGCTGGTCCTTCACCTATGTTGATCCGGGCGCGAACAAGGCCGTCCTCGTTCTGACGATCCTTTTCGGATTGTTCATGGCGTTCAACATCGGCGGTAACGACGTCGCGAACTCGTTCGGTACCAGTGTTGGCGCGGGAACGCTGACGATGAAACAGGCGCTCATCATCGCTGCAATCTTCGAGGTCAGTGGCGCGGTGCTCGCTGGCGGCGAGGTTACGGAGACGGTGCGTTCGGGCATCGTAGACCTCAACGCGATCGATCTTGCGCCGATGGACTTTGTGTTCATCATGATGTCGGCGCTGTTCGGCGCGGCGATCTGGCTTTTGGTTGCTTCCCGCATGGGTTGGCCGGTTTCGACGACGCACTCGATTGTTGGCGGTATTGTTGGCGCGGCGCTCGCGTTGGGTTTCGCGACCGGCACCGGTGGCTTCGAAATGGTGCAGTGGAGCGAGATCGGAAAGATCGTGCTCTCGTGGGTGTTGTCGCCGCTGCTGGGCGGCATTGTTGCGTGGGTTCTGTTCGGGCAGATCAAGAAGCACATCCTGGTTTATAACGAGCAGGTGGATGTGAAGCTGCGTGAGCTGAAACGTGAACGTGCTGAACTGCGTACCCGCCACAAGAAAGCTTTTGAGCGGCTCGACGAGCTGCAGAAGATTTCCTACACGAACGCGATGGCCCGTGACGCTTCGGTGTATCAGCGTGAGGACTTGGACCCGGAAGAGCTCGAGTCTGAGTATTACCGGGACCTGCACAGCGTAGAGACCCGCGCTCGGGAGGTTCAAGCGCACCGCGCGCTTGAAACCTGGGTTCCGTTGCTCGCGGCGTTCGGCGCGGTTGTGATCGGTTCGATGATGCTGTTCAAGGGGTTGAAGAACCTCAATTTTGAGCTCAGCTCGGTCGGTAACTTCCTGATTCTCGGGATGATCGCAGCGACTGTGTGGATGGCGGTTTTCATCTTCGCGCGTTCGCTCAAGAAGCATGATCTTTCGCGTTCGACGTTTGTGTTGTTCAGCTGGATGCAGGTTTTCACGGCGTCCGCGTTTGCGTTCAGCCATGGTTCTAACGACATCGCTAACGCGATTGGTCCGTTCGCGGCGATCCTCGATGTCCTCAAAACCGGTCAGATCAACGACGAGGCCGGGGTTCCGCCTGCCGTGATGCTGACCGCCGGCGTCGCGCTGATTGTCGGTCTGTGGTTCATCGGCCGCTTTGTGATCAAGACCGTTGGCTCTGGCTTGACTGAGATGCACCCGGCGTCCGGTTTCGCGGCGGAGCTTGCCGCGGCGGGTATCGTGATGTTGGCATCGGTTATGGGCCTGCCGGTTTCTTCGACGCACATCCTGATTGGCGCTGTGTTGGGTATCGGCATTGTCAACAAGGCCGCTAACTGGAAGCTCATGAAGCCGATCGCGCTCGCGTGGGTCATCACGGTCCCGGTCGCCGCCGTCCTCGGTGCGGTCGGCGTGCTAGTGCTACGCGCCGTCTTCGGCGGCTAACTGCGTCGTGTTCGCGTGCCGGGCAGGTTTCCAGACCTGCCCGGCACGGCTGTGTGTACAAGCAAGCGTTGGCATCAGATGAGGCCTGCCGATGGCTCGCTCACGGGGATCCACTACGCCATTCCCACCGCCGCCGCCCCTCCCCTACCTGGCAATCTGCTTGCTAGCATCAACGTATGGCTCGCAAGCGTAAAACCCTGCCGGAGAACTTCACTGAGATCCTCGAAAGCGGCGACCTCGATGCGATGAAGGCCGTCTACAATACGTGCCTGCTGGAGGCGACAACCGGGTATTACAAGCGCACAGCGCTCGCGTTGGTTGAATCCCCGCCAGAGTTGGTGCGCTGGCTGCTCGAGCAGGGTCTTGACATCGATATTCAGGACCACTTCGGCTACACGCCCCTGGCTGCTGCGGCGAGCAAATGGAACATCCCACGTATGCAGCTGTTGCTGGAGCTTGGCGCCAACCCCAATCCTGAAAGCAGGCACCTACCGCTCATGATCGCGGCGAACTCGTACCGCGTCGAAGCCGTACGTCTGCTCCTCGAGCACGGCGCCGACATCCACGCCCTCGAATGGCCGCACGATCGCACCGCAGCTGACAAGGCCGTGGCTCACTCCTACGGAGGCTACAAGCTACCTTACATCGTGGAGACTTTGTCCTTCCTGCTCGACTCCGGCGCGCACCTGACCGACGACGGCCGCGGCTTCGTCAGGCAGATCGGTAAGGAACATGCCCAGACCGCACGGTTGAGGAAGGAGAGCACCGACGGGACCCGAGCCGTCGACGCCGCTATGGCGGAACTGTACCGGCTCTCCGGGGTTCCGCCGGTGCAACTGATCGAAGCGCACGATGGAACCAGCCGCATCGAAGTCCCTGACCTTCCGGTGCGAAAACAGTTCTCGTGGCTGTGGGATTACCTAGTTCCTATGGGCGGGCCCGCGGAGACCGTGCAGGGTGAAGTGGTGCGCATCGCGGGCAGGATAGGCGGCGAGCTGTTCAATAACGGCGGCGGGAACTGGGACGACGACTACCGCGCTATGTGCGATACCTGGTTGAACATCGTAGGAACGCGCGCGACGGCCATCGCGTCATTGAGGCGGGGGCTCCTTGACAAGAATGCGATCAAGGCGATCGAGGCCGCGTCAGTGCAGTACGTGATCGAGCACCCTGATCCGGTACCGAACAGCGATGATCTCCCCTACCAGCGTTAACCCGGCGTTGAGGATGCCCAGCGCAGGCGATCCTCTAGTACTTGCGCAGGCGCTCCAACGGTGCGCGGTCGGTTGCTGGGGACCATCTAGCTCAGGGTGAATCTTGCTTCCCCGCTTTAATCGGCCAGAGCTACCTCTAATTTGATTCGATCGGGATCCTCAAAAAAGACTGCATAGCTTTCACCTCCACCTGCATGGGGGTACCTGTCATCATACAACAAAGTGACCCCTTTGGTTAAAAGTTTTTCTCTCAGAAGATCAATTTCTTCAGGGTCAGTGCAAGAAAAAGCCAGATGGTTCAGGCCTATATTGCATCGGTTGTATCCGTTCGCCACATATTTATTTTGGGCTTGAACGAAAACGAGATACGTTTTGTCTTTTTTGTAGGAGAAGCCTTCTTCCCATTCTTGGTATAGGAAAAATCCCAGTGCCTCTAATAGCCAGGAGTAGAACTCTCGACTCCTGGCTATATCACTCACATAAATTTCTATGTGATGCATGCACCAAACCTGCTTTTGCTCGTCCAGGAATAAAAGCCAGCTCCGCTCGGCCTGTTTCGACCGTTAGGTCGATAGGTCTACTTCGTCCCAGTCTGTTTCCGGGTTGAACAGCCAAGACAGCGCACGGTGCCATTCGAGCAATGTGCCGGCGGTCGGGACGTCGATAGTAGCCTGCCGTTCAGGATGTGCCCGTTCATCGTCGGCGATCCACCGCATCGAACGAACAAACTCGTACTTCTCGCACATTTCGGTCAACGCGGCCAGCGAGGTCACATTCTCATAGACAGCGGCCTCACCGTTGTCTGCAACCCATGTAACTAGCGGCCCCGGGCTAACCTGAAGTTCACCCTCCGGAAGCTCCCAGAGGCCTACCACATGCGCGAGCATCTGCGCCGCTTCGACCTGCCACTCCAGCTGCGCCGCCAAGTTCCGTGCCTCCGCACCGGCAGGCGTCTCGGTTTGGGCCGTCGCTCCGGATTCGAGCAACTCAACAAACCGCGCTTCCATTGGTGTCAGCGTCTCAAACGCCCCAGGTAGCACGCCACGAATCGCTTCCAACGGCGCCCCATCCTCAGTAAAGAAGTGGCCCGCCAGCTCAGTAGCCGCAATGAGCGAAATGAACCGTTGAGCAATCTCGCGCTCTCCGCGCACCACAACCTCAAACTCGCTACGCACCGGAGGATAATGCTCAGGCAACTCCACACCGGTATCCCGTGTGATTCCTGCCCGCACACGCTGTGCCCGTTCCCAGGCCGCAGGATGATACGGCACGGAGCCTCCTGCGATGATGTCCTCGCCATGGACGTTCACTACCGCGCCGTCAGGCATCAAGAACACCGCATTAGTTCGCTCCGCCCAGTCCTCCAAGCCGCGCAGGTCCTCACGCTCGAACACATACTGGCGCCTCGTATCCGCGATGTGACGGATGAGCCCGAACATGCTCGGTGTCATCTCCTGACCGCCGCGCTCCCACACGTATCCGGTGAAGCCACGCCGCTGCTGTTCCATCTCCGGGGTATCGAAACTACGCTGTTGCGAATACGGTCCTTGGACCTCGTCTTTGACCGTCGCGAATGCAGTAATAGGCATTCCTGAACTTTATCCCAGCTCACTTCCCCCTGCCAGACGTAACAGCTGGATAAGCACGCTACGCTAGAGCAGTCCACCCGCCCCTCAAGGCTGTGAGTCAGGTACATTGTGACGCATGACCGTACCGCCAGATCTCACCTGGATTGATACACCCAACGGATACGCGCTGACCATTGCAGATGGCGTGATTCTGGCCCGCAATTCCAAAGGTAAGGTTTTGAAATCTGTGCCGGCCGCAGTGAAGAAAACTGAGATCTTTCTTGATCTCCAGGACCTGCGCACCTGGTTGCAGGACCACGATGCTGAGTGCGGGGCGACAGTGCAGAAGTGGCTAGTGCGCTCGTCGCCGGTTCCCTCCACCGTTCTTGCAGCGGTCTGGCCGGATGAGACATGGCAGTCCTGGCTACGCGGCCTGTTCATTCAGCCTGTTGACGAAGGCGGAACGTCTAATGCGGGGACGGCAGGGTTCTTGCAGGACGTCAACGCCGCTAATGATCAGATCAGTTTGCGCATCCTCACCCGAGACGGGCAGACGCGCACTCTCGTGTCCGAGGAGATCCTCATCCCCCACCCCACGTTGATTGAGGATCTGGCTAGTCTTCAAAAGCTAGCTGCGGGTCTAGGCATCCAGCAGCGCTTCGATCAGTTGCATCGCGCGGCATATGAACTGCCGGACCCGCTTCCGGATGAGTCTGTGACTGCGTTAGACACGTGGGCAGGCGCGCGGTTCGATCAGGGCCTCTTTGCCGTCGCCCGCGCCTACGCAGCTGGCTACAGCATTCAAGGTGACTTCGCGGTGACCCATATCCACGAGGACGGGCGCCTGGTGCTGGCCCAGTATCGGATTGGGGCCGCGAACAACCGCACAGAAGAGTCGTGGACGGGTGAGCTCTCCTGGCTGGTTAATGGCAAGACCATTCCGGTGAGGGAGCTTGGACCCGTGGCATACAGCGAAGGTGTCCGCATGGCCACACGCATTCACGATGGTGGGACGGTGAAAGAAAATGACTGATGACCGCACTATCACCGAACACGGCGGCATCACGCTGCAGCCTAACGATGCATCGTTCCCGCTCCGCGCGGCAACTTTCGCCCATGCTATGCTGCCTGGCCGCAACATCGTCAAACTCATTCCGGAACCACTGTTGGAAGCAGAGACCCTCGCTCTTGCGGTGTCTGGCATCGAATTCAAGGGCAGCACTCGCGTAGGCCACATTCAGCGCCGTGGAACCGGGTTCCCAGCATGGCCTGTCCTCACCGACCCGAAGAATGCTCGGCACGCACTGAACCTTGTTGCGGACCTGAAACGAGCAACCCGCCTCGCCAAGTCGAAACCAGGGACCACCAAAGCAAATATTCTCGCACTGGCCACCACGTTGGAGGAGAGCGCGCCACACTTCCTGCCAACATTCCTAGAAGAGGCAGCACGCGCCTACCTCCGCGCAGGAAATATCCCATATGCTGCGCACATGTTCACTCGTGCACGCGAGATTGAGCGCCGCTATGCAGTGCCTATCGACGAAACACGGCACCGTGACGTCTTCCTAGAATTCGCTTACGCCGGGGCAATCAACCATAAAGAACTCACCGCTGAGGCGAGCAGTTTGTCCCGGAGGCTTGAGCCGGCTGAAGCCTTGGAGAGATTCCGAACCCTATGCATCGAATGTGCCCACAGCGGCTTGTCTCCCCACGCCAGCTTGAAGAAAGATGTAGCCAAGCTGGCAAAGGCCGCCGGACTGGACCCTGCTGAGGAAGAAGCCCGCCTTATCCGCGAGCTGCTACGCACCAGTTCGGTCGAGTACGCTGCCCCCAGTTTTTGGAAGAACTACTATCCCGCTATACGCAGGGCAGCACAGCACGATGCGGAACTACGCGAGCATCTGTTAACACTGCAACCGAGAAATGCAGAACCTGATGCCTGGATTGACCTGCTTCAGGCAACTGGCTCACTCGAATTAGTCAAGCAGGGCACCCACCCCGAGTTCGTTCCCCTCATTTTGACGTTCGCTTCACAGCACAAAAGCGGCCGCACACAAGCGAATGCGAAACTGGCGCCATTGCTTGCGGAACTTCTTCCACAAGCTGGATGCACCTCCATGGGGGTGGAGCGGGGAACGCTCAGTCAAATACCCCCTGAAGCATGTGAGCAACTTGCGGCCCACGGCGTGAGGTTGACCGTGCATAGTGGGCCCCTCAAGCCATTCATCAATGTGGCGAACTGGGCATACAGTGAAAACCGGGCTCCGCTTCCACACCTGATTGCTGATGAACAGTACCGGCAGTACATCATCAACGGCATCGACAAGAATCTCACGGACCCCGACGTCATGTCTGCTGTTGCCGCGGACCCTTACCTCCGTCCGCTGGTGATTGAACTCCTCACCGCGAAGGTCGAGCTTCTTGAAGCCAGCGCACCAACCGTAGATCGGCTGGTTGGTGCAACCCGGTATGTCCGTGGCTTCGAAGCAGTTGACGATGAACAAGTGCAGAACTTACTGGACCGTGTACGGACCTACCACAAGGATCCTGCCGAGGTACTGGCGGAAACACTGCGCCGGGGACTGCTCGAGGAGTTGGGGTGGCATGAGTTTGAGAAAGCCTACGGCTCTGTAGAGTCACACGATTTTTCCAATACAAACCGCGCTCAGGACTGTTGGCCGGGCGTGGTGGTCTATAACAACAACCAGGCGACATACGTGTCTGGCCGCACCACTCGGGATATCCCTCACGGGACTGATGAACCCATCATCGGGGCCACCGAGGTTGATGGACAGTTTGCACTGTTGACCTTGGACCGAGAAACCGGCGAAGAACACATCAACTGGCCTGCTTCCGGCGCGCGCCTCCCGGTTAAGCAGCATTCAGGCTCTGGACATCTTCCCGGCGGGTCTGTGCCCGTTCCGGGCGGTCGCCTTATCGACTCAAAGACAGTTATTCGCCCTGATCACCACACCTGGAATAACCGAAACGCGCAGTTCTTCGTAGAAGAAGACCGCATCTGGATTCTCCAGCACGATCGGACACTCGTTGAAATCGATCCGGAAACCGGTGCCGAAGGCCCTCAATCCATGCCGGAATGGATTCAAGAGCAATGTAAACGCCACCCCGACCTTATTTTTCAACCGTTCCATTCACAGTTGCGACCTGTCACCGAGGCGACCACCGGTTCCCCTTTCTCCACTGCGCAGGGGTATCACCGGCACGCAGTGTTCTACAGCCCTAATTCCCCGGATTTCGCGCTCATCGTTGACACGGATGGCACTGAGTACCCGATTACAGGCGAAGATGCACAGCGAGCATCGGGTGTCGTCCGCTTACCTGATGGGCAACCGCGCATTCTGCTTCGCACAGATTGGGGCTACTCGCTCCTCCACCCTGAGGACGGAGCAACCACGCGTTATTACGGAGTAGATTTCAACACCGCTCTGTGGTGGCACCATACCCGGCCACGGGACCCTCAGCTCAGTTCGCGGTTGCGCACGATCACCGCAGACCACGTGCGTCCAGCTCTTGAGTACATCGCAGCGAACATAGCTGCAGCTGGAGATTCTAAGCAGCGGAGAAGGCTGTATGCAGAAGTCTCCAACAAGCTTGGCGTGAACTCCCCAGCCTTGTGCTCGGCGGTTATCCAGCATGCTCGTAACGTGCTGGAGTCCTGGCCACAACCAGACGTTGCGGGTCCACTTGACACCCTGCCGGACGCACCCACGTTTGAGCAACATCACGCACCGCTTACCTCGCTTCTGAGCCGCTACTGGTTCCGGATCAAGGTCAAAGAAATTTGGGACGATACAGCTAAGCTGGGCCTTCACCAATACCCACTGTCCAAAACGAACACCACCGAGACAAGCGCCAATGAATCGCTTGATTTTGGCGCTAGCGGCACCCACGTCTGGTCTGAGCTGCTCGGCGCCACGGACGGTCTTCTTGCTCTAGCAGCGCTCCCAGACCGCACTGCCGAGGAGATTCAAGGCTTGAAGGAACTGTGGCTCGTGATGCGTACAGCCGGTGTAGTGGATGCTGCTGACCTGGTCGTGGACGAGATTGAACCGCCCGAAGACGTGGCGGTGGACTACACCTTCAGCTATCCCTCATCCGTACTCATCAGCGACTACTCTAGAAGGCCCCTGCAGCTTCTGCGCAAAGCCAGCGACGGGCCCGTCGTGATCGATGGGAACACCTGCCCTGAGGTGAACCGGCGTGAGTTTTCGCCTGGCCGTACGGATCTGGAGCCGATCTTTGATGCTTTACTCGAGCGTGTCACAGAAAACGGGCCTGCACCGTGGTCACCTGAGCCAGGAATCGCGTTCGCCGAAGCTACTGGAATGCCCGTGGCTAACGCACATTTGGTGATGGTGGGCTTCCCCAATTTCAACGCGGACTTTGTCAATTTCGTGCCCAAAGAGCTGCGCACAACAATGGGTCTGAAGGTGAATGAGGTTACAGAAGCTCGGGCGAGGCTCAACGAGTTCCAGGGGGACTTCCTGAGTGTGCTCGCCGCCGGTGTCCCCGAGGATCCCGCGGAACTGTTGGATCAAGGTCTTGATGTTCACGCCATGGCTGCTCGTTGGCCTGGAACAAGAACTGCCCTGGGTGCAGCGCCCCCTGAGTGTCTTGATCGCATACCAAAACACCTACCGAGCAAGACGGTGGAGTCTGTCCTGGCAGGTGAACATAGTGAAGAAGACTGGACAACCGAAGTCGCAGCAGTGCTCTGGCTGGCCCACGAGCTGGACCTATCCGATGCCCGGCGCGCCGCCCTTGCTGGCTACGTTGAGGAGTTGATCCACTCCCCTAGCGGCCTGGACGATGTCAACGCTGGCAGCATTTTTGATGATGCCGACTTGCAGCGGACCATGGGATTCACCATCGATGACGCTCTGCAGTCCAGCCGGTTCCGAGTCGAAGCGACCGACTGTACGCTCCGTGACCGTCTGCGCGTAGACCTCACGGGCATCGATGATCCGGAAGACCCAGACCTTCACTTAGCACGCCGCTGGTGTACTGAAAACTATGGAGATATGGGGACACTGACAGCTCTCAACCTGACGCTTTCCGGCAGGCTTTCCACCTATGCACAGTGGCTGCGTGGAAAATACGATGGCGGCGATCCGCATGATCCACTCGCTGTGGTCCCGCAGCTCGTGGCTAAAGCCAGCACCACGCTGGGTGTGAGTGAGGACGCTGCACGCTACTATCTGCAACTTTTGGCGTGGCCGGATCCGACGGATGCGAATGTGCGCCGCTGGAATAGCTGGCAAAAGGCGGAAATCACCGCGGCGGGCAAGGAATTGCTCGCGCTGGATGTCGTTGTTGAAGCGAAACGGTCACGTTCCAGACGCAGTTTCTTCCTCCAAGGTAGTTGGGTTGAAGCCGTTCCACCGCATCTACCGTTGGAGAGCTGGAAAGTAGAGCCCTTTGCGATGCGCCTCAACGCTGCCGGTAGCAAGTACGAACCTGGGCTGGGAGTTCCCCTCGCGCCGCTACCAGCGCCGGAGTGGTTTGCCGCATGTTGGGAGCGTTCCCAAGGCGAAGACGCCCCACGATTTTCGGAGCTGAAAACCACGCGAGGAAAACGCTGAACACCTGTAGGCGAGCAGCCAGACGCGAACATTGCGGGGTCACACATGAACCTGAAGTGTCCCAGGTCTTGTTCGGTTTGAGTAGATGGGAAAGTCTGGAATATGCCAAAGAAATTTGATCAAGATGCCTAGGATCGCGTGGTCCGCCTTGTTGAGGATCGCTTCTTGACAGAGAACCTTTCTATGCAAAATGCGTGCAAGATTGTGGCGCCGAAACTGGGTGTTTCATGGCACACCGCCAGGCTGTGGACACAGGCAGCTCGACGCGATAGACGCATTTTGAACGGATGCCGAAAGACTTGGCAGCTGAAATCGTCAATGGAAACTAAGGCACAAGCCTAGGAACAAAACTCGGGACACTTCAAGAACTCATCCTGCCTTAGATTTTCAGTATGCTTGATGAAAGTTCATAGCCGGCTGAAACTAGTTCCTCTGCCGCTTTAGAAATAACGCCGAATATGGATAGCTAAACTCGATAGGAGGTGCTGTGGCACCAGCCCACGACACCCCCATGTCTTACGACGAACATTCCGAGAAAAACAATGACCTCGGGGGTATACCGATGTTTCGCGGCATTGACCTTCCCGAGGCCTATCGCCTTCCATCTTATCACGCTCCCGCTGTGAGTCGTGAGACGTTGCAGGAGTGGTTCTCGCCTGCCAGGCTCAGCCGCTACCGGATCGAACCGGTCGACACCTGGTACGTGTGGAACACCAGGATCTCGAAAGCCTTCTTGGAAGACATCAGCCATATCGAGGTGCTCCTGCGAAATTTCATTGACGTGAGGCTACGCGCTGCTGCTGGCATCAGATGTTGGTGGGACTCCCCGAAATACCAGATCCGTGGCTTCCGGAATAACGTCCGGAAGCCAAGAACCGACTGAAGCAAGCAGGGCTGGAAGCAACCCCTGATCAGATCGTCCCAAGTCTGTCACTCGACAACTGGCGCTTCCTACTCACACAACGTCTAGAAGCTACCGTCTGGAAATCCCTCACCGATCTGCGTAACGGGGGCATGCCCCACTACCCTGGCCGTAGTCGTAGTGACTTCGAAGCAAACGTAGAACTCATCCGAAAAGTCCGCAACCGCGCTTCACATCAAGAACAGTAACCTGCGTTCACCACACCGGCACCGATGACATTTGTCATCCCCTATCCCACAGATTCTCATTTTTCTCATGCGTGCACGCCCTACCGCTTTGAGTCCGGGGTACAGATAAGCGTGGTCGGGTGCTAGTTCAAAATGGCCGCACGATCAGTGCACGGTTGAACGCTGGTTGAGTTTCCGGTCCACACGCAAGCAACGGCCGATGACGTCCAGGATTAAATCCACGGAATCGTAATCAACTTCGATGTCGGGTGTAGTCACCTTGCTACCTCCAGTTGCCTTCGGGCTACACACAGAATCATGCTTGATTGGAAGCCTGCTCGTAAAGCTTGAACAAGAGGGCCACGATCTCACTCTCGGTGCAGCCCGGTTCTAGTCCGTAGGCGCGTTCCACGGCAGCGTCGAGAGCTTCATGCGCCACCTTGAGCTCGGAGTAGAGGAAATCGCTCTTAGGGTCATACAGTTGTGCGATGGTGGCGCCGGAGTACTGGGCGCGGGCATCGAGCACTCCCTGCCCGAGCCGAGCAATCTCAGCGCGCTGTTGCTCAGTCACTTCCGGCCACACGAAGTTGTTGTAGACCATACCGATTGAATAGCGGTAATCGGACTTCAACCGTCCCGCTACCACTCGCATCCAGGCATTATGAGTACGTGATTGGATGACCCCGAAATGGTAACGAGTTGAAGCGTCCTGGGTTTAGTTCCTACCTCAGCTAAGGAAGGATTGAACTATGCCTAGAAAGTATTCCGTCGAGTTCAAGGAGAAGGCGGTCCATCAGATCATCGAAATGGTCCGCCTGGAG
>NZ_JAKRCW010000007.1 GCF_022346425.1 Pseudoglutamicibacter albus
CAACGGAGCAACAGCCGCCACCAACTGACGAACCAAACCACCCAAATCATCATTCGACCCAGACGTCTTCTGATTCAACGTAGCCAACGTCTGCGAACCCATATCAAACTTCATAAAACTACTCCCTTCAAAACCAAAACAACCAACACATCAACCCAAACCCCACACCCACAAAACAAGGCGCGAAACCCGAGCCAACGCACGCCACCCTAACCCGCACCACCACCAGAAAACACCCCAAAAACCCAAAAACTCTAGAAATTTGAAATAACGTTAAGCTCAGCCGCGACTCGCAACAACAGATCCGAATAATCAGCGATACCCCTTGAAACAACAGGGCAGCACATGAGACACATCGGAGACACACAGGAGTTCGCGTCATACTACTTTTGGCCGACCTTAAGCTGCTTGTAACATGACTCATGCATAATTGGCCGCGCGATCACCTCTGCTTCTGTGAATGCGCTAAAGGAGAACCATGCAGAACCATGACGAGCAGATTCTCGAATCAGTAGCTGTTCGTCGGCAGCGACTCAGCCTCGCACTCTTATACGGCAACGACCGGCGCCGACGCACATTCACCTCCGGAATCAAACACATTGTGATCGGACTGATCATCGCGGCCCTCATCTGCGCCGGCTGCGTCGGCTTCTCCTTCATCTCCAACCTGTTTAAAGAACAAAACGAACGTATGAATCGCGCCTCGACACCCACCGAGACACCCATTTCAATAGAGCGCACCGTCGGCGAGGTTGCCCCATGGTGAGCACCGGATACCGCAGAGTCACTGTCTTAGCTACAGACCGCAATATAGAAATGCTCCTACCGGCAGGTGTCAGCGTTGGCGAGCTCATCCCGCAGATCCTCAGACACACCTGCGCCGGCAACAAAGCCGCCCCACAAGAGCTGACCCTCACCCCGGTGGGTGGCGGTAGCCTCGCCCTCCACGAAACCCTCGCTGACGCGAAAATCACTGACGGCGCTCTCATCCGGCTAGATCGCCGCGACGAGGTCGTCCGCTCCCCGGTTGTCTATGACCTCGCAGACACCAGCGCCGAACTCACGGCGGGGCAATCTGCCACGGTGAGCTTCTCAAAATCGCGGCTGCTCAGCACAGCACTCGTCGTATTGCTCGCGGTGCCGCTAGCGCTCAGCCTTCTACCGGACCCTGGTAGCGCAACATTCCTTACCTGGGGACTCACAGCGGCGGTCCTTCCTCTCATCGCGATGACGGCTATCGATCACCGCTGGTGGCGCACCGACATCGAACTCACCACTGTCTCGGCAGCCCTTCTGACCCTCACAGTGTTCTTCGCCGAACCCGAGCCGTTCCTCGGGTGGATGATCGTCAACGCGTGGATCGCAGCCACACTTCTAGCCCTTGGGATCAACCACAGGGCGTGGCAAACAGCACTCATTACAGGTATTGCCTCGCTCATGACAGTGGGCGTGTGGTATCTAGGTTTCATCCTCAACCTTGGCGACATGCATCTAGGGCTCTGGATGCTCACTATCAGCGGCATCCTGGTTGGCATCATTCCCCGCATCGCCCTCATCTTGTCCGGCCTCACACGTGTGGATGATGACCTCGCCGACGGCAAACGCCCCTACCGCAGCGACGTAGCCTCACGCGTGAGGCGCGCACACGCCGGCATGGCCATCTTGATATGGCTCATGTGCTTCACGATGCTCACAGCAGTCTTCCTGCTAGGGCCTTCCGGGAACGATCCCTGGGTCACTGCGCTCGTTCTGATCACGATCGCGTTAGTGTCCTTGCGTTCCCGCCACATGCCGTTAGTTGCAGAGAGAACCTGCATGCTGGGTTCCGCGATCGTCGGCGGTGTGTTCTGGGTGAGCTTGTCCTCCGTTTCGATACCGGCGTGGATCATGCCGTTGACGCTCGCCCTGCTGATCGTCGTGATCCTGACACAGCCGCTATGGCGTATGCCAGAGCATGTGGCCGCGGGCCTGCGTCTAACGGCCCGCCGTTTCGAAACCTTGCTGACCTTGTCTATTTTCCCTGTCCTGGTGGGCGCGTTCGGACTGTATGCGCGCCTGATCGAGTCCTTTACCGGTCAGTAGCCCGCAGGAAAGGTGAAAGGCCCGAGAATGTACTCTAAGTCCACGATGCCAGCCAATCCCTTGAGAAAGAGGAACCCGGCCCGCCCCGAGAAGAAAGCCGCGGTGCCTAGGTACACCACAACCACGCCTGGAGATTCCTGGTGGGTTCGCGCGACGCGCTCGGTCGTGAACCTGGTGGTGTCAGACCCGTTCCCGGAGGCCTACCAGCGGGCACTCAAAGGCTGCCAGACCTCGGTGCTCACGGGCCGCCGAATCGGCATCACGAGCCCCCTGGGAGGCTCCGGTGCGAGCTCAACTGTGGCTCTGTTGGGGCATCAGTTAGCGGATAGCCGCAAAGAACCCACGCTTGTGGTGGATGTGCTCAACCGTGACGGCGCCACCCTGCGTAGGCTCGGGCCACGCAACCCGCGAAAGGTGAGTGAGGACAAAGGGCTTGAGCGGCTCTCTGAACTCATGAACCAAAGGGATGTTCCCGTCCACCAGCACTTTCATACATATTCTGATGAGATCTCCCGGCACCTGCGTTTCTTGCCGTGGGGAGATAGCGACGAGCGGCTCGATGACAGAGCCCTAATGCAGAACACCTTCCAGTTCTTGTCCCAGACTGCTGCGGTTACGCTTCTTGACCTGCCGATGAGCGATCACGTGATGCACGCCTTCTATCCGGGCTTGCACGCGCTGATCGTTCCGATCCCGATGTACCCGGCTGCGGTCGATGTTGCCGAGTCCTTCTGTAACTACATTCACCATAGCTACCCGCACGTAGCGCTCGTGCCAGTCATGGTTGACAGCATCCACGCATCAAAGCGGCAAGTCAGACTCACCAAACAATCCGTGCGTCACACCAACCTGCGTTCCCACTTGCCGATCAGCCGTAAAACCAACCTGCCAGAACTGAGCTTTGACGCTCACGTCGCCACCGGTGGCCGTTTGAATATGGAGCTGCTCTCAGAACGGGAGCGCCTGCAAGTGGCCCAGCTCGGGGCAACCGTGCTCTCCGTCGCGAAAGCTACATCATGACCACACACAGCCGATCCCTGACTGCCCTGGAAGACAACGGACTGTTCCACCGCCCGGCTCGCTCCGAGCCACCCGCAGCGGAACCCGAGCTTGAGACGGTCCGCCGCCCGCCCTTGATCGAAGACGGTGGAGCCGGCAACATGGGGTTCCTCGGCCTCATCCCGCTCTTGGGTATGGCTGGCTCGATGACGGTCATGATGCTGTTCCGGGGCTCCCCTTTCGCGGCGGTTGGAGCGCTCATGATGATCGTGACCGTGATCGGCGCGATCGTCATGATGACCTCGCAAAATGGTAAACAGACCCGCCGCCGCAAACAGTTGCGCGACAACTACCTTGAATACCTCGAAGAACGCCACCACGAGTTGCGTACAGCAGAAGACGAACGGCGTTCCCGAGCCCAAATAACTGACCCGCGCACCAACGCACTCGTCGAGTTGATCTTCACCCCATCGCGGCTGTGGGAGCGGCGCCGCCAACACAGCGACTACCTCAATGTTCGATGCGGCATCGGCGATGCCACGGGTGTCGAGTTCCGCCTTGAAGGTGAGGACCAGTCGTTAGAAAGCACTGACCCTCACCTCGAACAGCAACTCGATGTTCTCCAAGACCGTTTCTCCACGACCCCAGACATGCCGTTGCTGGTTCACCTGGGCGCCGACCACACGGTCTCAGTCATCGGGGATAACGAGTTCTGCGATCAAGCGATCCGCAACCTGGTCCTGCAGGCGGTTGCGCTTCACTCCCCTGAAGACCTCCAGCTCGCGTTCCTCGTGCCGACGGTTCACCGCGATAAGTGGGAGTGGGTGCGTAGGCTCCCCCACATTCTCGACCAAGACCAACCAACCGCTTTCGGCCCCGTGCCACGCATCTGCGAGACGATGCCGGAGCTGGCATCTCTGCTGCGCAGCAACATCCAGCGCCGCTACCAGGCGACCGCTGAGCTACGGCGCACACCGGCGGACTACACGGTTGTAAACCTCAACCAGCCGCGTCTGCTCATCGTCGATCTGCGGCATAGTGGCCCGGTAGAGAACTTCAGTGCAGGCACCGCAACGGACCTAGAGATGATGGGCATCACCGTCATCCACGCGCTACGCAATCAGCTCGAAGAACCCGGCGATGTGTCAGCACGCCTCGTACAAAGCAACAGGGCCGTCCCCAACAACAATGTTGGGCAAGATAACGGAAGTGGACGAGGCCGCAGAGCGGGCCTGGGTAGTAAGACTGGCATAGGTAGTTGGGCTGGTCTGGGTAATTGGGCCGGGTTTAGGAACGATGCCGCGGCCAGCGAGGTGGACCTTGAGGCCGCCGCGGAAGTTGAGGTTCAGCGTCTGGACTCTGATGGTTCCGTAGCACAACGTCTCAAGGGTGTTTTGGATGATTCCGATGTTGCCTTAGCCCAGTCAATCTCCCGCGTGTTGGCCCCGCTGCGGCTCTCTCACGATTCCCTTGAGCACTCCGAGCAACAAGCCGGTATGAAGTTCACTCAACTGCTGGGCCTCAAGGAGCTCAACGAATCGCATTTGCAGGCGGCGTGGGAGCCGAACTTCGGCCCTGACTTCCTTACCGTGCCTATCGGTTTGGATCAGCAAGGCAAGCCTGTTCGCCTGGACATCAAGGAGGCCGCCCAGCACGGTATGGGCCCGCACGGGCTGTGCGTAGGCGCAACGGGTTCGGGTAAGTCCGAGCTTCTGCGAACACTGGTGCTCGGTTTGGCTTTGACCCACTCCCCTGAACAGCTCAACCTGGTTCTGGTCGACTATAAGGGTGGTGCGACCTTCGCCCCGTTCAAGGGCATCCCGCATGTCTCCGGTATCGTCACCAACCTCGCTGACGATGTGTCGCTCGTGGACCGCATCTATGCGAGCCTTGAAGGTGAGATCCTACGGCGTCAGGAACAGTTGAAAGCCGCAGGCAACATCGCCTCCATCACCGACTATCAGCGGGCACGTCGCCGCAACCGCAATCTGCCGGTCATGCCGCACCTGTTCCTCGTGATTGACGAGTTCGGTGAGCTACTGACCGCGCAACCCGATTTCATCGACTTGTTCATGTCGATCGGTCGTATTGGCCGCTCGATCGGTGTGCATCTGCTCCTCAGTTCCCAACGCCTCGAAGCCGGCAAGCTGCGCGGCCTCGACACCTACCTGTCCTATCGGCTCGGTCTACGCACACTTTCTGAAGCTGAATCCCGCACCGTGCTCGAAACAACGGACGCCTTCCACCTGCCGCCGCTGCCTGGCTACGGCTACCTCAAAGTGGATACGACCGTGTATGAGCAGTTCAAAGCCGGTTACGTCTCTGGCCCGCTAGCGATCGAAACCGCAGAAGATGAGGTGACCAAGGAACCCACCGTACCCGTCGTGCTGATCGATCAGTACTATTCACAGAACTTCATCACCATGGCCCAGGATTATGACGAGGCCGAGGACGAAGCGGAAGCCACGAAGCCCGCCACCCAGTCGGATGATGAGGATGCCGAAGGGCCCACCGTCTTGAGCGCATCCGTTGCCATGATGAGCAAGTACCCCGCCGTGACCGACCCCATCTGGCTTCCGCCTTTGCCGGATAAGGTCACCCTGGATCAAGCGCTCTCGATGCCGCCGGAACCTGCCGCGATTTCTGGCCAGCTCGCCGGGGAGACATCACACAGCCTCCCGGTTCCGATCGGGATTTTGGATGACCCAGCGCACCAGTGGCAAGGGCGTTGGGAACTCGACCTAGCCCACTCGGGCGGCCACATCGCGATCCTCGGTGGGCCTTCAACCGGCAAGTCCACGCTCCTGCGCACGATCGCGCTCTCGCTGGCCTTGGAGAACTCACCGCGCGAAATAACCCTCTACGGTTTGGACCTGCGCGGCTCAGGCCTGCTCGCAATCGAGGGCCTTCCCCACACTGCCGGCGTCGCCGTGCGCACACGCCGCGAAGCGTTGCGGCGAACCTTGGAGGAAGTCACTGACCTGTTGACCGAACGCGAAGCGCTGTTCGAGTCGCTCCACATCGACTCGGTCTCCACGATGCGTGAAATGTTCGCATCCGGCCGCCACCCCGAACTCGATGTGCGCGACGTCGTGGTGTTCGTGGACGGTTGGGGTGGTTTGATCGACGAGTTCGAAGACCTCCAGGATTCGCTCTACTCTCTCTTGACCCGCGGTAGCGGCTACGGGATCCACATCATCGCTACAGCCACCCGCTGGAACGAAGTCCGGATGGCGCAGCAATCCTTCTTCGGGACCCGCCTGGAGATGCGGCTGACCGAACCATCGGACTCGATGCACGGCTCCAAGACCGCGGCGCACCTGCCTAAGAACAAGCCGGGCCGTGGCTTCAACATCGACGGACGTATCGGCCAGATCGCGCTACCACGCATCGATGACGAGCCAAGCGATGACGGCCTCACCAAGGCATTCAGGGAAGCGGTCGAGTACGTCAAACTCCACTATCGCGAACAGACCCCGCGCACCGTGCGCCTGTTGCCGACCCACATCAACGTGGACCAGCTGCCGCCTTCATCAACTCCGGGGCTTTTGCGCTTTGGCGTTATGGAACGCAATCAGGCAATCCGCTATCTGGACTTCATCGGCCGCGAACCACACCTTGCGGTACTTGCGGATGAGGAAGCCGGCAAGACGAGCCTGTTGCGTCTGCTCGCCCACGAACTCATGAGCCAATACAGCTCAGAAGAGCTCGTGTTCGCGGTCTTTGATCCGCGCCGTGACCTGCAGAACGCGATCCCGGAGGAATACCTCGGCGGATACGCAGCTACCTCGATGCATGCTGAACAGCTCACCGCTGCGGTGGTCAAAGAGGTGCAGTCCCGTGTGCAAGCCGACCCGCTCGCCCAACAGAAGGCTGGCTTCGAAGGGCCGCGGATTGTGTTGCTCGTGGACGACTACGACGTCCTCACCGCAGGGGCGGCCTCACCGCTTCACGCGTTCACCCCATTCCTCGCGATGAGCACCGACATCGGCTTGCATGTGGCACTCACCCGTCGCGTCCGTGGCGCATCACGCACCATGTATGAGCCGTTCTTCGCATCACTGCGTGAAGCCGGTGCCGTGACTCTGCTCATGGACGGCGATAGCAGCGAAGGCCCGATCATCGGGCGCATCCGGCCGCGCCACTTCCCTGCCGGCCGCGGTATGCTGATCCGCCCGAACGAAGGCCCACAAACCATCCAGGTAGCCACCCTCGACGCCGAGGAAGGCAACAACTAGCCCCTGTCCGCCGAATAACTGAATAACCCACTGGATACTGTAATAGCCCACTGGATGCTGTAAGACGGTTGAGATACGTCAAACGGGTTCAGATACGCCAAGAGGGCGGTTCCTTTCGGAACCGCCCTCTTGGTTTATCTACCCCGCTAGCGTGTCTGTGCCGCGCTCACGGGGCGGATGATTCGCTTACTTGTTGCCGGTGAGCTTCTCACGCAGTGCAGCAAGGGCTTCATCGGATGCGAGCGTGCCGCTGTCTTCGGCGTCGCTCTGGTCCTCGGAGGAGTAGGAAGCTGGAGCTGGAACGGATGCCTGCTGTGCGCCGGCCTCTGCGTCCTTCTCGATTGCCTCTGCGACCTGCTTCTTGTGAGCCTCCCAGCGGGCCTGGGCTGCAGCGTACTGCTGCTCCCATTCTGCACGCTGAGTCTCGTAGCCCTCGAGCCATTCGTTGGTCTCTGGGTCGAAGCCCTCTGGGTACTTGTAGTTACCGGCCTCGTCGTACTCTGCGGCCATACCGTACAGAGCAGGGTCGAACTCGGTGCCCTCTGGGTCAACACCCTCGTTGGCCTGCTTGAGGGACAGCGAGATTCGGCGACGCTCGAGGTCGATGTCGATGACCTTGACGAAGATCTCCTGGCCCACCTGAACAACCTGCTCCGCGAGGTCAACGTGACGCTCAGCGAGCTCGGAGATGTGAACCAGACCCTCGATGCCGTCCTCAACGCGAACGAACGCGCCGAACGGAACGAGCTTGGTGACCTTACCAGGTACAACCTGACCCAGTGCGTGGGTGCGGGCGAAGGTCTGCCATGGGTCTTCCTGGGTTGCCTTGAGCGAGAGGGAAACACGCTCGCGGCTCATGTCTACCTCGAGGACCTCGACGGTAACCTTCTGGCCAACCTCGACAACCTCGGATGGGTGGTCGATGTGCTTCCAGGACAGCTCGGATACGTGAACCAGGCCGTCAACACCGCCCAGGTCAACGAATGCACCGAAGTTGACGATGGAGGAGACAACGCCCTCGCGAACCTGGCCCTTTTCGAGCTTGTTGAGGAACTCGGTGCGGACCGCGGACTGGGTCTCTTCGAGCCATGCGCGGCGGGAGAGAACAACGTTGTTGCGGTGCTTGTCGAGCTCGATGATCTTCGCTTCAAGCTGCTGGCCGATGTACGGAGCCAAGTCGCGGACGCGACGCATCTCAACCAAGGAAGCAGGCAGGAAGCCACGCAGGCCGATGTCGAGGATGAGACCACCCTTGACAACCTCGATGACGGTACCGGTAACGACGCCGTCTTCTTCCTTGACCTTCTCGATATCGCCCCAAGCACGCTCGTACTGTGCGCGCTTCTTGGAAAGGATCAGACGGCCTTCCTTGTCCTCCTTCGTCAGGACAAGTGCCTCAACCGTGTCGCCAACCTCGACGACATCGCTAGGGTCTACATCGTGCTTGATAGACAGCTCGCGGGACGGGATTACACCCTCGGTCTTGTAGCCGATATCCAGCAGAACTTCGTCATGATCAACCTTGACGACTTCACCTTCAACGAGATCGCCATCGTTGAAGTACTTGATGGTTGCGTCGATAGCGGCGAGGAATTCCTCTTCCGAACCGATGTCGTTGACTGCGACCTGCGGGAGTCCGGTCTGATCCGGGTTCGTAGTGGTCATGTAGTAGGGGCTCCGTTACGGATAGTAAATCGGTCAGAACAGCCGCGAATGTTTCGCTCAAAGTGTGCTGCTCTGAAGTAGTGAACAATATGGAATTGCGCACGCGTGATGGCACGCAAAGTGCACAACTCAACCAAGTCTATGCTATGGGGATAATTCAGTCAATGAAGTATGAGCTTCTTTTACTGCTGCCACGCGGCAGGGCTCTGCCCAATGTCAAGACCCCATCATCAAGACCCTGCCCATCATGACCAGGCAACCGGAACATCAGAAGTGGGTTGTGTTAATCGGAGGCACCTTCGAGTGAAACAACAAGTGAAGCGCTTCAAGGTCGGCCCCATCAGCCTGGGCGCGCCCGCTAGCCACCAGATCAGCTACACGGCACGTACCAAGGTATAGAGCAGCCAACGCTTCCGCATCCAGGCTCAAGTGCGGCACATCCGCGCCGGAACCATCAGTAGCTTCCGGCGCTTCGGTAACCCTCGTTCCGTGTTCGTCTGCCTCGATCAGGAACTGCCCCTGGGCATACCCCAGAGGGTCAGAGACGTCCAGGACCACGGAGCCCTCACTGCTGAGTCCGCGGGCACGCATAGCCTCTGGAACATCGAGAACCCGCAGCCACAGGGCATCGCGCGTAACACCGTCAACCACATCGCGGCCATTGATCAACGCGACACGCAGCGCGTGATCAGCAACCACCGAATCGGCCGAAAGCTCTTCAACCAGGTCTGTGGCACCTAACGCTTGCCACAAAGCTAGCTCCGCGACAGGATCCGCGGCCATCAGCTCATGAACCTTCAACGTGAACGGGCGGGAATCCCAGCCGGAGAACTCTGCCATCGCGTGCCCTCGCACTGTACCGTCCGGACCGAGCGCAACCAGCGGACGCAAATCGTGGCTCTCCCCTGGCTCTGCCAAATAGTTACTGATGCCGGCGGCGCGGCGCCGCTGCGAAGAAACAGGCGCAACCTGGCCAGGTGTCCGTTTGACATAGGCCTCAGAAGACTCACGGTGAACCGCCGGCATCTCTTCCCAGGAGGGCACTACAACGCGCACACCCGAATCCTCGATCGCCTTGATCGCAGAAGCCCGCAAACGCAAACCATGCAGAACCTTGACCCGGCACGTACCGGTGTGCGCTGCAACGCCAAAACCGAAGCGGCCATAAATCACGCCCTCGGTCGCCGTGAGTGCCGCCAACGGACGCCCGGCCTCTTTAGCCCGGTCGAAAGAGGCATGCATCATCTTGGTCAACAAACCACGACGACGGTGCGAGGTCCGCACCGTCACCTCAGTGACCATATGCGTATCAACGAGGACACCTTCACGCACACACAGCTGGCCAGGGAACTCCGCGAACGTCGCAACGGGAATATCCGCATCCAGTGCGATCGAGGGCTGATTGTCATCATGAACCATCGTCAACAGAGAACGGTCCTGACGGAAACGGTCAACCTTGCCCTGCATCTCCTCTTGCGTGCGGCGCCCATCCAAGAACCCTAAGGCCATCGCCTCAATGAACGCCTCAGTCACCGGATCCGGGCTACCCAGGGGTCCGTCCGGGCGATGCCGAACAACCCTGAACCGCTCTTGATTCACCGCGCCACTACTCATTTCCAACTCCAGACCAACATCTGTGGATCACTATCTTCCGTGAAAGACTCAATCTTTGCCAGGCGGCCGCTAGTGTGCTGCGGCGTGCCATGTGCGCCCGCTACCGATGTTCACATCCAAAGGAACAGACAATTCCATCGCGCTGGACATGATCTCGACTACGAGTGAACGCACCTTCTCCTGCTCACCGTCCCCGACCTCGAAAATCAGTTCGTCATGGACCTGCAACAGCATCTTCGATTCCAGGCCCGCGTCCTTGAACGCGGCAGGGATGCGAAGCATCGCAAGCTTGATGATATCCGCCGCTGTGCCCTGGATCGGCGCGTTCAACGCGGCCCGTTTAGCCATCTCCCGCAACTGACGGTTATCGCTATGCAACTCAGGCAGGTAGCGGCGCCGCCCCAACAGGGTCGAGGTGTAGCCGTCCACACGGGCTTGAGCGACAACCTCATCGAGATAATCACGTACCGCACCGAAACGCTTGAAATAGTCGTTCCGCAGCGTGCGGGCCTCATCAACCGAAATACCCAACTGCTGCGAAAGGCCAAACTGGCTCAACCCGTACGCCAAGCCGTAGCTCATCGCCTTGACCTTCGAACGCATCTCAGCAGACACATCCTCAGGCGCTACATCGAAAACATGTGAGCCAACAAAACGGTGCAGATCCTCGCCATCCTTGAACGCCTGGATCAACGCCTCATCCCCAGATAAATGCGCCATGATGCGCATCTCAATCTGCGAATAATCCGCCGTGAGCAGCTCCGCGCTGTCACCGCATGTGAAGATGTCGCGAATACGGCGGCCCTCTTCGGTACGCACCGGAATGTTCTGCAGGTTTGGGTTCAAGGAAGACAACCGGCCGGTAGCCGCGGCGGTCTGAGAGAACGTCGTATGGATCCGCCCATCAGCGGCAACAGTCTTCTTCAAACCTTCAACAGTCTGCCGCAGCTTAGCCACGTCCCGGTGAGCCATCAGTGCCTCGAGGAACGGATGTCCCGTCTTGACCAACAAATCCTGCAACGAGGTCGCGTCCGTCGTGTAACCGGTCTTTATCTTCTTGGTCTTAGGAAGCTCAAGTTCCTCAAACAGAACAGTCTGCAACTGCTTAGGGCTACTGAGATTCACCTCGTGCCCAATCGCGTCGAAAGCCTGTTGTTGGGCGCGGTTCATGTTCTGGGTGAAGCTATCGATCAAATCATCAAGCGACTCCAGATCCACGGCCACACCCGTGGCCTCCATGCGCGCCAGAACGCTCGCCAAAGGAACCTCGACCTGCGTCAACAGGTCTTGAGCTTCACGATCAACAAGCATGGGCTGCAACACCGAATGCAGACGCAACGTGACATCTGCACGTTCCGCCTCGCGGCCATCCACGGCCGCACCGTCCTCATCCAGGCCTAAATCAAGCTGGCCGGCGTTCTGTGCCGCTGCTTCACCCAGCGTGCGCTTCAGGTGCTGCTGGGAGAGATCCTCAAGCGCATAACCACGGCGGTCCGGCTGAACCAGATACGCCGAGAGCGCGACATCATCGATCACACCCGACAACTGCAAACCACGCGCCCACAGTGCCTTCAGCATCGGCTTGAGGTCATACACAACCTTCGGCCGCTCAGCATCCGCAAGCCAGGCCGCCACCGCATCGGTGGCCTGCTCATCCAACTGGGCAAGATCAACTTGCAACACCTCAGCCTGCGCCGACTCTTCAGGAAGCACCGCAACCGAAAGGCTCAGAACATCCGATGCCTCACCCACCGCGTGCTCAGCCGACAGCTCAACGCGCACCGCGGCAACAGACGCACCATCAGCACCCGCGCCAGCAACAGCTTCAAACCATGCACGAATCTGCTCAGCGTCAGCGAATGAAACAACATTCGGCAACTCAACAGCCGGGGACTCTTCCTCGCTCAAACCACCCATCACGTCGTTCAAACGGCGGCGCAACGTATTGAACTCAAGCGAATCAAACAAGTCCTCAATGCGATCCCACTCCGGTTCACGCACACGCATGTCATCCCACGTGAGATCCACATCCAAATCCCGAACCAAAGCGTTCAGCTCACGGTTACGGCGTACATCATCCACGTGGTCACGCAGGCTCTGTCCAACCTTGCCCTTGATCTCATCAGCATGCTCAAGGATCTTCTCAACCGAGCCATACTGATTGATCCACTTAGCCGCAGTCTTATTGCCCACCCTCGGAACACCCGGAAGATTATCGGCCTTCTCCCCCACCAGCGCAGCCATATCCGGGTAGTTCTGCGGAAGAACCCCGTAACGGTCCTGCACCGCGGCAGCGTCCATCGGCGGGATATCCGAAATGCCGCGCATCGGATACAAAACCAGCACGTCATCGTTGATCAACTGGAACGTGTCCCTATCACCTGAGACAACCAGGACATCGAAACCATCCGCAGCGCCGCGGGTCGACAACGTCGCCAGAATGTCATCAGCCTCATAGCCCTCATACGTCAACGTAGGGATGTTCATAGCGGCCATGACCTGATCGATCAACTCGATCTGGCCCGCGAACTCCGGCGGAGTCTCGGCGCGGCCGCCCTTATATTCCTCATACTGTTGCGAACGGATAGTAGGCCCAGAAAGGTCAAAAGCGACCGCAACATGGGTCGGTTCCCGCTGCTCAATCATTTTCAGCAGCATCGAAACGAAACCGTGAACCGCGTTCGTGTATTGGCCCGTAGCAGTCGAGAAGTTCTCTGCAGGTAAAGCGAAAAACGCGCGGAATGCCATCGAATGCCCATCGATAACGAGCAAACGCGGCTTGGATTCGGACGAAGACGAAGATTTAGACGAAGAAGACTTGGCGTTGGCACTCACACATGAAAGCCTAATGCCCATGACTGACAAAAGCTCAAAACCCGAAACGGGCGGCACCAACAAGACCACCCAAGCTGCCCACGAGAACCATCCGTTCGCTACCGAACTCACTGAAGCGAACATCCCGCACGCGGCGTGGGAATACCTACGCCACCATGGCCCCGGAGCACTGGTCACCAAGCTCGGGATCATCTTCGACACCTTCACGGTCGAAGAACTCACCGCAACCATGCCGGTTGAAAGCAACACCCAGGTAGCCGGAATCCTCCACGGCGGAGCCAGCGCGGCACTCGCTGAAACCCTTGGCTCCTTCGCCGCAGCCTTGCACATCGTCGACTCAGGGCTCCAGGGGAAATCCCCCGTAGGCGTGGACCTCAACATCACCCACCACCGCGGCGGTGTTTCCGGGCGGGTGCGCGGAGTGTGCACACCAGCCCACCTCGGCCGAACCACCACGAGCCACGACATCAAAATCTATGACGAGAACAACAAACTTGTCGCGACCGCACGCATCACCAACCAGCTCATCGACCTGCGCTAAACGGTGACACTCAAACCACACGCCGGCACGCTACGTGGCTGTGTAGATGCGTAGCTGCGCTCGTTGTGGACATGTCGGGTGTAGACGCGTTGAGGGCGGGCCACCTTGCACGGTGACCCGCCCTCAACGCTTGCGCGCGGCTAGAAGCCTAACGTTTCAGAAACCCAGCGCTTCAGAAGCCTAACGTTTCAGAACCCCAGCGCCTTATGGATCGGCGGGACGATCAACGCGATACCGAGCAGAACGATCAGCCCGGATACCGCATAGCACGCGAAATAGCCGGCCTTGAGACGTTTCGCTTTGCTGAGGCCTTCCTCCGTTGCCGCGTCATGCAGGGACTGCAACCGCACCCCGGTCGAGAACATCAGCACCACGAACAGCGTTGAGAACACAGTCGCGACGAATACCATCAGAAACGGCATAAATTCAACAGTCATTGATCTTCTCCGCTACTTACCTTGCTTCGCTTCAGCAACATCGTGGCCCTTACTGGCTTCCTTAGCGGCGCGTTCGGCTTCACGGGCCGCCACATCGGACTCTTCCGCTGCGGCTTGGCTATCGACTGCCGCGATGAAGCTAAGCCGCGCTGATTCCTCACGGTCTTGCGCACGACGCACCTCACGCAACTCGGCTGCCGCCGCCTTCCGTGCAACCCGGTGGGCGTGCGTTGCGGCACGAGCTGCACGGCGAGCCTTCCGCGCCTCAGACTTAGCCTTCGCGGCGGCGGCCTTAGCGTGCTCGTGCGCCTCGCGAGCCTCACGGCGCAATGCACGGGCAGCGCTACGGCGTTCCTTCTTAGTTGGTATGTGAACCGCGGCGGAGGAAACCTCGACGCCACGCATAGCGTTCTCGTGAGTGACCGAGTTACGTAGAGAAATCAAGAAAATCGTGAGCATCGCGGCCAGGCCCGTGATCAGAACGATCCACACACCTACCGAACCCAGGTGAGTCAACGCCGCAGCCAGACCACCGATGATGGCAGCGGCAGGCAGTGTGAAGAGCCAACCGGTCGCGATCTTGCCAGCGGTACGCCAGCGGACACCTGCCCCTTTACGGCCCAAACCGGAACCCACCACGGAACCGGACGCGACCTGCGTGGTCGACAACGCGAAACCTAAGTGTGACGACGCCAGGATCGCGGCACCCGTGGAAACCTCGGCAGCGAAACCCTGCGGCGGCTTGACCTCAGTCAAGCCCGTTCCCAGCGTACGCATGATGCGCCAGCCGCCCGTATAGGTGCCTAACGCGATCGCGAAAGCACAGCTAGCGATAACCCACAGGTGAGGGCCTGTGCCGGCTTCCTGCATGTTAGCGGACACCAGAACCAGAGTGATGATACCCATCGTCTTCTGAGCGTCATTCGTGCCGTGAGCCAACGCGACAAGGGAGGAAGAGAAGATCTGACCGATCTTGAAACCGCCGCGATTCGGGGAGATGTGTTTACTGTTCCGACGCGTGATGCGGTACGCCAACCGGGTGGCGAAGAAAGCTGAAACACCTGCGATGAGCGGGGCAGCGACCGCAGGGATCAGGACCTTCTCAAAAAGCGTTCCGTAATTCACCGCTGAGAGGCCCGCACCCACGATGGCGGCACCGATGAGACCACCGAACAAAGCGTGAGAGCTAGACGACGGCAAGCCGAGTAGCCACGTCAAGAGGTTCCAGACGATCGCGCCCATCAGGCCGGCCAAAATCACCGACGGAGTGATGAGGATCCCACCGTCCGAGGAAGATTCGTTGATGATCCCCTTAGAAACCGTCATCGCGACCTCGGTGGACAGGAACGCGCCAACAAGGTTCAAGATGGCGGCCAACGTCACAGCAGCTTTCGGCTTGATCGCCCCCGTCGCAACCGGGGTGGCCATCGCGTTAGCGGTGTCGTGAAAGCCGTTCGTGAAGTCAAAGAACAACGCCAAAGCGATGACAATGACAACGAGTAAGAACGGATCCATGCGGGGCCTTCCTCTTCAAAACACTCACATAAACCGGGCATGAACATCTGTTTACCTAGAGTTCACTCCACTCCCGTGACAATGCTAGACCTTTAAGCCCGAAAGCGTGACCCCGAGGCGGAATAAGCACTGTGTGAATAGTCACGCCCGCGTAGCGGTGCGGGTTGGATGTGCATTTTCCACACGAGTGCGTATACAGTAGAACCCGCTGGTGAGAAAACCACGAGTAAACGAGTCAGAGATCCCTCGAACGGACACTCGACCCGGTACTCACATAGACACCAGCCCGAGTGGCGGAATTGGTAGACGCACTGCACTCAAAATGCAGCGATGAAAATCGTGCGGGTTCGAGTCCCGCCTCGGGCACAGATACAAAGTGGGGCGCAACAAAGGTTGCGCCCCACGTTTGGTTTTCTTGCTCTCCCGCGTTTGGTTTTCGTTTTAGCTTCTACGCGTTTTAGCTTCTACTTGGGGAATTCAAGGTCCGGGAAGCCTGGTACCGCGGCGAAGAAACTCTCGACGAGCTCGGCGGTAACACCCTCCAGCGTTGCTGGGTTCCACTGTGGGTTGCGGTCCTTATCGATAATCTGAGCGCGGATCCCTTCACGCATATCGTGGCCAGGCCGTACTAGCTCGCGCGTTTCTACCTCAGTCGCGTGCGCGCCGCCGCGGCGGTTGCCCAAGACTGCGTTCCCGCACAACCGATAGTCTTGCCGATACGTATCCGCCAGGCTCAGTTGGCGCGCACGCTCGATCGCTTCCAGTGCCGTCTTCATGCCCGTTGGGCTGTTCCGGCGCATCGCATCCAACGCTTCCCGCTTAAGCGTGCCTTGCCCAGCAGCTTCACCAGCGCCTTCAACACGCGCCTGCAAGGCCTCAAGGATGTCCTCGACAGTTTCGTGCGAGAAAGCCTCGTCGATCCAGCCGCGGGCCGCCTCCAAACGTCCCGCACCGGCGCCCTCTGCGGTGTCCCTTACTGTGCCTTCACCTGCGCTGCGCTGCCGGCCGTCCGTGTCCGGGACGGAAAGCGAGTAGCGCTCCACCGCATCGTCCACATCACCGGCGCATGTGGCCTGTTCAAGCTCCGCACGCAAGGCACCTTGCTGCGAAGCCGGAACAAACGCATCAGCAAGCCCCGCATACACCGCATCGGCGCCGCAAATCTGCAGCCCAGTCAAAGACAAGAAGCGGCCCACCGCCCCAGGAGAACGCGCCAAGAAATACGCGCCACCCACATCCGGGCTGAAACCGATACCGGTCTCCGGCATCCCCAACCGGGTCGATTCGCACACAATCCGGTGCGAACCAGGAACCGAGATCCCGACTCCCCCACCCAAAACCAGGCCATCCATGAACGGAATATAGGGTTTCGGGAAACACGCGATCGCGTGATCCAAGCGATACTCCGCCGCGAAGAACTCCATCGCAACCGCCGGCTCTTCGATGGTGCCTCGATAGATCACGCGCACGTCACCGCCCGCGCACAAACCCCGCTCACCCGCGCCACGAACCAGCACGGCACGCACCGCATCGTCTGCCGCAAAAACATCCAGCGCCTGATGCATAGCCTGAACCATCTCAAGGTTCAACGCATTCACCGAGGCCCGGCGGTTGAGTGTCACAACACCCAAGGCCCCCGCACGTTCAGCGAGTACGAGCTCTGATCCGGTATCTATAGCATCTACAGCCATAGCAGCCATCAGAAGTCAATGGCCGGTAGACGTGCGTCTTGGCCTTCATTCATCCGCACAACCAGGTCCTCGGCGGCCTGCTCACGCGTACGCCACGGCTTGATCTCCTCATGGCGTTCCTCGTTCCGCTCGCCATCCTTACCGCTATGCGTGATGTCGCCCAGACGATGCACACGCAACGAGTTCGTGGATCCAGCCTTACCTGGAGGGGAACCCGATACGATCACCGCGAGCTCATCCTCTTCAGCGAGGTTGCTACCCAGCAAGTGTTCCTCGGCCTGCTGAGACATCTTGTCCGAATGATCCACAAACCCCGCCAAAACCGGGGTGATACCCCAGAACAAATTCATGTAGCGGAACGTCTGCTCACTCGAAGTGAATCCCAGAGCAGGGATCTCCGAACGCATACGCGCCAAACGGCGCGCCGAGTCACCGGTCTGCGTGAACGCCACAAGATAAGACGCATTGACCTCTTCAGCAACCTCAACCGCCGCCCTTGTCACCGCGCCACCACGCGTCCGGGGGCGCGCCGCGAGAGGCGGGATCCGTTGCAAACCGTGAGCCTCGGTCGACTTGATGATCCGCGCCATGGTCTCGATCGTTTCGATCGGATACTTACCAACCGAGGTTTCCCCCGAAAGCATCACCGCATCGGCACCATCCAAAACCGCGTTCGCACAGTCAGAGGCTTCAGCGCGCGTAGGTGTAGGCGAATCCATCATCGACTCCAAAACCTGCGTTGCCACAATCACAGGCTTAGCCCAACGGCGCGCCAGCTCGACCGCGTGCTTCTGAACCACAGGAACATCCTCAAGCGGCAACTCCACCCCGAGATCGCCGCGAGCCACCATGATCGCATCGAACGCGTCGATGATTTCCTCGATGTTATCGACAGCCTGCGGCTTCTCCAGCTTGGCGATGACCGGAACCTTCCGGCCTTCCTCCTGCATAATCCGGTGCACAGGATCGATATCGGAAGCGTTACGCACAAAAGACAAAGCGATCATGTCCACACCGGCACGCAGAGCCCACCGCAGGTCCTCTTCGTCCTTCTGCGAAAGCGCCGGTACATTCACAGCAACCCCGGGGAGGTTGATGCCCTTGTTATCAGAAACCTCACCGCCGACCTCAACCTCGGTCACAACATCGGTAGCCGTGACTTCGACCGCCCGCAGACGCACCTTGCCGTCATTGACTAACAAAATGTCACCGACATCGACGTTCTCGATAAGCCCAGCGAACGTCGTGCCACACTCGGCCTTCGAACCGGGGACATCGCGGGTAGTGATCGTGAAAGTATCGCCTTCGGCAAGCTCATGCGGGCCATCCGCGAAACGTGCAAGGCGGATTTTAGGGCCCTGCAGGTCAGCGAACACACCGAGCGGCTTATTGAGCTCTCGGGATACCTCACGCAGATTATCGAGATTATTCTGGTGGGTCGCATGATCCCCGTGGCTCATGTTCAGGCGGGCCACGTTCATACCGGCCTTGAGCGCCTTGCGAGCCATCTTCTTAGTGTTGAGCGCCGGACCGAACGTCACGACAATCTTGGCTCTCCGCACCTGGCGCTTGTTCTTCTTGCTGGCTGCACTCTTGTCAACAATCATTTTTCAACGCCCCATCGTGATGTATTTCGCGGCGCCCCAGACATGTTCACTCATGCGTTCGTCTCATCCCGCATGCGCTGAGGTTTCGCCTGTTTATAAGCCTACAGCCCCGCGCCCGCTCAAGGGGCGGGCACGGGGCTGCAGTTGGCCTTTTGATTCAGTTCTCGTCTTTCTTATCGCCGACGCTATCGTCACCGGTGTCATCAGCTGTTGCGTCAGTATCCGCTTCCGTGTCGGTACTGGCGTTGTCGGCGTCAGTACCAGCCGTACCGGTGTCGGAGTCGGCTGTGTCGGTATCGGAGGCTCCGTTGGTCTCGGGGTCCTCAGCGCCGGTGTCCGCGGCGCCGGCTTCAACAGTGCCTGCCTTGTCAGCCTCGGACTCAGCAGTGTCTGCTGTCTTTGCTTCAACAACAGGTGCAGTGTCAGCATCCGATTCGGCTGTATCCGCGGTATCCGCAGTTTCGCTGGCGAGCTCCGCGTCAGCAGGCTCGGTCTCGTCCGGTTCGGTCTCAGCAGGTTCCGTCTCGGCAGACTCGGCGGTCTCCGCCGGTTTGTCCGGTTCAGCTACGGTTTCCGTCTCGGCTGTCTCGGCCGGCTCGACCGTCTCGGCTGGCTCTTCCGGTTCAGGCTCTTCCGCTTCAGGTTCTGCAGGTTCAGGCTCTTCTTCCACGACGTCAGTTTCTTCCGCGGTGTCCGCAGCTTCGGCTGTACCGGCCTGTTCCGTATCGGTCGCCGTTTCCAGGGCCTCAGCCTTATCTGACGCTTCAGTCTGCTCAGGTTCAGACACTACTTCTGACGCCTCGGCACTGTCGGCATCGTCGCCATCGTCTGTATCGTCACGATCGTCCGTACCATCTGCGGTCTCGGTCGTCTCCGTGCGCTCGGGCTTATCGGCTTCAGAGGACTTCTCCTCATCGGCGACCTGAGCGACCTGAGCGGATTTCTCTTCATCCGCGGTTTCTTCGGTCTCAGCAGGCTTCTCGGCCTCCTCTAGCTTCTCAACCTCGGCAGCTTTCTCCTCCGCGTCGCCAGGCTTCTCAGCCTCGGCAGGTCTATCCGTCTCAGCAGACTTGTCCGCGGCGTCGCGTTCTTCCTCAGCAGGCTTATCGGCACCAGCGGCCGCCGCTGCGCTTGGTTCGCGGCCTGGCAGAGCCACATCGAGCTCAGGTGCGTTCTTGCCTCGCTGGTAGGCGATGACGAACGCGACGAGCGCGCCCAGGAACACGAGGATCGATACCCACACGTTGAGCCTCTGCGTGACACCGGCGATCGTGATCATCTGAGCTTCGTCGATCCGCAATGCTTCGATCCATGTGCGGCCTGCCGTATAGATCACAATGTAGAGCCACAAGAGCGCACCGCGGCGCATACGGAACAAACGGTCAAGCAGCAAGAGGATCGCAACACCGACGATGTTCCAGATGGATTCATACAGGAACGTCGGGTGAAACAGCGTGTCCGCTGGCATACCAGCCGGGAAGGTCGGTGAGTCAGCATCAATCTTGAGACCCCACGGCAGGTCAGTCGGGCTACCGAACAGCTCCTGGTTGAAGTAGTTACCCCAGCGGCCAATTGCTTGAGCCAGCAGAACCCCTGGCGCGACAGCGTCAGCGAAGGTAGAGAACCTGACACCGGCGCGGCGCGTAGCGATCCACACACCAACCGCACCGAGGGCTACCGCACCCCAAATCCCGAGGCCACCGTTGGCGATATACAGGATCTTGATGGGGTCCCCGGTGCCGTCATAATTCGGCCCAAAATACTGGTCAGGGGAAGAGAACACGTGGTACAGACGACCACCGATGATGCCGAGCGGAACCGCCCAGATCGCTACATCCCACACGAGCTCGGGGTTTCCGCCGCGTGCTTCCCAACGCCGCTGCGTGAGGATCAGGGCGGCGATGATCCCCAACAAGATGCAGATCGCATACATGTGGATGGTCAACGGCCCTAGCGAAAACGACGAGAACTCTTGCGGCGGCGATGGGAGTGACGCCGGGATAGCGGTTGAAACTGCCGTGGTGATCGTCTGTGTGATCATGGGCTACCTGCCTCGTCCTGCTAGTTCCGCGGTCAACCGGCCTACGCCTTCGGGACCGTTTTCACCGAGCTCACGCACGAGCGCGGTACCGACGATCACCCCGTCTGCATATTCGCCGATCTCTTCAACGTGAGAACGCTGCGACACCCCGAGCCCAACGCACGCGGGGAGGTCACCTGCCGCACGGACCGCTTCCACAACACCCTGCGCTGCATCAGAGACGCTATCGCGGGCACCTGTCACACCCATGATGGATACGCAGTAGACGAACCCGCGGGAGGAATCCACGGTCTGTTTGACACGTTCCGGAGTGTTCGATGGCGCAGTCAGAAAGACTCGGTCAAGGCCATATTTCTCAGACGCTTCCATCCAGTCGCCTGCCTCTTCCGGGAGCAGGTCAGGGGTGATCAGGCCCGCTCCGCCGGCTTCTGCCAGGCGGCGGGCGAACTCATCGACACCCATCCGCAACACGAGGTTCCAGTAGGTCATGATCAGCACCGCAGCATCGGCCTCCGCGGTGACTTTCTGGATAATGTCGAAAACCTGCGGTACCTTGAACCCGTTCGCCAGGGACTGTGTTGTCGCGGCCTGGATGACTGGCCCGTCCATTACGGGATCCGAGTATGGCAAACCGATCTCGATGATGTCGGCACCGTTCTTAGCTGCCGCGATCGCCGCGTCGATGGTGGATTGCACGTCCGGGTAGCCTGCTGGCAGGTAGGCGATGAGCGCTGGGCGGCCTTCCTTGTGTGCCCGCGCGATCGCGTCAGCGGATGTGATTCGTGGTGCGCTCTGGCTCACGCTTGCTTGCCTTCCTCTTCCCCGTTGTTCTGCTCGTCTTTTTCCTCCAGCAGACCGAACCAGCGGGCTGCGGTTGCCACGTCTTTATCGCCGCGGCCTGACAACGTCACGACGACGATGTGCTCGGTTGGGTCTTGGCCGTTAGCTTTCGCTTCTTCAGCCATGCGCTGGCCCACTTTGATCGCGCCGGCCAGAGCGTGGCTGGATTCGATCGCTGGGAGGATGCCTTCTGTTTGCGACAGCAGGCGGAATGCTTCCATCGCCTCGCTGTCAGTGATGGCGGTGTACTGGACTCGGTGGATGTCGGCGAGGTAGGCGTGTTCTGGGCCTACCGCTGGATAGTCCAGGCCAGCTGAGACCGAGTGGGATTCGATGGTTTGGCCGTCTTCATCCTGCATGAGGTAGGTCTTCGCCCCGTGTAGGACGCCTGCCCTGCCGAGGGTGATGGTTGCCGCGTGGCGTGGCGTGTCGATGCCGTCGCCTCCGGCTTCCAGGCCGTGCAGTTCGACGTCTTTATCGTCGAGGAAAGCGTGGAAGCTTCCGATCGCGTTAGATCCGCCGCCCACGCACGCGCAGATCGCATCCGGGAGACGCCCTGCTTGTTCGATGATCTGTTCGCGGGTCTCGTTACCGATGCATTCGTGGAAGAAGCGCACCATGCTCGGGAATGGGTATGGGCCGGCCGCGGTTCCGAGCAGGTAGTGGGTGTGTTCGAGGTTCGCGACCCAGTCACGCAATGCTTCGTTGATCGCGTCTTTGAGCGTGCGGGAGCCAACAGCGACCGGTATAACGGTGGCGCCGAGCAGTTTCATGCGGGCCACGTTGAGGGCTTGACGCTCGGTGTCTTCCTCGCCCATGTAGACGACGCATTCCATCCCGAACAGGGCTGCCGCTGTTGCCGTAGCTACGCCGTGTTGGCCCGCACCGGTTTCAGCGATGAGGCGGTTCTTCCCCATCCGCTTGGCAAGTAGCGCCTGGCCGAGCACGTTGTTGATCTTGTGGGAGCCGGTGTGGTTGAGGTCTTCACGTTTAAGGAAGACACGCACCCCACCTGCGTGCTCAGCGAACTGTGGCGCCTCGGTTAGAAGTGACGGGCGGTTGGCATAGTTGGCTAGCAGGTCCTGGAACTCAGCCACAAACTCTGGGTCTTGCTTTGCCGCGTTGAACGTCTCTGCAAGCTCATCGAGGGCGCGAACCAAAGACTCTGGCATCCACCGGCCACCGTAGTCACCGAAGTATGGGCCGGGTGCGTTACGTAGCGATCCGGACATGAAAGTATCTGCCATCGCGGTGTTATTGCCTTCAGAACCGCGCCCATCAGTGTCGCGCGCTTCGGTGCTCTGTTCGCCGGGGTTCTGATCGGCAGGGTTCTGTTCGCCGGAGTCTGGTGTGTGGGTCATTGCGTTCCTAGATGATGATGGTGGCTAGCGGAGATGCCGGTGACTAGCGGGCTGAGGACCGGATGGTGTGGCCTGCCTCAGTGAACTCGGCGACGGTTTGACGCGGTTGGGCGTGCTTGACGAGTGCTTCTCCTACAAGCACGGCGTCGGCGCCAGCGTGGGCGTAGGTCATGACCTGTTCGATGTCCTCGACACCTGATTCGGCGACCGTCACGACCGTCTCAGGTAGGTGCTTGGCCAGTTCAGCATAGTGGCCGGTGTCGACCTCGAGGGTTTTGAGGTTACGTACGTTGACTCCCACGATCTTCGCGCCAACCTTTGTGGCTCGTTCGATCTCTTCCGGGGTGTGTGTTTCAACGAGCGCGTTCATGCCCAGCTGGTGTGTGAGCGCAAGGAAGTAGCTGAGCTCTTGATCGCTCAAAGCCGCAACGATGAGCAGAACCAGATCCGCACCGTGGGCACGGGCCTCATAGATTTGGTATTCGTCTACCGTGAAGTCTTTGCGCAGAAGCGGGATGTTGACGCGCGCGCGGACGGCATCGAAATCCGCGAGTGAACCGCCAAAGCGGCGCTGCTCTGTCAGAACCGAGATCGCCGCGGCGCCGCCAGCCTCATATTCGGCGGCGAGGTCAGCAGGTTCAGGAATGTCCGCGAGCGCACCCTTCGATGGCGAACGGCGCTTAACCTCAGAAATCACGGCGAAGGCGGAATCCGTGTTCGGGGTGAGGGCGGCCAGCGCATCGCGGGCTGGTGGGGCTTCAGCGGCGCGGCGCTTGATCTCTTCAAGCGGCACGAGTTGCTTGCGTTCGGCCAGATCTTCCTTAACACCTTCAATGATCTGATCCAAAACAGTGGCCTCAGCCATGTGCCTTGCCTATCCCTTCTGTCCGCTACGTTCGGACGGTACCGGACCTTATGTATGCCCTGTATAGAACCGTGTATAACCCCGTATAGAACGAAGCCCCGCGAATGTTTCGCGGGGCTGAGCGCTCACAACGTTAGTCGTGCTTGGTGCGGGAGCCACCCACGCCGAAACCGGCGGCTTTCAGAACGAGGCCGGCGATGATACCGACAACGAAGATCACGCCGCCGGCCCAGAAAAGAACCCAGTTAGGGATGGTGAAGGCGACGCAGGACAGCAGGAAGCCAACAAACATGATGGTGAACATTGCCCACGAAGCAACCGTGTTGCCGTGGCCCAGGTGCTGCTCATGGATTGGGTCATGAGCAATGGTCTGGCGATCGAGAGGCATATCCCTATCTCCTTCGAGTTGAAACCTCAGGTCAGTGATGCTCTGCCCTCTGTGGGGCATCCGCGACCGTGAGGTCACGGGTGGATATGTGTCCAGGTGTGCGCGAGTGAAGCGTCAGCATGAACACACGCTCATAGCTATTCTGCCACTTCTAGGCGTTGACCGCTCAATCGCTACGTGCGGCGAGTCATTTCGATCGCGTCTGCGCACCGGTTGAAGGGCGTCTCAGATGAAGAGACCGCGGGCCGCCTAACAGGCGGTGGACTAACAGGCGGCGACCTAGTAGAAGCGTGCGCGCCCGGCGCGTGGGCCGTCAGGATCAGTCGGATCCTCGCCCTGGGTCAGGGCGTCCCATTGGTCGATCTCATCCATGGACTCGGCTGTACCGTCTTGGGCTCCATCGTCTCCGGCGCTTTGACCTGCTGGCCTGTTGCCCGGCTTTGAGGTTGCGCTACCGGTCTTGGAGCTCGCGCGATCATATTTGCTTGATGTCGATGCGGCGGGTGCCGACACAAAAACGCCCCATACCGCAACCAGCACCATGAGAATCCCCGCAACCGCTGTGATGATCGGAAAGATCGTGACCTCATAAACACTGCTGACCACCCCGAGGCCGAATGTTTCTCCGACCTTGGCCGATGCCGCATCCTCAGGCGAGAGTGCCGCCCAGATACTCACCCCTGCAACGCCAGCACCGGCGAGGGCTTGGACTACGGTGATGATCCAGCGCGTCACGGGCCCTGCGATGGTGAGCGCGATCGTGGCCGCGAGCATCACCACGGCGAGCGCGGGTGCTGCTGGTGTTGCGGTTCCGCCGGCGACGTTGAGGCTTTCTACTGCTACCCCGGTGTCTGGGGCGCCGACGGTGATCCAGGTTTGGGTTATGAGGATGAGTGCGGCGATGGAGAGGGTGAGGCCTGCGAGGACGATGTGTTTGCGTTGGCCGAAGCGGTGGCGGCGTGGTGTGGTTTCGCCGCCCAGTGTGGTTTCGCCGTTCTGTGGGGTTTCGGTGTCAGGCATCGGCGTCTCCGGGTGTTGCTCCCTCGGCCTGGTCGACGTCGTGGTCTTCGGTTGCCCTGAGTTGGTCGGCGAGCCATACGGCGCGTAGCGGTGCGAAGGATTTGTTGACGGTTTCGAGGGCTTCTGATTCGGGTTGGGAGTCGGCGACGATTCCGGCGCCGGCGGATACGTATGCGGTGCAGTCTTTGAGGACTGCGGTGCGGATGGCGATGGCCATGTCCATGTCTCCGGCGGAGTCGAAGTAGCCGACTACTCCCCCGTAGATGCCGCGCCCTACTGGTTCTAGTTCGTCGAGTAGTTGTAGTGCACGTGGTTTGGGTGCCCCGGAGAGGGTTCCGGCGGGGAATACGGCGCGGAGGACGTCGTAGGCGTTGGTGTGGGGTTCGGCTTGGCCTGTGACGGTGGATTCCATGTGCATGATGTGGCTGTAGTGGACTATCTCCATGAATTGGGTGACGTCCACGGTGCCTGGGGTGCAGACTTTGGAGAGGTCGTTGCGGGAGAGGTCTACGAGCATGAGGTGTTCGGAGCGTTCTTTGGGGTCTGCTAGTAGTTCTTTGGCCAGTTTTTCGTCTTCGGCTGGTGTTGTTCCGCGGGGGCGGGAGCCTGCGATGGGGTGGGTCACGACGTTTCCGGATTTCACGGTCACGAGCGCTTCTGGTGAGGAGCCGACGACGGAGAATGGTTGGGCATCTGCGTTGTGGTAGGTCGCGACATACATGTAGGGGCTGGGGTTGGTGGCGCGCAGGATGCGGTAGACGTCGAGCGCGTTCGCTTGGGTTGGTAGTTCGAAGCGGCGCCCTACGACTGCTTGGAACACTTCGCCGTCCACGATCGCGTCTTTGATGGTCTCGATCGCGTGCATGAATTCTGGTTCTGCCCAGGTTTCTTTGACGGTTGCGAACATTTCTTCGCGCGATACGTCGGCTGATGGCATGGGGACTGGCGCTTCGCCGGTGGAGGGTTCACCGAGTTGGTGCGCCATGTTCTGTAGGCGTGTTACCGCTTCCTCGTATGCGCCTTCGGCTCCGGTGTCGAGCCCGTTCTTGTTGTAGGCGTTGGCGACCAGGGTGAGTGATCCGTCGAGGTGGTCATAGACGGCCATGTCGGTGACCAGTTGCAGCGCGAGCATCGGCACATGCATGTCATCTGCTGGACCTTGACCGAGGGTTTCCCAGTAGCGGACTGCGTCCCAGCCGATGTAGCCCATGAGTCCGGAGACGAAGGGGAACGATGGGCGGGCTAGGTTTTGTTGGCCGCGGTTGAGGAACTGCAGAGATTCCCGCAGAACCTCCATGACGTTGCCTTCAGATGGGATCCCGACAGGCGGGTTTCCTTCCCAGACGGCTTGGCCGTCGTGTTCGGTGAGCATCGCGGCACTTGCCGCACCGATGAAGGAGTAGCGGGCCCACTGCCCGGCGGTCGCGGATTCGAGCAGGAACGTGCCGGGGCGTTCATCAGCCAGGCGGCGGTACACACCTAAGGGTGTTAGGCCGTCGGCGAGCATCCGTGCTGTCACCGGGATCACTCGCGGGCCATCGGGTGAGGCTGCGGCTGCTACGAATTCCTCGCGGGTGATGTTCGGATTGATCCTCGGAGCGCTCATTACTTCTCCCCTGCTTCAGTTACGTATGCTCGGCTCGTTTCGGCGGCGGCCGTGTTTGCTTGCCGCGACGGCGTGGCTACCGGGATGGAGCGGTCATCAAAACACGAGCGGCTACCGGTATGGCATGCGGCCCCCGTCTGGGCCACAGTGAGCAGTATCGTGTCCGCGTCACAGTCATAGTTCATCGCGACAACTTCTTGAATGTGACCAGATGTGTCACCTTTACGCCAGTACTCTTGCCGGGAACGTGACCAATAGGTTGCCCGCCCGGTGGTAGCGCTACGCCTGATGGCCTCGGCATCCATCCAGCCGAGCATCAAAACCTGCAACGAATCAACGTCCTGCACAACAGCAGGGATCAGCCCATCGGCGTTAAATTTCAGCGCAGAAACATCGAACACCGAAGGCGACGAGTCAACTGCTTGGTCGCGATCGGCACGGATTTCAGCGGGAGTTTCAGAAGAACCAGACACGCTCCCATGCTACGTTGCGCACTCCTTACAGTGTCATAGCGTGACGTGTCAGCTGAACGTGCTACGTTTGTGAGCGTGCCTCGCTTTGTCTCTGTGTCCCGTCAAGCGCTCGCCGATGCGCTCCTCGCCGCAGGTCCGCACGCCCCCACGCTGTGCGATGGCTGGGAAACACGGCATTTAGCGGCACACCTGGTGCTTCGTGAACGCTCCGTTTGGGCCGCCGGCATCACAGGTGCCCCTGGTTTACGGCAAGGCATGGAACGCAAACTCGAGATCCTCGCTTCCCAAGGCCAACACCCCGGCGGGTATGCGCGCCTCATCAAACAATTCGCGCAAGGGCCACAGAAGTTCTCCCCGTTCAACCTCAAACGTGTGGACGCCGCAGCGAACCTGCTCGAATACTTTGTGCACCTCGAAGACATCCGCCGCGCCCGCGAACGCTGGGTACCACGATCCCTGGATGCGGCATATACAGAACGGCTATGGCAGCGGTTCAAGAACGGTGCCAAACTGCTCTACCGGAACTCACCGGTCGGGATCATCCTCGTCCGCCCTGACGGGACCCGCTACCATGCCAAGAAAGGCACCGACTCGGTCGCGATCTACGGGTCCGTGAGCGAACTCATCATGCATGCATTCGGCCGAACCGAACACGCGCTGGTGCTCTACGAAGGAAGCCCCGAGGCCAAGAAGGCACTCGAGGCCTCAACAGCGAAAAACGCTGAACGCTGCACCTAGCGGTGCATAACAGACGCGGCACTCAACGGACGCGGTTCTTAACGGACCGTGATGCCTGCCGCCCGCATCGCGGCCTTCACTTCAGCCATCATGTGATCAGGCCCAAAATGAAACAGCGATGCCGCAAGCACCGCATCGGCCCCTGCCTCCACCGCCGGTGGGAAATGCTCGGGCTTACCAGCCCCACCTGATGCGATCAACGGAACCGAAATAACGCGCCGGACATCGCGCAGCATCTGCGTATCGAAACCCTCTTGCGTCCCATCAGCGTCGATCGAGTTTAACAAAACCTCACCCACGCCGCGTTTCTGAGCCTCAGCCGCCCACTCCAGCGCGTCCTGACCAGTACCCACCCGGCCGCCACGCACCATGACCTCATAACCGGAAGCTAGATCCGGGTTATCGCTACGCTTAGCATCCAGAGACAACGTCAAAACCTGGGAACCAAAAGCCTCACTGATCTGATTGATCAGATCCGGGTTCTCCACTGCGGCAGTAGCCACAGAAACCTTATCCGCGCCCGCGTTCAGCAGCTTAGAGACATCCGTGACCGAACGGATACCGCCACCGACCGTCAACGGGATGAAAACCTCAGCAGCGGTACGACTAACAATGTCATACACCGTGTCACGCTCGTCAGAAGAAGCTGTGACATCCAAGAACGTCAACTCATCGGCACCCACACGGCCATAGCGCTCCGCAAGCTCAACCGGATCTCCCGCATCACGCAAACCCTCAAAGTTCACGCCTTTAACCACACGGCCAGCGTCCACATCGAGGCACGGAATCACACGAACAGCAACAGACACAACCTGCCCCTTCCTATAAACGGCAAGCGTTAATCGGGGTCACCAAAATCGCGCGCGCCCCCACGTCATAGAGCTCATCCATGACACGGTTGACCTGGTTTTCCTTAACCATGGCCCGCACCGCAACCCAATCAGGGTCAGCCAACGGGGAAATCGTTGGGGACTCCAAACCAGGGGTCAAACGCATCGCCTCATCAACCAACGTCTTCGGGATGTCATAATCCAACATCGCGTACTGGCGAGCCACAATCACACCACGCAAACGACGCACGAGCGTGCCTTCAGCCTTCGGGTGATGATTCTTCCGGCCAATCAAAACAGCCTCAGACTTCATCAACTCAGGACCAAACGGCTCCAAACCGGCAGCACGCATCGTCGAGCCGGTCTCCACCACATCGGCCACCGCGTCAGCGACACCCAAACGGATCGAGGTCTCAATCGCGCCATCCAGACGCACCGTCTCCGCGTCAATACCGTGCTCTTGAAGATAATGATCAACCAAAACCCGGTAACTCGTAGCGATCCGCTTACCGTTCAACTGAGAAAAATCAGAGAACACACCGCGCGGGCCAGCGATACGGAACGTCGAGGCGCCAATACCCAACGGCATCAGCTCCTCAACCGCATCATCAACATCCGCGTCCATCATCAAATCCCGGCCCGTGATCCCCAAATCCAAAACACCACGGCCCACATACACCGCGATATCCCGCGGCCGCAGATAAAAGAACTCAACATCGTTCTCAGGGTCCGTCAACGCCAGCTCGCGCGAATCACGACGCTGCCGATACCCCGCCTCAGACAACATCTCCGTCACAGCGGAAGACAACGAACCCTTATTCGGAACAGCTACACGCAAAGTCGACACAACAACTCAACCCTTCACAAACTCACGCCACAACAACGCCTACGCCACATAACTCACAGATGCTTATACACGTCCTGCAGAGACAACCCCTTAGCGATCATCATCACCTGCACGTGATACAGAAGCTGCGAAATCTCCTCAGCAGCCTCATCATCCGACTCATATTCAGCGGCCATCCACACCTCAGCGGCCTCCTCAACGATCTTCTTACCGATCGCATGGATACCCGCATCCAACTCTTGGACAGTGCCGGACCCCTCAGGGCGCTCGACAGCTTTGGTTTGCAGTTCAGCAAAGAGTTCCTCGAAGCTTTTCACACCACTCAGCCTAATCAAACCCACCCAGCATCAGCAGAACGTGACGACACAAAGACCACACAAAGCAACCGGCGCCGGCCCGAGGTTACCCTCGGCCCGACGCCAGCGAACATTCACCCCCAACCTAGGCTGAGACTCAGTTCCTGCACTGAGACTCAATTGGTGGGAACACACTCAATCCACGGTTGGGTCGAGTGTCTCCATCCGAGCAATCGATGGTTTCTCGTTCTTCTGGGCACGAGCCCACACGAAGAACCCGATCAACGTGAACACCCCGTAGAACAGGTACATGAACGCGGAAGCGAAGTATCCTGCCGAGAACAACAGCGGGACACCCACGATATCCACGGCAACCCACGCGAGCCAGAACTCAGTCCAACCCTTCGCCATACCGTAAGTAGCTACCAGCGAACCAATGAACGTCCATGCATCAGCCCACACCGGGTCATACGAACCCAACGCGGCAAACAGTGGGGTCAGAGCGATCGTGCCGATGACCATGACCAACACCATCCCGATCCGAACACCCCAGCCACCCCATCGTGGGGTGATCGCTTGAGAATCATCACCGCTACGTTGCTTGCGGCTTTCGTTCCAACGGATCCACCCGTAGATGGACACCACGATGAACATGATCTGACGGCCCGCCTGACCCAACAGGTGAGGCATAGTCGCGTTCGGGTCAACCAAAGAACCCAAGAACACCGTGAGCAACAACAAGTTACCGGCGATACCGATAGGCCAGGCCCACACTTTACGGCGCATACCGCCAAGAGCCGAAGCTAAACCAAAAACATTGCCAACAACCTCACGGACCACCAAAACCTGCCCTCCAGGCAGGTCAATAGTCCCGTTGAAGGTTTCGACAAGCCACCGCAGAAAATCCATTCCTAACCCTTTCTCGCTCTACGGCGGCCCCGGGTTGAGGAATACGTGAGTGGCTTCTTCGCCCAGCGCTTTCGTTCACTTGCGATGCGGCGGCGTCTTGGACTCGTCGTATGGACTCGCCCATTCGGCTGCTCGGCACGCGGTGACGCGGCTGAACTTCCCCGCAATCAGTGGCTGCGTGATACCAGCCAGCGGCTACGTGAAGAACACTGTCTCAGCGTAAACCGTGCTTCTCCCATCCAGACTTTTACTGTCGGTACTGGATTTTCACCAGTTCAGCCGTCCCCCTTCAAGAGCATTTACTCAAGCTGAGGCAACGGGTCGCGGACTATCACCGCCGGTTCGGACTTTCACCGACCCCGGAGCACGTGAACATAACTGTAACCCATGTCCACACGGGCCCCGCGCGACGGTGACACAATGTTGAGCCGACTTGCTCACTGCCCCCGCTTGAGGTCAGTTTCTATTGCCCGCCCCATCAACGGTTGCCGTTGTCAGTGCGGCTCAGTTCAACCTCCGATGGCAGCGTGGGCTTCGTCGCGCAAGTTCTGAATCGCTTCCGCTACGTCTTCGGCACCATAGACGCTGGAGCCTGCAACGAACGTGTCCGCACCGGCTTCAGCGGCGATGCGGATCGTCTCGGTTGTCACGCCGCCATCGACCTGTAGCGCGACTTGCGCTCCAGAACCGTCGATCGCTTGACGTGCCGCGCGGATCTTCGGGACAACAACGTCGAGGAAAGCCTGCCCGCCAAAGCCCGGCTCGACCGTCATGAGCAACAGCATGTCGAGTTCAGGGAGCATGTCCATGTAGGAGTTCAGGCCCGTCGCTGGACGCAGAGCCATCGAGGCTTTCGAACCGCGTGCGCGCAGCTCGCGAGCCAAACGGATCGGGGCGGTCGCGGCTTCTGCGTGGAAGGTCACCGAGTATGCTCCCATGTCCGCGTATTCAGGGGCCCAACGGTCGGGGTCTTCGATCATGAGGTGAATATCGAGCGGTAACGGGGACTCGTCCTGAATCCTCTTGACCACAGGCGGGCCGAACGTCAGGTTCGGCACAAAATGCTGATCCATGACATCGACGTGCACGGCATCTGCGGTTTTGATCGCTTGTAGCTCCTCCCCTAGCCGGAGGAAGTCAGCGGAGAGGATCGAGGGGTGAATTGCGCACGTGTGGCGGCTCATGCTTGTTCCTTCTTCGTGATGAGTGCCATGAACATGGCGTCGGTTCCGTGGGAGTGCGGGAAAAGTTGGGCTGTGGAACCGCTGTTGGTTCCGACGACGGGGTCGGCTGGGCGGGCCGCGTCACCTTCGCCGGTGAGCGTTACGGAGTCGAGGACTGCTCCGGTGTCGAGCAGTTCGATGTCTTTGCGGCGGTGGAACGCGTCTTCGAGGATCGCGAGCGTTTCAGCCGGGTGCGGTGAACACGTCACGTAGGCGAGCACCCCGCCTGGGCGCAACGCGTCGAGTGCCGAGTTCAGAAGCTCACCTTGTAGGCGGGTGAGCGCTGGGATGTCGGAGGGCTGTTTGCGCCAGCGGCTCTCCGGGCGGCGGCGTAGCGCGCCGAGCCCCGAGCATGGGGCGTCCAGCAGGATGCGGTCGTAGTGGTTCGGCTGTGCCTTACCGATGTCCCGGCCGTCGCCGGTCACCGAGGTCCAGGCTTTCTCATCAACTGCCCGCAGCGCTTGCTTCACAAGGTTAGAGCGGTGCTCCTGAACCTCATTCGCGGTCAGATGCGCGCCGCGTTGAGCGGCGATCGCGGCCAGCAGCGCGGCTTTACCGCCCGGGCCTGCGGACATATCAAGCCAACGGCCGGCATCGGCGCCTGCAACATCGGCTTCTGCGAGGACGCGGGCGGTGAGCTGCGAGCCGTGGTCCTGCACGCGAATATGGCCTTCGGCAACACCTGGCCAGCGCAACGGATCGCCACCAGAGTTGACTGAGTATGCTTCGGGAACCCAGGTTGATGGGGTGGCTTTGAGACGTTTGAGTTCTTGCTCGGTTGCGATCCCCGGAAGCGCGGCCAGGTGCACCGCCGGCGCCACGTTATCGGCTTCGAGCAAAGCCTCGAGCTCATCGGCTGAACGCCCGTGCACAACGAGCGAGGACCGTAGCGCACGAACCACCCATTCGGGGTGGGAGTACCGCAGGGCGAGGCGCGCCATCGGGTCGGTGATGGCCGCTTCGAGCGTTTCAGCCCATTCTTCACGCGAGCGTTCCGTAACCCGGCGCAGAACCGCGTTAACGAAGCCTCCCGCGCCAGCGCCTACGCAGTCGCGGGCGAGCGCCACGGTTTCATCGACCGCGGCGTGCTGCGGGACGCGCATGTGCAGAAGCTGGTAGGTACCGATCCGCAGAACGTCCAAGACCGGTGGGTCAATGTTTTTGAGTGGGCGATCAGAGCATTCAGCAAGCACCGCATCCAGGCTTGCCAGTTCGCGTAACGAACCATAGGTGAGCTCGGTTGCGAAACCGGCATCGCGCTGATCGAGGCGGGAACGGCGAATGTGGTGCGGTAGCGCTAGGTTGGCATACGCGTTGTCAACGGCGACGGCCTGCAGAACGTCGAACGCTACTTTGCGTGCGGGGTCAGCGCTGCGGCTGCGCTGCGATGGAGCTGCGGCGCTGAACTGGCGGGGCTGGCGGCCGCCGCGGTTGCGTTCACGGCCTTTAGCGTTGCGGCGGGAACCGTCGGTTCTACCCTGCCTTTGACCGTGTCCTTGCTTATTGTCGTATCCCTGGTGACTGCCCCGGCGTGGGCGATCGTTCCCGTCCCCTCGGCCGGAGCGTGGGGCGCGGTCATTCGAGCGTGAATCTCGACTCATTCGAAGTGTCCTTCCCCGTTGCTGAGGGCTCCGCGAGCCCAGTCAGCGGCAGCCATCATCTTTTTACCCGCAGGCTGCACACGCGTCAGCTCAACCGGTGAAGACCCGGTGCCGACGACGACGCGGGCCGGCTTCCGGCTGCGGAAGCTCAGCTGGCCAGGGCCAAGGTTTTTCTCGTGGGCATCGAGCTCATCAGGGGTTGTGACACGTACCCGCTCGAGTTTGATGCTGGCCCCATTGAAGTGTGTGAAGGCGCCGGGTTCTGGTGTGGTGCCGGCGATGCGTCCCCGTACGGCTTCCGCGGAGGTTGCCCAGTCGACGCGGCCGTCGTTGCGTTCGAGTTTCGGCGCGAGCGTTGCCTCTCCCTTTTGCGGTTGTGGAACCACCGCCCCGGAAACGTAGCCGGTGATCGCTTGGCTCAACAGCACCGCGCCTTCTGTGGAGAGGCGTTCGAGGAGGTCGCCCGCGGTGTCGCTTGGCTGCACGGCTTCCGTCATGACCCCGAGCACCGGCCCGGTGTCCATACCTTCATCGAGCACGAAAGCTGTGGCGCCTGTGATGTCGTGGCACCGGATGAGCGCGTGCTGAACAGGAGCAGCCCCGCGTAGATCTGGCAGGAGCGAGAAGTGAAGGTTGACCCACCCGAATTCTGGGAGGTCGAGTGTGCGTCGTGGAACCATCGCGCCGTAGGCGACAACCGCGGCGACATCGATCTCTAATGCGGCGATCGCATCATGGGCTTCGTCCGTGATCTTGTCCGCTTTGATGACGGGCAGCCCGTGATCTTCGGCGTAGGCCGCTACCGGGGACGGTGTCATGACCCGTTTACGGCCGATGGGCGCGTCAGTTCGTGTCAATACTGCTGCGATCTCGTGGCCGTCGTTGATGAGCTGCGCTAGCGGTGCGACAGCAACATCAGGGGTTCCGGCGTAGAGGATTCGTGCCATGTGCGCATCAGCTCCTGAGGAATGAGTTGCCGGTTTTGTTTGAGAAGGCGCTGCCGATGGTGGTGGCGCGTTGGTCTTGCACGTGATCGACGTTGCTTTGGAAGGTTTTGTGGCGCAGCTGTTGTTGTGCGCGACGGCGGTCGTCTCCGGTGAGCCGATCGATGAAGAGTCTGCCGTTGAGGTGGTCGGTTTCGTGTTGGAAACAACGCGCGAGCAGGCCCTCGGCGATGATCTCTAATTCCTCGCCAGTGACATCGACGCCGGTGAGTCGGACTTTCTTAGGGCGTGCCAGCGGCATCTGGATTCCGGGTACCGATAGGCAACCTTCGATCGTGCGATCGTCTTCGATGGTTTCTTCGTCCAGGATCTCAAGGACCGGATTGCACACTGTGCCTTGGTGTCCGTCGATGTTGTAGGTGAAGATGCGTTTGCTGATGCCGATCTGTGGTCCTGCTAGCCCCACACCGTTGACCTTGCTCATGGTCTCGTGCATGTCTCGGGCCAGCGTGGCTAGAGATGAATCGAAAACGGTCACGGGCTCCGCCGCTGTCCGTAGGACCGGGTCCCCTACTGTACGAATCGCGTGAACTGTCACGCTTCCCCTCTTTCTGAAATGTTCTTCGCTCAAAAACGTGCGTTGCTCAATGAATGTTTGTCGCTCAACGAATGCGGCGCGGAAGCGGTGCTTACCCTCCGCTGTTTGCTTTCCATCGTATGTGAGAAAACCGTGAGATTGGCGGGCGACAGCCCGGTCTGACCGCTCACGTGTTACGCCCAGTACGTGTTGTGACTACCGAGTGGCTGGTGGCGGGACGGGCTGAAGTTCTGCGGCTGCACTGAAGGCCACGGATTCGGTTTCCCATACTTGGCGTAGAGCCCAGAACCTTTTCCACGCGTTTTCGAGGCTGTGAGGTTGTGCCCGCATCGGTAGCACCTCAGTTTCACCGAGAGCCACGGCGAGCAGAACACTGTTTTTAGGGAACGGCCACGGCTCCCACGTCCCTTTTTCTGGGTCGCTCAGATATTCCTCGGCTTGCGCGCCGGCGGCGAGTTGCATGACAACCTTAGGGTCTGGCGCTTTAACACGGCCATCCCGGGTGGTGCCGCGCGTCTTATAGTCGATCAGGCAGGTCGCTCCCCCGATCTCGGCAACCAGATCGAGTGTGCCGGCGTAGCCGACAGTGTGGTTCCAGATAGTGACTTCCGGTTCGATAGGCCGAACACCAAAGAGATCCCACCATTCATCGAAACGATCCGCATAGGCGCCTTCCCCGTGTTCTTTGAGGATTTCACGCATCTGTGCGGCCTCGTGCGGGCGGCCAAGCTCACGCAGAGCCTTGTGTTCGGCATAGTTGTGGACCCGGTCTCCACGGGCCGCTGCCTCGTCACGGTATTTCTCCGCCGCGGAAGAGGCCTGCCGTGCAATCTGCTTGAGCTGGATCTTATTGCCCACTGACGTTGGTAAACGCTCGTCATTGATGACCGCGGTCGCGGCCATATGCCCAGCCCAGCCCGTCATATCCACCGCGTGGCGGGAAATCACGGTGGTGATCGAGGGAACTTCGGGGAGCCCGCCCACGGTGCGTGAATACATACGCCCGAGGGAGGTCTGGTGCGCGAGCAATGGCTGTGTCATGCTCCCAAGTTTGTCACCTACCCCTGACACATTGCTCACCGACACATTGCTCGCTGAGGCATTGCTCACTGACACTTTGTTCACGCGACCTGGACCGGCAAACCGCTACCTCATCAACCGAAAGGTTGAGCTGACTTTCAACACAGATCGCGATGTTTCTGCCTCTTCAAAGAAGTTGAATGACGTTAAAGTCCGGACCCCATTCCCGAACCCCAATAAAGGCCGAACCCGTTGCGCCTCTGCCGGAACCTGAAGCGCCGGAACCGAAAGGAACTGAACCGTGAAGAAGCTGCTGAACGCATCCTTGATCTATTTGATCGCAGGCTTGACCGCCGGCGTTTTCTACCGTGAATTCACCAAGATCAACGAATTCCCAGAAGGCCAGTTCACGCAGCTTGGGGTTGTACATACACACTTGCTCGCACTTGGTTTCATGGGGTTTCTCATATTTCTCGTGGTCGAGAAGGTTTTCTCGATTTCTGACAGCCCCAAACTGTTCGCTTGGTTCTTCTGGCTCTACAACGCCGGTCTCGTTGTGACGTCAGCGATGCTCACCTGGCACGGCAGCCTCACCGTACTTGGCCGGGACTCTTCGGCCATGATCTCCGGCATCGCAGGCTTGGGACACATCGCCATTTCGGCCGGCCTCATCGTCTTTGTTGTGGCTGTGCGCCGCGCAGTCACACCTAAAATTGTTGCTGCATCTTCCACCAACGGAGCGACCATTCGATGACTACTACATCACCAAGCAAGCCTGTCAGCCCTCGCCTGCTGTTCCGCACCTTCGCCATCGCAGAAATATTCACATGGGCAGGGCTCATTACCGCGCTGATCCTTCGCGCACTCGATGTCGCCAACATCGTGCCGATTGCCGGCGGCATCCACGGGTTCGTGTTCTTGAGCTATGCTACCTCCACCGTTTTCGTGTGGGTCAACCAAAAGTGGCCGGCCCGCATCGGCCTCACGGGCGTGCTGCTTGCAGTCGTGCCGTTCGCAACCCTGCCGTTTGACCTCTACGTAGACCGCAGGGGCCTGTTGAAGGGCGGATGGCGATTAGCGCCGGGAGGTGAGGAACCGAAAGGTTTCATCGAGCACGTTCAGGCGTGGGTTTTACGTCATGTGTGGCTCGCGGCCGTGCTGTTGGTTGCGTTCGTTGCGTTGCTGTTCGTGACGTTGCTGTGGCTTGGACCGCCAGTGCCTCGAAGCTAACGGCACGATGCGTTGCCAGCTTTGCTCGGGCGGCGCGCTCACTCGTGAGCTGGGGCATTCTGCGGATGGGCAACGCATATCGCAGGTCTTGAGACACTCGGCCTGACCCCGATTTGGCATCGAGGCAGAATCTGGTCTAGAGTAATCACTCGTTGGCATCACACCGGAAACGGTTTCCGAACAGGAAACTAACTGCGGGTGACACCACGTGCGGACATAGCTCAGCTGGCTAGAGCGCCACCTTGCCAAGGTGGAGGTCGCGGGTTCGAATCCCGTTGTCCGCTCGCAAACCACTTGCTGGCCTGTCATAGGCACCGTAGTTCTACGGATGTGGTGGGGTGGCCGAGAGGCGAGGCAGCGGCCTGCAAAGCCGTATACGCGGGTTCGAATCCCGTCCCCACCTCCACTAAGTGATTTGCAGCCTATATAGGCGCGATTGGCGCAGCGGTAGCGCGCTTCCTTGACACGGAAGAGGTCACTGGTTCGAACCCAGTATCGCGCACGAGAACCGCGGTTCTTCAGACTTGAACCACGGTTTCTATAAATACGGTCCTGAACTGGACTGTCATTTGCGGACATAGCTCAGCTGGCTAGAGCGCCACCTTGCCAAGGTGGAGGTCGCGGGTTCGAATCCCGTTGTCCGCTCTCATGACGGAAGGCCGGGAACATCAAAAGATGTTCCCGGCCTAACGCGTTAAGGTGCAGAGCTCTCACCCGGCACCGCCCTACCACGCAGCACCGTCCTGCCGTCTAGCACCGGCCTGCCCCCTAGCGCCTGGCGGCAACCCGCCAGACGCTAGGAAGCTCGCTTAGGATTCAGCGCCCTGGCCTTCGCGAACCAGCGCGGTCAAACGAGAAACTGCGCGGAAGTATTTCTTCATGTAGCCACCGGCCATCATTTCTTCCGTAAAGAGGTGATCGAACGAGCCGCCGGAAGCAACGATCGGCACGTCCTTGTCATAGAGGCGGTCAGCGAAAACCACAAACCGTAGAGCGATCGCCTGGTTGGTAATCGTCTCGACGTTGTGCAGTACCAGCACATCGGTATCGCTCAGAAGCTTGCGGTAACGCGACGGATGGACTTTCGATAGATGCTCTACGAGCTCGCCGAAATCGTCTTCGGCGATGTGCGCATCCGGGTAACGTTCCTCCGCAAACGACAACAGCTCGCTGTCATTCATTGGCTCCGGAGCGTCCGGCAGGCCACGATGGCGGTAGTCCTCACCGTCCACGCGGATGATCTCGAACTGATCCGCCAAAACCTGGATCTCACGCTGGAAGTCCTGGGCGGCAAAGCGTCCCTCCCCCAGCGCACCAGGCAACGTGTTCGATGTCGCAGCCAGCTTGACCCCGGCATCGGCCAGTTCACGCATCAAGCGGGACATCAAGACGGTGTCGCCCGGGTCATCGAGCTCAAACTCATCGATGCACACAAGGTTATAGGTCTTGAGGATCTCAACCGCCCGTGGGAAGGTGAGCGCGCCCACAAGGTTGGTGTACTCGACGAACGTGCCGAACGCACGCTTGCCTTCCGTCGCATGCCACAGCGAAGCCAGAAGGTGGGTTTTACCCACACCGAAACCACCGTCAAGATAGATGCCTGCCGGACCTTTCGCTTTCTTCTTTTTACCGAACAGCTTCTTGAGGCCCTTCGCGGGCGCGGCATCCGCGTTGACGGTTTCTGCGAACTCCTGCAGACGTTTCACCGCGGCCGCTTGGCTCGGCTGGGATGGGTCGGGGATGTAGGTGTCGAAGGAGACCTCCCCGAACCGATACGACGGATGCATTCCGTCTAGAAGTGCCTCTGCGGCGACGTTGGGGGTGATGTCGGTCAACTTGTGAATGGTTGCCACGTAGATGCGTTTCCTCAGGTTGCAGTGCCTCATATGCGTCGTCAAGTTGATGTGCCAGCAAGCACGCCTGCGTTCGCAACCGCTCCTCGAGGCACTTTCTCAACGATGTCTCTGCCTGTGATCTTACGCAATCTGGCGTTTGTTTCCTTTTGTGTGCGCCACATCCAAGCTGTGTTTTATTTGTCACTAGGCTGGAAGGGAATCATTGCGCACCCATTCTGGTTGTTCAAGATAGGTGCATTTCCGCGTCAGCGTAATGCTGTCGCTAGGTCCGAACGTGAACAAAATATAAGGAGATCGTTCAGGTATGTCAGAGGTTTTAACGGAGGAAGCTCGCCACGCGCAATATGCGCACCCGGAGAAGCTGGTATCCACGCAGTGGGTCGCGGATCATCTGCATAAGCCCGGCGTTGTGATCGTGGAGTCCGATGAGGATGTTCTGCTGTATGAGACCGGACACATCGAGGGTGCGGTCAAGCTGGATTGGCATACCGAGCTTAACGATGCGGTGACCCGTGATTACCTCGATGGTGAGGCGATGGCGGCGTTGTTGAGCCGTAAGGGCATCAGTCGTGAGGACACCGTGGTGGTGTATGGCGATAAGTCCAACTGGTGGGCAGCGTATGCGCTGTGGGTTTTGGAGTTGTTTGGTCACCCGGATGTTCGCTTGATGGATGGCGGCCGCGATAAGTGGGTTGCGGAAGGCCGTGAACTGACGCGTGAGGTGCCTGAGCGTGAGGCGACGGATTATCCGGTGGTTGACCGTGATGATTCGAAGTTGCGTGTCTTCTTGCCCGAGGTTCTTTCACTGCTCGGTTCTACCCCGTTGATCGATGTCCGTTCCCCTCAGGAGTACACGGGCGAGCGCACGCACATGCCGGATTATCCGGAGGAAGGTGCGTTGCGTGGCGGCCATATTCCGACGGCGGCTTCAGTTCCGTGGTCAAGCGCAGTTGGTGAGGGTTCGGTGATCAAGCCTCGCGCTGAGCTTGAGGCGCTCTACATGGATCAGGCCGGTTTGAAACCAGGCGATGACGTGATTGCGTATTGCCGTATTGGCGAGCGTTCGGCGCTGACGTGGTTCATTTTGAAGTACGCGCTCGGCTTCGAGAATGTCCGTAACTATGACGGCTCGTGGACTGAGTGGGGCAATGTTGTGGGCGTCCCGATTGTTGTGGGTGAGCAGCCGGGTACCGTGAAGCCTGGCTCTACCGTCCGCGGCGCTTAGGAGGGAGCTTCGATGGCTTTGCCAGCTGCTTTGGCAGAGATCGCAGAGGATTTCAACGCGCTACCTGAACCGCAGCGGCTTGAGTTGCTGCTCGAGTTTTCAGATAACCTGCCCGAGCTTCCTGAGCGTTACCAAGATGCTGATCTTGAACAGGTGATTGAGTGCCAGTCCCCTGTGTTTTTGACGGTTGAGGTCGCTGATGATGCCGAGCATACGGTGGGCGTGTTCATTACGGCCCCGCCTGAGGCGCCTACTACGCGCGGTTTCGCAGGCGTGTTGGTTGAGGGCCTCCATGGGCTACCGGCTGAGGAGGTTCTTGCAACCCCGGATGATTACCCGTCAACTATCGGCTTATCGCGCGCTGTTTCACCGTTGCGTTTGCGTGGGATGACGGCGATGCTGGGGCGGATTAAGAACCGTGTGCGGAAGGAACTCGCGCACACTTGACCGTGTTTCACGGTGCTTCATGCTGTGACAGCGCGCTCACCCGTTTCGGGTGGGCGCGCTGTCGTTTATATGCGCTGTCGTTTATATCCGGAGAGTTTTCTGGAGCCAGTTTTTGAGTGTTGTTTCCCATTTGTGTGGGTCGACGTTCCATTCGCGTACATGCCCGGCGCGTGTGAATGGTACGAGCGTGACGTAGCGTGGGTTCTTTTTCGCGAGCCGTTCGGATGAAATGTATGGCACAAACCGGTCGTCGCGGGAATGCTGGATCAGCACAGGAGTGGTGATCTGGTCGGCGCGTTCAACCCAGTTCAGCGCCTTGAGGTCGATGGGTGAGGTCAGGCCGGTGAGCTTCTTCCCGATACGCTGGCCTAGTAGCCACTCCCCGATCCGTCCCGAGAGGTACGGGATGTTGTTGATCTTCGCTTGATACCGCAGGATCTCGAACCAGTCGACTGCAGGGCCGGTCAGTGCCAACGCACGGATGCGGTGCCGGTAACGCGACAGCTCGAGGGTGCGTAGCGAGATGGCTCCGCCCATCGACCAGCCCACAAGCACGATGTCTTGGGCGCCGTGGCTGAGCGCGTACCTGATAGCCGCATCCACATCGTGCCATTCGGTCGCGCCTAAGCCGTAGCGGCCGTTGTTGACTTCCGGGCCTTCGCCGTCGTTGCGGTAGCTCATGGAAAGCACCGTGAGGCCAAGTTCACTCAATGGTTTGAGCCCGCGCAGGGTTTCAAGCCGGGATGCTCCGCGCCCGTGGATCAGAATCGCCCACGTTTCCGGGTGGGTGGTGCCCTCAACGAGCCACGCCGGCGCAGGGCCAGCTGTGAGTGGCACGTACACTTGCGTTGCCTGCACGCCAGCATCCGCTGGGTTGATGTAGTAGTTGCCGCCAATGCTGCCGCTGGTTGCCTGGCTGATGTCGCCGTGGTCGATGCTGATGATGCGGCGGCGCACACTGTTGCGTGACGGCGTCGGGACGATGTCCCCGATCTTCATGTGCCCGGTGTAGTTGTTGAACCACAAGGAGTAACGGCCGGGGGCTGTGATTTCTGGGCCGCGGGATTGCAGATCGATGTATGGGCCGATGTGGTCCTCGCCTGTGTCGAGGATCTTCACGTGTTCGGGGTTGTTTCGTGAAGGAGTCACGACTGCGCGGGCGAAGAGGGACCCTAAACCGGTGATCACGCCGGCCCCGACGATTCCTGCTCCTAGCCCTGCGACAGCCCATTTTGGCGTGCCGGCGTGGTTGGTTCTGTGCAGTTTCTTGTTGGCTGCGGATCCCATGCACCCCATCATCTCACCTATTGGTGGCGCCTCGTAGACTGACTCTATGCATTCCTTTGTTGACGATCCGTTGGGCCGCGGCGATGACGCGTGGCGTGAGCAGCTGAGTCCTGAAGAGTACGTTGTGTTGCGTCAGGCTGGCACAGAACGGCCAGGTACGGGCGCGTACACGGACGATGCCACCGAGGCGGTGTATGCGTGCCGCGGCTGCGGGGCTGAACTGTTTTCTTCGGACACGAAATTTGATGCCCGATGCGGTTGGCCGGCGTTCTATGCGCCGGAGGATTCTTCTGCTATCCGCTATCTGGTGGATGATTCGTTAGGGATGCGCCGCGTTGAGGTGCGGTGCGCGAGGTGTGATTCGCATCTGGGGCACGTTTTTGAGGGTGAAGGCTTCAACACCCCAACGGATCAGCGGTACTGCATCAATTCGATCTGCTTGGTTCAGAAGCCGGTCTCATGATCCATAAAACGAAGCAAAACAAAACTGCCTCGCCCGAAAGGGCGAGGCAGTCGATGGGCCCGGATGGTACTAGACCAACGTGTATTAGACCGAAACCTGCTTAGCAACCTGCTTGAGCTTGTGGCGGGCCAATGCCAGGTTAGCCTTCGCACGGTCAAGGGTCAGGTACAGGAACAGGCCTGCGGTGCCCTCAGTGGCGAGGATGTTGACCAGGTGGTACTGGTCGTTCAACGTGATCATGATGTCTTCGATCCGGCCGTTGAGACCAATGTCGTTCATGGTGTTCATCTTTGCACGAACCACGTTCGAGTTACCGGCGGCTGCAACGTTCAGGTCGAAACCTGGCGCGCCACCGAACGCGAGCGCCATGCCCGAGTCGATGTCAACGATTGCGGCACCAGTTGCGCCGTCAATGGAGAGTAGTTCGTTTACAGTCTGGTCAAGTTGTGCCATGGGCGTCTTCCCTTCATTTCCTGGGGCGGCACCGTCAGTTGCATCGGTGCTCGCGGTTTCCGTTTCCGATTGCGCGGAAACAGAGCTTCGTACGGCGGAGCCTGTCGGCTCCGTCGAGTCTTCAAAAGCAGGTGCGAACGCGTTTTCTTCGCTCGTCGGACTTTTGTCTTTTTCTACTTTATTTTCGTCCAGGACACGCAACTCGGGGCGTCTGCCTGACTCCCCGATAGGTAAATTATCAAAAAATGACCCACCTGAATGACGCGCGTTGTATCGCGAACGGTCACGGGGCCGCGGATTGACAGCAGCCACCGATTCCTCTTGAACCGGCTCCGGTTTCGGTCGTGGTTCTGTGCTAGGTCGCGACTCCGGTTTCGGTTGTGGTTCTACGTTAGGTTGTGGATCCGGTTTTCGTTCCGGCCTCGGTGAGTGCTCCTGCCTCTGCTCTGGAGCAGGCTTCGACTCTGTCGTTGGCTTCGGCGTTGTCGCTGGCTTCGGTTCCTGCTGGGCCGCAGGCTTCGGCGTCGCAGCTGATTCGCGTGCGGAATCACGGTTCGGCTGCGGCGCTGGTTTGGGTGCCGCTGCTGGCTTGGAACCAGGTGCTGGCCTCCGCCTCGCGCCGGCTTCGGATACCGGCACTAGCCTCGTTGCAGGTTCGTGAGTCGGCTCAGGCGTTGCCCTGTGTTCTGGCGTCCGTTCCGACTTCGAATCTGCAGGCGTTGACTCAGCCCGTGCCTCTGGCCGTGAAGCGGGCGCCGGCCGTGACTTCACCTCTGGCCTTGGCATCGCAACTGGCCGTTGCCGGTTTGTTGGCCGTGGTTGTGCTCCTGGCTCCGTCTCGTCGGAGTGTTTCAGCACATCGTCGAATGAAGCATCAGCCTCATCTGGCGAGGACGCTGCATGTTCAGGCCTGCGCCGTGGCTTCTCATCCCTGCTTCGGTCCTGATGCTTGGGTGCTCTCCACGCTGATGTGTTGGAGGTCCCTTCAGCACCGCCAGAGGATAGACCGGTCTCGTCGAGTTCATCGGAAGCTGCGTACGGTTGTTGCAGGTCGAGGTCATCGTCCCTCGATTCTCCGCCACGTTTGAACCAGCTAAAGAACCCAGCCATCGTTCTACCTAGCTATCGTTGCCGTTCGGCGATACTGCACGGCGGCCAGAGCCACCCGTCTTCCACTGGCTGCCAAGAGCGATCATGACCAGCATGTCCTCCGTGAGCCCCGCGTTCGGGTACACGTCGATGAGGTCGCCGTCACGCATGACAGCTACGCGGTTCGAGTTATCGAGCACCTCGGTCATGTCGCTCGAGATCAGGATGACAGCGCCACCGTGGCCGGTGATTTCGCTAATCATTTCGTAAACCACTTCACGCGAGGCAACGTCAACACCGCGGGTCGGGTGGCTGAGCACAACAACATCGGCGTCAGCCTGCAGCCACTTCGCCAGCGCTACCTTCTGCTGGTCACCGCCGGAGAGGTTACCGATCGATTCGTGTGGGCCGACCGCGCTGATGTCGAGGCGCTGCATGGTTGCCACAACTTCACGGAAACGCTTAGCTTCCTCAACGAAAGAGGTGCCTTCCATCGGCTGCATCGTGGCGCTCGCCATCGTGTCATCCTTGGTGATGCCGCGAGCGTTGTCTTCGTCGTGCAGGTAGGCGATGCCGTTCTTGGTGGCATCCTCCGTTGACTGAATGCTGATCTCGTTGCCGTTGAGTCGCAACGTTCCACCGGTCGACGGGTTGAGGCCGCCGATGGCCGCGCCGAGTTCGATGTGGCCGGAACGGCGCATACCCGTGATGCCGAGAACTTCGCCGCGGTTGACCGTGAGCGTGACAGGGTTGACGCCCTTTGCTTCAAACGCCTCGATCTCGAACAGCGGCTCGGGATCTGCAAGCTCCGTAGGCCGCTCAACTGGGGCGAACTCGCGCATGAAGATCGCGTTGGCGATACCGGGCGCGCCACCGGATTCGCTTGGCTCAAGTTCGCCGAAGATTCTTCCGTCACGAATGATGACGATGCGGTCGCTGAGGGACTGCACCTCATCCAGACGGTGGGAAATGTAGACGACAGAACGGCCTTGTTTGGTCAGGCGGTTGGTGATGGCGTGCAACACAGAGATCTCGAGGTCATTGGAGACCGCGGTGATCTCGTCCAGAAGCAGCAGGTGAGACTCTTCGAAGGAGAGGCGGAGCAACCGCACGCAGACCTGTTCAGCGCGTGCGAGGTCGCCTAGACGCGCGTTAGGGTCGATGTTGATCCCGTCGGCTTCGAGCAGTTCTTGAGCCTGCTTGACTTTTTCTTCATACGGAGCGCTGGCTTGGAACGAGGTGGCGAAGATCTCCTCGGCCACCGTGAGCTCTGGGTCGACTGTGAAATCTTGCGGGATTGCACTGACTCCAGCGGCCAAGGCTGCCTCACGTGAATCGGGGTTGTAAGGCTCCCCCGCGAGGATCATTTCGCCCTCGTCAGCCTTGTAGGCGCCGCCAATGACGTTGAGCAACGTTGACTTTCCGGCACCGTTCTGGCCCACCAGGCCGATGATCTCGCCGCGTGCGATGTCGAGGTTGATATCGACAAGCGCGTCCTTGGAGCCGTGGCGCTTTTGGAGGCCGCGAGTTGAAAAGAGGATGGAGTCCTGGTCGAGCATGGTTTATGAAGCTACCTTTCAAGACTGCCGTGATGGCGCAACAAAACGTGGTCGACGTCGGAGCATGGTCGACGTCCACGCCAGCTGACAGCTTGGATTCTCTTGAGTTCTCTACAAACGACAGAATGCTATAACTGAATTCTAACCTACGCCAGGAAGCGTTACGCACAGTCGCTGGCAGATGACCCGGGTTGAGCGTTATCGGCGTGCCGTCACCAAAAGATTTTCGTGTTCCATAAGCTAGCGGTGTGGGTTTTAGCGCAGACACGACACGGTTGAGGTCAACCGGTGTTCCGCACGAATTTTCGATGGTGCTGGACGGTCTGAAGCGCGCCCTGGTTCGTCCTGAGATGACGCTCGAAGAGATCCCCGCACCTAAACGTCTAGCCCCATACGCGGTCGCGCTCAAAGCGAATGTCGCAGCCGTTCAAGGTGAGGTTAAAGACAAAACCATCAAGGGTTCAAGCGCTGTTCCAAGCGCTGAAACGGACTCTAGCTCGGAGCTTGCCACGGGCAGGTTCATTTTGCTGTTTGATCCGCAAGGCAACACGGTATGGGACGGCACCATGCGCATCGTGACCTATATCCGCGCCGAAGTTGATGGCGAGATGGGTAACGATCAGCTCGCCGCTTCTGTCGCGTGGACGTGGCTGGTTGAGGCCCTCGAGGAACACGGCGCACCCTACCGCCGCGCCGGCGGGACAGCGACACGTGCCTTAAGCGAGAACTTCGGCGATCTTCAACAGCGGCCGGACTCTGTCAACATCGAGCTTCGGGCCTCCTGGACCCCGGGCAACTACAACGTCCAAAACCAGCTTGAAGCCTGGTGTGACATGGTCTGTTCGTTCGCGGGGCTCCCCCCTCTCGAAGATGGGATTACACCGCTTCCCAACGTCCGCCTCACTTAAGCGAGTTCCCTGCTGAGGCGGCGTGAGCATCGGGTAAAGTACGCCTCATCTGGTCACTGGCCAGTATGATAAGAAGAACCATGAAGCTTGATCCCCCGCCGGCAGCACTTCTCGCCTCTGGTCAGTTCCCGGAGCGCGATCCTTCAACTCTCCCCCTGCTTGATTCTCCTGCAGACGGGATCCCGCCGGTGATTTCCACGCGCGCCGCATTAGATAACGCGGTAGCGAGTTTACGTGAGGGGCACGGCCCTGTAGCGGTCGATGCGGAGCGGGCGTCCGGTTTTCGTTACGGTCAGCGTGCATTCTTGGTGCAGTTGCGTAGGGTCGGTGCCGGGACGTTTTTGATTGATCCTGAAGCGTTCGATGATCTTCTGGACGTGAATGAAGCGCTGGCTGATGCCGAGTGGATTTTGCATGCGGCACATCAGGATCTGCCGTGCTTGCGTGAGCTTGAATTACAGCCGAATAAGTTATTCGATACCGAGCTGGCGGCCCGTTTGGCCGGCCTGCCTCGGGTTGGTCTGGCGTATGTCACTGAGACGATGCTGGGTGTGCGTTTAGCTAAAGAGCATTCAGCGGCGGACTGGTCGGTGCGGCCTTTGCCTCAAGATTGGCTGAATTACGCAACCCTCGATGTTGAGGTTTTGATCGAGTTGCGGGACCAGCTTGAAATGCTTCTTCGGGGTCAAAAGAAGTGGGAGATGGCGCTCGAGGAGTTCGAGTATGAACGTCTCAAACCCGGGCCTCAACCAAAGAAGGACCCGTGGCGGCGCACCCACGGTTTGCATCAGCTGAAAGATAAGCACCAGATCCTAGCGGTTAAGGAACTGTGGGAAGAACGCGAGAAGGTTGCGCAAAATAAGGACCGCGCGCCTGGCCGTCTGTTACCGGATTCTGCGATTATCGCTGCGGCGCGGAACCTCCCGGCGACCGTTCCGGCACTGTTGCGCACTGAGGGTTTCCGCGGCCGGCTAGCCTCAAAGGAAGCCCGCCGCTGGGTCACAGCTATTGCTCGTGCTCGGAACGCAACCCGTTTCCCTCCCCGGACTGCGCGACGCTCAACGATGCCTCCCCCACGCTCCTGGAATGACCGCTTCCCTGATGCCGCCGAGCGCTACCAGACCGCGCGCTGGCGTTTGGAACGCGACGCCGATGCGCTAGGGATGCCGCTCGAGAACCTGCTGGCACCCGCTACTTTGAAAGAAATCTCGTGGCAGCCGCCCGAGGAGCTCACCCTTGATTCGGTGAGCGAACGATTGCGTGAGCTGCACGCCCGCGAATGGCAGATCCGCCGCACAGCCGCCGTGATCACGGTTGCGTTCTTGGAACCTGAACCGCTTGCGGACGCGTCATAAACTCCATAGCGGGCCCGCTGCTGAGCACGAGCCTCCCCCGCATGTGATCCACCTCACTACTATGCGGTAACCTCCTGTTGAGAGGTTGAACCGCTTCCTAGGAGGAACTCACGTGACCGATTCAGTCAACCCCACCGAAAACCCTGCTGCATCCAACGACTCCGCTTCAGCTACCGCAGACCGATTCGCACGTTTCGATGACTTGCGTTCGGCGGCCCCGAACGAAATCGTAACCCACGTTGAGGTTGAGGATCATGAGGTTGGCGGCCACACCATCGCCCTCATGACGATGGTCGCAGAGAAAGAGGGACATCCTGCAACCTTGGGGCCTGCCGGCCTAGCGAAGATCGGCCGCGCGGCCGAAGCTCAAGTCAAGCGTGCCGAAGCCGGTGAGATCGACGCGATCGCTATCACAGGTACTGGCCGCACGTTCGCTGCTGGCGCGGATCTCAGCACCATCCGCACCCTTTCGGATCCTGATGACGGACGCCGGTTAGCAGAACTCGGCCACGTGGCCTACGACGTCATCGCTGATGCCGATGTTCCAAGTTTCGCGTTCATCAACGGTCAGTCCCTGGGCGGCGGTTTCGAGACCGCTCTGGCTTTCAAGTACCGCACCGTCAACACAGCCACACGCGCGCTGGGGCTTCCGGAGGCTGGCCTCGGTTTGATTCCTGGTTGGGGTGGCGTCTATCGCTTCCCGCGCATCGTGGGTATCGAAAACGGTCTGAAGGTCATGCTCGAGAACCCGCTGAAGGGCAACCGTTTCCTTACCGGTAACGAACTTGTTGAGATGGGCGGGGCTCATGTTGGTTTTGGGCCGGAGAATTTCCTGCAGGACTCCCTGGATTGGGCGGCATCCGTTCTGGATGGCACAGCGCCTGAGGCTCAGCGCGAACTCGAGGATCCCTCTGATCCTGAGGTTTCTGCCCGTTGGGATGCAGCACTGAAGTATTCGCGCGGTCTTGTTGAGAAAGCTACGCACGCCGAAACCCGGCCTGCGCCGACCGCTCTGCTTGATGCGCTGGATGCGAACCGTTCGATGACGCAGAAGCAATCTGCTGAGCTTGAGGTGGATACGCTTGCGCGCTTGATGTTCACTCCGGCATTCCAAAACACCATCTATTCGTTCTTGGAGCTATTCCAGGCGCGCGCTAAGCGTCCGGCTGGCGTGCCGGCTGTTGAGCCTCAGAAGATTTCGAAGGTCGGCGTGGTCGGTGCGGGGCTGATGGCCGCGCAGCTTGCACTCGTGTTCGCTCAGAAGCTGCAGGTGCCTGTCGTGATGACGGACATGGATGAGCAGCGCGCCCAGGCTGGCTTGGATCATGTTGCCGGTTACCTCGCTAAGAACGTTGAACGTGGCCGGATGAAGGAAGAGGACGCTCGCGCGATCCAGCAGCTCATCACGGCTGGCACCGATAAAGGTGTTTACGCGGATGCTGATTTCGTGATTGAGGCCGTGTTTGAGGAGATCGGCGTCAAGCAGCAGGTTTTCCGTGAGGTTGAGAAGATTGTGCGCCCGGATGCGATCCTCGCAACCAACACGTCTTCGCTTTCGGTCAAAGAGATGGCCGAGGTCCTGGAGCATCCTGAACGTCTGGTGGGTTTCCATTTCTTCAACCCTGTAGCGCAGATGCCGTTGATCGAGATTGTGCGCGGGCCTGAGACCTCGGACCAGGTTCTTGCTACCGCGTTCGCCGCCGCGAAGGGCCTCGGCAAGACTGCAGTGCTGGTCAAGGACGCACCGGCTTTCGTGGTCAACCGTCTGCTGTTGTTGCTGCTCGGTCTGGTTATGGACGCATTCGATCAGGGCATGGACCCGCACGAAGCGGATTCGGCGTTGGATCCGTTGGGCCTTCCGATGTCCCCGTTTGATCTGCTCGCGATGGTCGGTTTGCCGGTTGCTCAGCACGTAGCTGAGACGCTGAACACGAGCTTCCCTGAGCGTTTCCCGCTTTCGAAGAACCTACAGACGCTCATCGATAACAAGATCACCTCAATCTGGTCGAAGGACGAGAAGGGCCGGAAGTTCATCCCGGAAGAGCACCTGGCCTTGCTTGAACGCGGGGACGCCACGATCACCAAGGATCAACTGCTCACAACGGTGCTCGATGCGCTGGCAACTGAAATCCGCATCATGCTCGATGAAGGTGTTGTAGCTGGCCCGCAAGACATCGACTTGTGCATGATCCTAGGTGCCGGCTGGCCGCAGCACCTCGGCGGCATCACCCCGTTCCTTGACCAGTCTGGTGCGAGCACCCGCGCCAACGGTGAAGCGTTCGGCGCGTGGAGCTTACCGGCATCCACGAAGTGACACAATGGGCAGTATGGAAAACAAAACTCCGGTAAATAACGCAGCGGCGGCAGAGGTTGCCTCGCCAGCTGAGCACGATGCGGCGCATCAGGGTTGTTGTGCCTCGCGTCGCGCTGTCCTAGGTGGCGCGGTCATGGGTGCCGCCGCCCTGGGGCTTGCCGCATGCGGACCAAGCGGCCCCGCAGAAATCCCTGAAGCCACGGGTAAGCCTGAGGCGGTTATGAAGGTCAGCGATCTTGCTGTGGGGTCTCAGGCGAGCGCGGCGGCAGGGCAGACCAAGCTCGTATTGTTCCGCCCCTCCGAGAAGGAGGTGCTGGCGTTTTCGGCGGTCTGCACTCACGCAGGGTGTGAAGTCAGCCCGGGTTCAGAGAACCGTTTCCACTGCCCATGCCACGAGTCCTGGTTCAAAGCCGAGGACGGCACCGTCATTTCCGGTCCAGCGAATGCGCCGCTACCGCGGTTTGCATGCGAGATCAAAGGCGAGGACATCCTCGTTTACATCTAGTAGTTAGCAAGCCACTACGGTTTCAGGCCCCGGACAACACCCGTTGTCCGGGGCCTGCCGTTTTTCATGGTGATTCCGGCAGGCACAGCAGTGTTGTCTAGAAGCGCGGCATAGCAGCGCGGTCTAGAACAGTCCGCGTTCTCGGGCTTCGGCGACGGCCTGGGTGCGGGAGGTCACCCCAAGTTTTTCGAATACGTGAACCAGGTGGGTCTTCACTGTTGCTTGCGAAACAAAGAGTTTCTGGGCGATCTCGGCGTTCGTGAGCCCGTCTGAGACGCACTGCAACACTTCCAGCTCGCGCAGCGTCAGGCTCGGCAAGGGTGAGACGAGCCGTTCCATGAGACGGCTCGCTATCGCCGGGGCGAGCGCTGACTGGCCAGCGGCTGCCGCGCGCACTGCCGGCAACAGCTCTTCCGGTGGGGCGTCCTTGAGCAGGTAGCCTGAGGCTCCGGCCTCGACTGCCGCGAGAATATCGGCGTCCGTATCGTGGTTGGTCAAAACCAAAACCGGCATCGTGAGCCCCGCTGCACGCAGACGCTGAATAGCTACCGCGCCGGAGCCTTCATGGTCTAGCCGCAGGTCCATCAAAACCAGGTCAGGGCGCTCCCGCTCAACCTCGGCAACAGCATCGTCTTCGCTTCCTGCCTCCCCCACTACCGTGAGGTCATCTTCCATCTCCAGCAGGGCGCGCAAACCAGCCCGGACCACGGGATGATCATCCACCACAACAATGCGGATGCGATCACGTGCTTCGCTCATAGCTCCTCCTCGCCGGTGTTACTAGCTTGCCCCGCTCCGTTCTGGCCTCCGCCTTGTGACGCGTCGGCTTCAAGCGGGATCCGTACAGAAATCCTTGTGCCCTGACCGGGCCGGGCATCCACCACGAGTTCCCCGCCCAGCTGTTGGGCCCGCTCACGCATCAAAGCCAAACCAAAGTGGCCTCTGCCCGGTGTGCCTTCCGGCGCTTTCGACGGACTAAAACCAACCCCGTCATCGCTGATCGTGAGTGTCGCCGTGGCGTCATCGTGCTCAAGTGAAACCAAAACCCGGTGGGCCTGGGAATGCTGGCGGGCATTACCTACCGCCCCTTGAGCGATCCGCAGCAGCGCAGACTGTTGGCTCATCGTCAACGGTGGGTCATCACTCATCACGACCACGGCCGGGCCTGCCCCCACATCGGCGAGCCGCTCCAGGGCACCGGTGAGCGTTTCATCAGACAGCGCCGCCGGTGCCATCCTGCGCAGCATCCCTCGCGTCTCTGACTGCGCGTCTTCGGCTGCCGAACGGGCCATGACGATGTATTCCTTCGTCTTACGATGCTCATCATCGGTTGGCAGGCCACGTTCCGCGGCGTGCAACAGCATCTGGATCGAGGACAAGGACTGGGAGACACCATCGTGAATCTCTCCAGCTAAGCGGGCACGTTCAGCCTGCACCCCGGCCTCCCGTTGACTCACGGTCAGTTCCCGCTCCGTGTCCAAGAGTCTCTGTAGCAGAGATTCACGCATTGCCGCCTGATACGCGACCGCGCGCAACGCCCAACCAATCATGATGCTGACCGATGCCCCCAGGACAGGGCCGATCACAACCGCGAAAGAAAACCCGATGTGAAGGGAAACAAAGAAAATAGCGCAGGCCGTGGCGGCCGCAACAGCGACCGTGCCGAGCTTCATCCCCAAGAGGAACAGCAACGCGAAAAAGAACGGAAACACCAAATACGAGGCTTCCAGGATCTGGCTCGCCGCCAGCATCCACGCCGCCCCCATGAGGCTCAGCCCGGCCACGGTTGCCGCGGTGTTTTCGTGAACCTTGCCTCGCTCAACCTGAATCGCGCCACCGGCCCACCCGGCAACGAAGAGCACAACGCCTGCCATGCCTAGCCAACCGTGATGCGTCTGCCCCGGCGTCTTACTCAGCCCCACACCGGCCGCGAAAGCAATACCAGCGCACACGAGCATCACAATGTGCAGGCCAGCCCGCAACATGCGGAAGGCCGGGGCCATCGCTGAAACAACATGCTCCGGCTCCGGCACTGCACGGGCAGAAGAAGGCGTGAGCTCAACCATATGTATGAGAATACTGCGCTCAACCGCACGCCTTGACGCTCATACATCAACCGAAAGGTTGATCCTCGGCCTCAACCATGTTGGCAACCAAGATCAGTCCTCCGCGGGATCTATTCATGGGCGGAAATCGATGGAATGGAGATAACGAAAACCAGGCTGCACCGCAGGCAGTGTTGCATCGCAGCGTGGGGCAAGTACGAACGAAAGAGGTTGAAATGTTCCTGGCTTGGCGTGATGTGTTACACGCGAAGGGACGCTTCGCGATCATCACGGTGGTAGTGATGCTCATGACTTTGCTCGTGGGGTTTCTGACCGGCTTGACCGGCGGGCTCGCCGGCGCCAACGTCGACACCGTGCGGTCTTGGAAGGCAGACCGCCTCGTGATGTCGGCCCCCACCGGCGCTCAGAGCGCAAGTATGTCCACCTCGTCCATCTCCCCTGAAGCCCAGCGCGAGTGGGAAGAGCACATTGGCCAGACCAACGTGACCGCCATCGGCGTCACACAAATCTCGGCAAGCCACGAGGAGAACACCACCGGCGTTGCGATCATGGCGCACGGCCCTGGCGCTGACCTTGGCGCCGGCACAGGCCCGAACCAGGCCGACGACGCGGCAGCACCGACCGGCAGCGACGTCACAGTGAGTGAAGACGCCGCGGAAGAACTCGGTGTTCAGGCTGGTTCCACGATCACGGTCGCAGGCCACGAGTTCACGGTCTCTGAGGTCACTGGAACCGGTCACTATTCTCACGTGCCCGTCGTAGGGATGTCGTGGACCGCGTGGCAAGAACTCTCCGAACGCACCGGAGGCAGCGGCCAACCGAACGCTTTGTTAGTGCATGCAGATGTTTCCGATGACGACGCCCAAGCCATCAACAAGGCCGCGAACACGGTCTCCCCTGCCGGGTTCGATCAGCTCTTGGCCGTTGGTTCTTTCCGTTCCGAGGTCGGCTCGCTCGGGCTCATGATCGGGATGCTCATGGCGATCTCCGCGCTCGTTGTCGGAGCGTTCTTCACCGTGTGGACGCTGCAACGCACCCGGGACATCGCCGTGATGCGCGCACTCGGCTCCCCCGTGAGCGCCCTTCTGCGCGACGCGATCGGCCAATCCTTGCTCGTTCTAGCGGTTGGTGTTGGTGCGGGAATCGGGATCATCATGCTGGCTGGGCCAGCGGTCTCTGCGAACGTACCGTTCGTCAGCAACTGGCTCACAACGCTCGTCCCTGGACTACTCATGACGCTCTTGGGGCTCATCGGTGCAGCGTTCGCCCTCCGTTCAGTGACCAAAGCTGATCCGATGCAAGCCCTCAGCTAAACCGCGAGCCCGCACTTACGCATCCATCCCGTTCTGCTTCTCGCACCGCCGCTATCCTTCTGAAAGGTTCATCATGCTTTCCCTCACCAACCTGACCCTGACCTACCCGGACGGCAACGACACCGTGACCGCGCTCGATAACGTGACGCTGAGTCCTGAACCTGGCACGCTCGTCGGAATCACGGGGCCATCCGGGTCAGGTAAGTCCTCGCTGCTCACGGTCGCGGCGACACTGACACAACCGGATTCGGGGTCCGTCATGATCGACGATGTTGAGGCCAGCCGCTTAAGCGCGGCACAAGCCGCGCGTCTGCGTCGCGAGAAAATCGGGATCGTGTTCCAGCAGTCCAATCTTCTGCCGTCACTAACCGCGCACGAACAGGTGCGCGCGGTGGTTGAGCTCGCGGGAACGCGAGTACAGAAACGTGCCGCGCGTATCCGTGCCGGTGAGCTACTCGAAGCAGTAGGGCTCAGCGAGCAAGCGAACCTACGGCCATCCCAGCTCTCCGGTGGGCAGCGTCAACGCGTCAACATCGCCCGCGCGCTGGTATCCAATCCGTCGGTGCTGCTCGTGGACGAACCGACCTCCGCGCTGGATTCACGTTCAGGTGCGACCATCATCAACCTGTTGATCCGCATGACCAAGCAACTCGATGTCACCACTCTCCTGGTGACCCACGACCTACAGCACGCCCACCGCTTCGATGAAATGGTGACCCTGGTCGATGGTCGGATCACCGAGCACACCAAGGAAACCTCGCAGATCACAGTCGGCCAAGCCCAGTTCGCGTAGCGGGCACAGCCTCCGTCGGGGCTAGTCCTCGTCTGGGCTAGTCGTCGTCTGGGTTAGTCCTCGTCTTGGTTGCGTTGGCCTGCACGCCAACGGATGCCGGCGTCGATGAACCCATCGATGTCGCCGTCCAGAACCGAACCGGTATTGCCGACCTCGTGGTTGGTGCGTAAGTCTTTGACCATCTGGTACGGGTGCAGAACATAGGAACGCATCTGGTCGCCCCAGGATGCCTTGACGTCGCCCGCGAGTGCTTTCTTCTCTGCGGCTTCTTCTTCCTGTTTCAGCAGAAGCAACCGGGATTGCATAACCCGTAGTGCGGCGGCACGGTTCTGAATCTGGGATTTTTCGTTCTGCATTGAGACCACAATCCCGGTTGGGATGTGGGTCATGCGCACTGCGGAGTCGGTCGTGTTGACGGACTGTCCGCCCGGGCCGGAGGAACGGAACACATCGATTTTGAGTTCGTTATCCGGGATTTCGATGTGGTCGGTGGTTTCGATGAGCGGGATCACCTCGACTGCCGCGAACGAGGTTTGGCGGCGGCCTTGGTTATCGAATGGTGAGATGCGTACGAGCCGGTGGGTTCCGGCTTCGACTGACAAGGTTCCGAACGCGTAGGGTTCGTTGACTTCGAAGGTCGCGGATTTCAAGCCGGCTTCCTCAGCATAGGAGGTGTCGGTGACTTTGGTTTTCCACCCGCGGCGTTCCGCATACCGTAGGTACATGCGCAACAGCATCTCGGCGAAGTCAGCCGCATCCACGCCTCCTGCTCCAGCGCGGATTGTGACGACTGCTTCGCGGGCATCGTAGTCCCCGTTAAGCAGGGTCATGATCTCCAGTTCGGAGAGTTTTTCTTTGATCTTGGCTAGCTCGGAGTCTGCGTCTTCTAACAGCTCCGGTTCGCCTTCTTCTTCCGCGAGTTCGATGAGGGTTTCGAAGTCATCGATGCGGGACCCCATGCCGGTGATGCGGCCGAGTTCAGCCTGCTTATGGGATAGAGCGGAAGTCACTTTCTGGGCTTCTTCGGGGTTATCCCACAAGTCGGGTGCAGCGGCTTCTTTTTCGAGTCTCTCGATCTCGGTTTGAAGCTGCTCTATGTCCGAGACCTCTTCAATCTCGTGAAGAGTATGTCGGAGGTCGCGGATCTCGGCGGCAAAATCAGTTGAAGACATAGTGTTTTCAAGTCTACCCGGCATGCAACTATGCCCACCTAAAGTTCAGGCCGGCACGGCATCGGGTTCAGGCCCGTCCGGCCTCGGATCGCCCCGGTGGCTGAGTTAACGCATTTCCACCCGGCTGAAGGAGTGGGTGTGTACGTGGGTGGTGCCGGGCAGCAGGCCGCCAAGAATCGGGATCCTGGTGGTTGCGGACATGTTCACGTGGAGTGTGAGCGATTCTCCTTTGAATTCGATGTTGTCGATCCGCAGGTTATCCAGTTGGTCTGGCAGTGGGATGCGCCGTAGCTGCGCTTCGATGTCGGCGCGTGCGGCGGCAACGTCCGGGTGCCCGGTTTCTTGAATCGCTTTGGCTTGGGATTTGCTCAAGACTGCGGAGCTTGTGACCGAGTCAGCGATCGAGGTGAGTTTCCGTTGAGAGATCGCGACGTGATTCAAAGCTGAGGTCACCGCGAGCACCGCGATGAGGAGCCCGAGCAGTCCCGCGACCATGACGGTGATGCGACCTTCCTCCTCTGTTTTCGAGGCGGTCATTCGGCTCCTCCTATCAGCATCGAGGTCTCAGACTGTGCCTTCACTATCCCCCGGACGCCTTCGGGCAGGAAAGGTAGCGGAACGTCAACGTCCACGCGTGCAGTGATGAGTGAGCCTGGTCCGGGGCATTGCCCCGAGCATGTAAGGGTGAGCCGCGCATTGTCCGGGTTGATGCCGTAGCCGTGCATGACATCCGCGATCGCGTGTTCGGCTTGGGCACGTGTTCCAGGCGGACGCGCCCCAGGAGCATCTTGGTCCTGCGTGGAACCGTTGTTGGTCATGATGCGGGCGGCTTGATCGGATGCCGCGACCGCGGCGAGGTTGCCCGCCTGAACCATCGCGACTGCGATCATCAGATACATCAGCGGGATCGCAAGCAAGATCGCTAGACCAACGAATTCGATGATCGCGCTACCCCGATCCTGCCCCGCCGCCGTCTCGTTGGGTTCGTTGCATTCAAGCGCTGTGTTCTGCGTTGTGGCGGGCATTAGAACGTCGCTTTGGTTACAACCGCGTTGGTCGAGTATTCGAACGGCGCGGGCAGGAACCCTAGGATCGGTACGCGAACGGTAACGGTGACTTTGACTGCTGGCCCGTAGTCTCGGCTGATGAGTTCGGCATTGGCTTGTCCCATACCTGGCTGCAGTGATGAGTCCAGCAGTTCTTGAGCTCGTTGCGCTCCTGCGCCCGCTGATTGGTCCGGGAACGCGCCAAAGCGCGCCCCGTGGGTTGCTGCGTCTGCCGCCATGTTGCGCCAATGCAGGAACACCGCGAGCTGGATCATTCCGACGAATAAGAGCGCGACGAGTCCCATGATCATCGCTGTCTCTGCTACAGAGGAACCCCGCTCCGGATGCTCTTGGCCGCCTCCAGCGCCCGCCTCTTGGCTCTCACACATCACCATCACATGCCGCCGACCTTACCGATCGCATCGTTGAACAGCTTGATCAAAGCTGGGCCTGCGACCGCGTAGATCGCTGCAACCAGCAGAGCCGACATGAGAGTCACCAGAACCCAGCCTGGAACGTCACCGCGTTCACGGTCCTCATCGGGTGCTGCCCCGGCAATGAGTGCCGAGAACTTCACCAACGCGGCCGTGACGGCTGAACCCACCCGTGAACGAGCGAATTTGTTGTTCATGATTGATTCCTTTCACTTCTGAATACAACGTTTCTATACAGACATCGTGAGCAGGCTCAGCCCCGGGAACACTGCGAAAACCACGGAGAGCGGCAAGACACCAAACACCACGGGCAACAGCATCCCGAGCTCACGTTTGCCCGCTGTTTCCATAAGGTCTCGCCGAGCTGATTCCCGGGCATCTGCGGCTTGATCCCGTAAAACCGCGGCCAGAGGGGTTCCGCGCTCCGCCGCAACACTCACGGTGGATGCGCACCGTTGGACCGTGGTGCTCTCAAGTTCTGCCGCGAATTCAACGAGTGCTTCACCAACGTTTCCGTTCACGCGCATCTGGATCAGCATGTCGCGGATCCGCTCCCCCAATACGCCAGGGAACTGATTCCCTACCCGGGCGATTGCTGAACGCATGCCATCGCCTGCCGCAACGGCGAGCGCTACGAGTTCAATGAACTCTGGCCATTGCTCGATCGCGGCTCGTCGGCGTTGTTTGATGCGTTGGTTGACGCGGGTGTCTACGATCCAGGCGCCGGCGATTGCGCTTGCGATGACTGCAATGATCGCGGCGATGGGCTGGATGCTTTGCCGGGTGCTGAGCGCTATGAAGATGGTTCCGGCGGCCCCTGCCATGACGAGTGAGGCAATGAGCCTGTGTTGTTTGTGTTCGGCCACGCTGATGTCGAGGCCGGCGGCGGTGAGCATGGCCGCGATTTTCCGATCCCGCATCGCGATGTGTGGGCCAGCGGGGTACGTGCTGTTGCGGGTTGCGCTGTTGTATCGGGCCGCCCGTGCGGCTGATGACGAGAGGTATCTCAGTGGGTTGAGCACGCCCCAGCTCCATGGCCGGGGCGTACGGGCGCCGAACTGGGCCGCGATCCTGTCGCTGATCGGAAGGGTTCTACCTCGCAATATGAAATCGATGATGAATCCGATGCCGGCTAGGCCGGTGAGTGTGAGCAGGGCGCAAGCAATGAACAGGTTCAAGCGATCACCCGCTGAGGTTCAGGTAGGCGCGCAATCCGCATCATAATGCGGTAGCTCACCACAGCCACGAGCGCTCCGCCAAGCAGAACCATGAGCCCGACTGGTGTCGAGTACGCCTGCGCTACGCGTGGTTCGAGGCAGAGAACCAACAGGATGACCCACGGCGCGCAGATCGCCAGCCGTGCAGCGTTGACTGTCCACGACTGCCGAGCTTCGAGTTCCCCTCGCGTGCGCGCATCAGTGCGCAAGAAACCCGATAGCGTGGTGAGCATGACGCTGACATCGGCCCCACCCACCTCGCGGGTGAGTTTGACTGCGCTGATGATGCGGTCAGCCACAGGGTCAGCTAGTCGCTGCGCGAGCCGGTCGAGCGTTTCTTCCATGTTGGCGGTGACCTTGAGGTCCGCCGCATAGGCCCTAAACGCTGGCTGAAGCTCTTTCGGCCCCTCGAAACTCAATTGTGCCAGCGCTTCATTCAACGGTAACCCGGCACGCACCGCCGAACGCAGATGGTCCACGACATCAGGCCATGTCTCCCGCAAAGCCTTACTGCGTTGATCGGCTTTGTGCCGCAACCACCACGAAGGCAAGACCGCGGTGATCCCCGCGAGCACCAGCGACACCGTGAGAGTTGAGGTCACCAACAGATAGATGCCCGTGGCTACCACCACGATGCAACTACTAATGAGCAGAAACGTCACCGTGGTCACTTGCTGCAACCCGGCCCGGTCCATAGTCCGGCGCAACCTACTCACCGAGGTTAAGGACTTCTTCCCACCACGCGTTGGAAAACCGGACTGCCAAATCAGCAACAGGCCCAGCCCAAGCGTCAACCCAAGAATCGCGCTCATAGCCGCTCCACCAAAAACATGCGTGGATCGACCCCGCGGGCCGCGAAACGAGCGTGCGCCGGGTCAGCATCACGGTTGGGAAGCAGCTCACCGCGGGAACGCTTGAAAATCGTGGAAGTCTCGATAACTCCCTGCCCGTCCGAACCTTTGAGCATCACGATCTCCTCGACCCCGCGCTCGCCGGCTGGGGTGCGGTAGCAGTGCACCACCACGTGCATTGTCGATGCCACGGTCGGAACCACGAACTCTTGGGAGATATTTGCACCGGCAAGCAAAGGCAGGGAACACATTTTGCTGATTGCTTCTCGCGCCGAGTTCGCGTGGATCGTAGCCATCCCAGGCAGGCCTGCATTGAGGGCAAGCAATAAGTCGAAACTCTCAGCCTCTCGCACTTCCCCGACCATGATCCGGTCTGGCCGCATCCGCAACGCTTCCTTTACGAGCCGCCGTAGCGTGATCTCTCCGACTCCATCGAGGTTGGCTGGGCGGCACTGCATTCCGACCACGTCACGCAACGGGACCTTGAGTTCGAAGACTTCCTCTACAGTGATGACGCGTTCCCGCGCCCCGATCGAGGCGGACAGCGCGTTCAGCATCGTGGTCTTTCCCGCGCCGGTTGCCCCGGACACCACGATGTTGAGCCCGGCTTGCACGCACGCGTCCAGAAACGCTGCCGCGCTGTTGCTGAGCGAGCCGAGCCGCACCATGTCGCTCAAACGATGGGCCTGAGCCACGAATTTACGGATGTTGACCATCCATGCTGAACGCGTGATGTCAGGGATCGCGATGTGAAGCCGGGAGCCGTCCGGCAATGCGGCGTCAACGAACGGGGAGGACAAATCGACGCGGCGGTTGGTTCCAGCCAGCATGCGGTCCACCAGCGAACGTAGCTCGTCCTGGGTCATCCTGACCGGGGTCAGCGACGCAACCCCGGAACGGGCAACGAACACCCTATCCGGGCCGTTAAGCCAGATCTCCTCAACCTCAGGATCGTCCATAAACACTTGCAACGGGCCAAGCCCGATGAGCGAATCAACGATGCGGCGCTCAACATCATCACGACGCTTCAACGGGGTCAGCGATTCCGTGAGCGTGCGCAGGTCATAGTCTTCAAGTGCCTGCGCCACCAGCGCGCGCACGTGTGCTGGAGCAGTCACCGGGTCTACCCCATCCCGGCGCATCTGCTGGCGAACATCACGTTCGATCATCGAAGCGATCTCACTCATGTTCCACCCCTCACGCGTGTTGTCTCATGTGATGTGAATCAGGGAATTCTTTTCAGCGAATCCTGTCTCGCTGAGTTTCATAGCGAATTCTTGTGGCGAATTTTTCTCAGTGTTTGATCTTGACCCTAAAAGCACACACGCACCGGTTGCAAGCACTAAATAGAAAGATGTGGATAACGGAGCTTATCCACACCAGAGCAACTCACAGGGAGCCCACAGCCGGTTCTTCAGTACGTTGTCTTCAACCACGGAAATTCAATGATTTCACCCAGGAGTTCCCCACCATGTTGCTGCTCGATCCACGAAACCCACGCGTATTTCAGCTTCCGGGTCTTCGGAAAGACGCCGCGCAATATCTGAAACATTTGCTCCTAGAAGACACAAACACCACCACCGGGCGCAGCAAGAATGCCTCACACCGGCACCGAGACACACTCCACCTCATCGTGGACTCAGGCCCCGACAGCGGAACCGTGTTCCCACTACCCCGCGGCGAATCCCTCATCGGCCGAGGACCAGGAAGAATCCAGCTCAACGACCCCACTACCTCCCGCGAACACGCACTGCTACGAGTGGACCCGACCGGCATCACCGTCACAGCACTCGATGGCGAGGTCACCATCAACGGCGAGCGCGTTTCCTCAGGTAGCAGTGCTCGCGGTGTTACTGATGCGGATACGGTGACGGTTGGTGACACGACGTTGCGGCTGGTGGTTGCTGTGCGGCGGCAGCGTGGTTCTGGGCCGTTGCCGCAGGGGCTTGATGTTTCGATGCAGGCTCCGCCGCGGTTCCCGTGGCTGGGTTTGGTGATGGCTATCGCGCCTTTGGGGATTGGGATTGTTCTTTGGGTCGCGTTGGGATCGTGGTTCATGATGGTTTTCGGTGCTTTGGGGGTTTTGACCGGATCATTTATGGTCGGGCAGAACATCGCGGACCGGCGGCGCTATCGCCGCACGCTACGGCAGCGAGCCTGGCAGCACATCGAGACTCTGCGCCGTCACGCGCCTACTCCCGCACGAATTGTCGCGTCGTGGCATCAGAGGTCTTCTCATCTCGGTTCACAACAGCAGGGCGCGAGGGGTGCGGCAGCGTGGAGCGGAGGGGCTTCGGCGAGCGCGCAGACACTTAGCCTACGTATCGGGAGTGTGCGCGAGCGACGTATTCGGCTGACGGTCAACGGTGAGCCAAGCAGTGTTGCGCTGTCCTCTAGGTTGCGGCGCAAGCCTGTTGTGTGGCCGGCGGTTGTGCATGTACAACCCGGCGCGACGGTGACGATCTGCGGGCCGCCTGCGCGTTGCCTTGGGGTGTTGAGCGCGGTCGTTGTGTCTTTCTTGGAGCGTGGAATACCTGCGGGGTGGGGCATGGTGTTGCCGGCTTCTTCGCGTTTACCTGCCCGTCTACTGGGTATAAATGGCGTGCGCTTCGATAGCGCAGTGAACTCTTATGAATGCCTGCTCATCCCGCCAGGCAGTGCGTTCCCCTCATCCGCCACGCATTCTCCTAGCGCAACGCACTCTCCTAGCGCAGCGCAGCCTTCAGGGGCAGCGCAGGGTTCAGGCGCGGTGCAGTCGGCGGTTACGGTGAAGCTTGAAACGCGTAGCTCTCTGGCCTCTGAGGGTGTCGCGTTGCCTGGTGATTGGGTTATTTCGTGCGCTGAGTCCAGTGCGGCTGGGCCACAAGCTGTGGTGCTGAGCGAGGGGACACGGCAGGATTTCTGCCCTGACACCATCAGCTTTGATGCGCTTGACCACGCGGCACTGACCTATCAACACAACAGTGGTTCGCAGCAGAGCGATGCTTCACAGCAGGGTGATGCTGCACAGCTGGGCGGCACGCCTGATATCGGTGGGTCACCCCACAGCAGCGGCGAGCCTCACAGTACCGATGAGCCTCACAGTACCGACGCACCCGTCGAAACCGCTGATGCCAGGTACGGTGTGGCCACCGATTTGGGGGTGACCTCAGCCGGTGCGCCGCTCGTTATTGATATCGTCAAGGACGGGCCGCATGCCCTCATCGCAGGAACCACGGGCTCGGGCAAGTCAGAACTTCTACGTTCGTGGGTGCTCGGGCTGGCTGACCGTTACTCCCCCGAAGAGCTACGGCTTGCGCTCGTCGACTTCAAAGGTGGAGCAACCTTCAGCGATCTTGAAGCGCTGCCGCACATCGAAACGTGCGTCACTGACCTTGACGGAAGTGAGATCTACCGGATCGTGGAGGCTCTGCGGGTCGAGCTGACCCGCCGTGAAGAACTGTTGAACGAGGCCTCAGTCGCAGACATTTCCGAGCTTGAGCATGCCCCGCCCCGGCTGATCCTGATGATTGACGAGTTCAGGATTCTCGCCCAAGACCACCCGAGCATCTTGACCGACATCATGCGTCTAGCCACGCTCGGGCGTGCATTAGGTCTGCATTTAGTCTTGGCCACCCAGCGGCCGCAGGGAATCGTGACTCCTGAGATCAAGGCGAACATTTCGCTCGTGATGTGCCTCAGGCTTGTGGACGCCGCTGATTCGATGTCACTCATCAATTCTCCCGCCGCCGCGCAGATACCGGCTTCGGAGCCTGGAAGCGTCATTATTTCTTCCTCCGGTAGCCCGTTGATTCATGGGCTCGTGGAGCCCACCAGCGACGCGCCACCCACGCTACGGGTCGGCGTCCTTGGCCCGCGGGTCACTGATATTTCAGCTCGCGAGGTGTGCGGCGGAGGGATACCTACGCTTGCTCAACGCCTGGAACGGATCCTTGCCCGGGCACCGCAGCAACTGTCCGACGCCCTCATTCCGCCACCTTTACCTGAGACAGTCTGCCCGCACGAGCTCTTCACAGCCAGATCCTCGCCGGATGCAGAGCTTCCGCTGGGGCTCATGAACACGCCCCAGGTGAGAATCACGGAGTTCGCGCCGCCGATGCCGTATTCGATCGGGATGTGCGGAGCCGATGGCAATGAAGACGCCACCGTCATCCGAGGCCTCGCCCACATTCTTGGAGGCAACGCAACTGATCTTGCTACCAACGCTGATCTTGCTGCCAAGACTGACCTTGCTACTAACGCTGCTCTTGATGGCAACACCAATGGGCGCGGCCCTTCTGCCTCTTCGGTCATCGTGCTCGACGGCCTCGGACTACTGCGCTCAACCAAGCACGCGTGGGGCTGTTACGTCGGTCCCGACCAGACCAGCCTCGCAACAGAGGTGCTCCGAGAACTGAAAAACGGCCGCTTCCCGAACGCAACCGCCGATGCTCACGCGGGTGTCCCACCAACGCTTTGGATCATCTCGCCACACAGCTGGTGGTCAGACCCATCCGAGCGCGCAGCAAACTACAGGGAGCACGCGGTACGGGAGCTCGCGCTCAAAGGCGAAATCGGGATCATCATCAACGGCGGGCGAGATCTCGCGACCTCACGGATCTTCACCACGCTCACCCACCGGATCTACCTGCCGTTCGCAGTCCCCGCTGAAGCCCGCCACATATGGCCCCGCATCCGACCCGTCCCCTCCTTACCAGGCCGCGGAGTGCTCAGTTCTGCCTCGCTGCCGGCCGACGGGCTGGCAATTCAACTACCAACCGCTGACACAGAACCACAACTGGCGGATAACCCCCACCGCTGGGATGAGAACCGCACCCCGCACACCGTCACGCTCGGCGGTCTTACCCAGCCCACCCTAGAAAGATCAGCCCCATCGCTGCATATCACCCTAATTCCCTCGCAGACTCCCGTGCTCGTGCAAGCCAGACCAGCCGGGCTAGTGATCGGCGCTGATGACCGTGCACGCAACACGCTCATCAATGCATGGTGCAGCGGCTATACGGTCGAGCGCATCGACCCTGAAGCAACCTCTCACGAGCCCGAAGAAGATCAGGAAGAAAAAACAATCTGGGTCATCGACAACGCTGAAGCGCTCAGCCCCAGCCTCATCTCGCTATGCCAACGCCGCATCAAGGACGGCAAACCCATCATCTTCGGCGCTAGCGCCCCCGCACGTTTGCCCTACCTCATGCCCTGGTGGCGCAACACAGCACTAGGTACCCACACCATCGCTATCCCACCGTTGAACGGCAGCGACTACGAGCCTCTCGGGTGGAATCCACCCCTGGCCAGCACAACGCAGCCCGGCCACGTGCTGGTCAACATCAATCAAGCAACCTACAGGGCCATCGCCTCACACGTGCCGTAACGGGCTCACCTGTGCCGTAAAAGATGAGCAGGAACCAGCTAGAACACAGCGGACGCCCACCAACCGTGTTCGCAGGTTTCAGCGTGGGACGTCGTCGATCGAAAGGTACAAACGCGTGGCCGGGGAGAAAACCATGACCAACGCAACCGCGGCCGTGACCACCATCGCAAGCCCCAACCAGATACCGCCGCCGAACATCGCTCCGCCACCGGCGAGCGCTTGGGCACCAATGATGATCTGGAACAGCTGCCACACCACGATGATCGCGCGGGTGAACGCTTTACCTAAGTAATGCTGAACCGCTGTCACTAACAAACCCGCACCGGCCGCGGCAATCAGAACCAACATGAAGATGCGACCCGGCATATTCAACGGGCCCGGCTGATTGAGGTTGACGATCGACATGATCAAAGCGGCCGCGACCCCCAAGACCTCCAACCCAAGCATCGCCACAGTCACTTTGACAGATGCAGGAGCAACCATGCGAACCTCACGAGGCTCCGCCTGGTTGGAAGAGTGCGCCTGCTGAGAAGAATCTGCCTGCTTGGAGCGTTTGGCGGGCTGGGAAGGCTGAGTCATCATGCCCAACATTCTAGGTCTGAGAACGTGCACCCATCGAACCTCGCACGGGAAACCGTCTTCCACATATACATTTCGAACGTGTACGGATGGATAACGAAGGCCAACAGAATCTCAGCTCTTAGTGCACAAACGGTGATCAACGCCATACCAATTAGTGACTTTCAAGTAGCATTCACCCTTGTCTAGCTACCAACCCCGTGGGAAAATTGATGTCAGTACCTGATGTTGTAGACGCACCGGCCCACGTCATGTGGGCCGTCTTGTTTCTCCAGCATCGATGTAAACAAAACGAACAGCCTGCACTACCGATATGAAGACCGCAGGCACAACGAACATGTTGCGACACTGACGCAACAACACGGCGATCCCACGGAGCATCGTGGGCTGTCGCCACAGCAACCAAGGAGCATTCACCGCATGAGTTGGCGCGATAAAGCCGCTTGCCTGGAAAAAGACCCTGACCTCTTTTTCCCAGTCGGCAACACAGGTCCTGCACTCCTGCAGATCGAAGAAGCGAAGAGCGTGTGCCGCACCTGCTCGGTCATCGAACAATGCCTCTCGTGGGCAATGGAGACCGGCCAGGACGCCGGTGTGTGGGGCGGGCTCAGCGAAGACGAACGCCGCGCAATGAAGCGCCGCGCCGCACGCGCCCGCCGCGCATCCTAAACACTCAATATTCATACCCATGTGGGCGTCCGGACTAAACACCGGACGCCCTCATGTTTAACGCATCGCAATTTCAAGCACCCCAACTTCAAACCCGCCACCGCATCCAGCCCAGCGCATCCCGCCCACCGCTTCCAGCCCAGCGCCGCAACCAATCAAGAGTTGCGACTATCTCTGCGCGGCTCATCCCTTGGTCGTATACCCCGGGGTAATACGGCTCGTATAGTTCGAGGTGTGACTCCCCATGAGGGTGCGCTTGAATGGTTTCTGCTCTGCTTTCCCCTAAGATCGAGGTGTGACTATGCCAGGACGCCGCGACGTATTAGTTGGCGAAGTGCTCGATGATCGTTATCGCATCGAGCGCCGAGTTGCGCGCGGAGGCATGTCCACGGTGTATTTGGGTACGGATTTGAAGCTGCGCCGCCAGGTCGCGTTGAAGGTTTTGCATCCGCACCTTGCCGAAACCAAGGAATCCGTTGAACGCTTCGAGGCGGAAGCGATCTCGGCAGCGCGGTTGAGTGACCCCAACGTTGTCAATGTCTATGACCAAGGGGTTGACGGTTCCGAAGCCTACCTCGTCATGGAGTATGTTCCGGGCGTGACGTTGCGTGATGTCATGCGGACCCAGGGCGCGATGGCTCCGCGAGCAGCGCTTGAAGTCATGGAAGCGATCCTCTCCGGCCTCGCTGCCGCGCATGAAGCGAACATGGTGCACCGTGACATCAAGCCTGAGAACGTTCTTATCTCAGCGGATGGCCGCATCAAACTCGCAGATTTCGGTCTTTCCCGGGCCGCAAGCGAACACACCGCTACCGGCGGGCTGGTCGGCACTGTCGCTTATGTCTCCCCCGAGTTGGTGACCGGGCGCGGCGCAGATGAACGCACCGACATTTATGCGTGCGGCATTCTGCTGTATGAGCTTTTGACGGGACGGCAACCCTACACCGGGGAGACGGCGTGGGATGTAGCGATGCGCCACGTCAACGAGACGGTTCCCGCGCCATCGGTCACAGTGCCGGAACTGAACGAGGACTTCGATTATCTGGTTGCGTGGGCCACCGAGCAGCAACCAGATAAACGCCCGACCCACGCCGGGGATTTCCTCAACGCGTTGCGCCACGTGGAGCGTCACCTTTCAGAAGAGGACCTCGACTTAGGTGATGAACCGGTCACCCTGCATGATCTGGTGGTCGCTACACAGAACCTGTTGGCCCGCACCCGCCCGAGCGAAGACGAACTGACTGACGCCGGGGACGCCGCTGGAGCTAAGCACCTAGCGCAGAACAGTCACCAAGCGCAGAGCAGTGACGACGATGCGGCGGATAACGATGCGCCGACAACCTACGTTCCGCTTCCGCACGATGAAGGAACATCGGTTGTCACGCCACCTCCGCCAGATTCGGATACGACTGTGGTTCCGGAGGGCGGGATCCCGCATCATCAGCTGAGTTTGCCTGATGACACCCAATCGCACGAGATCAGGCCGGGTTCCTTCGAAAGTAACGAATCCGGTTCCGTAGCAGGTGCGGGTGCTTCCGCGGTTAAGACGGGACCACGCACGGGGCGCGCGGCACGCAAACCATCTGAATCCGTGTCCCGGCCGGGAACCAAACGGAAGGCTTGGTTCATCGCGCTCATCGTCTTCATTTTGGTCTTGGGTGCCGGCCTGGGTGCGTGGTGGTTCGGTTCCGGACCGGGCGCTGAAGTAGTGGTGCCTGATCTGAGGAACCAGACGGAAGCCAGTGCGGTATCCCAGCTTGACGAAGTCGGGACCCACGCGAACACGAGCGAGGACTACTCGGCCACGGTCGCGAAAGGCAAGGTCATAGCTACTGACCCAAAAGCCGGTGAGTCGGTCCGCCGGTACCAGGGAGTGAACCTGGTGATTTCGCGCGGACCGAGGATGGTGAGCGTCCCGAACCTCAACGGTCTGGACCGTAAAGCTGCACAAGCTCAGCTGGAGGAAGCCAATCTCAAGCTCGGTAAGGTGACCGAACGCCACAACGAAGCCAAAGCCGGCAAGATCATTGAACAATCTGAGGAGTTCGGCTCAAGCATCGCGGAAGCCTCAAAGATCGATGTGGTGGTGTCGTCCGGCCCTGCCCCTGTCGAGATCCCGCGTGTGCAGGGCCGCAACGAGTCCGATGCGAAAGATCTCCTCGAAGCCGCAGGTTTCACTGTGGTGGTCGGTGAAGCGGAGTTCTCTGACACCTACGAGGAAGGTGCGGTAATCCGCACCTCCCCTAATGGTGGCGAGAAAGTGGAACGTGGTAGCGAAATCGAGATGGTCGTCTCGAAGGGCCCTGACCTGGTAGAGGTCCCGAATGTGAGGTTCAAGAGCACGGACGAAGCCCGGCAGATCCTCGAAGACGCCGGATTCGAAGTGTCCGTTGAGGAAGGTTCCTTCGGTACAGTCCTCGATAACGTGGTGCAACAACGTCCGCGGGCCGGTGAGATGCTCAAGCGCGGCTCAACCGTTGTGATCGGCGTCGTCTAGCCCTCACGCCGTGTAGCTCTCCTCAGCCGTTTTGTCCTCAGCTGTCTTGCCCCTCAGCCGTTGAAGACCGGCGCCGGCTACTGACTTACAGCCGGGTTGCGGCCTCGATGGCGAGGTCGAGTGCGATGCCGCGGGAGGCTTTCCCCCAGCCGCGTGGGTCGTGCTGGTCGAGGTCGGCGAGCGAGTCAGCCGTGTAGAGAAGTTGCCCGTAGGTTGCGCCGCGGAAGCGGGATACTGCCGCGAGCGCTGAGCATTCCATGTCCACGACGTCGCATCCGGCTGCTCGGCGGCGTTCGATGATCGCCGGAGTTTCACGCAGGAACCCGTCGGTGGTCCATACGGTGACCCGTTCCCCGGCACGGTTCTGAGCCGCAAGTGCTGCCTCAACAGCTTCAATGCCGGCGGCATCGAGCTCAATCCAGTCTTCAGCTGGCAAGTATTTGAAGCTCGTTCCCTCGTCGCGCAGCGCACGCTCCGGGATGAAGAACACGTTCTCTTCTTGAGTGTCGAGCGCCCCGCAGCTACCCACTGCAATGATTTTGTTAGCGCCTAGCGCTACACCGAATTCGAGGTTCTGTGTTGCCGCGGATGCCCCCAGCGGAGCTAACACTACGCCGACTTCTACCCCGTTGTGTTCGGTGACCCAGTACGGGTAGTCGCGGGTGATCGAATCCAGCTCAACCCGGCATTCCCAGCCGCGTTCGTGCGCGAACTCGTCCACGGTGGGCCCCAGGAAAGCAAGCACGAGTCTCTCCGGTAGCGTGTTGGGGGCGTAGTCAGCCCGCCAGAACCCGCTGATGAGGTCGTTACGGTCCTCATCGCGATCAAACAGGGCGTACGGGCCGGTTGTGAGACCGGTCTCGGTGTTCTTCTCGCTCATGGTTCCCTTCCTCTGCCCCTCTTGTGAGCCCAGCTTGCGTGTTCGGCTCGTGTTGTTCGGTTCTACGGCTACGGGTTAACGGTGCGCTAGGCCATTGGCTACCTGGAACGCTAGTTCAAGGGATTGCGAATGGTTCAAGCGTGGATCACATACGGTTTCGTAGAGGTCATCGAACTGGTCTTCCCGGATCGGGTCTGCCCCGCCGAGGCATTCAGCTACGTCATCGCCAGTCATTTCGATGTGGAGACCGCCTGGCACGGTCCCGAGCGACTGGTGCACTTCGAAGAAACCCTTGACTTCGTCCATAACGTCTTCCACGCGGCGGGTCTTGTAGCCGTTGGAGCTGGTCACGGTGTTGCCGTGCATCGGGTCGGTGATCCACAAAACGTCTTCGCCAGCGTTCTTGACCGCTTCCACGATGGGTGGGAGCTTTTCGCGGATGTTGGTGGCCCCCATGCGGGTGATGAACGTCAAGCGGCCTGGGATGCGCTTGGGGTTGAGTTTCTCGATCAAACGTAGCGCGTCCTCCCCTGTGGAGGTGGGGCCAAGTTTGATCCCGAGCGGGTTTTCAACGTGTGAGAGGAAATCGACGTGCGCGCCGTCGATCTCGCGGGTGCGTTCACCGATCCACAGGAAGTGGGCGCTGGTCGCGTATGGGTTGCCGGTACGGGAATCGGTGCGGGTCAGCGCGCGTTCGTAGTCCAGTAGGAGCGCTTCGTGTGCCGCGTAGAAGTCTGTGCGCCGTAGCGCTTCGAAATCGGCTCCGCATGCATCCATGAAACGCACGGCACGGTCGATTTCTGCGGCGAGTTCTTCGTATTCCTGGTAGGCGGGGTTGGTCATGAAGCCACGGTTCCAGGAATGCACTGAACGTAGGTCAGCGAAACCGCCTTGTGTGAACGCGCGGATCAGGTTGAGGGTAGCGGCTGCAGTGTTGTAGGCCGTCACCATGCGCATCGGGTCTGGTTTGCGTGCTTCTTCAGTGAATTCGAAACCGTTGACGATCTCGCCCCGAAAGGTTGGCAGGGTCACCCCGTCGCGGGTTTCGGTCGAAGATGAGCGTGGTTTAGCGAATTGGCCTGCCATGCGCCCCATCTTCAGTACCGGCATTTGCGCACCATAGGTGAGGACCACGGCCATCTGCAGGATGGTTTTGACGCGGGCTTGGATTTTGTCTGCGGTTGCGCCGGCGAATGTTTCGGCACAGTCCCCGCCTTGCAACACGAACATTTCGCCGCGGGTTGCTCGCGCCAGTTGGTCGCGTAGCGCATCGACTTCGCCTGCGAAGACCAGCGGCGGCTTATTTCCGAGTTCAGCAACGGCACGTGCGTGGGTTTCGGTGCCCGCCCAGTCTGGTTGCTGTTTGATCGGTAGCGAACGCCACCGGTCCAGGGCCGGGTTAGCGGCCGGGCCTGTTTGGGATCCAGCGTCAGGGAATGTGGCGTTTGTCTGCATTTCTCTAGTCTACGGAGCCGAGTGGTGCGGGCATAAAGTCTTGCGTTCTAGGCGTAATACAGTCAACGCCTAGGGCACGCCGGTAGTGTGTCCACTAGCCACTCATGTCCGATGCATTTTCCAGAAAGGGCCATTGATGGGGACTCAGAATCACGGCGCTGTCCAGGGTCACGATGCCACGCACGACCACGGCGCTGTCCACGGTCACGATGCCACCCAGAGCCGCGGCGTTGCGCAGGGGCACAACGGCGTTGCGCGGGGGCAGTTCGTTGCCGGTACGAGCGGTGTGGGTGTTCTGTTGATTCATGGGTTCACGTCTAATCCGGCATGCTTGGGCGATTGGGGCAAGACCCTTCATGATGCTGGGCACACTGTTTCTATGCCCCTCCTTCCCGGCCACGGTACGCGCTGGCAGGATCTTGAGTCGGTGACCGTGGATGATTGGTGCCAGGCGGTGGAGAACGCTTACGATGCTTTGGCCGCTGAGTGCGATTCCGTTGCGGTGGGCGGCTTGTCGATGGGTGGGACGTTGACGGCTTATCTGGGTGCGGTGCGCCGCCCGGATCACTTGTTTTTTGTGAACCCTGCGTTCACATATCCACCTATGGCTTCGTTTGCGGGCGTCATGAAGAGGTTTTTGCCTACGGTTGGCTCAATCGGGGGTGACGTCCGCAAAGAGGGCGTTTCTGAGACCGCTTATGAACGGGTGCCTGTTACCGCGGTGGATCAGATGACGCGTTTAGTGGCCCGCACCCGTCGCATGTTGCCTGGGGTGGATGCCCCGATCACGTTGTTCCGTTCCACCGTGGATCATATTATTCCGGATTCGTCGGTGAGGGTTTTCTACCGTGCCCTTCAGTCTCGTGTGCGTGATCAGGTGCGTTACGTTGAACTCCGCAGCAGCTATCACGTAGCTACGTTGGATGAGGATGCCCCGCTGATCTTCTCGACGTCCCGAGATGAGGTTGATGAGATCGCTCAGCGTTTGCGTGCTTCTGGCGGCAAGCACAATTCTGGCGGCAAGCATGATGCAGTAACGAACACCGCGAAGGGTGTGTGAGTTGCGGTGAAGGAACGCCGTGATGACGATGCGGAGTGGGCTGATCTTGTAGCTCGCCTCGAGGCCATGGACCCGGGCGTAACAGATGCTGAAGCGCAGGCACAGCGGAAAGCCGAGGAGCTCGAGGAATTCTTCGCCTCTCAGCCGTTCTATCCCACCACAAAGGCTGACACTGATTCCACGGCTGAGCCTCCCTCCGAACCTAGCTCCGCTGTTCATTCTGCCGGCTCCGGTGCTCACCTTGCAGGTCCGCGGGATTGGTCTCCGATAGAGGATGCCGCTGGGTGGGGTGAGGACACTGATTATGTTCCTGAAGATCCGCCGTCGATTTTCTCTGGACGTCCAGACAGGGTTTTGGCGTGGTCCGTTGTGGTGGCCTTGCCGCTTGTAATACTCCTGCTGGTCATGTTCAAGGTGAGTATCGCGCCTTTCATGTGGTGGGTTTTCATCGCCGGTGAGCTGGGTGCCTTGTTGTATTTGGGCTGGACGTTACCGCGGCATCCTCGTGATCCATGGGATGACGGGGCGCGTGTTTAGCGATCTAAGAGACACCTGGTTACGCATCGGTAGGGGCAATGGCATAAAGTAGTAGGTAGCCAAAGTGATGCACATCACATTTGAGGTGGTGTGGCTCGTCCCGCACGCGATAGTCAGGAGTTTGCTTGTGGAAACCGTTTCTGTTCCGGCCGAGGTTGTGAACCCAGAAAACGCTACGTTGGTTCACCTGGTCGACCGTCATTTAGAGAAGAATGGCGATATTGCATTGTTCTCTAAACCGGACGGTAGCGACGGTTGGGTTGATGTTTCCGCTAGAGATTTCGCTGCGGATGCCAAGCTCATCGCACGCGGACTGATGCATTACGGTGTGAAGCCTGGAGACCGGGTCGCGTTGATGTCAGCAACGCGTTATGAGTGGAGCCTGGTCGATTTCGCTATCGCGTATGCCGGCGGTATTTCGGTTCCTATCTATGAGACCTCCTCCCCTAGCCAGGTCGCCTGGATTTTGAAGGATTCTGGCTCGCGGATCGTTATCGTTGAGAATTCCAGGCATGCCCAGGCTGTTAAGCGCGCTAAGGATTCCGAGTCGCTTTCTGAGATCTCAGAGACGTTGGTGATCGACGAGGACGGGTTGGATAAGCTGCGCGCTGCCGGCGAGAACGTCTCAGAGGAGCAGCGCGCTCAGCAGGAAGCTCCGCGGAAGAAGACGGACATCGCCACGATCATCTACACCTCGGGCACAACGGGGAAACCGAAGGGTTGCGAACTCACGCACGCGAACTTTGTGGACCTTTCAGACAACGCGGCGGCAGCGGTTCCCGGCGTTATCGCCCCGGACGCGTCCACGATCCTGTTCTTGCCGTTGGCACACGTTTTCGCCCGCTTCATCGCGTTGATGGCGGTCGGCGGTGGCGCACGCACCGGCCATACCTCGGATTTGAAGAACCTTCTGCCGGCGCTGGATTCGTTCAAGCCGACGTTCTTGCTTGTTGTTCCTCGCGTGTTTGAGAAAGTTTTCAACGGGGCGCAACAAAAGGCTGAAGATGGCGGCAAGGGCAAAATTTTCGCGCGTGCCGCGAAAGTCGCTGAAGAGTATTCGCGTCAGTCCCTTGAGGGTAAGGTTTCGCTGAGCACCCGCGTGAAGCACAAGATTTTCGATGTGCTGGTCTATAAGAAGCTGCGTGCCGCGATGGGCGGCAAGGTGACTCATGCGGTCTCTGGCGGTAGTGCACTGGGTGAACGTTTGGGCCACTTCTTCAACGGTATTGGCCTCACCGTGCTGGAGGGCTTCGGAGCTACTGAGACGGCGGCGCCTGTCACGGTGAACACTCCCGAGAAGATCAAGATCGGCACTGTCGGCCGCCCGGTCCCGGGCAATGAGATCAAACTCGGCGAGGACGGCGAGATCCTCGTCAAGGGCGTGTGTGTTTTCAAGGGCTACTACAACCGTGAAGACCTTACGGAGGACGCTTTCGTTGATGGTTGGTACGCCACGGGTGACCTGGGCACGATCGATGAGGACGGCTTCCTCACCATCACGGGCCGTAAGAAAGAGATCCTGGTGACGGCCTCCGGTAAGAACGTAGCTCCGGGCCTCATGGAGGACCGCGTCCGTAGTGTGCCGATCGTTTCGCAGTGTGTTGTGGTTGGTGAGGGCCGCCCGTATGTTGGCGCGCTAGTCACGGTTGATGAGGAAGCGCTGCCAGGCTGGCTCGAACGCCATAACCTCCCTGCCGACACCAAGATTGAGGACCTTGTAGAGAATAAGGATCTTCTCGCGGACATCCAGGAAGGTATCGATTCGGCGAACGACACGGTTTCGCGTGCTGAGTCGATCCGTAAGTTCCGGGTTTTGACGACTGACCTGACCGAAGAGACAGGGCATTTGACGCCGAGCCTGAAGATCCGCCGGCAGATTGTGTTGAAGGACTTCCAGGATGAGGTCGAGAAACTCTACAAACCTTAGTGAAGGCCTGGGCAGGGCCCCACTAAGGCCTCTGCGTCTTATAGCGGCGGGTTCTTTGGCGGCTGGGTTTCCAACCCTAGGAGCGCGTTTTCGACTACTTCGGTCAGTGCCGGGTGGATCCAATAGGGTGCCCGCGCCATCGTGTATGCGTCGGTTCCCAGCGTCATCGCTTGGATGAGCGGCTGGATCAGTGTTGGGGCCTGCTCCCCCATGATGAAAGCACCGAGGATCTTGCCCGTTGATTTCTCGGCGATGAGTTTCACGAGGCCTTCCTCATCTTCGAGTGCCCACCCGTAGGCGACGTCCCCGTAACGCTGGGTGTAGGCGATGACGTCGTTGGCGTCGCGGCCTTGGTCTTCCGCGGCACGGATCGCTTGAGCCTCAGTGAGACCTGCGGAGGCAACCTGCGGGTTGGAAAACACTGCGGAGGCGATGACGCTGTGGTCTACTGCACGCAGCTGTTTCGGGTTTTCCATGTTGTGGGAGACCACGCGGGCTTCGCGGTTAGCGACGTGTTTGAGCATGGCGTGGTTGGTGACGTCGCCAAGCGCCCACACGCCTTCTAGCGGTTTACCGTTAGAGAGCACCCGCATGTATTCGTCGGTTTGGATGAACCCTGATTCATCGGTGTCGAGTCCTGCGGCGTGAGCGTCAATCGTGTCAGAGTTCGGGACGCGGCCGGTGGCCATGAGCACGATGTCTGCGTTGAGGGTGAGTTTTTCATCGCCGCGGGTGAATTCTGCGGCGAGTTCGGCATCTCCGCCCACGCCGATGCGTTTGATGTCCCAGCCGCGGTGGATGTCCCAGCGCCGTAGGGCGGCCTGTGTGAAGGCATCGGCGATTTCGTCATCGAAGTGTTTGAGTAGTTGTTCGCCGCGCACCACTTGGGTGACTTCAACGCCCAGCCCGTGGAAGATCGCGGCGAACTCCGCGGCAATGACCCCGCCTCCGACGATCACCATGGTGCGTGGGAGGCGTTCGATGCGCATGATCGTATCCGAGGTGTGTACACCTTTGAGGTCCATGCCGCGCACCGATGGTAGTGAGGGGCGGGAGCCGTTGGCGAGCACCACGTGGTCTGCGCTGATCTTTTTGCCGGAATCGGTCACGAGTTTGTGCGGGTTCACGAGGCGAGCGTTCTCCTCGTAGAGGTCCACGTTCTCAAGCTCTTCGGCACGGTATTTACGACCGGCTTCTGAGATCGGGTCGATGCGGCCGAAGATCCGGTCACGGATTTTCGCCCAGTGCACGGCGTCGACGTGCATGTCGATGCCGAGCTTACGGAGGTGTTCGGTTTCGGCGGCCAGTGTTGAGGGCACCACGAACATTTTCGTGGGGATGCATCCTTTGTTGAGGCAGGTTCCCCCGAAGACCCCGCCGTCGATGATGGCAACTTTCTTGTTGTCCCAGAACGGGGTCACAAGCGAGTTACCTGAGCCGGAACCGACGATCACCAAATCGTAATGAGTCATGCCTTCATCTTCGCATGGAGGGCCAGTCATGTTCGCATGCGGGCCGCTACTGTGGCGCAGCCTCGGTCCCTTTCCTAGGGCCGAGGCTGCGCCACAGCGTTGGGTGTTTAGTCGCGTTCGAATTCGACGATGAGGTCGCCGCCGTTGACTTGCCCGGTCCCGTCGATCAGTACGCGGCGGACTACCCCACCGGTCGGTGAGGTGATCGCAGCTTCCATCTTCATTGCTTCGATGGTTGCTACGCGGCCGCCGCGGTCCACGGTATCGCCTGGTTTGACGCGAACGGTGACTGCACCTGCGAATGGTGCGGCCACGTGCGCCGGGTTGTCGGGGTCGGCCTTTTCGGCTTGTTCGGCCCGAGCCTCAACCGAGCGGTCACGAACTTGAATGTTGCGTGATTGGCCGTTGAGTCGGCAGTGAACGGTCCGCATGCCGTGTTCATCGGCTGGCGAGATCGCTTCGATGCTTGCCAGCAGGCGCACACCTTCTTCAAGCGGGATGAGTGATTCTTCGCCGCGTTCCGGGCCATAGAGCCAGTCGCGGGTTTCGAGCACGGAGAGGTCGCCGAACTCTTCTTGCTTCTGCTTGAATTCCTTGGTTGGCGCGGGGAAGAGCAAACGGTTGAGGGTCTCCCGAACGGTCTCATCCTCGCCTTTGAGGGCTTCGGCATCCTCAGCATCCAGCGGCACCACGGAGACGTCTTTCGCACCCGCGGCGAGCGCTTTGCTGCGGAATGGTTCTGGCCAGCCTCCTGCTGGTGTCCCGAGTTCTCCGGAGAGGAATCCGACCACGGATGCTGGCAGGTCGATCAGTGTTGGGTCTTGCTCGAAATCGGCTGGGTCGACGTTGGCGCCTACGAGCGCGAGCGCGAGATCGCCCACAACCTTGGAGGATGGGGTGACCTTGATGAGGTGGCCGAGGATCTTGTCAACTGCCGCGTAGGCTTCTTCGATTTTTTCGAACCGGTCAGCCAGCCCCAGTGAGATCGCTTGTTGCCTGAGGTTGGAGAGTTGTCCGCCGGGGATTTCGTGGCGGTAGACTCGCCCGGTTGGTGAGCTGAGTCCGGATTCGAATGGTGCATAGACCTGGCGTAGTGCCTCCCAGTATGGTTCAAGGTCGGATGCCGCGGTCATGGACAGCCCGGTTTCGTGGTCGGTGTTGTCGGTTGCGGCGATGAGCGCGGACATGGATGGCTGGGATGTGGTGCCTGCCATCGCCGCGGATGCGACGTCCACGGCGTCGACGCCAGCTTGTGCGGCAGCGAGCAGGGTTGCTAGTTGGCCGCCTGCGGTGTCGTGGGTGTGGAGGTGGACTGGTAGGTCGAAGCGTTCCCGTAGTGCTGTCACGAGTCGGGTTGCTGCGGCTGGGCGCAGCAGGCCTGCCATGTCTTTGATTGCGAGGATGTGCGCGCCGGCGTCGACCATTTTTTGGGCGAGTTCGAGGTAGTACTCGAGCGTGTAGAGCTTCTCTTCAGGGTCGAGCAGGTTGCCGGTGTAGCAGAGTGCGGCTTCTGCCACGGCGGTCCCGGTTTTGCGTACAGCGGCGATGGCCGGGGTGATTTGGTCGATGTCGTTGAGGGCGTCGAAGATACGGAAGATGTCCACGCCGGCTTTCGCGGCTTGTTCGACGAACGCTTCAGTGACTTCTTGCGGGTATGGGGTGTAGCCGACCGTGTTGCGGCCGCGCAGCAGCATCTGGATTGGAATGTTCGGTACTGCGGCGCGGAGGAGTTCGAGGCGTTTCCAGGGATCTTCACCCAGGAAGCGCAACGCGACGTCGTAGGTTGCCCCGCCCCACGCTTCGATCGAGAGTAGTTGTGGGAGGGTGTGGGCTACCGCGGGTGCTGCGGCGAGCAGGTCGCGGGTGCGTACGCGGGTTGCCAACAGCGATTGGTGTGCGTCGCGGAAGGTCGTGTCTGTTACGGCTAGGCCTGTGCGCGCGCGTAGGGCCTGAGCGAAACCTTCAGGGCCTTGCTCATCGAGCACTTGTTTCCAACCGTCGGCTGGTGCTGGACCGCTGGCGGTGTCGAATGGGGATGCTTCCGGGTCGTTGAGGGTGTGGCCCGGGTAGGCGGGTAGTTTGAGTGCGGGGTTGATGATGTCGGGGCGTGGACCGTGGGGCTGGTTCACGGTGACGTCTGCGAGGTAGGCCAGTGCTTTGGTTCCGCGGTCGCGGCTTGGCTGAATGTCGGTCAGGTCTGGGTGGCTGTCGAGGAAGTCGGTTGCGACAGGCCCGGCCTGGAATTCGGGGTGGCTCAGCACGTTTTTGATGAACGGGATGTTGGTCGCCACGCCGCGGATGCGGAATTCGTCGAGTGCGCGGAGGGCGCGACGGATCGCGATGTCGTAGGTCGCCCCGCGGGTCGATAGTTTCACGAGCAGTGAGTCGAAGTGTGGCGAGATTTCGGCGCCCGCATAGATGGTGCCGCCATCGAGGCGTACACCGGTGCCGCCTGCGGAACGGTATGCGGCGATGGTTCCTACGTCGGGGCGGAAGCCTTGGGCTGGGTCTTCGGTGGTGATGCGGCACTGCACCGCGGCTCCCCGCGGCTGGATCGTGTCTTGGCTCAGGCCGAGGTCGGCGAGGGTCTGACCCATCGCGATGCGCAGCTGAGCTGCGACGAGGTCGACGTCGGTGATTTCTTCGGTGATGGTGTGTTCAACCTGGATGCGTGGGTTCATCTCGATGAACACGTATTCGTTGGCGCGTTCGCCTTCGGTGTCGAGCAGGAATTCGACGGTTCCCGCGTTGCGGTAGCCCACGGCCTTCGCGAACTTCACGGCGTCTTTGAGGATCGATTCGCGCACCTTTGGGTCGAGGTCTCGCGCCGGAGCTACTTCAACAACCTTTTGGTGGCGGCGCTGAACCGAGCAGTCACGTTCGTAGAGGTGAATCGTGTTGCCTTCACCGTCGGCAAGGATTTGGACTTCGATGTGGCGGGGCTTCAGCACAGCCTGTTCGAGGTAGACGTTGCCGTCACCAAACGCGGTTGCGGCTTCGTTCGATGCGGCTTCGAGGGCGTCACGGAGGTCTTCGATTTTCTCAACGCGACGCATGCCGCGGCCACCGCCGCCCGCGACGGCTTTGACGAAGATCGGGAAGCCGATTGTCTCGGCCTGGCTGAGTAGGTGGTCGATGTCTTCTGACGGGTCGGTCGAGGCGAGCGTTGGGATGCCGGCTTGCTTGGCGGCGTTGATCGCAGCGACTTTGTTGCCGGCAAGTTCAAGAACTTCGGCTGGCGGCCCTACGAAGGTCAAACCTTCTTCGGCAGCGCGGCGAGCAAGGTCCGGGTTCTCGGACAAGAACCCGTAACCTGGGTAAATAAAGTCCGCTCCGGAGGACTTCGCTACTCGGATGATCTCTTCAACATCGAGGTAGGCACGCAACGGGCGGCCTTCTTCGCCGATGCGGTAGGCCTCATCGGCTTTCTGCCGGTGAATGGATTTACGGTCTTCCCACGGATATACGGCTACGGTGTCCATCCCTAGTTCAACGACGGCTCGGAACGCGCGGATCGCGATCTCACCACGATTAGCGACCAACACTTTGCTTTTCTGCTTCACAGCCAAGCCTCCTTGTATCTAGGCCACACTGGTGCAGCCGTCTTGCTCGAAGAAAACGTATCTCTGCTGGAGAGGTAGCGTCCGTGGACATATATCCAGATGGCAACATCTTATATAGATTCCTGAAATATCCTGGCTCGGGTTCACATAAGCGCTCGATGTTACGGGGCCAGCCTCGGTTCCGTGCCCTATCCCGGGGCCCTACCCCGTGCCTTATCCCGGGCCCTGCCACGGGGTGCGGACACCGGCGATGCAACGAGCTTCGCCACCGAACACAACGGATCGAAAAAACCTTCCGGAACACAGCGGGAATCAACCCGAGGCTTAGAACCCTATTAGATATGATGTGAACAGTGTGTTGCGCATACAGGCTGGCGTGGATCTGCAGGGTTTCCCTGCGGTTGCCCGGCTCGAATACATCGTGGCGGTAGCCTAGTGAGCGCAACATAACTGCGTGCTTCATGGTTCCGTCTCATCAAGGATGTGTTTGCTTGTGCAGATCATCAGCGTGTCTTCGCTGAAGGGAGGCGTCGGTAAGACCTCCGTCACCTTGGGTTTGGCTTCTGCCGCTCTCGCCGCTGGAGTTCGTACCCTGGTTGTTGATCTTGATCCTCACGCGGACGCATCGACTGGTTTGGGTGTTTCGCCCAACGCGACGGAACCGATCGGTGAGCTGTTGAAGTCCCCGAGGAAGGCTTCGATCGATTCGGATCCCGCACCTTCCGCGTGGACCGCGCGCGAGCAAGCCAACGGCAACCCGAACGCGGTTTTGGATGTTCTGCCAGGGTCTGCGATGACCGGCTACTATGACCGCCCAGACATCCGCACGCGCGATCTGAAGCGTCTTCAGCGTGTACTCGAGGGCGCGGAAAAGCATTATGACCTCGTGTTGATTGACTGCCCACCTTCACTGTCCGGGTTGACCCGGATGGCGTGGTACACCTCCGATGGTGTGCTCTTGGTGGCCGAACCGGCGCTGTTCTCTGTTGCGGGCACCGAGCGCGCACTACGTGCACTGAAGCTGTTCCGTGACGAGTTCCATACCACGATCGACACCTACGGCGTGATCGCGAACCGTTACCGTCGTGACTCCTCGGAGCATGCGTTCCGCTTGAACGAGCTTTCCGTGATGTTCGGCGAAGGCTTGGTTCAGCCTCCGATCCCGGAGACCCCGAACTGGCAGCAGATTCAGGGGGCCGCTTATGCGGTTCATCATTGGCCGGGAAGTGCTGCACGTGACACGGCCGGGGCCTTCGAGGAAGCGTTGCGCACTATCGCACCGGATTTGCCGCAGCTGAAGGAAGAGAAGAAGAAAAGGAACGCTAGCCGCCGCGGTAGTGGACGCCGCAGCCGCCGCTAAGATACTCGGCCGCGCGGCTGCCACCCTTATCACTCCTGCCATACAGTTCCCGCCACATAGCTTCCGCCAACACCTTCTCCGCTGGAGGGTTCTCTCCCGCACATAGGATCTCTTGACTTAGAAACGTGCATTAAACGGCTGTGGGGCTGAGACGACAATTCGTCTCAGCCCCACATCCGTTTAAGTTCTGTTTCTGCCTTACCTGTGGCAGGGTAGGCCAGTTAGGCTACGTGGCTAGTCCGCTGGGGTATCTGTTCAGGAGGCAGACTTGCGTGCCCGGTGGCGTGCGAGTTCGTCCTCTGGGTGTGCAACGGGTGTTGGGTTGTCTTCGTTGCGCGCATAATCAACCGGTAGCTCGGAGATCGAGGATTCAACTTCGCGCCACACTCGCCCCACAGCGATACCGAAGACGCCTTGGCCGCCCTGGACCAAGTCGATCACTTCGTCAGCCGAGGTGCATTCATAAACCGATGCGCCATCGGACATAAGGGTGATCTGCGCGAGGTCGTCTACCCCGCGTTCACGCAGGGTCGCGACTGCAGTGCGGATCTGTTGGAGGGACACGCCGGTATCCAGCAGGCGCTTCACAACCTTGAGAACGAGCACATCGCGGAAGCTGTAGAGCCGTTGCGAGCCGGATCCTGCGGCGGTCTGCACGGTTGGTTCAACAAGCCCGGTGCGAGCCCAATAGTCCAGCTGGCGGTACGTGATTCCAGCAGCTTTGCATGCGGTAGGTCCGCGGTACCCCGCAGCTTCATCTAACACAGGGAGGTCGTCATCGAACAGCATTCCCTGGCTTCCGGGCGCCACATGGCCTACATCCGGGTGGTCTACGTCGCGAGTCACGTACGCTCTCCTTGCGTTCAAATCTTCGAGAACTGGGTCGGCTCTAAACCTTGCAGTTCTCGGATGCGAGTGATGTGAGACAACAAGGTCGTAAAGAGGAGACTCTTCTAGTTAAGAAACTAGGCCGAATAAGCCCCGTGGTCAAAGACCTTCATGTTTAACTTGAAGGCGTGTCGCGTTCAATCTCTAAAAGCTGACGGGTCAATCCTTGAAATCCGAAGGGTCGAGGCCTTCCAAGAATTCTTTGAATTCCTCAACTTGAGCCTCAGTTGCGCCGGGGTCTTCGTCCACAGGGCGCACTACGCCTACATGATCCAGAAGCTCGCTCGTGATCAGGATCGGCACGTCCAGCTGCAACCCTAGTATCACGGCGTCGGATGCGCGGGAGTCCACTTCACGGCCGTTGTCGAGGTCGATCCGGGCGTGGAAGGTCATGTCGTCCACGTCCACTATCCGCACACGCAAGATGTTGGCATCCAGGGCATCGACTATGTCCAGCAGGAGGTCGTGCGTGAGGGGGCGTTTGGCGGGGCTTCCATCCAATAAGTTGGAGATCACCGCGAATTCAGCTGAGCCGATCCACAACGGAAACACCCGGTCCCCAGTGATTTCATGCATCACCACAACGGGTTGCTGCGAAGGCAACTCGATCAACGCGTTCTCTACAGAAACGGCTCGATAACCTTCTAACGTCACAGAAACACTCCCTGGTTGGGCGTTCTCTAGCGGTCGAAATGGTCGATGCGGCTGTGCAGCATCGCGCGGTGAAGCACTGATAGCGCCTCGGCCATCGTCTCGGCTTGGTCAGCGGCGCGCGCGGAGGAGGTCGAGTCGCGGCGCGGATGCGATGAAGTCACGACTGATTCGATGAGTGCGGCTTCTCGTTCCGCGGCGGTACGGACCAGGCGCAGGTGGCGCGGCTGAACACCGTACTCGGCTAGACGCAACGCGGCAATGACGCTCTGTAAGGCGTTCGAGCCGAAGAGTTCATCCTCACCGGCGGCGATCATGCCAAGCTCAACCAGCTCATCGACGAAAGCGACCGATGCTCCTGCACGGCCAGCCAACTCGGCGCGCGTGAGCGGGCGCACGTGGCCTGCGATCTGTTCGGCTTCCACCTCATCAAGTACGCGTGGAGCGATCGTAGTTCCGCCAGGCAGAGCTTGCGGGTTCTCCCCCGCATCGACCGCATCGAGGTGTTCTTTGATGACCTTCAACGGAAGGTACTGATCCCTCTGTAGCGCGAGGATAAACCGCAGACGTTCAACATCCGAGGAGGTGTACTTGCGGTACCCGGCTGCGGTGCGGGCCGGGGTGATGAGGCCTTTTTCTTCGAGGAAGCGAATCTTCGAGGCCGTCACTGCCGGGAAATCATCTTGCAGGATGGCTAGGACATCGCCGATGTTCTTGACGCCTTTACGCGGTGCGCACGCAGGTTCTCGGCTCGGGCCGGTAGCCGGCGCCGCTGCCGCGGCAGCCGAGCTTCGACCCAAAACTACGTCAAGGCTTCTGTGTCTTGTCACTGCTCTGGAAGTGGCTGGTAGAACTTCAAGACATACTTACCGATGCGCACCTCGCTACCGGAACGCAGCTCTACTTCGTCAACGCGGTCGCCGTTGACGTAGGTGCCGTTGAGGCTCGAGGAGTCAACCACACGGAACACGCGGCCTTCCCGGCGGAATTCGGCGTGCTTGCGGGACACGGTGACATCGTCGAGGAAAATGTCTGAATCCGGACGGCGTCCTACCGTGGTCACGTCCTTATCCAGCAGGAAGCGTGCGCCTTTGACTTCACCCTCGTTGGAGAGCAGTAGCGCTGAATCCTGTGGAAGAGCCGTTACTGCACGGCGTTCTTCTTCAGACAAACGGTATTTTGCAATGACCTCGTCGCTGACTGGTGGCAGGGCGACTGAGGTTGTCTGGGTGGAGGGTTCCACGCCATATCCGCGGCCATCCGCTTGGCCCTGAGTCATGACCACTCCTTCACTCGTGTTAACAACTGTCACAACCTTATCGCATGCTGAGCGTTTGCTTTGACCCAACTATCTTTCACAGCGTCACAACCAGAAACCAGCTGTGTTCAATTCTTGGGCGCTAAGTTCTATAACCTTACCGTCAGCGGCCGGATCAATACAGATCGCTAGGCCTGCTGGCAGGTATCGGCGGAACCATTCAACACTGGTTTGAGCGGCTCCAGCTTGCGGCTGAAAACGGAACACTTCAAGCGCTGATGTGAACAAGGGGCAAGCCACAACACCGCCGGGTGGCGCGCCGGCATAGCCTGCCACGGCGGCATCACCCGCCGAGGCACCGTTGCCCACACCGACGCCATCAGCTGGTTTGTTAACCAACTGCGGATACGGCTGCTCCCCCGGCCGAAGCCCGCTGCCGGGACTGAGCATATACACGATCTCGGCGCCAGGCTTGAGAAGCTCCTGGATCACTTCCCCCGCCGGGTGTTGATAGCCTTCCTCGCCCCGACGTAGCGCCGCTTTGAGACGGCCGAAACGCGAATATCCTGCCACGTATTCATCAACAGGGTAGATAGCGATACCCGCTTCTTGCGGGTCTAATACAACGCAATGATCAGGATGCCGCGCAGCAAGGTATTCCAGTAGTTCATCCCCGAGCATGATGTTCACACCCGGGATTTCTTGCAACCCGATTCTGGCACACCACGCAGGTACTGCCTCGCGCCTGGTGTGCGCCGGAACCGCGAGCTGACCCTCATGAACATAGGTCACCGGTTGCCCGAACTCGTTGACCGGCACGGCCACATAGGCCCCGTAGAACTCCGAAAGCAACCCCATCCATTGGTGTGGAGCTGGCTCTGCGAGCCACGCGGATACGGCGCGCTGCAAGTAGTGGGCACAGAGCCGGGCGCCGTGGGCAGTTTCGTACTGGTCCATAGTTTTTCTACCGTAGAGTTTCTCTACCGTGCCGCTCCTACCGTGCAGGTTTAATGCTGGAGTGTTGTCCGCAATCCAACGTCACCTAACCAGATGATGTCGCCATCTTCAAGCGGTTCGGGGTTCTCTTCAACAGAAATATAGTCCTCGCCGCGTTGAACAAGGGTACCGTTTCCTGACCCGGCATCGCTCACTGAAGGCGGGGCGGACGGTGTCACCCACAGCTTCGCGTGCACGCGGGAGACACTTTTGTGCGGGTCTTGAACTGGCACACCGATCACGCCTTCTTCCCCGGCGTGCTCCCCGGGTTGCCGGCCGATGAGCGCGTCAGCTGTGATACGGACGCGGGCACCGTCCGGGTGGGTCAACTCAACATACGCGCTATCCGGCGGTAGTGGATCCCACACGGGCAGGGAGCGGGCAACACGGTTCAGGGTCTCCGGCGTGGTGACGTCCACCCCGCCGGATTCAGGTTGATGCGGCATTAGATGTCTCGCTCTACGAGCTCATCGAGGGAGGTCGGCGAAAGCAGATATGGCGGAACTTCAAGAACCGTGACCGCTCCTTTGCGACCTTCAGCAGCCAAGCGTGCCGCCGCGCGGCCGTAAGCGACCTGTACTGCTGCGGTGAAATCCGGATTGGCTTCCAGGTCCAGTGAATATTCGATGGTGGCTCGGCTACCTTCGAGGTCACCGGTTGTGATCACGCGGCCGCCGTGCGGCATTCCTTGGTGGTCACGTAGGAACTCTTCTTCAGAGATGAAGTTCACTTCGGTCTTGTATGGCTCGAAGTAATCCGGCATGGTCACGATGGTCTCGCGGATCCGCTCATGCTCGGATTCCTCCGCGACGATGTAGCAGCGGCGCTCATGCGCCTCATACTTGTTGATGTTCTCGCCTTCGCCTGCACGGGCGGCTTCGATCGCGTCCGTTGCTGGAACGGTGTACTGGACGCCATACTTCACGCCTTCTACACGGCGGACCGCATCCGAGTGCCCCTGCGATAAACCGGTTCCCCAGAAGCTGTTCTGCTGGGCTTTCGGGAAGAATGCCTCCCCCATCGTACGGTTGAGGGAGAACATTCCCGGATCCCATCCTGTGCTGATCAATGCGACGTTGCCGCCCTTCTTGGCGGCTTCATCCATGGCTTTGCGGTGCTGTGGGATCAACGTGTGGTTGTCGTAGGTATCAACCGTGGTGAAGTTCTCGGCGAATCCGGGCGCTTGCTCCGGGATGTCAGTTGCGGAGCCGAGGCACAAGAACAGGACATCGATCTGGTCCGAGTATTCGGAGGCTTGCGCTGCCGGGAAGACTGGAGTTTCGGTTTCGAGGGAATCACGGCGGGAGAAAATGCCGACCAATTCCATGTCGGGTTGCTGCTGGATAAGCTTTTCAACACTGCGGCCGAGGTTGCCGTAGCCGACGATGCCGGTGCGGATAGTTCGTTGCGTTTCTGTAGTCATTTTGAGTGCCCTCCGTATGTTGTGTGAAGCCATATGGCGGTTCACCTGACGAACTATTCTAAAACCACACACTTATTTGGTCCTTGATGTGACGACGCACGGCGTCATCTGCATCACAAAGCCCGGGAGTATGAACATGTCTCAACCGTTGCTTGGTGTGGCCGCGGTAGCTGAACTTCCATCTGCCATCGGGACGCTCGTGGTCTCAGCGACGCCTTTAGGGATTGCTCGCCTCGAGTTCAAGCACCGCGTTACCTCGTGTGCAGAAGATGGGATAGAAAGCCTACTTTTAGAGGCCGAGCCTGGGCACCGTGAGCAGGCTCAAGCGTGGGCGGATGAGGCTGTGAAGCAGCTCGATGAGTATTTCATGCTCAAACGGGAGGGGTTCGATGTCCCGCTGGATGGACCGCACGGCGATGGGTTCCGGGTTAGAGCCCAGCGGGCGCTCTCCCAGATTCCTTACGGGTCTACGCTCACGTATGCGCAGCTAGCTGAGGCGGCCGGTAACGCCTCTGCGGTACGCGCCGCGGGTACCGCGTGTGCCAGCAATCCGTTGCCGATACTGTTGCCTTGTCATCGTGTGGTCCGATCAGATGGTCGTCTCGGCGCATACCTAGGTGGCGAGCAAGCTAAGAAGCATCTGCTGCAGATGGAAAGCGTGGGCCTCACAGGCCGCTAAATCTGCGCAGACACCCACCAGCTACAGCAAACACGGCGTCACTGCGCAGGCCCTGCTGGCTGTGCTGTTAAAACAGTTGGTGCACATCCTCAACGAGGGTGTGCACCAACAACCGCTTGTCTCCAGTCTGTCTAGAGCACGGGGTATCCGGAGCCGATCAGGAAGCGTGCACCGCCTGGGTCGATCACGGATGCGACTGCGCCGATGTTCGTTTCGGTTGGGAAGCTTGCGGCGCGTCCGCCGAGGTGGGCGACTACATCGATTTGTGCTGCAGCGTTAGCGACACCCCAGTAGATACGCCAGGTTGCCGGGATGTTGTCTTTGAGGACTTTCGAGGCGTTCATGATGCCGGCTACCGGGCCTGACTCTTCGCCCTGCAGGGTCACGTATTCGTGGCCGACGACATCAGATACGTTTTGGACTTTCCAGCTATAGACGTCTTGGAAGAATTTGACGGTGCCTGGGAAGTTCCGTGAGTAGAGTTCGTGCCAGTACGGGGCGCCTGCCTTGTAGTAGACCTCGTAGCCTTGGTGCTCGCCGATCTCCAAGAGGCCCATGACTGCGGCGAGCTCACCTGGGCTGTCAGCCACCAGTGCGACCCGGCCGAGGCCTGGACGGTTCTGGGCTTCTTCGAGGACGACGCCGCCGGCTTCTTTGACGCGTTCGATTGCGTCATCGACGGAGGCTACAGCGATGTAGGTGATCCATTCGTCCGGACGGGACTCATCCACTTTGTCGACGATTGAGGCGACGGCGCGGCCGCGGATCAACGCGGTGGTGAGTCCCTCACGGTCTTCGTATTGCCATTCGAGTAGGCCCGTGTAGAAGTCGAGGGCTTCGCGCCTAACAGATGTCCGGAGTTCGAGCCAGCATGGTTGCCCTTCGATAAAGCGACCAATCTCCATGTCATCACCTTCCTTGGATCAGGTTGAACACATTCTGTACTTCCTACTCCGAGCCTATCCTTTCACCCCAGTGAAGTGGGACACGTTAAGAGGAAGTGCCCCCGCCGGTCGGTTTGACCTGCGAGGGCACTTCGCTGTGCTTGAACATTATGCTCAAGCAGTTACAGCATCATTAGCCGTTCTTCCGCTTACGTACTACGAGAAGCGTTGCGCCACCAGCAGCGAGCAGAAGTGCTACGCCGAGGCCTACAGCGACATTCTCGACACCGGTTGATGCGAGACCTGGCTTCTTGCCTGGCTCTTCCGGAGTATCGGTTTCGGTTGGCTCTGGAGCTGGAGTCTCAGACTCAGATGGCTCTGGGGTTGGCTCCTCAGAAGGTTCTGGGGTTGGCTCCTCAGAAGGCTCTGGGGTTGGCTCCTCAGAAGGTTCTGGGGTTGGCTCCTCAGAAGGTTCTGGGGTTGGCTCCTCAGAAGGTTCTGGGGTTGGCTCCTCAGATGGCTCCGGGGTTGGCTCCTCAGAAGGTTCTGGGGTTGGCTCCTCAGATGGCTCCGGGGTTGGCTCATCAGATGGCTCTGGCTCCTCAGAAGGTTCCGGGGTTGGCTCATCAGATGGCTCTGGCTCCTCAGAAGGTTCCGGGGTTGGCTCATCAGATGGCTCTGGCTCCTCAGAAGGTTCCGGGGTTGGCTCATCAGATGGCTCTGGCTCTGGCTCTTCAACCGTGGTTGGGTTTTCGAGCTTGATCTCCTTGGTCTTATCGCCCTCAACCGTTACGAGGATGTCGTCGCACAGTTCATCGCCGATGAAGAACTTCGGCTCACCGTAGATGACCTTCTTGCCGTCTTCGGTTTCGAAGTCAGCTGGCTTCTCTTCGGTCAGGCGGACCTTGGTGCCTGCAGGAACGTCCTCAGGAAGGGACACGGTCTCGCCGTTCTTGACGGTGAGAGTGCCAGACTTCTCTTCGCCATCGAGCTCGTAGGAGTACTTGACGTTGTACTCGGTGTCTGCAGGAACGAGGTCAGCACCGTCGCCGGTTACCGCCTTGGTAACGGACAGGTTGCCGTTCTGGACCTTCTTCTCAGCCTTGTTGACCAAGGTCAGCTTGGCTGGCTCGTTGGTTGCTGGGGTAACGCTGAACGAACCGTCTTCGTTCTTGGTTACGCCGTCACCGGTGATCTCGTAGTCGCCCCACTCGATACCGTCAACCTCTGGAAGGTTGACTTCGGTGATCTTGAACTCGGTGCCGATCTTGTAGCGCTTGGAGTTCACGCGGTTCTCTTCACCGGCTTCGAGTTCGAGGGTGTCCTCTTCACCTGCAGCGGTGTACTTCACGGTGTACTTGGTGCCTGCTGGAACCTGGTCTGCACCGTTACCTTCAACTGCCTTGGCGATGGAGAAGCGGGTGTATTCCTTACCGGAACCAGTACCGCCACCGATTGCGGTGTAGGTGAAAGTCGCCTCAGCGTCCTTGCCGTTGACCTTTGCGGTGTTCTTGAAAACGTCGCCTTCGAAGGCCTTGCCGTCCATCTTGGTCCAGTAAAGGATGCGGTACTGAACGCGCTTATCGGTTGGAACGTTCCTCACCGTGACAGTGAAGTTGGTGCTGCCTTCAGCAATGTTGGTCTCGAAGTCAGCTGGGTCAACAGGTGCCCAGTCTTCACCTTCAACGAAGGTGCCGTCCTCGGCAACGTTGCGGTATTCGACCTCAATATCGAAGTTGTTGGCCTTGTGACGCTCGAACTCGGTGTTATCAACGATCGCGTCAGTAACGGTCACAGTACCGTCTTCGGCGACGGTGTTAGGGAACTGGATACCCCAAGCGATCACGTCGGCACCATGCTTGGTGCGTGCGCTGTACTTGTATGGGTCATCAGCTGCGTGGCCTGGGCCTACAGGGCCGATGCCGCCGTCACCTGGGATTGGAACAGGGACGGTCTTGCCGTCGATGATGAAATCAGCGGTGTTGTTGTCGCTCTGCTCGTCGAGGGTTGCGAGGAACCACAGTTCGCCGCCTACGTCTTCCTTGCCGTTGACGAAGTCAGTCAGGGTGCAGGTGACAGTTGGCGCTGGCTCGTTCGTAACCTTACAGTTAGCAACGGTTTCGCCTGTTTCCTTATCTGGAACCGAAAACTCACCGTTACCGTAGTTAGAGAATTCCTTCGGCAGGGTCATGCCGAAGGTTTCGCCAGCCTGTGCTCCGTTTGGAACGTTCCACTTTGCCGTGACCTTTACTTCGTCATCGACACGTGCCTGGCCGCCATCTTTATCCTTGAACGTCACGTTGACGTCGGACATGGCGCCTGGGTAAGTGAAATCAGGTGCTGCCTGGGCTGGGGTGATTCCAACCAGGGATGCCGCACCCAGGAGCATCGCCAAAAGCAGGCCACCTAGCCTACTTTTCTTTGTTTTCATGCAATTTTCCTTCCTGAGGTGAACGCCTTCCTTAGACCGAGCTTTAGCGGTTTGCTCAACTGCTAAGAAAGACTGCATGAACTTCATGGACTAAGCGCAACAAGCGGCTCACGCGAGTGGTGGCTAGTCTTGTTACCGCTTACAACCTTACAGAATACAGGAAGTTTGATGATCATGCATGCGCCGAATCTATATGTGACTACCATCAAGTACCTGTTACGCCTTGATTGTTGATTTGTTTCGAGTACTTTTCGCCGATTTCGCGCCGAATATCTGGGGATCTGTATAGATCTCACAGAATTACTTCACAGGGCATATATTTCATAGCTTCAACTTCACCACCCCGTCACGTAGGTCGATACGAGGTGGTTGACGCCAGAACGACTGATGACGAAATACACCGATGTCAACGGCGTCGCATTTACCGACGCAGACGTGCAGCGCTGGGCGGACGAAGCCGAAGCCGGATTCCCTGACTCGACCCTGACTAAAGAAACTCCCGCTTGGATTCGCACTGACCCGATGGAAGTTCACAGCGTGCGCGTCCCAGCACAGCTTTGGAAGCTTGTTGAGACCGAGGCAAAACGACGCGGAATGTCAACAAGCGAGTACGCGAGAGAAGCATTGACCCGTAGTCTCAGCGCATGATGATTCGCCTGGCCACCCTTGTTCTTGCGGCCATCAAAGACGCTAAATCCGAGGCCCGCGAGCGACGCCACCGACTACCAGTTCTAGGACGCACAGCTAGATAAAACCTAGATAGAACACTGGCGGGGTCACAACAACAACTGTTGTGACCCCGCCAGCGATATAACGTGGTCGGGCTAGCCGGATTTGAACCGACGACCTCTTGTCCCCCAGACAAGCGCGCTACCAAGCTGCGCCATAGCCCGCAACCCATCCAGCACTGTATAGGCTCTACCCAAACAAGGTGGGACGGACTCGGATCAACCGTACACTATGCCGCGATGACGCGACCAATCGATGGCAGTCCCGCGCGGCTCATCAGCAGATGAGACAATGATGACGATCAACAACTCAGAACAATCGCGGATCAATCACAGATCACTGACGCTTCGATTATGGATCGCAAAACACTGAAAGGCCCGTATGTTCACCCGCCACGCCTCAACACCTGCTCATCGCTTGCCCAAGATGCTCGGGGCCGGTCTTGCTACAACGTTGATCGGGGCGGGCCTCACCGGTTGTGGCGCCGAAACCGTGGAAGTCGAGTTCCGCGTCATCGCCGTGGAAACCGGAACCCAACCCCAAACCACCACAACCAACCCGGCCGACCTCACCTCAATGGATTGGAAGCTCGGCCCAGCAATCGGCGGTGAACACGGCACACTCGACACCGCAACCACCGAACCGATCGTTGTGAAACGTGAAAGCAACGACCTCTCCGACGTGCGCGTGAGCTTCGACGTGCCACAAGCCGCGCACCTGGCAGCAAAATGCACCATCCTCATCAACGGTGAAGTCGTGGCTGAACACCAAGACAACGTCAAACCCGGCCGCGCCCTCTGCACCTACGTAGACCAGTAAACACAGCAGAAGCTATTGCCGCCTGTTCCTGCTTGCGTCACTTCGTGACTTTATCCCCCATAAGCGGCCAGAAAGGAGTAAGGTCTTCGCTCATGATGTGAGCTCCTCACGCGTTCTCTACACAAGCGAAGGGCACCCCATGGGCACAACCAAACACACGTCTCACACACATAACGATGCGGCAGACAGGCTCAACCGAAGCCTGCACGCACGCCACATGCGCATGATCGCGATCGGAGGCGCGATCGGCACCGGACTATTCCTCGCATCTGGTGCAACCATCTCCCAAGCAGGCCCGGGCGGCGCGCTACTGGCCTATGCACTCATCGGCTTCGTAGTGCTCATGGTTATGCAGTCACTGGGTGAGATGTCCACCCACCTACCCGTGGCAGGCTCCTTCGAGGTCTACGCCTCCCGCTATGTATCCCCCTCATTCGGGTTCGCGACCGGCTGGAACTACTGGTTCAACTGGGCCATCACCCTCGCCGCGGAACTCGTAGCAGCAGGGCTTGTGATGCGTTTCTGGTTCCCCGACGTACCCGGATGGGTTTGGGCGGCCGTCTTCCTCATTCTCCTAACTACTATCAACGCACTTTCAGCCCGCGCTTTCGGCGAATCCGAGTTCTGGTTCGCCCTCATCAAAGTCGTGACGGTCCTAGTCTTCCTCGTGCTCGGCGTGCTCATGATCATCGGCATCATCGGCGGCCCATCCCCCGGCTTCCACAACTGGACCACAGGCGAAGCCCCGTTCGTGGGCGGCCCCTGGTCCACCATCGCCGTGTTCATGGTTGCTGGTTTCTCTTTCCAAGGCACCGAACTCGTAGGCGTCGCGGCAGGAGAATCGAAGAACCCGCGCCGCGACATGCCGAAAGCCATCCGCGGCGTGTTCTGGCGCATCATGATCTTCTACATCGCAGCGATCGCCGTGATCGGCTTCCTGCTCCCCTACACGGACCCGAGCCTGCTCGCGGCCGCCAACGACGAAGACATCACCGCATCCCCGTTCACTCTCGTGTTCGACCGCGCCGGCATCGCACTCGCCGCAGGCGTGATGAACGCCGTGATCCTCACCGCGATCCTCTCCGCAGGTAACTCGGGCCTGTACTCCTCAACCCGCATGCTCTACGCACTCGCCGAATCCGGCCGTGCACCCAAGATCTTCACGTGGCTGTCCAAGCGGCGCGTCCCTGTCCCAGCGCTACTCACCACTGCCGCGATCGGCGGGTTCGCGTTCACTACCCATCTCATGGGCGAAGGCCAGGCCTACACATGGCTACTCAACATCTCCGCGCTGTGCGGTTTCACGGTCTGGGCGGGCATCTCCTGGAGCCACCTGCGCTTCCGTAGAGCCTTCGTCAAACAAGGCCACAGCCTCTCCGAGCTTCCGTATAAGGCCCCGCTCTACCCGTTCGGGCCCATCGTCGGCTTGAGCGTGATCTTCGTGGTCATCATCGGCCAAAACTTCGAAGCCATCCAAAACGGGAACCTCATAGCCGTGCTCTCCTCATACATCGGCCTGCCGATCTTCCTCGCGATCTGGGGCATCCACGCCCTCATCACCAAACAAGGCCGCCTCATCCCACTCGATCAGATCGATGTCTCCGGCTTGCAACCCGGCGAATACGATCCACGCCAGGAAGTAAGCCCAGAACCGAACAAGGAGTAAAAACCTTTAGAACTACGATCCAAAACAGCGATGGGGCTGCGGTTCAGTCTGAACGTCTGAACCGCAGCCCCATCGCTATGTATTGAGTTAGTGAGAGACTCAGCACGCCGTGCGCTGTATTGCTGAGTGAGATACCCCTGGGTTAGTCGGTGCCCATGTCGAATGCTGCACGGTTCGATGCCTCATCAAGCTCTTCATCAGCCTGCTCGGCGCCGGCAACAATCGCGTCAGCGCCACCAGCCTCAAGCTCACCTACAAGCTGGGCGGTCACGCCACCAACAATGCCCTGGGTCGCGTACTGCTCCAGGCGGGAACGCGAGTCAGCGATATCCAGGTTACGCATTGTGAGCTGGCCGATCCGCTCATCCGGGCCGAACGCGGCGTTACCCACGCGCTCCATCGAAAGCTTCTCTGGATGGTACGACAAGTTCGGGCCTTCGGTGTTCATGATTGAGTAATCATCACCGCGGCGCAGACGCAGCGTCACCGAACCGGTCACAGCGGACGCAACCCAACGGATCAGGGCTTCGCGCTGCATGAGTGCCTGCGGATCCAGCCAGCGGCCTTCATACATGAGCCGGCCCAGGCGGCGGCCCTCGTTGTGGTAGGTCGCGATCGTGTCTTCGTTGTGGATCGCGTTGACCAGGCGCTCATACGTGATGTGCAGAAGCGCCATTCCCGGGGCCTCATAGATACCGCGGGACTTAGCCTCGATGATGCGGTTCTCGATCTGGTCAGAGATGCCCAAGCCGTGGCGGCCACCAATACGGTTGGCTTCCTTAACCAGCTCGACCTTGTCTTCATATTCGACGCCGTTGATCGCAACCGGCATGCCCTCATGGAAAGTCACCGTGACGTCCTCGGTCTTGATCTCAACCGATTCATCCCACGGAGCCACACCCATAATCGGCTCAACCAAGTTCACGCCGTTGTTGAGGAACTCGAGATCCTTCGCCTCGTGCGTTGCACCCCAAATATTCGCATCCGTCGAGTACGCCTTCTCGGCGGAATCACGGTATGGGAAGCCACGTTCGGTGAGCCATTCAGACATCTCCTGGCGGCCACCTAGCTCGTCAACGAACTTCGAATCAAGCCACGGCTTGTAAATCTTCAGGTTCGGGTTAGCCATGAGGCCGTAACGGTAGAAACGCTCGATGTCGTTGCCCTTGTATGTAGAGCCGTCACCCCAGATGTTCACGCCGTCTTCCTTCATGGCGCGCACCAGCATCATGCCGGTCACTGCGCGCCCGATAGGCGTGGTGTTGAAGTACGTCTTACCGCCAGAACGAATATGGAAAGCACCCGTCTGTAGCGCGGCGATACCTTCCTGAATCAGCATGTCCTGAACATCAACCAGGCGTGCGATCTCAGCGCCGTACTCTTTCGCGCGGCCAGGCACTCCCTCGATGTCCGGTTCATCAGGCTGACCGATGTGCGCGGTATAGGTGCACGGGATCGCGCCATTTTCACGCATCCACGCGACAGCCACAGACGTATCGAGGCCACCTGAGAAAGCAATGCCGACTCGCTCGCCGACGGGCAGATTGGAAAGAACCTTAGACATATTCGCCATTCTAACGTTGGACAATTTACGCCCCCGAATCCGAGACGTCACTTCCGCATCCTAGGCGTCACAGTTCCAGCGGGCGCACCATCATGCGCCCGCGCACTCGTGCGGCATCCACGGTCTCAACGTGAGAAACCGCGCACCCAGTGTTACTTTTTGCGCTTATTTCCGCGGCGCTCACGCACCCGCATCTGAATATCGATCGGGGTCCCGCGGAAGTCGAACGTCTCACGCAGGCGGCGTTCGATAAAGCGCCGGTAGCCCGGGTCCAGGAAGCCTGTGGTGAACAGCACGAACTTAGGTGGCCGCGCGCTCGCCTGCGTCGCGAACAGAATACGAGGCTGCTTACCGCCGCGCAGCGGGTGCGGATGCTCAGCGACCAGCTCACCTAAGAAAGAGTTGAGCTTGCCTGTAGGGATACGGCGGTCCCAAGACTCCAGGGCAACATCCAGGGCCGGGGCGAGCTTGTCTTTATGCCAGCCGGTCTTCGCCGAGATGTTGACCCGTGGAGCCCACGAGACATGCTTGAGGTCTTGCTCGATCTCCCGCTCCAGATAGTAGCGGCGCTCATCATCAAGTGTGTCCCACTTATTGAACGCCAAAACCAGGCAACGGCCCGCGTCAATCACTTGCTGCAGGATCCGCTGGTCCTGCTCGGCCAACTCCTCATCCACAGCCAACAGCACGACGACCGCCTCAGCCTTGTCTAGAGCCGAGGCCGTGCGTAGGGATGCGTAATAGTCAGCACCCGATGCCATGTGTTGCTTGCGGCGCAAGCCCGCCGTGTCAACGAACTTCCAGATCCGGCCATCCAGTTCCACGAACTCATCGATCGGGTCACGTGTAGTGCCGGACTCATCGGAAACCACTGCACGCTCATGGCCTGCCAGCTTATTCAGAAGCGAAGACTTACCCACGTTCGGCCGGCCTAGCAGCGCCACGCGGCGCGGCCCGCCTTCCGGCTCGGCCTCGCCGAAAGCTGATTCCTCCGGCAGCATCTTGATCAGCTCGTCCAAAACGTCCGCGGTGCCACGGCCATGCAAAGACGAGACCGGATGTGGCTCACCGAAACCAAGGTTCCACAGTGCCATCGCATCAGCCTCAAGTGAGGGGCCATCAACCTTATTCGCAACCAACAAGACCGGTCGGCCCTTGCGGCGTAGCATCTTCACGATCGCTTCATCGGCCGCGGTAGCGCCCACCACCGCATCGACCACAAGAACCACAACGTCAGCCACGTCCACGGCACGCTCAGCCTGCTCAGCGACCAAGCGGTCCATGCCCTTCGCATCAGCTTCCCAACCGCCCGTATCCACAACACGGAAACGCTTCAGGTTCCACTCCGCGTCATAGGTCACACGGTCACGAGTGACCCCCGGAAGGTCCTCAACAACCGCCTCACGGCGCCCCAGAATACGGTTCACCAGCGTGGACTTGCCCACATTCGGGCGGCCCACAATCGCGACCACCGGAGGGTTCTCACCAGCCTCATCGGCTTCCCAACCCTCACCAGCTAGAAGCGCGGCATCCTCGTCATCGAGCTCATAGTCCTGCAAGCCAGCCAGCAACGCCTCAGCCCGCTGCTCATCCGATTCATCATCACCATCGACAATCGCGCTGGCCTGCTTGCTGACCTCATGCTCAACAACCGTCAAAACCGCCTCAACAGACTGTTCAAAATTCAACTCGGACGTGTCCACCAGCGTCACGCCCTCAGCAGCCTCCATGAAGTTCACAACCGAGGAGTCCTTCTTATCGCGCTCCCCCACCTGCTGCGCCAAGGCTTGCGCGGACTGCGTGTTATTCAACTGCAAGCCACGGCGCTTCATCCGCACCTCCTCAGAGGCCGTGAGCAAGACGCGCGCATCAGCGAAAGGCGCCACCACCGTCGTAATATCGCGGCCCTCAGCAACAATCCGGCCCGCGTCCTCAATCGCGTTACGCTGCCGCTCCACAAGGTTCTCGCGCACCTTCAGATTCGTGGAAACATCAGAAACCCGCTCAGAGATCCGCGGCTCACGAATCTCCTTAGTCACATCCCGGCCGTTGACAACAACCCGCTGATCATCAGGGTCAGTAGACAACTGGATATCAGCCTCGATCACAGCCTGGGCAACAGCATCCTGATCCGAGAGATCAATACCGGACTCCAACGCCGCGAACGTCACCGCACGATACATCGCGCCAGTATCCAGGTAGCCCAAACCCAACGTCCGGGCCACCTCTTTAGACACCGACGACTTCCCCGAACCCGCCGGGCCATCAATAGCAACAATCAGAGAACCAAAAGCATCCTGCGCATCCATACTCACTGCACAACCTTCCAATCCAAGCCCGTCAAAACAGACACGAGCTCATCGCGACGCCCAGGCAAAACCTGGATCTCAACCAAACCAACCTCATAACCCGCCGAATGCTCCATCCGCAGGTCCTCCATATTGATGCCGGCCTCACCCATATCAGTCAACAACTGGGCCACCTGGCCAGGCTCATCATTCACAATCACAGAAACCGTAGCGAAAGACTGCGGCGGCGCGCCGTGCTTACCAGGAATACGCGCCTGCCCCTGATTACCTTCCGTCATCAACTCCGCAAGATCCAACGCAGCACCAGATGCGAAAGGGTCACGCAACGTGGCCAACAACCGATCCAAATCCGACTGCAAACCCTCCAAAATCGGAATCAACTCGGTAGCGTTATGCGCCAGAATCTGAATCCACAACTTCGGGTCACTCGCCGCAATCCGGGTTGTATCCCGCAAACCATTACCCGCCAACGCCAACGAGGACGCCGAAGCGTTCAAAAGCCTCGAAGCCAAAAGTGAAGACGCGATCTGCGGGAAATGCGAAACCAACGCGACCGCGGCATCATGGGTCTTCGCATCCATCACCGTGATCGAGGCACCCAAATCCAAACCCACCGATTTCGCCGTCTTCACCGCATGCGAGGTGGATCCCTCATGCGGGACAACAACCCACGGCGAGGCCGTAAACAACGCACCCCGGGCAGCGGCAGGCCCAGATTTCTCACGCCCAGCCATCGGGTGGCAGCCAACGTAACGAGCCAGATCAGCCTCAGCCACATCGTCGTTGGCCTTCAACACGTCAATGACCGAGCCCTTAACCGAGGCAAGGTCGATCACAACAGCTTCAGGGAACTCCGCCAAAGCCTCAGCCACAATACCCGGAGTCACATCCGGCGGCGTGGCAACAACCACCAAAGCCGGCGCGAAATCCGTGCCCCGCGGCGCCACAAACCCGGCCCCCATATCCACGGCAATACGCTGCGCGGTCGGAGACGCATCCCGCAAACCAACCTCAAGGCCTGCAGAACGCAGACCCAAAGCCGCCGACGTTCCCAAAAGCCCCGTCCCAATCACCAGAACGGGCCCCTGAAGGTACCCCTCAGCCACAGCCTATAAACCCACTTCCGCCAATAAATGCCCCACCTCAGTCTTATTCAGGCGACGCACCGAACCTTGCCGCTGCTGCCCCAACGTGATTGGGCCAATCTGGGTACGCACCAAGCGACGTACCGGGAAACCCACCGCATCAAAAAGGCGACGCACAATCCGGTTGCGACCCTCGTGCAAAACCACCTCGGCCACCAGGTCCTTACCCGCGCCATCAACCAGACGGAACGAATCAACCTTCGCCAAACCGTCCTCAAGCTCGATCCCCTCACGCATCTGCGCGCCCACGCCCTCAGGCAACGGGCCACGGATCTGAACCAGATACGTCTTAGCCACCTCGAAAGACGGATGCGTCAAACGGTGGGCCAGCTCGCCATCGTTGGTCAACAACAGCAGCCCTTCCGTCTCATAATCCAGACGGCCCACGTGATACAAGCGCTCAGCCTGACCTTCACGCAAGAAATCTGAAATGTCTTTCCTGCCCTCCGGGTCGTTCATCGAGGTCACGACACCTGCCGGCTTATTGAACACCAGGTAGGTCTTCTCCGTGTCCAGTTGAAGACGGATCCCATCCACGTGGATCACGTCCACCTCAGGATCCACACGCGTACCCAGCTCAGTCACAATCTGATGGTTGACCTCAACACGGCCCGCGAGGATGATCTCCTCACTTGCACGGCGCGATGCGACACCCGCGTTCGCCATGACCTTCTGCAGACGCTCGCCTTCGCTGTGTTCCTTCCGCGGCCCCGCATTCACCGGGGTCGACGGGCCGCGACGGCGCCGACGCACCGGACCTAGATCATTGAACCGCTCTTGAGCGAAAGCCCGCGGACCACGCGGCTTCTGGTCACGCCCGTTCGCGCCGCCTTTGTGTCCGCCGCCTTTCTGACTACCGCGCTGTGTCTTTTGGCCGCCCAGGTGCTGCTCAACCTCGTCCTGTTTGGGAGCGCGGCCACGACGAACCTGCCCCGCCTGATGCCCCTTCGGCTGCTGTTTCGGCTTACCGTGCCCGCGGCGGTACGAACCCCCACGCGGATTCGATCCAGTCTGGCGAGTCATACGTCTCAACGTCCTTATGATTAGCGAATGACTAATCCGCCTTCGCCGTCATTATCACAACGAGGGCAGTACATCATCCAAGTTTTCAACACCTGGCAAAAGTGGCGACAGATCAGGAAGTTCATCAAGACTGTCTACGCCTAATCTTTCCAGAAGTACCGGCGTGGTCCCAAAGAGACCCGCACCCGTGACCTCATCGGTATCGACTTGCTCGATCAAACCGCGCGTCATCAACGTACGCACCACGCCATCGGCGTTCACGCCGCGGATGCTCGCGATGCGGGCGCGGGACACCGGCTGCCGATAGGCGATGATCGCCAGCGTTTCCATCGCTGCCGCAGACAGCTTGGCTGTTTGCCCCTCAAGAACAAAACGAGAAACAAGCTCACGATGCTCCTGCCGCGCCCCAATACGCCAGCCGCCACCCACCCGTCGGAGCTGGAAGCCACGGCGGGCACCGAAGCCGGCGGCTGCTGGGTCCGGTTCGCCATCGTATTCGGCGGCCAACCCGTGCAGTACGCGGCTCACGAATGCCGCATCGACCTCAAGCAGCTGGGAAAGTTCGTCCTCGGTGAGCGGCCGGTCAGCGACCATCAGAACAGCTTCAAGCCCTTCACGAACTTCCGCGTCACCGGTGGTGTCCGTCTCTGGACTCATGGTGTTCCTCCTGCGTCGTTGCCGTCGCTGGCGTCGTTGATGCTGACGTCGTTAGCGTTTTCCTCGTCGCCATCGTATTCAGCGACGCGGAACTCTCCGGCTCCGGTAGCGATCCATTCGACCATGATCTCGGTCAACGGGGACTCTTGATCAAGCTCCACTGCGCGGTCCCTATACATCTCCAATAGGGCCAGGAATCGGGCGACCACAACCAGCGAGGCTTCGGCATCGGCGGTGAGCTCGCTGAAGGTGAGCGCTTTCGCGGCCCGTAGCCTGGCGGCGATGTGTTGGGCCTGTTCCGCGACTGAGACAGGTGCGTTGTGGATGTGGTCGGTACCGACCGCCTCCGGTTCGGTGGTGTGTTTACGGCTCAGTGCTTTCGCGGCGATCTGTGCGAACTGTTGCGGGGTGTGTGTCCATTCGAGTTCCGGGAGGTGCTCGCGAACATCGGGATCATCGGCCCTGACTTGCCGTGGAACAAAACGGCTTCCGGCCTCCAGTAAGTGTTCCAGGACGTTCGCGGCCTCTTTATACGCCTTGTACTGCAGCAGCCGGGCGAACAGAAGGTCGCGTGCTTCGAGGCGTTCAATATCCTCGGCGTCTTCGACCTCACCTTGTGGGAGCAGGCGCGCGGCCTTCATATCTAACAGCGTTGAGGCGACAACCAGGAACTCTGTTGTCTCGTCCAGGACAGTCGCTCCGACCTCGTCAGCCAGTGTTCGCAGATAAGCCACAAACTCATCCGTGACTTCGGCGAGCGCGACTTCGGTGATGTCGAGGTCGCGTCGGCTGAGCATTTCGACCAGAACTTCGAAGGGGCCGTTGAAGTTCTCAAGCGTTACTTGGAAGTTCGCGCTCGCGGCCGGACCGGGGGCTTTAGGGGCGGTGCTCTCGTGCCCGGCGCCTGGTGGCTGAGCCTCAGCGGCGGGCGTGTGTATTGCCGGCGCTGACTGTTGTGTCCCCGTGGCGGGGTTGAGTGTCACGGAGCTCCGCCGCGTGCGATGAGTTCTTTAGCCAGCCGGCGGTAGCCTTGCGCTCCGGCGTGGGATGGCGCGAACTCGGTGATCGGTTCCATCGCGACCGTGGCGTCCGGGAATTTCACGGTGCGGCGGATCACGGTTTCGAACAGTTTGTCCCCGAATGCTTCGTCGAGCCGGCCGAGGACTTCACGCGAGTGCAGGGTTCGTTGGTCGTACATGGTCGCGAGCACGCCGTCGATCTGTAGGTCTGGGTTGATGCGGTCCTGCACTTTCTCGATGGTGTCGATCAGTAGCGCTACGGCGCGTAGCGCGAAGAACTCGGCGGTGAGCGGGATGATGACGCCGTGGGATGCGGCGAGCGCGTTGACCGTTAGCAGGCCGAGGGATGGCTGGCAGTCGATGATGATGACGTCGTAGTCATCGGAGACGTTGCGTAGCTGTGAGGCGAGGACTTGTTCGCGGGCGACTTCGTTGACAAGCTGCACTTCTGCCGCGGAGAGGTCGATGTTGGCTGGCAGCAGGTCGATGTTGTCTACGTCGGTGTGCAGGATCGCGTCGCGGATGTCGACGTGGCGTTCCATGAGCACGTTGTAGACGGTCAGGTCGAGTTCGTGCGGGTTGACCCCGAAGCCTGCGGAGGCTGCACCTTGTGGGTCGAAGTCGACGATGAGTACGCGGCGGCCAAGTTCGGCCAGGGACGCGGCGAGGTTGATCGATGAGGTCGTCTTCCCGACCCCACCTTTCTGGTTGACCATCGCAATGATGCGGGCTGGTCCATGTTCGGTGAGAACCGGCGGTTCAGGCAGTTGAGTCAAGGGGCGTCCTAGAGCGTTGAGCTCCTGCATACCACCAGGCGCAGGTACTCGGCCAAAGGAGTTTGGATCGCTCACGTGTGCAGACCGCCCTTCTGTGCTGAGTTCCACTCTGTACCGAGTTCCGCTCTGTACCGAGTTGTACTCCGTGCTGAGTTCTACTCTGTTTTGAGTTTCACCGTGCACCGCATCAATTGTGTGCTGTGCTTTAAGGCTAGTGGTGAATTAGCTGTTTATCCGGATTTTCGCCTCTGTATCGGCGAGCCTTGACCCTCAAGTGAAACTCGAAACTTTGGCAAGTGACCTGCCTTCAGCCGAACGCGAGCCACCAGACAAGCGCACGCGACCTGCCGGGCAAGCGCGAGTCGCGGCCCGCATCGTTCATTTCGCAGCTGATTGAAGCGCCTGCCGGGTAATGTAAGAGCGGCCACAGCATATTACAACGTTCCCCGCCCCGGGTTGAGGAGTCACTATGACGATGGATCACCTGATTGATTCGCTGAGGGAACACCCTCGAAAAGAGGCAGACCTCATCAAGCTGGGCCATCTTGCCCGCAAGGTCCCCATCCACGACATGGCCTACCTCATGAAAACGCTGCCGACCGAACAGGCGGCGATCGTGTACCGGGTTCTGGATAAAGACACGGCACTCGCGGTGTTTGAAAGCCTCACCCCCGCAACTCAGGCGGAACTGATCGCTGAGCTGCGGCACGGCGAAATTTCAGAGATCTTCAACGAGCTCGACCCCGATGACCGCGCGTCCCTCTTCGACGAGCTGCCCGCCAAGGTCGCTGACCGTCTCATGTCCGGGCTGGACTCAGAGCAGCGCGCCATGACCACCACGGTGCTTGGCTATCCGGAAGACGCGATCGGGCGCTACATGTCCCCGGAAGTGCTGTGGCTACGCCCCGACTGGAGCGTCAAGCAGGCCATCGACCACGTCAAAGCGCACATCGACGAACCCGAAACTATTTACATGCTCCCGGTCCTGGACGATTCCCGCATCCTCCTCGGCGTGACCGGGCTACGCCGCCTGCTGTCCTCCAACGATGAGCTGAGCGTCCGCGAGATCATGCGCGAAGCCGAATCGGCGCACGCAACCGACCCCCGTGAAGAAACCGCCCGCCGCTTCCTCGGAGGCAAACTACTCGCCATGCCGATCGTGGACGCCGAACACCGACTACTCGGTGTCCTCACCTACGACGACGCAGTCGACATCATCAGCGAAGAGGACGCCGAAGACGCCGCACGCTCCGGCGGTTCCGAACCGCTCGAGAAGTCCTACCTCTCCTCCTCGATCATGCGGATCGTCCGTTCCCGCGTCGTATGGCTCGTGATGCTCGCGCTCTCAGCCGCGCTGACCGTCAAAGTCCTCGACCTCTTCGAAGACAAACTCTCCACAGTCGTGATCCTCGCGCTCTTCATCCCGCTACTGACCGGTACCGGCGGTAACACCGGCAACCAAGCCGCAACCACCGTCACGCGCGCGCTCGCCGTGGGCGAAGTGCGTATTCGTGACTTGCCTAAAGTGATTTGGCGTGAGCTGCGGGTCGGTTTCGTGCTCGGTTTGATCCTGGGTTCGCTCGCATTTGTGATCACTGGGTTCATCTACGGCTTCACGTTCGGCGCCGTGATAGGCCTGACTCTGCTTGCGGTGTGTGTTCAGGCGGCCGTGGTGGGCGGCATGATGCCGATCATTGCCAAGAAGGTCGGCGCGGACCCGGCAGTATTTTCCAACCCGTTTATCTCCACGTTCTGCGACGCGACCGGCCTGCTCATTTACTTCGGCATCGCGTCTGCGATTCTTGGTATTTAAGCCGTTCGGCTCAGCGGGCACGCGGGTGCGATGTCGCGAAGACTTCACGCAGCGTGTCAGCGGTAACCATCGTGTAGACCTGCGTTGTGGTCACCGATGCGTGCCCCAACAGCTCTTGAACCACACGGACATCCGCCCCGCCGCTGATGAGGTGCGTTGCGAACGAGTGCCGTAGCGTGTGCGGGCTGATCTCTTGAGTGAGGTTCGCTTTATGCCCGGCGGCCGTAACGCTATTGAAGACCGACTGGCGTGAGAGCCTGCCGCCTCGCTGGTTGAGGAACAGCGCCGGGCTACCTTTCCCTTTGACAGCCAGGGCGGGCCGTCCCCGTACGAGGTATGCGTTGAGCGCTTCGACTGCGTAGCTGCCCAGCGGGACGTATCGTTCCTTATCGCCTTTACCCCGGACCCGGACCACCGAGGGTAGCTTCTGACCTTCCGCGTCGCGGTCCGTTCCAGCCTCGGTTGTGTCTAGCGCTAGGCTCAGGTCGTCCACATCGAGGCTCACCGCTTCTGATGCGCGAGCCCCGGTCGCGTACAGGAACTCGATGAGGGCACGGTCCCGTAGTCCCGCCGGTGTCGAGGTGTCAGGCGCTTCGATGAGGCGAGCGACCTCGGGAACGCTCAAGGCTTTAGGTAGCTGTTGCGGCACCGCGTTGGGGTGGATGTCTGCTGCCGCGTTGTCGGCGGTGATCCCTTCAAGCGCCCAGAATGAGTGCATCCCGCGCACCGCAACAACCGTGCGCGCAGCTGAACGCGCCGCGAGCGGCTTCTTCCCATCCGCGCCGTCCCTGAGTGACTGTTGGAACGCGCTGATGTTCTGCGGGGTGACATCGCCGGGGTGCGTGATGCCTTGGCTGGCGAGGTAGTCGGTGTAGCGCCGCAGGTCGCGGCGGTATGCGGCCACGGTGTTGGCGGAAAGACCCCGTTCAACAACCAGGTGTTGCAGATAGACATCCGCGCTGCTCTCAAGCGCGCTCAGTGCTGCCTCAGGCATGTTGCGGGCGTGCCGTCCATGGCGCATCGGCTGGCCGTAGGGTCCGGTTCCCGTGCATGTTGTGGGCGGCGAGCGCGAGGATTCCGACGACCGTGGTCGGGTTGCCGATCCTGCCCTCTAATACCGCGGTGATAGCTTCTTCGAGTGGGACCCATTGGGGTTCCAGGAACGCTTCTTCTTCGGTGCGTTCGTGGCGTTGACCTTCAGGGATCTCGTGCAGATCTTGTGCGAGGTAGATACGCATCGCTTCCGAGGAGCAACCCGGAGACATGTAGTGGTCTGCCAGAACATGCCAGGTGTCTGCGCGCAGGTCAGCTTCTTCTGCGAGTTCGCGCCGCGCGGCATCCAATGCTGCCTCGCCTTCCAGATCCAGTAGACCTGCCGGGACTTCCCACAGTTCAGCCCGCACGGGTTGGCGGCGCTGTTTTTGCAGCAGGACCCGGTTGTCTCGATCGAGTGCGAGGATCCCCACTGCGCCGGGGTGGGTCATGAACTCGCGCGTGATGGGCTTATCACCCCCGGGCATTGTGAACGTTTCACGCGTGATGTCGAAGATCGCCCCGCTGAACACGGTTTGCGCGTCAGTCACGGCAGCAGGAACCTGGATGTCACCGAGTTCGTGTGCCCCGGTGTTGGGCTGGTGTTCTGACTGATGCGTGGACATGGGCTCCTCGTGACCGTTCTTGAGTCGCTGACGTTGAGTTTCAGGTGGCTTCGTTGCGTTCGCGGGATGCGTCTGTGAGTAGTTCTTGCGCGTGGGCTCGGGCCGCTTCGGATTCCGATTGGCCCGCGAGCATCCGGGCGAGTTCTTTGACGCGTTCATCCGCTTCGAGTGCCTTGATGTCCGATGCGGTGAACCCGTCAGCGCCTTCGCTGTGGCTGGTCTTGTTGATGGTGAGGTGCTGGTCACCGAACGCTGCAACCTGCGGCAGGTGGGTCACCACGATCACCTGGACGTGGCGGGCCAGCCGGGCCAGGCGGCGGCCGATTTCCACGGCCGCTTCCCCGCCGACTCCGGCGTCGACTTCGTCGAAGATGAACGTCGGGACCGGGTCAGTGGCCGCGAGCACAACTTCGAGGGCGAGCATGACGCGTGAGAGTTCACCGCCGGATGCTCCCTTACCGAGTGGGCGCGGGTCAGCGCCGGAGTGCGGCGCTAGGAGGAAAGCGATCTCATCAGCGCCGTGCGGGCCTGGTTCGGCTTCGGTGACCTCGATCGCAAGGTGGGCGTTCGGCATCGCGAGGGCCGCAAGTTCCTCATCCACGCGTTCGGACAACCGTTGGGCAGCATCTGCGCGTAGGGTATGAACGCGCTCGGCGTGCTCGGCGAGTTGGGAGGTAAGTGCTTCGACCTTTTCTGCGAGCTCTTCAACGCGCGCCGGATCATCTGATAGCTCGAGGTGACGGACGCGAGCCTGGGCGGCCCAGTCGATGACCGCGTCCACATCGGGAGCATATTTACGTGTCAAGGAGTTCAGCACTGCCCGCCGCTCCTCGACTGCGGCAAGCTCCGCTGGCCCGTCCGCGTCAAGGCCTTGCTGATAGCTTGCAAGCTCGGTTGCGATATCGGAGATCACATACCCGACCTCGCGCAGACGCTGAGTCTGCTCAGCCAAAGCCGGGTCCTGGCTATCGACTGCTTCCAAGGCACGCTGGGCGGCATCCAAGAGGGAGACCACGTCCACGGCTTCGCCGATCTCTTCCGATACCAGCGCGGAGTGCGCGCTCACCGCGGCCTCGCGTAGCTCCTCGATATGACTGAGTCTGTCGGCGCGCGCATCGAGTTCTTGCGCTTCGCCTTTTTGCGGGTCTACCGCATCGATCTCTTCGAGCGCGGCTTGCAGGGTTTGTTCTTCCATCTGACGTTCGTAGCGGTTCTGCTCAACGTCAGCGAGCTCTTCACGGGCGGCCTTCAGGTCCTGGTAGACAGCCTTGTACTGCACCAGGGCAGCCTCGAGCTCGGCCCCTGCGAAGGCATCGAGTGCGGCTCGCTGTTCGGCAGCTCCGCGAAGCCGCAGTTGGTCTGTCTGCCCGTGAACCGTCAGAAGGGATTCACCGATGCGGCCGAGCACCGCTACAGGGACGGCCCGCCCGCCTGCATGGGCACGGCTGCGGCCTTTCGCCGCGATCGTGCGAGAAAGATAGAGAACAGCCTCGTCCGCGCCGTCTTCGGTATCAGTTTCAGCGCCGGCCTCAGCGGCGATCTGGAACGCGGCATCCTGCTGGGACCCAACCACGGTGGCTTCAACCACTGCTGAGTCTTCGCCGCGCCGAACCACACCGGAATCGGCTCGCGCCCCAGAGATCAGGCCGAGCGCGGTCACAACCATGGTTTTACCCGCGCCGGTTTCACCTGTGACCACCGTCAAGCCCGGACCGAATGGTAGCGAGGCCTCTTCGATAACGCCTAAGCCGCGGATGTTGACTGACTCGATCATCGTGGCTCACCTCGCCGCGGATGCTCTTCAAACAGGGTTGCCGAAGGTTCTCCGTGATAAAGCTCTGTTGCCCGATGCGGTGGCAGGCGTTCGGAATTATGTGGAGGTTCCACCACGCTGATGCGGCGCACCGCGGGCAGTTCGGAGGTCTTAGGGTGCACACCCGGGTCTTCAACAGGCCCGCGCCACCCGATGGTGGGGAGCTTGAATTTAGCCACAAGCCGCTCAGCGAACGGGGTGTTCGTGAGTCGCACGAGCCGCACCGGGGTCTTGGAGCGGGTCACCTCAACACGGGAGCCCGGAGCCAGTTCAACCATGCGGCGCCCATCGCACCATAAGACACCCGTGGCGTCCGTGCGGGTCAGCACTTCAGCAGCGGTTGTGGAGGAGGGCGCGATCACCAGCGGCTTAGCGAACAGTGCGTGCGCGGAGATCGGGGCGACCACCAGGGCCTCAACCTCAGGCCACACGACCGGCCCGCCAGCAGAGAACGCATACGCGGTCGAGCCCGTAGGAGTCGCAAACACTACGCCGTCGCAACCGAATGTGGAGATCGGGGAACCATCAACATCGAGTGCTACCTCAAGCATGCGTTCACGGTTCGATTTCTCAACGGCGGCCTCATTCAGCGCCCACGTGTGCGCACCGCGGCGGCCTTCGTGCCACACCTGCACATCGATCGCCATGCGTTCATCCACGGTGTAAGCGCGGTTGACGATCGCCTCAACCACCGCATCGATATCTGATTTTTCACTCTCGGCCAGGAAGCCGACGTGCCCCAAGTTCACGCCCAACAGCGGAACGTTGCTGCCGCGCGCGAGCTCGGCAGAACGTAGCATCGTGCCGTCCCCACCTAACACCATCACGAGTTCGAGCTCATCCAGCCCCACACCTTCGCCGAGGACCTCGACCTTGGTGTCCACATCCACCATCGCGCCGTCAACGTGAATCTGGCCGATCACATCGACTTCATCACGCATCATGACAGGCGAAAGCCCGTGGGCCGATAAAGCTCTCGCGGCTCGCATTGCGATCGCTACAGCTTCTTCTCGACCCGTGTGGGTCATGACCAAGATCCGACGCACTGACGCTCCTTGTTGTTACCGATCTTCAAGAATAGTCAACGGCGTCCAGCAAAGCAGTGAGGTTGCGCTCTCTTGTGGATGAATCCGTCTCCGTGGTGTTTTCTTTTATCCACATCACGAAGAACTCGACGTTTCCGTCTTGCCCCGGCACTGCAGAGCGCAGCACAGCCACGGGTTTCAAACCCAGCCCGGCCTGTTCAGCGAAGTCCACAACCTTCGTCACGGCGTGGCGCCGCAAGGCTGGCTGAACCACAACCCCGGCCTTATTCAGCCCGGAACGGCCCACCTCGAACTGAGGCTTGACCAGCATCATCATCCGGCCGCCCTCTTTCAGCTGAGCAGCTAGCGGCTCGAGCACGAGCGTGAGCGAGATGAACGAAAGATCCCCCACGACAACATCAACCCCACCAGGGATGAAGCCCGGTTCAAGGTGACGAACATTGACGCCTTCACGGTTCACAACGCGGGCATCTGAAGCGAGGCTTGGGTGCAGCTGCCCGTGGCCCACATCGACCGCATAGACACGTTCGGCCCCATGATCCAACAGAACCTGGGTGAACCCGCCGGTCGAAGCGCCGGCGTCCATGCAGGTTGCCCCGTTGATCGGCAACCTGATCCCGTGCGTGCTCAAGCGTTCCAACGCGGCGTGCAACTTACCGGCGGCCCGCCCCACCCAACGGTCCTCGGCATGCTCTTGGATCACGATGCTCGCGCCCGGCTTAATCTTGACCGAAGGCTTGGTCGCTGGCTTGCCTTCGACGAAGACGCGGCCTTCGTGGATCAGTACGGCTGCGCGGGTGCGGGACGGCGCATAGCCGAGGTCGGCAAGTGCGGCGTCAAGGCGTTGAGGGGCGCTCACGGAAGATCGCTCTCCAGGACATTGGTGAGGTCGTCAAGAACACGGCTGAACCGTTCGGGATGTTCGCTGACCGGTAGCGAATCGAGGTCAGCTAGCGGCTGCAGTACTTCCGGCAGCTCCTGCGCAGGCTGTTCCTGCCCAGGCAACTCTTGTGCCGGCTGTTCCGTTGCCGCGTCGTGTTCTGGTGAGTTCTCGCTAGTCATTCAGGCTCTCTTGAGTTCCGCTGTCTTCGAGTACACAGGAGTTGGCTGGTGCCCGCAAGTCGCGTAAATCATTGAGTACGTAACGCGGTTTCAGCCCAGGCTCCGCCTTGCGGGCGGATGCGAGCGTATCGACCCCGGTCAGGACTAGCGCGGTAGCGAAGCCGGCAGCGTTCCCGCCTGCAACATCGGTGTCAAGCCTGTCGCCGATCACGAGCGGATTTTGTGCTCCCACGGCTCGCGCCGCCATCTGCATCAGCGTCGGGGCGGGCTTACCGGTCACGAGAGGTTCCTGCCCGGTCGCGGCCGCCACCGCGGCGACGAGCGTCCCGTTGCCCGGAGCGATACCTTCCGCCCGAGGGATCGTCGTGTCCGTATTTGTTGCGATCCATCGCGCGCCTGCGGTGATCGCGTAGCCGGCTTCCGCGAGGTGCCGCCACGTGACGTCGGGGTTGAAGCCCTGCAACACAAAGTCGGGTTGCTCGGTGGCTGAATCAACAAGTTTGAAGCCCGCGTTTTCGGCTTCGCGGCGTAGAGCTTCGGTCCCGACGATGTAAGCGGTCGGCTCTTGAAGCTGTGCATCCGCTGCGGTCTGCCGTGCATGTTCCGCAGCGGCTCGCGAGGAACCGAAGACCTGCTCGGGCATGGTCGGGATGCCCAGCGAGCTGATGTGTTCGGCGACCTCTTCCGGGGTGCGGGATGCGTTATTGGTGCAGTAGGCAACGCGAACACCGGCCTCCTGCGCCGCGACCAGCGCTTCGACCGCGTGCGAAACTGCGTCCGGGCCTGCATATACAACCCCGTCAAGGTCGCACAGCAAGGCGTCATGCATGTCTAGCAGGGACGCGTCCTGATGCGTGGCGCCGGTCATTCCGCGCTGGCCTCGCCGCTGGTTTCGACGTCAGCTGCGCCTTCGCCCGATGGATTAGGTTCCGCATCGTTGGTGGCGCCATCCTTGGCCTCGGTCTCTTTGGCCTCGTCCTCGTCCGAGTCTTCATCGTCTTCCACGAGGTCTACGATCTCTGGTTCAACATCGTTGAGTCCCAGCGCCTCCATCGCAACGGGGATGCGCGCACGCCAAGTAGCCGCTTCTTCGGCTTGCCCGGTGGCTTCGAGTGCGTCTGCGTACAGCTCAAAGAGGCGTGGGCTGAAGATGAACGCACGGTTCCTGTCGAGCGTTGGAATCTGCAGAGCCTTGACGGCTTCTTCGTTCTTGTTGGCGTCGAGGAGGATCCCAGCTTCGACCATCGCTGCTTCGGCACGCGGCTGGCCCTTGAGCGCCTTAGCTTCTTCGGAGCGTAGCGTTTCAAGGGCTTTCTCAACGCGACCTACGGCACGCTCGCAGTCAGCAATCGTGGCGATGTGGTCGTGGACGCCAGAAATGCGGCGGTGGGTACGCAGTTCACGGAGTGCTTCGCTGTACTTGCCGGCCGCATACGCGGTCAGCCCTACAGCTTCGCGAACGAGGGCAACTCGGCCACCACGACGCGATGCCGCTTCTGCGTGCGCGAAGGCGAGTTCAGGGTCAACATCGATCAGTGCGCCGGCCATAACGAGGTGCTTCGCTACCCATGGACGGTGCTTTTCGTCGAGGAAACGGAGTTCGCGGAGCGTTTCTTTATCGAGTTCGTTACCGGTTACGCTCGGATCGATTTCTGGTGAGCGTTCGCGGTCTGGACGGTTCGCCGCACGAATGTCGCCGCCACGGCGTCCCTGCGGGCGGTTGCGCTCATTATGCTGGCGGTCGTTACGCTGCCGATCGTTACGGCGCTCACCGCGTCGCCGGTCAGGACGCCCGCCACGCTCGTCGCGGCCACCACGCTCGCCGCGCTTCCAGTCGTCACGACTACGTTCTCCACGTGGTGAGGCACCGTGTCCACGTTTGTGCCCGCCACGGTTGTGGTGGTTCTTGCCATGTTCTTGGCCTGCTCCGCGTGGGGAGCGACGTTTCTGCTCGTCTGCCACGTTTCCCTCTTTGTGATTGTGCCGCGCTCGTGCCTCAAGCGCCTCTGACCATTTTAGCGACGACTTCGAGGGAAAGCCCGCCAATCACACTTTTCTTTCTATCCAAATAGTCTGTTGATACCGCCCGTTTCAACACATGTGTCCCATGTCCTTTTGACCGGCAGCATCAAAGTCATAGAACAAGCCGCCGATGCGGTGGGCCAGATGGGCACGTTCATCCTGGTGGGCGGTGCGCCTGCAGAGGCACGGTTCTCCATGGACCACATGCGCACCTTGTTCGGTAAGACAGTGGTGGGCACGCTCGGCGGCTCGTCCAACAGCCGCACGCTGATCCCTGCGCTGATCGACCTCTACCGTCAAGGGCGCTTCCCGTTCGACCGGCTCGTGTCTTTCTATGGTTTCGACGTGCTCGACCAGGCGATCGCCGATGCCCATGAGGGCGGCACCATCAAGGCTGTCCTGAAGGTCTCGACCGCTGACCAGTAGTCTCTTAGTACTTCCAAACGAAAGGAATAGACATGTCTGCAGCTCAGTCCTCATACGCTGATCTGATCTCTGAAGACCTCTACATCGGTGGTTGGCGCGCTGGAACATCCCAGGGTTCTGCCACTACCGTGAACCCGTTCAATGACGAACCGATCGCGACCATCCGTCAGGCTTCCCAAGAAGACGTCGATGCCGCCTACGAGGCAGCGGCAGATGCCCAACGCGAGTGGGCCGCTCTCCCGCCCAAGGAACGCGGCGCGGTCCTCAACAGGGCCGCGGATTGGATCGAGGAGAATCAGGGCGCGATCATCGAATTGATCCGCGCGGAGTCCGGCTCGAGTGCGCTCAAGGCGACGGTCGAGGCCGGCTTGGCTGTCGGCTCGCTGCGCGAGGCCGCTACTTTCCCGACCCGCATCACTGGGCAGATCCTGCCGTCCAACACCCCTGGCAAAACTAACTACGTTTTCCGTGAACCGCTGGGTGTGGTGGGTGTCATTAGCCCGTGGAACTTCCCGTTCACGCTGTCGATGCGTTCGGTCGCGCCAGCATTGGGTTGCGGTAACGCGGTGGTTCTCAAGCCGGCATCTGACACACCGCTGACCGGCGGTCTCCTGCTGGCCAAGATTTTCGAGGCGGCTGGATTGCCAGCAGGCGTGCTCAATGTTGTTGTTGGTGCTGGTTCGGAGATTGGCGATTACTTCGTGGAGCACCCTACCCCGCGTCTGATCTCTTTCACGGGTTCCACCCCGGTAGGTAAGGGCGTGGGCCGTACGGCGGTTGGCGGTGAACATATCAAGAAGGTCGCGCTCGAGCTGGGCGGTAACGCTCCGTTCGTTGTCCTCGACGATGCGGACCTGGATAAGGCTGTTGGCGCTGCGATCATGGGTAAGTTCCTTCACCAGGGACAGATCTGCATGTCAGTCAACCGCATCATTGTCCAGGCCCCGCTCTATGACGACTTCGTTGATGCATACGCTAAGCGCGCCGCATCCATCGCTTATGGCGACCAGATGGATGACAACACCATCGTTGGCCCGGTGATCAACGACAGTCAGCTGAAGTCTGTGACTGCCAAGATCGAACAGGCTCGCGAAGAAGGCGCGCGTGAGGTTCTGGCTGGGCCTATTGAGGGGCGTTTGATCGCTCCGCACGTATTCGCTGATGTGACCCCGGAGATGGAGCTGTTCCGTGAAGAAATCTTCGGCCCGGTTGTCGGGATCATCAAGGCCAACGATGAGGCCCACGCGCTCGAACTCGCGAACGACACCGAGTTCGGCCTTTCTTCGGCTGTGTACACACAAGACCTGAGTCGCGGTCTGCGTTTTGCCCGCGAAGTGAAGGCCGGTATGACCCACGTCAATGACATCACCGTCAACGATGAAGCACACGTGATGTTTGGCGGGGAGAAGAACTCGGGCCTTGGGCGTTTCAACGGCGAGTGGGCCATCGAAGAGTTCACTACCGATCACTGGGTCAGCGTCTCGGAAGGAACGGACCAGTTCCCGTTCTAATGAATCATCTACGTTGCAGCTGATATAGGACGCGGCGCAAACGGTAAGTGCGGCCTTGTTGTAAGCAGGGGCCGCACTTACCGTTAAGACACACGACACTGTGAAATCGAAGATCGATGTGTGTTGTGTTTGTGTTTTATACAGGTGTTGGTCCCGATGCTGCGACCGAACCCCTTGTGGGGGGGTTGGGAGCTTCGGGACCAACATCCTTTCTATAGTGTGTTCGGCGGTGTCCTACTCTCCCACAACCTCCCGGTTGCAGTACCATCGGCGCTGTGGGGCTTAGCTTCCGGGTTCGGGA
>NZ_JAKRCW010000008.1 GCF_022346425.1 Pseudoglutamicibacter albus
AGAACCGACGGAAACGACAAACCGGTGGGGTGAAACTCCATACTGCCTAAGCAGGGCTACGCGATCAATCTCTGTGAGGCACGATTAAGGCTACGCGATCAACTTGACATGAGGCACTACGGTTTCCTCAGCGTGAAGGATGCTCACCTTGGAGGTTCCACCCTAACGACGTGAGTGTCGCTACGTCATGCTTGCTGAGCCGTGCTGTGCGTAAGTTCTCGATGAGATCTGGCCGGCGTTGACTGGTACGTTCCAGTTGCCAGTCACGGCGGGCGCGAGCCACTTTGCCGTGGTCTCCCGAAAGCAGAACCGCAGGAGCTTCGCGGCCTTCCCATACGGCCGGTTTGGTGTAGACGGGATATTCAAGTAACGCATCGCCAGCGACTGAATGGCTTTCCTCCACGAGCGATTCCGGATTCCCCACCATGCCTGGGACCAAACGAACCACGGCTTCGATCACGGCCATCGTCGCCACTTCCCCGCCGTTGAGGACATAATCGCCGAGCGAGAACGGAACCACACGGAAACGCTCACGGGCCCATTCGATGACGCGCTCATCGATACCTTCGTAACGTCCGCACGCAAACACAATATGCTTCTCTTCGGCCCACTCATGAGCAACCGGCTGCCTGAATACAGTGCCCGCGGGCGAAGGCACCAACAGCAACGGCGCGCAGGTAGCGTCGGGTTCAGCGCCTGCTTCAACCTGGCTGAGGGCCGTGTCCTGTTCATGCACCGCATCGCTGTCTCTTAGTACTTCGCTGAGCGCTTCACCCCACGGCTCAGGTTTCATGACCATGCCCGCGCCCCCACCGTAGGGAGTATCGTCAACTGTCCTGTGGCGATCGTAAGTGTAGGTCCGCAAATCGTGGACGTGAACGTCGATCAGGCCGCGTTGTTTGGCTTTACCGATCAGGGAGATGTCAAGGGCATCAAAGAACTCGGGGAAAATCGTGATGATGTCGATGCGCATGAAAGCCTACGTCCTGTACGAATACGTCCTATTTGTTTGATGATCGCCGATGCCTCGGCGGCTTACTCGCGGTCCAAGTCGAGAAGCCCTGGCGGTGGTGTCGCGGTGACCACTCCGGCATCAAGGTCGATTTCGGGGACGATCTCCTCAACTAGCGGCAACAGCGTTTCGGAGCCATCGCTCAATTCAACCTCGAGAAGGTCCTGGGCGGGACCGGTATGGAGAGCCGAAACCTTGCCGATCACCTCACCGTCTACGTGAACTTCGAGCCCGAGAAGATCGTGTTCGAACCACGCATCATCTGTGGATTCTTCGGCCTCAACATAGAGCATGGTTCCGCGCAGCTCTTCAGCCCGGTTACGGTCGTTGACTTCATCAAAGCCGAGCAGAAGAATGTGCTTATTCCACCGCGCCGATTTCACGGTGAGCGGGCCGCGCGATGCGGGTTCGGTCAGCAAACGTGTTCCGCGCGCAAAACGCGTTTCCGGATCATCCGTTAGAACCTGAACCGTGACTTCGCCTCGGATCCCGTGGGGTTTACCGATGCGGGCTACTTTAACATCCATGTGAGGCCTCTCTAGGTGGAGAGAAGATTTTGAAGAGTTGAACAACGATTGAGGTTGACGCCCCGATATGCGAAAGCGACCCTAGCCTGCTTGGGGTTGGCTAGGGCCGCTTTCACAACGATGTGAGAGACGCCGATCTAACTGGGTTAGCGCTGACGGTCGGTGTCCACGACGTCCACACGGACGTCATCGCCACCAGGCAGAGCACCGATAACGGCACGCAACGCTTTAGCGGTGCGGCCTTGCCGGCCGATCACACGGCCGAGGTCCTCCGGGTTGACACGAACCTGCAACACGTCATGCCGGCGTCCGTTACGACGGCGAACATCAACATCGTCCGGGTTATCTACAATCCCGGAAACCAGATGATCCAGTGCGTCTTCAAGCATCAGGCTGGGCCTCAGGCTTCTTCAGTCTCTGCTGGCTCAGCAGCTTCCTCAGCGGCGCCTTCCGCTGGAGCTTCTTCTGCGTCAGCCTTCGACTTCTTAGGGGTGGTTGCCTCTGGCAGGATCACCGAACCCTTGTCTGGTGCAACGAACTCAGGCTTAGGCTCTGGGAGCTTAACCGAGCCTTCCTGACCCTCGATACCCTTGAACTTCTGCCAGTCACCGGTCAGCTTGAGGATCGAGAGAACACGATCCGAAGGCTGAGCGCCAACACCGAGCCAGTACTGTGCACGCTCGGACTCGACCTTGATGGTCGATGGGTTGGTCATCGGGTTGTAGGTACCGATTTCCTCGATCGGACGGCCATCGCGCTTAGCGCGGCCATCGATGACGACAATACGGTAGTGAGGCTGGCGGATTTTACCCATCCGCTTCAGGCGAATCTTAACGGCCACGTTAGTGGTCACTCCTGTTTCTGTTGAACGGGACGAATCCGCCGAGCTCTGGGGTAAAGCAGCAGTAAACGTCCCAAATGTCCGACGAACGCAGAGAGAGGGGGCCACGCACGCCGAGTACCCGGTCTATTATGCCATGCGTTGGCCTCCAACGCACACCCTGTGCGCGTGTGCCGCCGCACACTCTGACGCCGCCGTTTGACGCTCAAGCACGGATCTATCCGCCGTGCATTCGCTTTTCGGCTACTTACATTTCTCGATTGCCGACTGGCTCTTCGCTTTACGGCTCACTTGCTTTTCGCTTTGCGACTCTTAGGCCACAAAGAGACGGACAGCAGTACGAGTGCCGCACCCACGAGGGCTGTGACTCCACCGATGATCGCAAGGGTTGACAGCGACTGGTACGGAACCGACGGAAAGCTCACGACTTCGATCCCCCTCAGAACCATCAGCCCGCCCGCTACCAAGACCACGACCCCAAGGACCAGCCATACGATGTGGCCGATGCGTCGAGGCTGAGTTTTGAGCTGGGTCTCGGTTGCGACCGGGGTCGTTCCCGCTGGGGTCGGCTCGGGCAGACCGGAACGAGACGTTGCCCGGCGAGGCTCCTCCGCCGCGGCTGATGTCTCAGTTGCAGCCGGAGAGTCAGTTGTAGCCGGGGACTCAGTTGTGGCCGGGGACTCCAAGATAGCGTTGAAGTCCTGTTCAGTTTCCTCCGGTTCGGAGTCCTTGACGTCCGATCCGGCCAACTGTGATTCGAAACCGCCCAGCGACTCGTCCTTGGACTCATCCTTAGAATCAGCCAACTCTGGCTGGGTTGGATCAGGCTCTGTTGCCTCAGCGTCCGTTACTTCAGGCTCCGTTAGTTCATGTTCCGTGGCGCGAGCCTCGCTTGGTTCAGGTTCCACAAGTTCAGAGTCCGCTAGTTCAGGCTCCGCCGGTTCAGACCCATCCAGTTCATACCCCGCTAGTTCAAGCTGAGCAGGGTCTTCGTCCGGCTGATCGGACTCACGCTGTTCAGTCGCCTCGATCTCTCCGGCGGCCGTCTCCTCTGTGACTGCCTCTTCAGTGGCTGTCTCTTCAGCATCAGGCTCTGTTTCAACCGCGTCGTCCTCGGCAACGTGCGCCCAGGTAGATTCCGCATCTCGGCCGGAAACAGTTGCTCCCGCTGGTGAACCAACACTGCGTACAGAACCGCCATCCGGTGAGCCGCCGTCGAACAGCTCAACCCAATCCGGGTCTTCCCCTAATGCTTCAAGCATCGCGCGTGTCGCAGAGTACGCACCGTCTTCAACGGCGTGCTCGTCTTCCTCGCCAGGCATGAGCCCGTCTTCCAGAGGTGCCAACGCGCCACCTTCAGGGTCCACACCACGAACGGGCGCCTCGTTGATCGCGGTCACCAACGCATCGACACGCTTTGGCGGAAGCATCGATGCCAACGCCTTAATGTCGTCTTCGCTCAGCGGCGCAAAATCTTCCTCGAGCCTCAACAAGAGCGAAGCCGCCTCAGAGCCTGCCGGGCGATACATTTCTGGCAATACGATCGGGCGGCAACGAGCCCCCGCATACGTATTGATCAGCGGAGTGTTCCGGGCGGCACGGCGACGACGTGTCACGGGTTCGTTGCCTTCATCAGACGGGCCCCACAGCACGACATCAACGCGGCCAGCGTATTCCCTGATAGAGGAGGAAAGCTTGGAGGCCCCCGGCATGATCAACATCGTAGGGTCGGAAGGCGCGGAATCCAACGCGACAACCGTGCGTTCCCCTTCCGACATCCAACCTGAAACGTCACTTCGGTCGAGTGCTTCTTCGACTGCATCCGGGCTGACGGTATCCACCAACAGAATCGAGGTGATCCGCTCTTCAAGCACGCCTGCGATCTGGCGGTCGCTGAACTCTTTCGGAGACGCCAAAACAGCGAAATCCCCCGATGCGGGGTCACCGTTGACGATAACGGCGCCGGTGCTCTCGTGAAGCTTCGCAGCGAACTCTTCGCCTCCAAGGCTGGGCTCAATAGCTCCGTCAGCTTGGGCGGTCAACACCCGTGTTTCGCGCATCGGCAAAACCAGTTCAACAGCCAAGCCGCGGCGTGTTGGGCGGCCAGGACCCATGAGGCCAATAATCTTGCGTTGCGTCAAGATCTGCGTGAGACCGTCAACGCGTTCTTGCTGGCCCACCGGGTCAGTCACCGGCCACGCAACAGTCACACGCCATACAGTCTGGCGCTCCGACTCCAAAGATGTGTTCGAGGCGATCACTGCTGATGATCCTTCCTTAGAGTTCCATCCTGCCCTTGATTACCCTGCGAGCCCCGTTGAGCCCTTTGTCTCTTAACTTTGATGCCAGACACGGCCGCAATCAAGCCTGCCACGGCATCCAGACCCAAAACGAAAGCAACAATGAAATTGGCTGCGCCAATTGAAAAAGGCCTCAGCACCAAACAGGCCACAGCCAGCACGACCCACAGGATCGAGAGCATGATGGCGGCAACCGGGTAGCGGCTGCGCCACGTCCCTGCACCGGGTGCCGTAACCGGCCGGTTGCGCCCCGTTGTGGCAACACTTGCGCGCGCCTGGCTGAGCGCTTCCCTGCTTGCGCGTTCGTGCTCGCTTTCATCTAGCGCCTCAACAACGCGCACACCGTCCACCTGAGTGAGTCCCAGAGCAATCGAAGCCCACTTAGGATCCTGTCCCAATAAAGTCAAGGCTTCTTCGAGCGGTTCACGCACCACGGTCGCTGCGCGCGCACTCGGCGTATCGATCGAAGCAGCAGCGAGTTCAGCCACTTCAGCCAGGTACTGAGCGGCTTGCGTCTGCGCTTGCTCACTCACCACACCGACAGACCCGAAGCGGTCTTTCACTCCGGCGTTGGAGCCGCTGTCCCATGCCAGATCTGGGGCCGACCCGGCGCGCGAATCAGCGCTCCACATCCGTAGAGAAACCACGATGCCCGTTTCAGCTCCGGGCTCCGTTGCCTCACCCAGGCCTGCGTCAGTGGCTGGTTCAGTTACAGAACGGGCACCGGCAGGATAAGCCGAAAGCAACATCATTGCGCGAGAGCCCGCCAACAGGCTACGAGACTGCACGGAGGGAGCATCAAGCAATACGGCATCTTCAACCCAACGAGTACCTGCCCCGCCGTTCTCTGGTGTGTCCACACCGGTCAACACGGCAGGCCCTAATAAAGACACGCCATACTGTGCAACACCCGCCGCCTGGTGTGCGGAACAATTTGCGGAACCGTCAGCAGAATCCGAGAAGTGACGCTCACTCATCGCTTCACCGCAAGAACTTTTCAAAGCCCTTAGGAAGCTGCAAATCCTCAGGCTTGAGATCCTGTTTCTTAGCGAAGGACGAGCCCGCCTGCTTATGGCCTTGAACCTTCTCGCCCCGAGCCGCCGCTGCAGCGCGTGCCGGGTTGCCGTACTTCTTACCGCGCTTCTTATTCGCCCCGCCCTTACGGCGAGCAGCACGACCACCCGGAATACCAGGCATCGCACCCTGAGCGGCCATACGTTTCATCATCTTCTGAGCCTGGGTGAAACGCTCAAGCAACTGGTTCACCTCAGACACCGAAACACCCGAACCACGAGCGATACGGGCACGGCGCGAACCGTTGATGATCTTAGGGGCGGCGCGCTCATGCGGAGTCATTGAACGCACAATCGCCTCAACACGGTCCGCCTGCGAATCATCAAACTGCTCAAGCTGACGCTTGTCGATACCCATGTTCGGCATCAATGCAAGCATCTTCTTCATGGAGCCCATCTTCTTGATCTGCTGCATCTGAGCCAAGAAGTCATCAAGGGTGAAGTCCTCCTGATCGGCGAACTTCTTAGCCATGCGCTCGGCCTCAGCCTTGTCCCACGTGCGCTCAGCCTGCTCGATCAGGGTCATGACATCGCCCATATCCAGGATGCGCGAAGCCATACGGTCAGGGTGGAAAACCTCAAAATCGCCGACGTTCTCGCCCGTGGAGGCGAACATGATCGGTTTACCCGTCACCGAAGCGACAGACAACGCGGCGCCACCACGCGCGTCACCATCAAGCTTCGACAAGACAACACCCGTGAAATCAACGCCCTCGTTGAACGCCTGTGCCGTGGCGACCGCGTCCTGACCGATCATCGCGTCGATCACGAACAAGACCTCATTCGGGGAGATCGCGTCACGAATGTTGCGAGCCTGTTGCATCAACTCGGCGTCAACACCAAGACGACCAGCGGTGTCAACAATCACCACATCGTGCTGCTTCTGGCGAGCCTCAGAAACACCGTTACGCGCAACCACAACCGGGTCACCCGTAACTTCCTCGAACTCAGACTGCACACCAGGATGAGGCGCATAGACAGGGACACCTGCACGCTGCCCAACAACCTGCAACTGAGTCACAGCGTTCGGGCGCTGCAGGTCAGCGGCAACCAGCAAAGGAGTGTGCCCCTCAGAAGAGAGCCACTTAGCCAACTTACCGGCCAACGTCGTCTTACCGGCACCCTGCAGACCAGCCAGCATGATGATGGTCGGGCCAGACTTCGCGAACTCAAGGCGGCGAGTCTGGCCACCCAAAACCTCAACGAGCTGCTCGTTGACGATCTTCACAACCTGCTGGGCAGGGTTCAGCGCTTCAGAGACCTCCGCCGAAAGAGCGCGCTCCTTGACGTTGGCCGCGAACTCGCGGGCAACAGAAACAGCAACGTCCGCATCCAGCAGCGCACGCCGGATCTCACGGACGGTACCGTCAACATCGGCTTCCGAAAGACGGCCCTTGCCGCGCAGATTCCGGAACGTCGAGGTGAGGCGCTCTGTTAAAGAATTGAACACGTTGTCCTGCTCACTTATCTGATTGAACTGATGTAGGTGAGGGCCTACATGTTTACGTATCGACGAATCATTTTAGCCCGTCCGCTACATTGCTTCCTGCTGGTGTAACGGACCGCGCACTCGAATCAGTCGAGAATAGCGTCCACGAACGCTTCCGGTTCGAAAGGAGCCAAATCATCTGGGCCTTCGCCTAAGCCGACCAACTTCACTGGAACGCCCAGCTGGCGTTGGATCGCAACCACGATGCCGCCCTTGGCCGTACCGTCAAGCTTGGTCAAAACGATGCCGGTGACATCCACGACTTCAGAGAACACCTTGGCCTGGCTCAAACCGTTCTGCCCCGTCGTTGCATCCAGAACCAACAGAACCTCGCGCACCTCGGCCCGTTTGTTGATCACGCGTTTGATCTTGCCGAGCTCATCCATGAGGTTGGAGCGGTTCTGTAGGCGCCCCGCGGTATCCACCAAGACCGTATCGACCTCAGCCTCAATACCTTTATCGACCGCATCGAAAGCAACCGATGCCGGATCAGCGCCTTCCCTATCCGAACGCACCGTAGGCACACCTACGCGCGAGCCCCAGGTCTGCAACTGATCAGCTGCAGCGGCACGGAACGTATCCGCAGCACCTAAGAGAACATCCTTATCTTCGGCGACCAATACGCGGGCGATCTTACCGATCGTGGTGGTCTTGCCAACACCGTTGACACCAACAACCAGGATGACGGACGGTTTGCCGTCCTTCCGCTCGGTATCCAGCGCGCGGTCCAGGCTCGGATCAACAACCTTGAGCAACTCTTCATGCAAGATCTCACGCACCCGCTCCGGGGTCCGGGATCCCTCGATCTTGACGCGTTCACGCAGATTAGAGATCAACTCGTCGGTGGCCTCAGTACCGAGGTCAGCGGCGAGCAACGTCATCTCAACTTCGTCCCACACGTCCTCATCGATCTTGTCGGAGGACAACAGAGCCAAAAGGCCCTTGCCGAAAACGTTGTTCGAACGGACCAGACGGGCACGCAAGCGCGCCAGACGGCCCTGCGCAGGAGCCGGAGTGTCGAAAGCCGGTGCGGCAGTTGCTTCACCAGTGCCAGCCTCATCGACCGCTACCCCACCAGCTGGCGCGCCGTTGGCAGGTGGTGAATGAGCTCTCGGTTCATCCACATCAGCTGAGCCCGCTGGCCCTGTTCTCGGGGCATGCGCGGTGGTCTGCGAGGTTCGAGGTGCATGAGGCACCCGCGGCCGGCGCGCACGCACGACCGCAACAATCACGATCGCTGCGATGAGCACCACGGCGGCGAGGCCAATGAGGATCCACATAGTCTGTTCGTTCACATCATTAGCTTCTCACAGACCGCGAGCGCTACAGTCCAAGCTAGAACGAATTCAGCGCCTTTGTGACCTCTTCAACCCACATCCTCGCCGCCTCAGGGCCAGGGTGAATACCATCGGAGGCGATATCGCTTGCATTGACCGCAACCTGATCCCAGTGAGCCACACGAACCCTATCTGGGTTCTCTTGAGCGAACGCAGCGATGTTCTTACGCGCATCCGGAATCCATTCGCGGTCCCCATACGGCATCACGAGCACGAACTTGGTGCCCGGCCCGGCATCTGCCAGAAGTGAGCCGAGCTGTTCCTTGGTGAAGGTCGCGTTGGTTCCCAAACCTAGAACGACATATTCACGCAACTTCCCGCGTGCTTTGAGCTGTTTGACCACATCCGGGGCATCCCAAATCTGCATACCCACACTCGCCTGCACCGGAGAGGCCGGATAAACCTGCCGAATCGCCGGCACCGAGGCTACCGTGACTGAATCGCCAATGAACGTGATGTTCTTCGACGGGATCGTTGGAGTGGTCTTATCCGAGCCCTTCCCTGACTTATCTTTTGCCTTGTCTTTAGATTTCTCCGGCTTAGGTTTCTTGTCTTTAGCTCCCTCATCCTGGGAGCCCTTACCCTCAGCAGGCTTGTCCTTACTCGAGCTATCCTTGCCCGGTTTAGCCTCAGTTTCTTCGCCGTCTCCGGCCGCCTCGTCAAGACCCGAGCCGTCACCGTCCATATCAATAGCTTGCGCCTGCGCTGCCAAAGCCTCCAGACGCTCTTGCTGTTGGGTCTTAGCTGGCGCCGTCCCCACCGCAATCAAAGCAAGTGCTACCACGATGGTAACGGCCGCGCTCCACAGCATTGCCGCCCTATCGGAAAGACGCGCCCAGATCTCGGCCGCATAAACGCGGTAGCCCTTCGTCAGGATCGGTTGCTCAACCCAACGGAAAGATGCCGCCGAAAGCGCAAACGTCACAACAACAACCAACGATGCGCGTGCCAGCAGAAGCTCAAGCTCAACCTCACCGCCGTTGGGGTCAGGCATCCACGCGGCAGCCAACACCACCATCGGCCAATGCCACAAATACATCGCATACGAGCGTTCAGCGACCCACCGCAGCCCGGCCGCGAGCAACCCGCGCGGTTGCCAGTGAGCCTGCCGGCCCGTCGTCGCCATGAGCACTGCGGCGGCCGCGGCAACAGAGAACACGAACATGCCGCCCAGCTGGGTGATCGCGGTCTGCTCCTTCAAAACCACAACGCCAACAGCTAGGACAGCCCACGCCACAACGGTCACAAGCGCACGCACCCCAGAGCCTAAGTCCAACTCCCGCGGCATGCAGGCAACCGCAGCACCCAAAAGCAAACCGAAGCAGTGCGTCAACGTGTTCAGGTACGCCTGATCAAAGTCACGAGTCAACGAATACGTGACAGCCATCGAAATGCCAGAAAGCACCGCGACGATCAACGCAACCGTACCTACCGTGCGATGAAGCGAAGACATCTTTTTCGAGGAAGAATGCACGCCCACATACGACAAGCCGATGATGATGATCGGCCAGAACAGATAGAACTGCTCCTCAATCGCCAGCGACCACATGTGGTTCAGAAGATGCGCCTGGTCCTGATCGAAATACGAGACTCCGGCAGCCAGCTGAACCCAGTTCGCCGTTGCCGTGAGCGCACCAGCAGCCTGTCTGCCCAAGTGAACCCGCACATCGGGGTTTGCCAGCAACGTTAACGGCAGGATCACGATCAGCATCAGGATCGCAGCAGGCACCAAGCGCCGCAAACGACCCAAATAGAACTTCCCGAAAAACGCCTTCAGCCGGGCCCTCTTAGTGCCCGACTCCACATAGAGGTGCGCGGTGCGGCGCAACAAGCTTGAGGTAATCAGATACCCCGATAGAACGAAGAAGAGATCCACGCCCAGATAGCCGGCCGGAACCGCATCAGGTGCCACGTGATAACCGATAACCAGGAGCACAGCGAGCGCGCGCATCGCATCGAGCACAAAGTTGCGCTGTCGGCCGCTGGACGTTCGGCCTGGGGCCCCGAAACCTGGGGATGGTGTGCGGGGTGCAACGCGGCTGACCTGGCTCACCTCATTTACCTCTTTCTTCGCTTAACACAAGCGAATCCACGATACAAACGAAATCTAGGTGGAATGTCCAAAATTCGGGACTGATACCGCATTGATACGCAACTCTCAGCTAATTGTTATGTTTCTCTTGGCTTAGTCATGATCTACGATCAGATGCATCATGCCTCACCCTGTTTCCTCATCGCATTCGGCGCGTCCGACCCCGGTTCCTCGTGAGATTAAAGTCCTCATCGCTGGGGCTTTGCTGATCGCTATTGGCTTTGGGTTGATCGCCCCGATTCTGCCGCAGTACGCCTCAAGTTTTGGGGTGAGCCACATGATGGCGGCGGCGATCGTTTCGGTGTTTGCTTTCACACGTTTGGGGTTTGCGCCTTTTGCCGGCGGGGTCTCTGAAAAGTTGGGAGAGCCGGGGGCGTATGTGCTCGGGGTGTTCATCGTTGCGATCTCAACGATTGCGTGTGGAATGGCCCCGAATTATTGGGTTCTGATTCTTGTTAGAGGCCTCGGTGGTATCGGCTCTGTCACGTTTACGGTTGCGGCTTCGAGTTTCATTGCCCGGACCTCTCCGGCGGATATCCGTGGCCGGGTCGCAAGCCTGTATGGTGGGGCGTTTTTGATCGGTAACGTGGCGGGCCCATTGGTGGGTGGCTTGTTGGCTCCGTTGGGCTACCGTGTTCCGTTCTTCATCTACGGTGGCTCGTTGATTGCGGCTTCACTGGTTGTGTTTTATTTCCTGGTGAGTTCTCGCGGGCGTCGCGGCCAGCCGAGGGCTCGCCATCATCTGCCGCCGTATAGCCTCGCTGATGCTTTAGCTAACCCGAAGTATCGTGCCGCGCTGGTCTCTAATTTCGGTAACGGGTGGTGCTCTTTTGGTGTGCGGGTAGCTATTGTGCCTCTGTTCGCGGCTCAAGCGTTGGGTCTTGGGGCGTTGTCTGTGGGTCTTGTTATGACCGGCTTCGCGGCCGGTAACGCTACAGCGTTGACGTTCAGCGGCCGCTGGTCTGACAGGGTCGGGCGGCGGCGCCCCATCATGATCGGGTTGAGCCTGGCTGGACTGTGCACGGCGGCTACTGGCTTGTCCCCCAACGTCGCGGTGCTCGTGACTTTGTCAGCGTTGGCGGGTTTCGGGACTGGTATGTTCAACCCGGCCCAGCAGGCAAGCATCGCCGATATCGTGGGGCCGAAGCATCATGCGGGACGCGTGATGTCTATATTCCAGATGGCGGCTGATCTTCCGGCTGTGATGGCGCCGTTGATCGCTGGTTGGATCGCAGACCAGTTCGGGTTCAGTTGGGCTTTCGTGCTCTCAGGTCTGCTCATGGGTGCCGGTGTGATCGCGTGGGCTTTGGTCTCGCCTCGGCAGAACATCGAACACACCGAAGTGAGCCCGAGCAAACCCCGCTAGGCGGGTTCGTGATCCCCGGTCTTTGTGTCTTGCGCGATGCGCTGGGACACAACGTGGCTCACGCCGTCGCCTCTCATCGAGACCCCGTAGAGGGCATCGGCGATGTCCATCGTGTGTTTCTGGTGAGTGATGATGATCAGCTGGGAGGCCTGTTGTAGGTCTTTGAAGACCTCGAGCAGGCGCAGCAGGTTCCGCTCATCGAGGGCGGCTTCGACCTCGTCCATGACATAGAACGGCGAGGGCCGTGCTTTGAAGATAGCGATCAGCATCGCGAGTGCCGTGAGTGAACGCTCCCCACCCGAGAGCAGCGACAACCGTTTGACTTTCTTACCGGCGGGGCGCGCCTCAACCTCGATGCCGGTGCTCAGCATGTCGCTCGGGTCCGTGAGTGTCAGCTTGCCTTCACCCCCCGGGAACAGCCGACTGAAGATTGCTGTGAACTCTCTCGCTGTGTCAGCGAACGCGTCAGCGAACACCGTCTTGACGTGTTGGTCTACTTCTTCGATGAGATTCAGAAGCTCAGCGCGGGTGTTGGTGAGGTCTTGGACCTGACCAACCAGATAGGAATGCCGTTCTTCAAGGGCCGCGAACTCTTCCAACGCCAACGGGTTGACTTTGCCTAAGGCCTGAAGGTCGCGTTCGGCCTGCTTGAGACGTTTGAGCTGAGTTTCGCGGTCAAACGGCTCGCCGTCAACCGGGTTACCGTCTTGATCGACCTCTTGACGCAATTCCGCCCAGGGATCGGTGGCGTCGGTGAAATCGGATGGCACCGGAAGATGCGGCCCGAAGTGTTCAACCAGGTGGTCCGGGGTCATCGAAACCTCAGACAACGCCTTCTCTTCGAGTGCTTCGAAGCGGGCCTGCCGCTCTGCCTGATCTATCTCTGTCTTGTGCGCCTCGTCCCGCAGCTCAGAGAGGCGGGCTTGCGCCTTCGCTAGAGCTGCGCGCGCGGTCTCGAGTTGAGCGTTGCAGCGCCGCACCGCTTCCTCGGACTCTTCGACACGCACGTGAGCCGCCTCAACCGAACGAGCCAGGAGCCGTTGCGCCGTGCGAACACGCTCGGCGACTGTCTCCGCCTTCTTCGCTTGTGCGGCACGCCGCGCTGCACGACGCTGTGCCTCCTCACGTGCGGCACGTTCAGCACGGGCCGCGCGACGCTGAGAATGCGCCCGGTCTCGAAGCTTACGGGCCTGTTCTTGGGCCTCCCGCAAAGCCAACCGCGCCTGAATCTCAGCTTCACGAGCCTGCGATGCAGCCTGAGCTAGACGGTCACGCTCAGCCGTCGAGGGTTCAGCTTCTTCCGGAACATCCTGGGCCACAGCCAAACGCTCATTGAGCTCTTCAAGCCCCACACGCGCCTTCTCAACAGCGGCATCAGCTGCGACATACGCGTCCGCATGCCGCTGAACATCCGCATCGGCTTGAGCCGCAAGCGAAGACAGCCGCTCAACACGCGACGCGGCGTTCCGGGAAGCATCACTGGCCTGCCGCGCCGCGTCCTCGGCTGCTTTCAGCTCTGCTTGCGCGTTGTTCACGGAGGGTTGCGCGCGCTCAACCTCCGCCTCAGCCGCCTCACACGCCGCAACGGCTTCCGTGAGCTCTTCCCGAGCTGTCTCCAGCGAACGCACCCGCGCCAAAGCTCCCGCGCCATCGCCAGCACCGATCACCACGCCAGCACGCGTCCACCGATGCCCTTCAACAGTGACCGCCGTGCACCCGGACTCAGCCACCACAGCGCGGGCTTCAGCATCCGAATCCAGCAACGCAGTCCTACCCAGCAAAGCCTCAACAAGCTGCTCATCCCCTGGCTTAGGGCTCACCACATCGGCGACACTACGCGCACCGGAAGGCAACACATCACCACGATGCTGCCCCACGGTATGTAGCAACGTCACCGACCCCTCGGCACCGGCAGCCGCGGCTTCCGCCACCTGCTCGAGTGTCACCTGCGCTGCAGCGACCCAGCCGTCCTCAGCACCACACAAAGCCGCTTTGACGGCGGCCTCAAAGCCCGGTTCGACTGTCAAGCGGTCACTCAACACATCCAAGAGGGCATTCTCGTGCCCCTCAAGCAACGTGCCCGCCCCAGCATCCGGCTGGGTAGTCTCAGCCAAAACAGCTACCCGCGCTTCAAGCCCCGCCCGGCGTTGACGCGCCGTGTTCAACGCATCACGCGCCGACTGCAACGCAGCTTTCGCCTCATCCAGCGCTCCTTGCGATTCAGGCACACGCGCCAAAGGCGCCACCGTGGCCTCCCGCGCTTCATCAGCTTCCGCCTGCGCCTCATCCATATGGCTCTTAGCTTCGGCACTTCGAGCGCGTGCCGCATCGCGAGCCTCAACGGTACGCTCGCGTTCACCTACCGCAGATTCAAGCCTCTGCCGGGCAGTGCCTACTTGCCCAGCAAGCCGCGCCAAACCCTCACGGCGATCCGCAACTGCCCGCAATAGAGCAGTCAACCGCTCATCTTCTGCACGCTGCTTCGACTCAGCCTCAGCGCGCTCACCACCGGCGGCCTCAAGGGCATCTTGGGCCTTCTCAACAGCCTCGTCCGCTTCATCAGCCTCGGCGTCGCTCGCCTCAGCGCGGCGCTCCAAAACATCCGGATCTTCACCTACCGACGAACGCTCAAGCGGCTGCCCCAAAAGCCGCTGCCGCTCCTCCGCGACCCGCAGCAAACCCGTGTAGCGCTCGCTCAACTGAGACAACTCGTACCACGTCTCACGTGCCGAAGCCGCAGCCGGGGATGCCTTCGCAGCCTCAACTTCAGCCGCGGAAACCGTGCGAGTTGCAGCATCCACAGCGTCACTGGCCTGCCTCTGAGCTTCTTCCAGATCTACCCTCTTCACGGAAGCTGACTCGGCTTCATCCAGCAGCTGCACCACATCGTGGGCCAGCAGGCGCGACTTAGCATCACGTAGCCGCGCCTGAACACCACGAGCACGCCGCGCCGTATCCGCCTGCCTGCCCAGCGGCTTCAACTGCCGCCCGATCTCCTTGACAAGATCATCTAATCGGCTCAGATTCGCCTGAGTTGAATCCAGCTTGCGCAGCGTTTTTTCTTTGCGACGCCGATGCTTCAGAATCCCCGCGGCTTCCTCGATGAAACCGCGGCGCTCCTCAGCGCTAGCCTGCAGGATCTTATCGAGCTGACCCTGCCCCACGATCACGTGCATCTCACGACCCAAACCGGAATCGGAGAGCAACTCCTGAATATCGAGCAAACGCACCGGGGAACCGTTGATCGCATACTCGGAACCACCTGAACGGAACAAGGTTCTAGAGATCGTGACTTCCGTGTATTCGATCGGTAACGCGCCATCCGAGTTATCGATCGTCAACGTCACGTGTGCCCGGCCCAACGCTTGGCGGGAACTCGTGCCGGCGAAGATCACGTCATCCATGCTCCCGCCACGCAACGTCTTAGCACCCTGCTCACCCATGACCCACGCGAGCGCATCGACAACATTCGACTTACCTGACCCGTTGGGGCCCACCACGGCCGTGATGCCGGGTTCGAAGTCGAAGCTGGTCGCGGAAGCAAATGACTTAAATCCGCGAACCGTCAGGCATTTCAAATACATGGTGATTTCTATTATGTAACGCACACGCTAAGAAACCGGGGATTTTCCCCTTTCCCGCGTTCACGTGGTCAGAGTCCGCGTGGGCGGCGTTGGCACCAGCTACACCGGAACGATGAGCGCCCACCCCACGGATCACGCACAATCATGCCTGGCTTGCCGTTGTTGGCACACCGCGGGCAGGGTTGGCCGGCTCGCCCGTAGGCGTTGAGGGAACGGTCGAAATAGCCGCTAGCGCCGTTGACGTTGACATAGAGAGAATCGAAGCTCGTCCCACCGGCTTCCAACGCACTGAGCATCACGGCGCGCAACGCCTCCAGCAAAGCCTCGATCTCCGCTAGAGGCAGACGCGATACCGGAGTCTCATAGTGCCTCTTGACCCGCCACAACGCCTCATCCGCATAAATGTTGCCCACCCCGGAGACCACGGACTGATCCATGAGTGCGTTCTTGATCCCGGTGCGTTTGTTGCGCCACTGCTTCCGCAAGGCACGCGCATTGGTCAGGGGGTCTAGGACATCGCGCCCGATGTGGTGTGCGGCGTGCGGGATCAGGTGGGCTTGGTCTCCTACCCCACCAGGGCCGGCATCCGGTGTCGGTACAAGCTCGGAGATCCACATGCCACCGAAGATCCGCTGGTCTATGAAGCGCAGCTCGGTAGGTGCGCCGTCGCGCTCGGATAGAACCAAACGCACTTTGAGGTGTTTCTCCCACGGCTGTTCGGCGTCCTCGACGAGCACCTGCCCAGACATACCCAAATGAGCCATGACCGCCATCGCGGGCTGCCCAGAACCTTCCGAGGCAGAATCAGGGGCGAGCGTGAGCCACAGGAACTTACCGCGACGCACCGCCGCCGTAATGGTCATTGATGTTGCCGCGGAAATAAAGGCGTCAGGACCACCGACCTGACGCCGAACTGAACGCGGGTCGTGGACCTCTACGTGTTCGATCCGCCGCCCAACAACCCAATCCATCAAGCCGCGGCGGACAACCTCAACTTCAGGCAGTTCAGGCATCAGGCGGAGGTTTTGTGCCCAGGTGAGAGCGGATCTGAATCGATCACGCCCATCGCGATCAAGTCCCCCACGAGCATCTTCCAGGATGCGCCAGCAGCGATCTTCTCGGCGTCCTTCTTGGAGGTCGCTGTGCCATTCGCATAGCGTTTATCGCCAATCAAGAGCCGCGCAGTATAGGTGTGGGCGTGGTCCGGCCCTTCACTGGTGATGTCATAGACAACCTCACCTAGATCGTGTTGGCCCGCGATCTGCCGAATCAGCGTCTTCCAGTCTGTGCTGCGGCGAATCGTTTCCTCATCGTCAATCAGCGGAAGCACGTTCTCGGCGATGATCCGTTTCACGGCGTCCAAGCCGTGTTTCAAAAACACGGCTCCCAGGAGCGCTTCCATCGTGTCAGCCAAGATCGAATCTTTATCTTGACCGTTAGACTGCTGCTCGCCCTTACCGAGCCGGATGTGCGGCCCCACGCCGAGCGCACGAGCCACCTGGGCGAGCGTCTGGGTAGAGACCAAACGGGCACGCAACGCCGTCAGTTGACTCTCAGAAACCGTCGGGTACTGCTCAAAAATGAACGTGGTGACACAAAACCCGAGCACCGAATCCCCTAAGAACTCGAGGCGCTCGTTATGTTCACCATCGTGCTCATAGGCCCACGAGCGGTGCGTCAACGCTAAACGAAGCGTCTCGGGGTCTAAAGAGACCCCGAGACGCTTCGAAAGCTCAGTTGCTTTAGCCACAGACAACTTAGGCGTCAGCTACCTTACGTCCCTTGTACTCAAGGAACAGCTCGGTGCCTGCCGAGTCGGTGACCATCTTCGCCTGGTGAGGCAGGCTGTACGTCACGCGACCGTTTTCAACGGTCTTCACCAGAGTTGGCGCAGTGGCCTTCCACTGAGCGCGGCGGTTGCGTGTATTCGCACGGGACATCTTCCGCTTTGGAACAGCCACGGCTTGTCTCTCTTCCTTGTTGCTGGTCAGTTCTGGACGGTGAGCGTCCAGAGTCAAAATCTATGTCGGCTTCACCTGCCCGGGTATCCGGGACTAGGATCTCAGCCTTATGTGTGCTCCTGGGGCGCTTCCTCACCCAAGGTGCTCAACCCACGCAGTGCTTCCCAACGGGGATCCACTATCTCGTGGTGGTGTTCCGGCTCGTCTTCGAGTCGAACCCCACACTGATCGCACAAACCCATGCAGTCTTCATCGCACAGTGGTTGGAACGGTAGTTCACCAACCACGGCGGTGCGAAGCAGTGGCTCCAGGTCTACTTTGTCTTCGACGATCACGTGTGTTTCCGTCTCGTCATCCGAATCAAGCTGCTGTTCCGGGTGGAAAAACAGTTCCTGGAAGTGCGCATCGTATGTGTAGGAAATGGGGTCCAGACAACGGCCACACTCGCCCTTAATCGGCAAGGTTGCTTGCCCGGTCACCAATACACCTTCGTGTACGCCTTCGAACCGTAGTTCCACTGGAACGCGCGAGCCGGGCTCTACGCCAATCAGCGGAACTTTCAGGTCTTCAGGCACCGGAAGCGTCTTCTGCTCTTCATGCATCGAACCGACCTTCCGGGCGATCTCATGCACGTCGAAGACCCAGGCTGATGCTGATGGCGTGTTCAACGCCTCAGTGCTCATCTACCTAACTCCTTCTGTGAGCAGAACACATGCGACATTCCATCTTAGCTGATTCACCGTCGCGTCTCCAATCAACTCCAGTTGGCGTGGCGCAACCCACATGCGAACATCCGTGAGCACAGGCCTGTTGTGCTCAGTAGAGTTCATCGACGACGCGCTCGGCAGCATGCCCGTCGTCTTGCGGTGCGAAGCGTTCGATGAAGCGGCTGCGTTGGCCTTGGTCGATCCCCTTCTCGAGGCGCTCATTCACCGTGGCCCACAGCTCCGCTTCATCCTGGACGATCGGGCCTGGAAGGTCTTTCATGTAGTCGAGGTAGAAGCCACGCAGGTTCTGCTGGTAATCCTCGAGGTCGTAAGCGAAGAAGACGATCGGATACCGCAACACTGCGGCGTCAAAGAACACTGAAGAATAGTCAGTAATCAGGGCATCGGATGCGAGGAAAAGCTCCTGGATATCCGAATATGAGGAGACGTCCTTGACCCGGTCACGCAAGTGCTCAGGTATCTGGATACGGCTAGCGATGAGGCTGTGCATGCGGAGCAGAAGAACCGTGTCATCCGGCATCTGCTGCGCGAATGTCTCCAGATCGAACGGAAGCTGGAAGGCGAGCTTGCCGCGCGCGTTCTTCTGGTTGTCGCGGAAGGTCGGTGCATACAGGATTGCGCGTTGCTCCCCCAGCCCCAATTGGGCTCGGGTGTGTTCGCGGATGGCAGGCGCCTCGTCTGAGACGAGAATGTCGTTACGGGGATAACCAAGCTCAACGATGGGCCCGTTGAAACCAAACGCGGACCGAAACGCGGAACTCGCATACAGGCTCGGTGAAAGTAAGTGGGTCCACTGCCGTACACCCGCCTGGGCGCGCTCAAGGTATCCCTCGCTCTGCTCCTGCTTTCCAGCGGCATCGAGCTGCATGTGTTTGAGCGGTGTCCCGTGCCAAGTCTGTACGAAACGCACCTTCGCAGGACGCTTCAGATACGAAGGCGCTGACTGGTTCATGGTCCATATCTGGGCACGGGCCAAGGCGGCGTAGTATTCAGGGCTCAACCGTTGAACCACTTCCGTGTTCGGGTCGGTGAAAACGTGCGGGCCGCTATAGATCCAGACTTTAGGGCGGGTGTCTCCGCGCCGGAGGAGCTCTTCATAGATGTATCGCGGCGAGTCCGCATACTGTTTACCCAGCCCAGATTCGAAGACGAGGCTTTCGCGTTTGCCAGGCATAACGGAGGCCGCTTTATAGAAAGCCCGCATGGATTTCCAGTACCAGCGGCTACGGCGGAAACGGCGTACCACCAACGGCATCGCGTCTTTCCATGGCGAGCCTGAGCCTACGATGGTGTGCTCCGGCCCGGTGATGACCGCCTTGAAAACCCGTTCACAGTTACGTGTATCACGGTGCGTCATGAAGCTGCGGCTACGCGCACGCAACTCTTCGGTCTGTTCGAACCCGGACGCAGCACAGCTGCGAAGCCGCTCTACAACATCGTTGGCGGTGAACTCGATGTAGCCTGGGAGTTCCGCGTCCAAATCAAGGTGGGAGCCGTTTCGGCCAAGGAAACGCCCCCGGTCGAATTGGAAATAGATCACAGGCCTGCCGAGGAAGCTGAAGTCGAATGCAACCGAGGAATAGTCGGTGATCAAGAGCTGAGATTCTTGCATGAGGCACTGAACGTCTTCTTCACCGGGGAAGATCACCGTGACAGGCAGGTCTTCGAAGTGGTGGGCGAAACGCTGCATATTCGTGTGCAGATATAGCTTGACGTCGAGCCCGTTTTCACGAACGACGCGGGCGAAGCCATCGCTGGAGAGCACCTGGTGCCACTGTTGGAAATATTCGGAGGCGAGGAAGCCTTCCTCGTCACGGATCCAGTCCCGCCACGTCGGCATCACCACAACCTGGCCGCGCCGCGGCTCAACGCTCTCCCCCAACAGGGAATCGAAACGTGGAAGGCCAGTGACAACAACCTGGTCGGCCTTGTATCCCAGGTCATTCATCACGATCTCGCGTTCTTTCTCTGAGGAGACAAAGAACTGGTCCACGTTGAACTGGGGGGCGTTCTTGCCGTACGTGGACGTCATGCGCTTCACTCCGAGCACGCCGTGCTGCAGGAATACCCGGGTTCCACGCAGCCGCGCTTTGAACGAAGGCGCGTAGGTTGGCATCAGGAAATCGGGGTGGTGCGTTCCAATGAATTTGCTCGCTTGGAGCGCTTTCTCAAAATGGGAATAGGTCCCGCTCAACACCACGTTGGGCTCGCCGGAGAATTTCTCGATATCCGGCGAATCCTTGTCGATCACGTAGTACGCGTTGATCTGCGGATGCTTGCGCCTGAGCCACGTGAAGAAACGGTAGCCGTTGTCTCCTGCTCGCCACGGCTGTTCACCGATGAGCCACACATCGGCTTGCGGATCGACCTTCCGGGTGCCTGTCAGCAACGGTTTGACTGATAGCTCGAAGCATTCGATATGGAAAGACAAAGCCTTAGCTTTGAACGTGAAGTATGGGCTCACGCAAGCGATGCGACCCCTACTTTCTAGGATTCCGCCGCGTGCTGCCACGCGAGACTCGATCGGCACACGCGAGACACGGCGAGTATGCACAACGCCTTCGGTGTCATAGAACTCGACTACCGCATCGAACGGTTCCGAGTTGCTGAAGCTGTCCCACATGAGGGGGTTGATCGGAACACGCACGTCATACCGGTAGCGTCGACGTCCGAAATCGGTTTGAGTCCAGCCACGGTCAAGTTCCAAGCGCATACGGGATTCAAAACGCGTACCAGTCTCACGTCCCACCACAACGAATCGCGGCTGCGTCACGTTGCCTTGTGCTGAAGCAACACGGCCTTTGACATGAATGCCGTTGCTTTGGACGCAAACATCGTCAGCGTAGATCAATGCGTGCAGAGCCGGTGGCGTGTTGACGTCGATGCGCACGTTGCCACGCGTTGTGATCAGCGGCGTCACGGTGTGACCGTTGACGTGGCGGCGCGGAAACGCTGAAGCCTCCGTTTTGCTCGCGCGGCCAGCCCATTGAATCCACTGCATACCGGCGGTGTGCTCTAGTTCAGTCTCGTGAACTACGTGCTCCCCTAAGACAACGCTGCTGCTGGCGCCGACCGGGCGTTCTTCGCTGGGCTCCAGCAACCAGCCAAGCTGCAGCTTCCATCCCTCGTCCTCGCCATCCTCAGGTGTGCTCTCATCACGGTCGATGTCCTCAGTCGCGATCGTGAGGTTGGATAGAGCGTTGGTGATCACGCGGTAGTCTGCCGTGGCTGTATAGGCATCAGTCCGAGACTCAACCGTTGCCTGCTCAACGTCGAATCGCGCCACGACGTGCTCCGCTGCTACAGCAACCAGGGCAACCGGCTTTTGCTTGAACCCATAAGCGGTCAGAATCAAGCCGAGGGCATCCGGACTCACAGCTAGGTATTCACTACCTGCACGCGGTTTGACGGCACGACGGCGCCGCAGAGCACCGCGGGTGAGGTTCACTGAGCGCATCGCGGAACGAACCACGTTGCTTTTAGCTTTATTCAGAATGCCCTTGGGGTCCACTTGCTGAGAGTTCCTTTACCGTTGCTATGCACAAGCTCCACCGCTATATTAGCGACGGTTTTAACATAGGAGCGCTCGGCTCGACACATCGCTTGTGTTTTGAGGGGTTGCGCTGCGGTTACGTGCCAGGGTTTCTAGTACCCAAACGCAAGCCGGTTCACATTCAGGTGGTTTCCCACGGGCAGGCCCACGGCCACATGGCCTCAAGCGTTTTCCGTAACGCCTTGCTGTTGCCAGCGCTCATGGTTTCAACCTGGTTGAAGCAGTTGACCAAACGTCCGTAGCCCTGCTCCGCCGAACCATTCTGTGCAGCAGTTCTTTCTCGCAGTAGCCCGCCTAAGCGGCGCACCGCATCGTTCTGCCCCACATCGATGTATGAATACGACAACGCTGATGGAACCGCGCGCCCTGTAGCGACCGCATAGCTGAGCAACAGCGAGGAAGCGAAAGAGACATCCGCAGGGTTTCTAAACCGATGCGAACGCGTTTGTGAAGTATGTTCCCCGATGGCCTCTTCTAGCTCATAGGCGACGCTTCTGAGCTGGGCGTGAGGCACGTGTTTATACCGGCGATCCATGATCGTACCTGTCAGTTGCATCAACAATTCGCGGTTCTTACGTGCTGAATCCATGACCGGTAAGTCACCGTGAATGCCCTGTCCGCTCAGTGAAACGCGCATCTGACCGACAGGTGTGAAGAAGTCCTCCGGGGTGCTCGGCGCACCCAAGATCACATCGTCGTTGAAGTACAGGTAATGCTCCGATAGTCCTGGGATGCGGTGCAGGGCTGACTCGATGACGTGCGAGTTGAACGTCGGTAGCACGTTGTGGGGCAGAATCTCACGGTGGTCTACGATGCTCACGCCGGTTCCGCCGGCTTGCCCGGCAGACTGATCGAGCCACGCCGGAACCTGTTGGTCGGTCACGATAAAGATGTGCCTGATCCACGGGGCATAGGCCGCAATGCCACGCAGGCATGCCCGCAGCTCGTTGTTATCACTGAAGCGGGCCTCGACGTTCGAACTTTCACGTGCCGATTGCCCCGGCTGAAATGCGCTCTTACGTTGCACCCATTCAGGATCAGAACCATCGACCCACGTGATGACCGCATCCACAGGCTCGTTGAAGAACATCGTGCCTGTGACGCCCTGACCAGGCTCGCCCGCGCATATCAACGGTTGCGCCGCCGGATGAATCGCGCGCCCGTTGCTGGCGATCACCCGCCAAGCGGCTTGAGCTTCCGGCGGGACAAACCGGCGCGGCGCCCGGAGAAGCTTGAGTCCTGCCGACGGATTCGCAACTGAGAGTTCGTTGCCGCCAACGTCTGGCTTCTCTATCCACAGAACCGCTCTGCCTCGGAAAGTGGAGCGCTCAGTAACCGGTAAACGGGTAGCTACCTCATCGGAGATACCCTCGGCATAGGAGGCCCACACCCTGCCGGGCGTGAGGCCCATCGATGCGTGGCGCTGCTGCAACCGACGCAACGCATAGGCGAAACGGATGGAGAAAAAGGCGTCTTTGACCGGCAACCTACTCACGATCTCTAACGTCTCCCTTAGGTGGAGAGTACTGATGCGAGACCGAGCGTATCCACGAGCGCTCGGTCCCGAGTGATGAGGATATCCCAGCAAGCATCAACGAAGCGCCTTCGCTGGGCCCCGGGAGTTACATCACCAAAATAGTAGGCCGCACATCGGCGCCGTTGGGAGACCGACTCCTCGCGCTCGGCAACTTTCAGAAGCTCACAGATCCCGCCATCGCGCCCACCCGCTTGCCCAGAAGCTTTGGCCTGACGCGGATCCAATACAACTATCGACTCTAGGATGCCGCCACTGACTCGTTCAGCTTGCTCGTGTTCAGGCGCGATCACCACGGTCGGCTTGTCAGCCGCCAGCGCATCGAAGGCCATCGCGGAAACATCGAGCACCGCATAGTCAGCTACATCCCATTGCCAGCCAAGGCCCGGCTGGTCATCGACCACATGCTCAGCACCAGCCCGATGCAAGGTCTGCCGGATCGCGCGGTCCGCCGCAGCATGCAACGATGAGTTCTTCCCCGTCTGCGGGTGCGGCCGGTAAATGAGTCGATACCCGGCATCCACAAGATCCTCGACCACGGCGGAACCGCATGAAACCAGGGAGGAATACGACATCTCAGCCCGGTCGCCCTCCCATGTGGGGGCATAGAAAACCGTCTTCTTCGCAGTTTCCGGCACACTCGCTGGAGGCGGGTCCGGGAAGTCCATCTGCGGACGCCCCACCTCATATAGGGCAACGCGATCCAGCCCCACAAGCCGGGCGGCAAGGCGGTCACGTGCTCCTTGACCCGCGATGAGGGCAGCATCGTAGGCCCTCAACTGGTTCGAGACCATCGACGCTTTATCTGATTCGCCATGCCCTACATGCACGTGCGCGGGGATTTGAGCGGCCATCGCCTGAAAACTCAACGTGTTGTTGTTGGCATACAGCGCAACACGCACACTCGGCTTGTTGAGGGCCTCGATGACCTCGGCCATCCCCCACGCCAAAACAACGGGCACTTTCGCGATATCGGCGCACTGTTGCATCACGCGTGGATCACGAACGATGATCGCAGCACCAGGCACGCCCTGCTCACGCAGATGCTCATCAAGAGCATTGAGTGGCCGCACCCACTGCCGCATCTGATACGTAGTGAGCGGGCCACCCGCATGAACCAACGCCACTGAATATTCGGCGTCAGTTGAGGAAGCGAATCGCCGCGCCGCTGCCCGCTTAGCAAGCTGGTCGTTGAGGGCTTTCAGCCCAGCACTGCCCAGCGAAAAGCTCCTACCTGCAATACGCCGCACTTTCAGCACCGCATCGAGCGGCGAAACGCCTCGTGGCATTAGCCAAGCTCCTCAACAATGCGCGAGAGCGTGTCGAGGGATTCCTTGAGTTCGTTGACCTTGCGGGCATCGAAACTCGAAAGAATGCGCTTGAGTTCGGTCGTTGAGATGCCGTCCGTACGAGGAAGATAGATCACCTCAACGATGTCCTCGAGGTCATCGAACTTACCTTTCCAGTCCTCACCGATCGCGAACGCGTCAACGTTGTGCTTCTCGATGTCGCTACGCTTCTGGTCCCAGTTCTCTTCCGGGATCGCTTCATCCACGTAACGGATCGAACGGACGATCTCGATCCGCTGTTCGAAAGGAACAATCGGCTTCTTACCCTTGATCTGATTGAACTCATCCGTTGAAACACCCACGATGAGGCGGTCGCACTGCTCTTTCAGGCGGCGCAGAATGTTCAGATGCCCGATGTGGAAAAGGTCAAACGTCCCATACGTGATGATGGTGCGTGCCACAGGTCCTCCTGGTGAAGACATAGAAGAATATGAGAAACGTCCAAACAGAAGGTGGACGCAGGGTTAACTCGACTCATCATCTCACATCGAACCTGCTGGCTGGCTCATATCAGCGGTGGGCGCCCGTAGCGAGCCATCCGTAGATGCGTTGACCACTTCAAAGGAGGCCGCGGATGGTGATACCATGGCGAGCCTTCCCAACCGGACTGGAAACCTTCCCAGTATTGCCGCAGGCCCCGGGGGTCCTTCCGCATTCTCACGGTTTGCCCCAACGCCCACACCATTGGGTAGATCCATTTGAACGGCGGACGCAAGTTTCTGCGGGCCAGCCACACGCGGTTACGTGCATTCAGGCGATAGAACTCTTTATGCCGGCGGGCATCAACCACTGGGTGGCCCACACGCATGTCACCCGCATACCAGACCCGGTGACCGGTGTCCCAGATACGCCACGCAAGTTCGATGCCTTCGTGCGCGTACCAGAAGCCACCGGCCCACCCGCCGGTTTCGTCGAAGAGGTGCCGAGGCATAACCAGGCAGGTCTCCCCTACGTGGAACACGTTGCTGGAAACGTCTGGAGTGCGTTTCCAGATACGCGGCGTCCAGCGGCGGGGCGACTGGCCTGGTTTAGCAGGGTCCACGATCTGCGGTTGTAAAAGGCCCATGGACGGGTGTTGGCGGAAACGCTCAACCGCCTCCGCTATGAAGTCGTTATCCAACAGCCAGGAGTCATCATCCAAGAACATGAGATACTCCCCATGCACGTGCTCAACCCCAGCATTCCGGCCAGCCGGGATACCAAGGTTCTCTTCGAGCTTGACGCCCTTGACCCCATCAGGCAGCCCCACTGGCTGCCAGCCGTTGCCGACCACCGCGATGTTGACGTTGACGTTCTTCTGGCGCCGCAACGAACGCAACGCACGAGCCAGCTCGACAGGCCGCTGGCCCATCGTGAGCACTACAACACCGACTGTGGGTGTGCCTTCAACCATGAGGTGCGGTTGACGGCGGCCAGCTGAGCGTAGCTTCCCGATCCGACGTTTGAGGGATGAGAACATCAGTTCTCACCGCTTGTACGCACAGACGCATCAGTAGCATCCGTGAGCTCTACAGGTTGTGCTTGAACGTCCTCGGGGCGCTTATACTCCCAGCCGGTCGATAGCGGCGCTAGGCGCGCAGAGAACACCTGGGCACAGAAATGTCCCACGTTCACACCCACTGTGGCAACGAGCAAGACCCACATGACCCACGATTCGGCAACAACCGGCTGGCCAATCACCGCAGAGACAATCGAGGCCGCAAAGAAGATGAGGCTCAACTCAACCGCGTGAAGCATGCGGTGGAACGGAACAAACCGCGCCATGCTGCGCAAGCGTCCAATCAGTGAAGCCGGCGGCATCGCTCGGGCCTCTGAGGTGTCCGGGAGCTTCTCAACACCGGCGAACGCGCGCGAGGCATGCATCATGATCGACTGCGAGCGGTTCATCAACAGCAAGACACCCAACGTTGCCCCGGCCCAGGCCGCAGCCCATCCGGCCGCGGTGAACGCACCCGGGGAGATCCCCATCGCAACCCGTACGCCCACCCCGACAGCAACGGCCGCCTCAGTTGAGTGGTGCGCAACCATATCGATGAAGATGCCTTTAGGTCCACGGACGCCGCGCCAGCGCGCCACTTCCCCATCACAGCAGTCGAGGTAGAGCTGAACCTGCGAGAGCACCACTGCGATCAACGGGCCCCAGATACCCGGGATCAGCATTGCGGCCCCCATGAACCAGCCCGTGATCATCATGAGCGTGGTGACCTGGTTCGCGGTGATCCTGGTCTTGACGAGCACACGCGTGAAATAGATCGAGATGTGGCGGAGATACAGCTCAGCGGTCCAGTGTTCTGCGTTCTTGCGCGCCCGCACATGCGGAGGCTGGCACACGGCACGCAGTTGGGCGAGCGTGGGGTTCGCCGGCCGGATCAACCCGTCCGGACCAACCGGGACGGTGCCGTCAGCAGAAACCTGCAGATTCGATGGAAAATTGTGGGTCATTTGACTCTCGAAGTGTCCTTGACGTCGCCGGCGCCCATGATGCGGCCACGGATGAAGCCGGCCGCCCAGGTTCCGTGCATTGTCGGCAATACCCGCGCGAGCAATCCTTTCTCCTTCAACGGTAGCTCACGGCCGGCATGCCAAGCGGCCCCTAGGATGCCGAGGCCGTAGCCGATCGGGGCTATCGCGGCCGCGGTACTCGCTTTGCGCAGGGCCGAGCCCTTCGAGGTAAATGGACGGATCATAAGTCCGATGATGCCCGCGCCGAAGCCGATCAGTGCAGCGGGAGGCGCATAGTGTTTCAGGCGCGCGCCTCCTGGGCCTCGTCGCCCTAGTTCCCCACGCCACACACCCGAAGCGAAGGTCTGGCGGGCCAGAGCCCCGAAGTTATCGCGGGGGTAGTAGCGAACTCGCAAGCGAGGGTCGAACCACACCGTATGGCCGGCCTCACGGATGCGTTTGCACAGCTCCCAGTCCTGGGCACGGATCATGGTCTCGTCATAGAGCCCCACGATCTCGAAGATCTCGCGGCGGAACACACCGAGATAAGCGGAATCAGCGGGGCCTGCCTGCGCGCCGGTGTGGTAGGGGGCGTTCCCCAAACCGAACGGCGACTTATAGGCCGCAGCGACAGCTCGCTGGATCGGGTTGGTGCCTTGTGCATCCATGATCCCGCCAACATCGGCGGCACCGGTCTCTTTCAACGCCTCAATCGCGATCCGCGTATAGCCCGGGCTCAAAACAGAGTGGCCATCCACGCGGATGATGACATCCGCGTCGACCGCTTCAATCGCCCGGTTCAAACCTGACGGCGTGTTACCGGCCGGATTCTCCACAAACAGCACGCGCGAATCTTCTGCCGCGATACGCTGCACAATCCGTTCAGTGCCGTCATTGCTGGGCCCCACAGCCACAGCGACCTTCTGGGATCCTTCATATTCCTGATCCAAAACTGAGGCGATAGCCTCCGCAATATAGGCGGCCCCGTTCAGCACAGGGATCACATACGCAACCGTTGGATTCGCATTCAGCTGCGGCAACGCATTCTTAGTCATTAGCCTCGTGACCTCTGATACGCCTTGACGACCTCTGGGGTGTCCCCGTCCATCATCAAGACACCCTTTTCAATCCAAATAGTTCGGCTACAGGTATCCTGAATCGATTTCATCGAGTGGGACACCAAGAAGACGGTGCCGGCGCCGTCACGGATCTCACGGATCCGCTTCTCAGACCGCTTACGGAAAGCCGCGTCTCCCACGGACAAGGCTTCATCGACAATCAGGATGTCATGGAACTTCGAAGCCGCGATCGAGAACTTCAAACGCGCCTGCATACCTGACGAATACGTGCGCATCGGAAGGTCGATGAAATCCTCAAGGCCCGCGAATTCAACAATCTTGGGGCGTAGCTCTTCGATCTCATGCATCGAAAACCCCAACGCCAAACAACCCAAGGTGATGTTCTCATCGCCTGAGACGCTCGGGATCAAAGCCGCACCGACGCCAAGGAGGTTCGGGCGGCTTGAAGCGTAGGTTGCGCCCTCAGCTGGTGGGGTGAGGCCGGTGATGGCTCTCAGTAGCGTCGACTTACCGGAACCGTTCGAACCGATAATGCCGATGGATTCGTTCTTATACGCAACGAAACTGACACCTTTGAGCGCGTGCACTTCACGAACCCCGCGCATCCGCTTCTTGAAGATGCCTCCGCGGCTGTTCGCCCCGGCCGAGCGGCCTGAAGAGAACGCCTTGTATTTCACATGGAGGTCATCCACGATCACAACCGGTTGACGATCAGGGTCGATGCGCAGCTGCTCCTCACGGCTCGGCGGAACGAGCTCGGCCACGACTTCTTGCCCTTTTTTAGGTTGTTCCTTTTTAGGAGACTCGGCCATAGAGTTCCTCCGCTCGCCAGAAGAATACGGTGCCAATCACGAACAGGCCCACAGCCCAGCCCGCTACGACTGCCCACGCCATCGGATCAAACGTGTGGCTACCACCCAAAACAAGTCCGCGTGCGATGGTGAGGACCTGATAGATCGGGTGGAAGTCATACACGGTGATCACGGCTGGCCACTGAGCCAGGATGTTCTCGACCGAGAACAAGACACCGGATGTGAAGAAGAAGAAACGGTTCACGACCGGCAGCAGCTGCGTCAGGTCGTGTGTGTGCACAGTCAAACGTGCAAACAGGAATGCAACCCCTGTGTTGAAGATCGCATAGAGCGCGAATAGCGGGATGATCAAAAGCCACTGCCACCGTGGCCAGTAGCCCAGTGCCATGACGTATATGAACATGACACCCAACATGGGGATCTGGGTGAGGATCTGCTGGATCACGATCGAGAACGGAAGGGTCGCGCGCGGGAAGGCTAGCGACTGCACGAGCGCACGGTTACCGGTGATAGAGCGGGCGCCGTCGCTCATCGATTTGGAGAAAAACTCGATGAGGAACACGCCGATCACCACGAACGCCGCGAACCCGGGCGGGCGCCGGTCTCCTTGCAGGACACCGAAAATGAACCCGTACATCAACGCGTTGAAGGTAGGCTTCAAGATCTCCCAGAACACACCCAAACGGTTCTGGGAGTTGCGTGCACGGATCTTGGACTGTGCAAAGACGATGGCGAATCGCCTGCGCCGCCAGGTCTCTCGATAATAGGCGAAGAGGCCAGGGCGCGCGCCCACACGGCTCAGGCCGTGGGACTGTGCCAACGCTGGGATGTCCATAGACGAGCTACTGCTTCCTCTAATGATGCTGGCCGTACATGCAAAACGGCCGGCTTGGTGTGAAAGATTCTATCTGTTCGTGTGTTGCTCACCTTAGCGCGCATCGACGATTCAGATGCAATCGGTGTGCTGCCGCTTACTTTTTCTTATCTTCGGGTAGCGCCGCATAGTAATCCGCGACCGTGTCGTTGCGCAGAGCTTCCGCGAGCGCATCGATCGCGGCTTGGTCAGGCAAAACGATCGACTGTCCGTCCAGGCTTGTACCTGTACCTGCGGTTGGCAGCGTGAAGCTCACGATGTCGGAGGCACGTACGTTCTTCATCTGCAGTCCCAGCCCGGTGAGCAGGGATGGGTCAGAGAATTCTTCGTCCATGGAGATGTATGGGGCTATAGAATCCACGACCTTGAAGAGCTTGGCCGGGTTTGACAGGGTCTCCGCGCTCAGGACTTTCCCAAAGACAGCTTTGAGGAACTTCTGTTGGTTTCGTACGCGCTGATAGTCGCCGTCGGGGAAGCTCTTACGTTCGCGCACAAAGCGTAGGGCCTTGTCGCCGTCGATGTGAATCTTGCCCTTCGGGTAGTGGTAGTCGGTGTCGTGGGCGATGAAGTCGTATTCGTTGTCGACTGTGACGCCGCCGATTGCTGTGGTGAGGTCGCGGAATCCTTGGAAGTCGATGATCGCTACGTGGTCGATGCGGGTGTCGAGCCGTTCTTCGAGGGTCTGGATGAGTAGCGGGACGCCGCCGTTAGCCATTGCGGCGTTGAGTTTTGCCTCGCCGTGGCCTGGGATCGTGATCCAGGTGTCTCGCATGAGCGAGATGACGTAGACCTTATCGCGGCTTTCTGGGATGTGGACGAGCATCATGGAGTCGGAACGCCGGTCAGTTGCGGTCGCGTTCGGGTCGATAGCCGCCCGCTTACCTTTACCGGGGCCGCCGTCCGCGCCAAGTAGCAGGATGTTCATGGAAGTGTCGCCTGGGTCTTTGACCGGGCGGTCTTCCTCGTCCGGGAAAGCGCTTGCGATTGTGCTGGTTTTCTCGAAGGCACGCCCGAATTTTGAGGCCAGGCCAAGGCCTGCTCCTGCGACGGTGACCATGATGATGAGCAGGCATCCCAGTACGATACGGCCGACGTGCACACGACGGTGCTTCACGCGGCGGGGCACATAGGTACCCTGCGTGGTTCCGTACATCAATGCTCCTCACGTAGTCGATCACGGCTATGGGCGCCCTGATGATCCAACGAAGCGACCGCTCACAGAAGTGATAGTCCCAAGTTCTAAGAATAGAGTCGCTTTGGGTTTACTAGGCAAATTTCGCAGCGACACTCTTGGGGACGAATTCGGTTATGTCTCCCCCGAGTGATGCAACTTCCTTGATCAGCGATGAAGAAACGTACTGATACTCCGGGTCTCCGAGAATGAATACGGTTTCAACGCCGGTGAGGTGGCGGTTCATGGAGGCCATCGGGGTTTCGAATTCGAAGTCCTGGCTGTTGCGTAGCCCTTTGAGGATGGCGCGCGCCCCTTTGCGAGCGCAGTATTCGGCTAGTAGCCCGTCCCCCATGGGTTCCACTGTGATGCCGCTGATCGCTGAGACCTGGTCGCGGATCATTTGGACGCGTTCTTCTTCGCTGAAACGGTATTTCTTTGCCGGATTCGTGGAGACGGCAACGATGACCTCATCGAAGAGTGAGGCCGCACGCATGAAGACCTCTAGATGGCCCTTATGGACAGGGTCGAAGGACCCTGGGCATACAACACGAGTCATGTGAACACTGTTTCATATTTTTCTGGGAACGTCGTCGAATTCGTACGGTTTGGGATGCATTCACAGGTTGTGGCGCGCAGCTATGCGCAGCGGCGTCCGTGTATGGGCTCGGTACTGTATAAGCATGGCCAGCATCAATGAGACCAGCACGAATACTTCAAACCCGGGCCAGCAGCCCCGCTTCTCTTCGATTCCTGCCTCACCCTCGATTGCGCCGTGGTTCCAGGGGGCGCGGCGAGCGCGTCTGGCGGGGGCTCATGGGCTGAAGAAAACTATCTTCGAGGAGGTTTCGGATCTTGCTGGGCTGCATGAGGCGGTGAATTTAGGTCAGGGTATTCCGGATAACGATGCGCCTGATGAGATCGTGGATATCGCTCAGCAGATGCTTGCGCGTGGTCATCATCAGTACGCTCCGGCAGCCGGTGTCCAGGATTTGAGGGTTGCGATCGCTGAGCATCAGCAGTCCTGGTATCGGGTGACGGTGGATCCGGATGCGCAGGTTGTTGTGACCTCAGGTGCTACGGAAGCTATCGCTGCGGCTGTGCTCGCGTTTACTCGTCCGGGCGATAACGTCGTGACTTTCGAGCCGTTTTATGACGCCTATGCGGCGTTGACTGGTTTTGCCCGGGTTGAATTGCGGACTGTCCCGATGGTTTTTGACGCTCAGACGGGCTCTTTTCAGCCGGATTGTGAGGCTTTGGCTCAGGCGGTGGATCAGAACACCCGCATGATCATCGTGAATGATCCGCATAACCCGACCGGATCGGTGTTTAGTCCGGACTCCCGCAAAGCGATCGTTAAGGCTGCTATTGAGGCTTCTGCTTTGATCCTCTCTGACGAGGTCTATGAGCACCTGGTCTATAACCAAAAAGGCGATGAGCGTCTGGGGCTTGCCAATGGTTTTGTGCCGTTTGCTCACACGCCTGGGGCGTGGGAGCGAACCATCTCGGTTTCTTCTGCCGGGAAGACGTTCTCTTTGACGGGGTGGAAGGTCGGGTGGGCTACTGGCCCGGCTCAGTTGATCGATGCGTTGCGTACCGTCAAGCAGTATCTGACGTTCTCTACCGGCCCGATGTTCCAGCCGGCGATCGCTCATGGTTTGCGTTTGCCGCGCGAGTTCTTCACCCGCCGTGCTGTGCAGCTGGGTGAGAAAGTCAATGTATTGGTCGATGCGCTTGAAGACGCTGGCGCGAAGGTTGTGCGGCCACGTGGTGGATATTTCGTGCTGGCCGATATGGCGCCGTTGGGTATTGAGGATGCGACCGAGCTCGCTCAGGTGTTGCCTGAGAAGGCCGGTGTAGCTGCGGTTCCGGTCAGCGCCTTCACGACGCCTGAGTTTGAGGGCCGTTTCGCTTCATACTTGCGTTTTGCCGCTTGCAAGGACCAAGCGAGCGTTGAGGAGGGCGCGAAACGGTTGCGTGCCTCGCTTGCTGATGTTGCGCAGGCGGTAGCGGGTGAAAGCGCTGGCCGGTGATCATGAGCGGAGTACATAACGCCGATGAGGCGTCAAACGTGAATGAACACCCTGATACTTCGCGTCCGAGTGGGTCTCAGTTCCTTGGTAGCGAGGTTCTCAGTTCGGGGGCGGTAGCTGCTTGGTGGCGTTCCCCGTGGATCCCGGGCGGGTTGACCTTAGATATCGATGGGGCCGAACAGTCCACGGTTTTCCCGGATGATCAGTCGCGGCTTCTCTACGACTACCTTCAGTGGATGCAGGCCGCCCTCCAGCTGTGGACCCCACGCGGCGCCGGAGCAGCACGCGGCACCGGAGAATCGGACGGCGCTGGAACATCGCAAAGCACTGCTTTCCGCGCTGGAACCTATATTCACTTAGGCGGCGGAGGTTTGTCTTTGCCGCGGGCCCTTGCCGTAGCGGAGCCAGCCAGCAGGCACATCGTGGTGGATTTAGATCCTGACTTGATCGATACGGTCTTGGCGAAGGTTCCGTTCCCGGGCACCAACGCTCCGCACGTGATCGCCGGCGATGTGCGGGATGCCCTGCCTCGCGCGGTAGAGGTCGCCGGAGTTGCCGATGCTCTCGTGCTTGATATCTCGATCGAGCCTGATTCGCCAGCTCGCCTGTTCGATCCGGGGTTTATGACCGAAATGTTCGATGCGGTAGTCCCCGGCGGGCTTGTTCTCATCAACATCGGCGACGAGCCGGGTCTTGAGGCGACCCGCCGGATGGCTGACTCACTCAAGGCCGCCGGAGCTAGCTATTTCGTTGCCGCTGATTCCTCGATGTTCTCTCTCACGATGCCCGGCAACGTCGTGCTTGGTGCGCGGCGTTCACCCGCCCCGTTCACCGCCGAGGAGTTAGCCGCCCTCCACGCGGCAGGCCCGCGGCCAGGTACCGTGCTGAGCCCCGGTGAACTCGCCGCGGTGTTCGCAGGCCAGGCCCAATGATCCCCGCTACACGGACACGAACACATGAAACCGAACAGATGAAAACAACCGGGCAGCAACCTCAGGAGGATAAGTGAGCCGCATCATCGCAGGGGTCGCCGGCGGCCGAAGACTCACAAGCGTGCCCGGCCACGACACCCGCCCGACCACCGACCGCGTCAAAGAGGCCCTGTTCTCCCGCCTGGACTCTTGGGACGTCATCGCTGGCGCCCGCGTACTTGACCTCTTCGCCGGATCCGGAGCGCTCGGACTCGAGAGCTTATCGCGCGGAGCCCACAACGCGATCCTCGTGGATCACGCCCGCCCCGCCATCCAAGCCCTACGCGCCAACGCCACACTCATCAACAAGGAACTCAGCAACACAGCTCCCGTCAGCAACACAGCGCCCATCAGCAACACAGCGCCCATAAACAGCCCAGCGCCTGTCAATAGCACAGCGCCTGGGAAGGGCTGCGCGTTCGGAGCCAGGGTTGAGCAGGCGAAGGCGGCAACGTTCCTCGCCAACTACTCGGGCGTCTCGTTTACGCTCGTCTTCCTCGACCCTCCCTACCCCATGAGCACTGAGGAGGTGGATGAGCTTCTAGCCGCACTTGTGCCCCACCTGGCTCCCGATGCGGTCGTGTGCCTCGAGAGAGCCTCCAGCTCGCCTGCCCCACAGTGGCCGGACGGCCTTTCAGCGCTCAAGCCACGCCGCTATGGGGAAACCACCCTGTATTTCGCCGAAACACCAGTAGCCGAAACCCCATAACCGCTCCAGAAGGCTTAGGAGCGTTGCAGATAGGCCGCGCTTTCGGAGTCTTCGAGTTCAGCCACGAGCCGCGCGAGTTCGGGGTGAGCCGCGCGCCAACCCGGCGCGACGATGCCGTGGGCGTCTTCGCGGGCCGCTTGGATCACATCGGCGTCCCTCATGACGCGTAGGAGGTTGAGCGTCGATTTCCCGCCCGACTGGCTTTGCCCCAGAATGTCGCCTTCACGGCGCAGTTTGACATCCTCCTCGGCGAGCGCAAAGCCGTCTGTGGTGGATGCGACTGTCTCGAGCCGTTCGACTGAGGGGTGTTGGTGTTCGAGGTTGGTTACCAAGAGGCAGGTTCCGGGCAGGTTTCCGCGCCCGATGCGTCCTCGTAGCTGGTGGAGTTGGGAGATGCCGAAGGCGTCGGCGTCGATGATCGCCATGACGGTGGCGTTGGGGACGTCCACTCCTACCTCGATCACTGTGGTCGCGAGCAGGACATCGCTGCGGTGGTTTTCAAAGTCGTCCATGGCTTGTGCTTTGTCGGCTGGGTCCATTCCGCCGTGGAGGACTCCGATGCGCACGTCCTTGAGGGCTGGGTGTCCCGCGAGTACTTCGTACATGGTTTCTAGCGGGGTCCGTTGCGTGTGGTTCTCTTGGGCTTGGACCTCTAGCGGAAGCATCCCTTCTTCGGGAGCAACTGTTGCTGCAGCGGAGCTAGGTTGTCCAGCGGAGCCAGGTTGCCCAGGAGAGTCGGCTGGTTCGTTGTGGTATTGGTCTTCGCTGGCTGTGATGCGTGGAACCACTACGTAGGCTTGGTGGCCTTGAGCTACTTCGTCGCGGATCAGGGTGAAGATGCGTTCCTTCCAGGCCGGCAAGGCCAGCGGCACCACGAATGTTTTGACTTCGGCGCGTCCGGCTGGCAAGCCTTTGAGCGTCGAAACATCGACGTCCCCGAACACTGTCATCGCGATCGTTCGCGGGATCGGGGTTGCGGTCATGACTAGCATGTGCGGTGTCGCCCCTGCACCGTCGCGTAGTTTATCGCGTTGTTCGACACCGAAGCGGTGCTGTTCATCGACCACCACGAGCCCGAGCTCAGCGAACTGCACGTGATCAGAGATCAAGGCGTGTGTGCCCACTACGATGCCTGCTTGCCCTGAAGCGGCAGCTAGCAGGGTTTCACGTTTCTGGGCGGTCTTGAGCGAGCCTGTCAGCAATTCAACCCGGGTTGCGGTCTCTGGGGCACCCAGCTCACCGGCCCGTGCCAGCTCCCCTAGCATCGAACGCAGTGTTGCGGCATGTTGTTGGGTCAGAACTTCAGTGGGCGCCATGAACGCGGCCTGCCCGCCCGCATCGACCACTTGGAGCATCGCACGCAGAGCAACCAGTGTTTTACCCGAGCCGACGTCGCCTTGGACCAGCCGGTTCATCGGATGCGAGCGTGCGAGGTCTGATGCGATCTGCTCCCCTACCTCGACCTGTCCCGGGGTCAGCATGAAGGGTAGCGCTGCGTCGAAAGCCTCCAACAGGCCGCCTGTATGCTTGGGCCGTGGGACGGCGGTCTGCCCGGCGAGTGCCGCTTTGCGGTCGGCGAGGAATGTTTGTAGGACGAGGGCTTCTTGGAATACGAAGCGTTGCCGTGCCCGGTAGGCGGCTTGTAGGTTTTCGGGTTGGTGGATGGCTCGTAGCGCGGACACACGGTCTGGTAGCCGGTGGTGGGTGCGTAGTGGTGTGGGGATAGGGTCGGTGAAGGTTTCGGGGTCGATGCGCTCGAGTAGTTTCGCTTGGAGTGTGCGCATGCGGATCTGCCCGATTTTGCCTTTGAGCGGGTAGATCGGGAAGGGTTTAGCTTCGGCTTCTTGGTCTTCTCCGAGCAGTGTGTATTCGGGGTGTGAGAGTTGCAGTGCGCCTTTATATGCGGTGACTTTGCCGCTGAAGACGGCGCGTGTGCCTGGTGTGAGTTGTTGGGCGGCGAGGTAGCCGTTGAAGAAGGTCATGGGCATGAGTCCGCCGTCTTGTTCGGATTCGACTTCGATCTCGAGGAGGAATCCTTTGCGGCGGTGCATGCGGCGTTGGTGTGCGTGGATGACTCTGGCGGCTACGGTCACGTCTTCGCCGAGCGGGAGGTCGCGGACGGCCGTGAGCTCTCCTACGTCGAGGTAGCGGCGGGGGATGTGGGCGAGCATGTCTGCGACGGTGTTGAAACCGAAGGCTTTCTGGATCGCTTGGGCATCACGCTTGCCCAGCGCCTCGATCAGTGGTGTGTCTGGGGTCAAGGTTGCTGCGGTTGCTGTGGTGGCTGCGCTTGCTGCGGTTGCTGTAGTGGCTGAGGGCTCGGCTGAGGCTGTGGCACCTGGCTGAGGGTTTGTTTCGGCGGTCATCGGTGGTTTATCCCAGCGTGGTTGCAGCCTTGAGAGCTCTGCCCTGCCGTGTGTGGGCGTGTTGAGTTGTGTTCGGCTAGGTGTTGTAGCGGCGTGACTGCGATGTCGGTGGGTTCCCCGGCTTTGCTGATGATCTCTAGCGCGGTTGTTTCGGTGGGGACGTGCACGTGCACCCTCCAGGAAAGTGTGTGCTCGCTGGTTGCAGCCTTCTGGCTCGGGTTGGCGTGGTTGTAGCCGCGGTACTCCGGATCGTGCTCTGAGACCGGTTCCATGGCGGACATGACAACGGAGTCCCCTACCGCATCGAGCGCGGCACGCATCAGGGCAGCATCGAGTGCCGATGCGGTCACGGTGCATACAACTTCCACACCATCGGCCGCTTCAACCTGTTCAATGCGGATCTCGCCTTGGTCATGATAGCCGGGCAAGTCACGATAAGGCTCTGGGTCAACGGCGGTGTGTGTGACTGCGGCGAGCAAACAGTTCAGGATGATCGCGAAACCGACCGCGCCGGCATCCACGACCGCAACATCAGTGAGGTCTTTCAACCGGGCCTGTGTGTGCTCGGCTTCCCTCAACGCGGCCCGCCACGCCTCCTCGAGGGTTCCTATCAGCGCGGCAGGTTCGGTCTCGGGCCCGGTGAGCTGGCGCTTGCACTGTGGGACGGTGCGCTGTGGCACGGTGCCCTGTGGGACGGACTGTTTCTGGTGGCCGCGTTGTTTCTGTTGGCTGGCTCGTGCTCTGGCGGCATCACTTGCGGCTTCCATGACTGACAAGATGGTTCCGCCCACAGGCTCAGACAACGCGGCCCACGCCCGTAACCGTCCAGCTTCGAGACTCTCGGCGAGCGCCGGCGCGGTGAGGGTCGTGATTCCTGCGAGGGATTCACCCATCCCGAGTAGAAACACTGAGACGAGGGATCCTGAGTTTCCTTGGGCTGAGCCGAGCGCTTGCCGGGCAGCAGTTGCGAGGTGGTGCCCGAGGTCCCCGGTAGGTTCAGCCTCGGTGATGGCCTGGTGCACGGTGCGCATCGTCGCTACAAGGTTCGTTCCGGTGTCACCGTCTGGGACTGGGAAGACGTTGATCGCGTTGAGGGATTCCTGTTGCTTGGTTAGCTCGGTGACGCTGAGGCTCAGCCAGTCTTGGAGCCCTGAAAAGTCCGCGCGGATTGCCTGCGTCACCGTGCCCTCCCTCTCACTCATCCACCATTGGTTCAGAATACTTATTTAGCTAATCCGTGGCGAGTCATGAAATCCTCCATGCCGCCTTCTCGCATCGCTTTAGAGAATTCGTTGATCACGTCCATGTCCGGGACCACGATGGATTGGCCGTCAGCGCTGGTGCCCACGCCTTTATTCGGCAGGGTCATGAAGTGGAAGTCGTTGGCTCTCACACCCGGCATGGTGATCCCAAGCTGCATGAGTTTCCATCCGGTGAGGGTCTCGTCGCGGGTCATATAGGGCGCCATTGCGCCTACCGTGTTGGTTGTCTTGACCGGGTTGATCAAGGTTTGCGGGCTCAGCATTTTAGTGAAGATGACTTTCACAAGCTGCTGCTGGTTCTTCACACGCTGATAGTCGCCGTCCTTGAAGGCGTAACGCTCGCGGACAAACCACAATGCTTGCTTGCCGTTGACGTCCATGCGGCCTTTATAGTGGGTGCCTGCTTTATCGAAGGGCTGTGGAACATCGATCGTGACCCCGCCCAGCGCATCGACCATCCCTTCGAATCCGGAGAAGTCGATGGTCATGACGTGATCGATAGGAACGTTGAACAGGTTCTCTAGGGTTGCCACGGTCAAGGGCATCTTGCCCATCGCGTAGGCGGCGTTGATCTTCGCCTCACCGTGATTCGGGATGTTCACCCACGTATCACGCATGATCGAGGTGACATAGACCCCGTGCCTATCGGATGGGATGTGCATCAGCATCATCGTGTCCGTACGGCCGGAATCGTTCTGACCGCCGCGGGAATCGTTACCGAGCAGAAGAATGTTGACGGACCTATCCCCTGGCCCGTGTTGCGGCCGCTGCCCTTGCGGGAACGCCTCCGCCACCGGAATCGCGTGGGACTCGTTGAACTTCGCGGCAAGCACCGCCGCATAGACACCCAGCAAACCCAGAACAACAAGGACGATCGTGAGCAGCGAAATCAGGAACTTCTTGCCCCCGCTCTTCTTCTTTCGCGGCTTGCGCTGCGGCGGATACGGCTGCTGCCCCGGCTGTTGATACGGCTGACCAAGCTGCTGATACTGCTGGTTGGCCGGGTACGGCTGCCCCTGTTGGTATGGCTGGGCAGGCTGATACGGCTGGGCAGGTTGGGAATAGCCATATCCTTGTTCCCCTCCGTACCCTGAACCGGATCCGTAGCTTGAGCGCCCCGAGGAGGTCGCGCTGAACTCATCGCCCCATTGACCATTGTCGTACCGGTCGTCGTCATACCGGTCAGGGTCGACGTTGAATCTCCGGTCGCTCATCGGCGGTCTCCTACCTCGTTCAATGCGCATCTGATGTGCACAGTACAACTGTCTTACAGGAAAGCTTAGAGCCGCACCCTGCAGATAAACTGAAGATATGCGTGCTTTTCCCGTGTTCTCTCAGCCTTCTAGGCCTGTTCAGCCTCGCATCACACTCCGTTGTCGTGGACGCAAGGCCGCTATCGCCACTGTACTGAGTATTGGCGCAACCCTCACCTTGAGCGGTTGTAGCGAACCGGTCGAGGTCGCTCCCGCAGAGAACGCAGCAGATGCCCGATGCTCACAGGTCATGATCACCTTGCCACAAGAGATCTCAGGGCAGCCTAAACGGAAAACCACGAGCCAGTCGACTGCCGCGTGGGGTTCACCGGCTTCAGCGATCCTCAAATGCGGTGAGATTGCGCCCGCCGTCACCTCAGACAGGTGTTCCACTTTGGATGAGGTGGATTGGACCGCGCGTGAGAACAATGACGGTACATGGACGATCGCAACCTACGGCCGTGAACCGTACATCACCATCACGATCGACACGGCACGCATCTCTTCCTCCGATGTCGCAGTTGCGGTCTCTGATGCCGTGAAGAACAACAAAGCAACCAAACGCTGCACCTCAGCCCGCGACCTCAACCTCGAAGCGCCTGAGGACGCGGACGAGGACGTGGTCAGCGAAGGCAAGAAGAACGGCTAACGCAGTAACCCCGGCTGCCGCTCAAGGGCAAGGGTGATCAGCTCGGTGATCAGATCTTCGTACGGCAAACCACTTGCCGCCCACAGTTGCGGATACATGCTAATCGGGGTGAAGCCTGGCATCGTGTTGATCTCGTTGATGATCCATTCGCCGGCTTCATCCAAGAAGAAGTCCACGCGTGAGGGGCCTTCGCAACCGAGTGCGTCATAAGCGATGATCGCGTGTTCCTTGAGGGATGTAGCCTGCTCCTCGCTCAGCTGTGCAGGGGCTTCGGTGCGTGCGTTGTCATCGGCCAGGTATTTCGATTCGTAGTCATACAGGTCAGCTGCGGCCTCATCGACCACAACCTCACCGCCCACCGAGGCACGTGTCGGCTCGCCTCGGCGCCCTTCTAAGGCAGCGCACTCAATCTCACGCCCTGTGATGCCCTGCTCGATCAATACCTTCGGGTCATGCATCCGGGCTTCCTCGATCGCAAGGCTCAAATCCTCACGATCATCCACACGCACAACACCTTGCGAAGAGCCTGCCCGCGCAGGCTTCACAAACAACGGAAGCTCAAGGGAGTCACACCGGTCTAAGCAACTTTGAGGGTCCGCATCCCATTCACGGTTGGTGACCACCTGATAAGGCCCCACACGCAAGCCAGCTGCGTTGAAAGCCATCTTCATCAGATGCTTATCCATACCCACAGCAGAAGCCGCAACACCCGAGCCCACATATGGGACCCCGATCAGCTCCAGCAGGCCCTGAACCGTGCCATCCTCGCCATATGGACCATGTAACAGCGGGAACACAACGTCGATACCGGTGAGCATCTTGACCATCTCACCTGGTTGGGCATCCGTGACCAGACGCGCCGCCGCATCGGGGCTGTCCGAGCGCATGAGCCGCACCGGCTGGCCTTGAGGCTCAACCATCGGTTCAACACCGCCGTCGAAGGAATACGTCAGAACCTGCTGCGGCGCAACCAGCGTCCATACGCCGTCCTGGGTGACACCCACTGGAATCACGGTGAAACGATCCGTATCGATCGCACGCAAAACTCCGGCCGCGGTCACACACGAAACCGAATGTTCGCTCGACTGGCCACCGAAAAGGAGCAAAACCTTCCGTTGAGGCGTTGACACTGGTTACGCTCCTTCCGATTTCAGATCCCGGTCCAACAGCAGCTTAGGCATCTTCACCACCGGCTCGGATCCATCCAGAACCATCGAAGCCGCCGCAGCGATCGGCATATCAACACCGTTTTCGTGAGCAAGTTCCAAAACAGCCGAGCAGCTCTTGACGCCTTCTGCCACCTGGGTCATCTTCGAGATCACCTGCTCCATGCTCAGCCCCTGACCAAACAGACGCCCAGCAGTGTAGTTTCGGGACAACGATGAGGCGCACGTAGCCACGAGATCCCCCATACCGGCAAGCCCCGACATCGTCTCCGCTTTACCGCCAAGAGCCACAGCCAAACGAGTGGTTTCTGCAAGCCCGCGGGTAATCACGGTGGCCTTCGTGTTATCCCCCATACCCATGCCATCGCACATACCCACCGCGAGCGCGATAATGTTCTTCACGATCCCGCCGATCTCAGCGCCAATCACGTCCCGGTTGGTGTAGGGACGGAAGTATGGGGCGGTGCAGGCCTTCGCGACGGCGTCAGCGGTCTCAGTGACAGCGCACGCAACCACCGAGGCGGTGGGTTCTTCACGCGCGATCTCGCGAGCAAGGTTAGGGCCGGAGAGGACCACAAGCTTGTCTTGCCTGGTTCCCAGAACTTCCTGAACCACCTGAGTCATGCGCAGACCCGTGCCTCGTTCCAGGCCCTTCATCAACGAAACGATGATCGCCTCAGACGGGATGTGCTCCACCCATTGGGTGAGCTGCTCCCGCAAGGTTTGAGCCGGTACAGCGAGAACCACCATGTCCGCACCAGCAAGTGCCGCTCCCGGATCCGAGGTTGCGGTGACATTGAGCGGCAACATCAATTCACCGAGGTAGCCGCTGTTCGTGTGTTTGGTCGCGATCTCTTGGGCCACCTCGTCACGACGGGCCCATAACGTTACGGTCGCTTCCGGGTTGGCGTCAGCCAAAACTTTGGCGAACGTGGTCCCCCACGAGCCTGAACCCATCACGGTGAGATTCTTCACGCGTATGCCTCCAACGCTGTGTTCTCTTCTGAAGCGTCTACTGCGCGGTGTCTACTGCGGGGTATCTACTGCGCGGTTTCACCGCTTTTCTACCAGTCTTCTTGCTCACGGCGGCGGCGCTTTTCTTCTTCGCGCTGCTTGAGCTGTTCATCGTTATCGGCCGTAGGATTCCACGGCGCTTCCGGGGGTTCTTCACCGCGCAAGTCAGAGACCAGGTACGTCATGTGTTTCATAATGCGGGTGGTTGCCTCGTCCAGCACCGAGCGGGTCATTGGTCCGCTACGCAGGTCATCGAGGTCAATCTCCGAACCTGCCATGACCACGGTCGCTTTCCGCGGGAACAGCTTGAGCCTGCGTGGTTTGCCGCCCAAAAGTTCCTGATCCCCCCAGTGGACAACAGGGACCACTGGTGCGTTGGTTTTCAGTGCGAGCCGAGCCGCACCCGTGCGGGCCTGCATAGGCCACTTATCCGGGTCTTGGGTCAAGGTCCCTTCCGGATAGATGATGATCACACCGCCGCGTCCGATCACTTCAGCTGCCGCTTCGAGCGAGAGCTTGGCACCCGGCCCTCCGCGTTCTACCGGGATCTGGCCGGTCGCTTTCAGAACGCGGCCAACCAGTGGGATCTTGAACAGCGGTGACTTCGCGAGGAAACGCGGAAGCAATCCCTGCACATATACCGATTCGGCAATGATGAGCGGGTCAAGTTCACTGATGTGGTTCGCAACGATGATCGAGCCCGGTTTGATCGAACCCATACCAACCCAGGTTCGGCGCAACAACAGCGCCAGGGCAGGGCGTACGAAAGCTGCGGCGGTCCCGAAAGTGATGCGTGCGGCGAGGGTTTCGTTAGATCCCTTCCGCGCCATCACGCTTGTTCCTTCAGCTCGATATCGGCACCTAGGCCACGCAACTTATCGGTGAAGTGTTCATAGCCGCGGTTGATGAGGTCGATGCCGGTGGCATTCGACACGCCTTCGGCTGCCAGCGCTGCAATCACGTGGGAGAATCCACCCCGCAGATCCGGGATCACAAAGTCAGCGCCCTTGAGATTGGACTTACCGGTGATCACCGCGGAATGCAGGAAGTCACGGTTGCCGAAGCGGCACGGCAGAGATCCGAGGCACTGGCGGTGCAGCTGAATCGTTGCACCCATGCGCTTGAGCGCGTCAGTGAAGCCGAAACGGTTCTCATACACCGTCTCGTGCACAATCGAGACACCCGTGGCCTGGGTCAGAGCCACTACAAGCGGCTGTTGCCAGTCCGTCATGAAACCAGGGTGCACATCGGTCTCTACGACGAGGGGGTTGAGGTCACCGCTGGGGTGGAAGAACCGGATCCCTTCGCTCTGGACTTCGAATTCGCCACCGAGGCGGCGGTAGCAGTTCAGGAACGCGGACAAGTCTTTCTGGTCCGCGCCCTTCACGAGGATGTCTCCCCCGGTCGCTAGGGCAGCGGAAGCCCACGATGCGCCCTCATTGCGGTCTGGTAGCGCGGTGTGGTCGTAGGCGCGCAGCGATTCGACGCCTTCGATCACGAGGGTGCGTTCGCCGCGCAGGTCGATGATCGCGCCCATCTTCTGCAGAACAGAGATGAGGTCTTGAATCTCAGGTTCAACCGCCGCGTTCTTCAGCTCGGTGATACCCTGGGCGCGCACCGCGGTCAAGAGAACCTGCTCGGTCGCTCCAACGGAAGGATACGGCAGCTCGACTTTGGCGCCGTAGAGGCCGTTGCGAGCGGAAATGCTGATCCCGTTCGGAGCCTTTTCAACCACAGCGCCGAATTCGCGCAGAACCTGCAAGTGGTAGTCGATCGGGCGATCGCCGATGCGGCAGCCACCCAGGTCCGGGATGAAGGCTTCCCCGATCGTATGCATGAGCGGGCCGCAGAACAGGATCGGGATGCGCGAGTCCCCTGCGAAGGCATCGATTTCGGCGCTCGAGGCAGTCTTGGCGCCCGAGGGGTCCATCACGAGCTCGCCCTTGTCGTGATCGATATCGACCGTCACGCCGTGCAGGCGCAACAGGCCAGCTACCACGTCGACGTCCCTGATCTGAGGGACGTTGCGCAGAATCGATTTCCCACTACCCAGCAAGGACGCGACCATCGCCTTTGGCACCAGATTCTTGGCACCACGTACCGTCACCTCACCAGTGAGTGGGCGGCCACCATTAATGGACAGGACCTTGGTCGTCACGCTTTAGCTTTCCTTGTCATCAGCGGGCAGTGGTTAAGCACGGGATGACCCCGTTAGTTCCTCACCATCATATAGGTCAGGGCGTGTGGCATGGAAAAGCTAATCCCCAGCCACATGCATTGAGTGATTCATAATCTCACATCTGCAAGTGACTGGGGATTCAGACTGGCAATGCTATGAAAACGAACAGGAGATTCAATCCTGCAGCACAGCCTGGAGTCCGTTTTAAGAGCGGGCTGGGAGTGTGGTTGGTTTGAACGATGGACGGCGTGCTTCGTATTCAGCGATCGCCTCTTCTTGGCGCAGCGAAAGGTCGATATCGTCGAGGCCTTCAGCGAGACGCCACGCGGTATCGGAGTCGACATAGAAGCCCACGGTCAACGAGCCCGCGGTGATGGTGCGGTTCGGAAGGTCGACCGTGATGTCCATCCCAGGGTTTTGCTCAACTTGCTTCCACAGCAGTTCAACGTCAGATTGCTCAACTTGTGCCGTGAGTAGGCCCTGCTTGCCGGAGTTTCCGCGGAAGATATCGGCGAAACGCGATGAGATCACTACCCGGAAGCCGTAGTCTTTGAGCGCCCACACGGCGTGCTCGCGTGAGGATCCGGTACCGAAGTCCGCGCCGGCGATCAGAACGCTGCCATTCTTATACGGCTCTTGGTTCAGGATGAACTCCGGGTCTTGCCGCCAGCGGGCAAACAGCGCGTCATCGAAGCCGGTTTTGGTGATGCGTTTGAGGTAGACCGCCGGGATGATCTGGTCGGTGTCGACGTTGGATGCTCGCAGTGGCACGGCAACGCCGGTGTGTGTGCTGAATTTCTCCATGATGAATGTCCTTCTCTACCAGCGTGCGGTTATGCAGAGGCCGTTGCGGCGTGGTTTTCGATGATGTCCGATGGCGAGGACAGTGTGCCTCGGACCGCGGTTGCCGCTGCTACGAGCGGGGACACGAGGTGTGTTCGCCCACCTTTACCCTGGCGGCCTTCGAAGTTGCGGTTGGAGGTCGATGCGCAGCGCTCGCCTTCGGAGAGCTGGTCTGGATTCATGCCCAGGCACATTGAGCAACCGGCAAAGCGCCATTCGGCACCGAAGTCCTTGAAAACCTGATCCAGGCCTTCGGCTTCTGCTTCAAGCCGCACGCGTGCGGACCCGGGAACCACGATCATGCGTACGTTCGGGTCTTTTTCTTGCCCGCGGATCACATCCGCCGCGGCCCTGAGGTCTTCCATGCGGGAGTTGGTGCAAGAGCCTAAGAATACTGTATCTACGCGGATGTCTTTCATTCGGGTTCCGGCTTCCAGCCCCATGTATTCAAGCGCGCGTTGGGCTGCAGCTTTCTCGTTCTCGTCACCGTATTCTTCTGGGTGCGGAACCACGTCGTTGAGCGAAACGCCCTGGCCCGGGTTGGTGCCCCAGGTTACGAAGGGTTCGAGCTCGTCAGCGTCGAGGAACACTTCTGCATCGAATGTCGCGTCATCGTCGGTGCGCAGGGTCTTCCAGTATTCGACCGCGGCATCCCATTCTTCGCCTTGTGGGGCGTGTGGGCGGCCCTTGATGTAGTCGAAGGTTGTCTGGTCTGGGGCGATCATGCCCGCACGCGCGCCGGCTTCGATCGACATGTTGCACATCGTCATGCGGGCTTCCATCGAAAGCTGCTCGATCGCAGAGCCGCGGTATTCCAGCACGTAGCCCTGCCCGCCACCGGTACCGATCTTGGCGATCACCGCGAGGATGATGTCTTTCGAGGTCACGCCTGGGCGCAGGGTTCCTTCAACGTTGATCGCCATGGTCTTGAACGGCTTGAGCGGCAGCGTCTGGGTTGCCATGACGTGTTCGACTTCCGAGGTTCCGATGCCGAAGGCCAGCGCACCGAACGCGCCGTGGGTTGATGTGTGGGAGTCACCGCACACGATCGTCATACCGGGCTGAGTGAGGCCCAGCTGTGGGCCAACGACGTGCACAATGCCTTGTTCTTTATCGCCCAGCGAGTGCAAGCGGACACCGAATTCCTTGCAGTTAGCGCGCAAAGTTTCGATCTGCTTTGCGGAGATCGGGTCTTGGATGGGCCGGTCGATCTCCAGGGTTGGGGTGTTGTGGTCCTCGGTCGCGATGGTCAGGTCAGGCCGGCGTAGCTTTCGGCCCGCTAGGCGCAGGCCTTCGAAAGCCTGCGGCGAGGTGACCTCGTGCACGAGGTGTAGGTCGATGTAGAGCAAATCAGGGCGGCGGTCGAGGCCTTCACCCTCGCCTCGAGCTACGACGTGGTCTTCCCACACCTTCTCTGCCAAGGTGCGCGCGGCTCCTGTGCTCGACATGTCGTTCTTCCCTTCTGAGTGCTGTGCGTTCCCAGTCACGATGTTCTCAGCTGTGATGGTCTCAGTCACGATGCTCACAGCTGCGATGCTTGCTGTGATCGCGGCGTGTGTTCACGACCACGCTAACATCAGACTATTCCACATTCTGATCTTGTGTCTCAAAGATTGAGACGTTATGGTTTCTAGCATGTCACAAAACAGTGGTGTGGGCGTCATCGATAAAGCGACGATGATCCTTGATGCCCTCGAGTCTGGACCTGCAAGCCTCGCGGACCTCGTGGAAGCGACCCACCTCGCCCGGCCAACAGCCCACCGGCTCGCCCAAGCCCTGGTTCATCACGGCCTTGTGACCAAAGACCTTCACGGCAGGTTCGTCCTCGGCCCACGTCTATCTGAGCTAGCGGCCGCCGCAGGTCAAGACCGGCTTGTCTCCGCATCGCGCCCAGCTCTACAGCGCTTGCGGGAACTCACTAACGAAAGCACCCAGGTTTTCAAACGCCAAGGCGATCTGCGTGTATGCATTGCCTCCGCAGAGCGCCCCACTGGCCTACGCGACACTATCCCGGTGGGTACGCAACTGTCCATGGCCGCAGGTTCGGCTGCCCAGATCTTGCTCGCGTGGGAGGATCAGGCCCGCATCGTGCAGGGTCTTGAAGGGGCGCGGTTCACTGCGCATGACCTCGCGCGCGTCAAGAAGCGCGGCTGGGCACAGTCCGTGGGAGAACGCGAACGCGGTGTGGCCTCCGTGTCCGCGCCGATCTTCAGCCCGACCGGGAAGGTTGTGGCCGCGCTTTCGATGTCCGGGCCTGTTCAACGCATCAGCAATGACCCGGGGAAACGCTACGGAAGCATCGTCGCGCAAGTCGCTCATGATCTCAGCGCCTCAATCGCGGTCTAGGTTTGCAATCTAGGTTCTCAGTCTAAGTTCGCAGCGCTCGCTCCTTGAGGGCTCGTACTACTTAGGGCTTATCTGTCGAATAGTGATCGAAACCTAGGTTTTCATCCAGGCGCTGCCCCTCCAGATAAATCCCAGACTGCCGGCCTGCCTGGTTCAGCTGTGTAACCTCGCCGATTCGTACGGTGCTGACGCCCGGTAGCTGAGGCAACTCCGTTCCGGCGGGCACGGTGAATAAGAGGTTGAACTCCTCTCCTCCGTAGAGAACGTTGTGGCGCGCTTCTGCGCTCTGCAGGGCCCACGCTTGCCCCAGCTGTGCCGCCATCCGTTCAATAGCTGCCTCATCCAGGACCATGTCTACCCCGCTGGCTTCGGCGATGCGCGTGGCGTCCCGCACTAGACCGTCGGAAACGTCGATGCCGGCGATGCGGTGGCCAGCTGCAGCTAGTGCTGGTCCGAGCTCCAGCGGCGGGGTGGGCATGAAGTGCGCCTCGAGAGCGCGAGCCAATTCGTCTTCGTCAGGCTGAGCGTGCTGCCCCGGCACGTGCTCTAGGTAAGGCTCTTGTTGCGTTCTGGAGTCCAGGAGCCGGTTCAGGGCTGTGCCGGATGTGCCTGGCAGCCTGCCGGCGATATAGAGCTGATCCCCTGGCTGGGCCGCGTTGCGGACGATGGGCCGGGCCTTACTATCGAGTTCCCCGACCGCAGTGATCGTAATGGAGATCGCTTCAGCGGCGGATACATCCCCGCCGATCAGCTCCACACCTTCCGCCCCGAGTACCTCGCAAGCTTGCCGCATGCCAGCAGCGAATTCGCTGGGCCAGCTCGCCGCAACATTCTTCGAGAGTGACAGGGACATCAGAAGAAAACGGGCCCGCCCACCCATCGCGTTAATATCGGAAAGGTTCTGCGCCGCGCACTTGAAACCAAGTAGCCGCGGGGATGTTTCGGCACCGCTGGGCCACGCCTGCATAAAGTCTTGGCCTTCAACCGAGGTATCCATCGTCAAGACCAGGCGCGCGTTTGCGGCGAGTACGGCGGCGTCATCGCCGTTACCAACAAGCACTGCTCCGCGACCCCGAGCCTCATCAGGGCCTTGGACCGCTGAGTTCACGGAGCCCGCTGAGCTAGCGTTGGGCGCGAAGGCGCGGTTGATGGAGGCGATGATGGCTGCCTCACCTAATCCACTGACGGTCCCCACCGGTTTCCCTTTCTGCGCACGATTCTGCACCCGTTTCTGCGCACATTTCTGCGCACGTGAATGAGTCACTAGCCAGATTAGGGTATAAAAAATCCCGGTGATGCGATCACCGGGATTTTTCTTGCGTGACCCCAGCGGGATTCGAACCCGCGTTACCGCCGTGAGAGGGCGGCGTACTAGGCCGCTATACGATGGGGCCGCTTTCGCGACACGCTACGCAGATCCTCAATGAATCTGCATCACATATTGAATTAGTGAACCGTGTGTTGCGACGTGACCCCAGCGGGATTCGAACCCGCGTTACCGCCGTGAGAGGGCGGCGTACTAGGCCGCTATACGATGGGGCCAAATGCTACTCCCCATCTCTTTAACCCACTGCTTGCCAGAACAAGTACGTGTGGGGTTTAAGGGGAATCGCTGATCTCTTCTGCCGTGAGGGCTACCCGCTTCCATAACAGCGGTGAGATCTTCGCTGGGATACCAGGACTCGAACCTAGAATAACTGAACCAGAATCAGTCGTGTTGCCAATTACACCATATCCCAATGTGCACTACAGCGTAGCACGATCAATATGAATTCTCATATTCAATTATGCTTACCCGGTTTTGCGAATCAGTATTCTCAAACTGCTAGCATTCACCGAGTGTTTTTCGTTGCGATCAAATGTTTTCTCGCGACGGCATGCGATTGTCTAGCCTACCCGAGACGAGGGAGGAAACCAAATCGGCTTCCTCCCTCGTGTCGAACGCCACATTAACGCCGGGTTTACTCCGCGTGGTTCTCGCGGAATGCACGCAGCCGCGCCAGGGTTGATTCTTTACCCAGAATTTCGAGGGATTCGAACAGTGGCGGGGACACCCGATGCCCGGAAACAGCGGTGCGGACCGGGCCGAACGCTAGGCGTGGCTTGAGCCCAAGGCCATCAATGAGGCTTTCCCGCAGGGCTTGCTCGATGTTGTCTACCGTGAACTCGGAGACCTTCTCGAGCGCGTCCGCTGCAACGTCGATGACCTCGCCCAGGTTCTCTGGCATGCGCTTGAGGGCGTCGTCATCCATCGTGATCTCAGCGTCTGGCTTGAACAGGAAGTCCAGCATCTTAGGCGCCTCGCCCAACAGTTGCATGCGTTCCTGGACCAGAGGCGCCGCCGCTTCAAGGATGCGCTGTTCGTCTTGTGTCAGCGGGTCCGAGACAAGCTCAGCGTTTCGCAGGTACGGGATCAAACGTTCAATGAAAACTTCAGGCGAAAGCCTACGGATGTGCGTTCCGTTGATGGCTTCGGCTTTCTTGACATCAAAGCGGGCAGGGTTGGGCTGTACATCCTTGATGTCAAAGGCCTTGACCATCTCCTCCGTCGTGAAGATGTCCTCATCCCCGGAGATCGCCCACCCCAGCAACGCGAGATAGTTGACGAGGCCTTCCTTGATGAAGCCGGCGTCGCGCAGGTTGAACAGCGATGATTCCGGGTCACGCTTGGACAGCTTCTTATTGCCCTGCCCCATGACGTATGGCATGTGGCCGAAACGCGGCAGGTATTCAGCGATCCCCAGCTCAATCAGCGCGCGGTAGAGCGCGATCTGACGTGGGGTCGAGGACAAGATATCTTCGCCGCGCAGAACGTGCGTGACACCCATGAGCGCGTCATCAACCGGGTTGACCAGCGTATACAGAGGCGCGCCGTTGGCGCGGGCCACCACGAAGTCAGGAACCGAACCGGCTGGGAACGTGATCTCACCGCGGATGAGGTCCTCGAACGTAATGTCCTCGTCCGGCATCCGCAGACGGAACACGGGCTTGCGGCCCTCGTCACGGAAGGCTTGCTTCTGTTCCTCGGTGAGGTCGCGATCGTAGTTGTCATAGCCTAACTGGACGTCCTGCCCAGCTGCCTGGCGGCGTGCCTTGACTTCCTCCGGGGTCGAGAAGTCCTCATACACGTATCCGCCGTCAATCAGCTTGCGCAGAATATCAGCGTAAATATCCATGCGCTGGGACTGGCGGTACGGTTCTTGCGGCCCGCCCACTCGGATGCCTTCGTCCCAGTCGATCCCGAGCCATTCCATCGCGTCGATGACCTGGTTGAAAGACTCTTCAGAGTCACGCGCGGCATCCGTGTCCTCGATGCGGAAAATCAAGGTTCCGCCCGTGTGACGCGCATAAGCCCAGTTGAACAGGGCGGTACGGACCATACCGACGTGCGGGGTGCCGGTGGGCGAAGGGCAGAAACGAACGCGAACAGGAGTTGAATCGGAAACCGTAGGAAGCGACGCAGTAAAGCTCATGATCCTTTATCTTAGTAGGTCGTTATCAACGATGAGGGCAACCAACGATGAAGACAAGCACCGAAGCGAGGCAAGCACCGATGCGGGGCCGCCAACCGTGCGGTTGCCGGCTACATCACGCGATTCGATAGCGTGCCGATGCCTTCGATGGTGACCTCAACGGTCTGCCCCTCCTGCAGCAGCCCAACGCCTGCCGGGGTTCCGGTGAGCAGCACATCGCCTGGAAGCAGCGTGAACGCTTCGGAGGCTTGCGCGATCAGGCCCGCGACCTGGGTCAGCATGTCACGGGTATTGCCGTCTTGGACCGTCTTGCCATCCACTGTGGTGGTGATCACCAACGCATCAGGGTCCACTTCGGTCTCGATCCACGGACCCAATGGAACCGACCCGTCAAAGCCTTTAGCACGGGACCATTGACCATCGTTGCGTTGGGCGTCCCTCGCGGTGAGGTCATTGGCGATCGTGTACCCGAACACGACCTCGTGGGCGTTCTCCGGCGGGACGTCTTTACAGATCCGGCCGATCACAACAGCGAGCTCCCCCTCGTAGGAGATCTCATCGGAGAAATCCGGGAACCGGATGGGCTCTCCCGGCCCCAAAACCGCGGTGTTCGGGATCAGGAACATGACTGGCCGGGCGGGGGCTTCCCCACCCATCTCGCGGGCGTGTTCGGCATAGTTTTTGCCGAAACCCACAACCTTGGAACGCGGGATTATCGGCGCGACCAAACGCACATCATCTAATGCGTGCACGGTCTGGGTTGGCTGGACGCCGTGGAAGAACGGGTCACCAGCTAGCTCGATAACCTGCTCGTCTTCCACGAGTCCATAGAACGGATCATCATCAATGACACAACGGGCAATACGCATGAAACCAGCCTACTGGGTCTACTGGAGCTCAGTTGGGTGCGGGGATGTCAAGGGGCTGCGCGGTCAGGCGAGCTGGTGCAGCCATCCGCGTGTGTCATCGACCGCACCGGTCTGTACACCGAGGAGGTCGTGACGGATTGTTGCCCACACGCCATCGTGCTTCACTTCCGGCATCGTGAGGGTCATGTCACGGCCGCGTAGCTGCGAGATCGGTGTGATGACTGCGGCGGTTCCGCACGCGAATACTTCATCGAGGGTTCCTTCATCGAGGCGCTGTTTCCACTCACCGAGTGTGAAGGTGCGTTCCTCGACAGCCAGGCCCTTCTCTTGTGCGAGCTCAAGCACTGAGGAGCGCGTTATGCCGTGTAGGATTGTGCCGTCCAACGCTGGGGTGACTAGAGTCTTGCCGTTATCGATCACGAAGAACACGTTCATGCCGCCGAGTTCCTGGACCGCGTGATCGTTTGTTGGGTCGGTGAAGATGACCTGTTGGCACTCGTTGGCCTCAGCTTCGAGTTGGGCGATGAGCGAGGCCGCATAGTTGCCGCCGCACTTGGCTTCGCCGGTACCTCCGTGACCTGCGCGGGCATAGGTTTCAGAGAGCCAAATCTGAACCGGTTTAAGCTCGCCGCCAAAGTAGTTACCGGCAGGTGAGGCGATCACGCGGAACTCATAACGATGCGATGGCCGCACCCCCAGGAACGCTTCGGTTGCGATCATGAACGGTCGCAAGTACAGCGATTCGCCGTCACCGTCTGGGATCCACGCCTCATCAGCGCTCACAAGTTCCTTGATCGCCTGCAGGAAGACGTCTACCGGCAGTTCGGGCATTCCCAAACGGACCGCTGAGCGGTTCAGACGGCGTGAGTTGGATTCGGGACGGAAGCTGTACGCGCCGCCGTCCTTGTGGCGGTAGGCTTTGAGCCCTTCGAAGATTTCTTGGCCGTAGTGCAGAACAGCGGCGGCCGGGTTAAGTGTGACCGGGCCATATGGAACTACCCGCGCGCTGTGCCAGCCCTTGTCAATATCCCAGTCGATAATGACTTGGTGGTCCGTGTAGTGGGTTCCGAAACCTGGGTCTTGCAGGATCTTTGAGCGTTCCTCGTCCGAGGTCGGGTTGATCGTGAGCGTGCGGGTGAATTCCACTGTTGTGCTCCAGTTCCGATACGTTTCGCCGCTCTTGGTGGCGGCTCGTGATGTGTTTGTGCGGCGACACAGACGCTGAGTCTGCATGCACCTCTAGGTAACCCTAGTCCCGCGCCTACCCTATGCGGTAGAGCAAGACCGATGATGGGAGTTTGAGGCCGCGCTATGCGCTCAGTTGCGCGATGATCGCATCGCCGATTTCGGTTGTGGCTCGCTGCGGCGCGGCGGGCGCATCAACGAGTGCCGCGAGGTCGCGTTCGACTGCCGCTTCGATCGCGTCGGCTTGCTCGCATAGCCCTACGTGGCGCAACAGGAGTGCACCGGAGAGGATCGCGGCGGTCGGGTCTGCGATGTTCTTTCCTGCGATGTCTGGCGCGGATCCGTGGACTGGCTCGAACATCGACGGCGCGGTTCCATCCACGTTGATGTTGCCGGAGGAGGCGAGCCCGATGCCGCCGGTGACGGCTCCTGCGAGGTCGGTGAGGATGTCGCCAAAGAGGTTATCGGTCACGATCACGTCAAAGCGGGCTGGGTCTGTGACCATGAAGATGGTTGCCGCGTCGACGTGCAGGTAGTCCACGATGACGTCTGGATAGTTGGTGGCTTCTTCGTTGACGATGCGGTTCCAGAGCTTGCCGGCGTTGACCAAAACATTGTGTTTGTGGACCAGCGTGAGCTTCTTGCGGCGTGCGTTGGCGCGTTGGAAGGCGTCGCGGACTACGCGGCGGACGCCGTGGGCCGTGTTGATGGATACTTCGGTTGCGATCTCGTGCTCGGTTCCCGTTTTGAATTGGCCGCCGTTACCTGCATAGAGGCCTTCGGTTCCTTCGCGGACCACAACAAAGTCGATCTGGCCGGGTTCGCTCAGTGGGCTCACGGAGCCTGGGAAGAGCCTGGATGGGCGCAGGTTCACGGCGTGATCGAAGGCGAATCGAAGCTTGAGCAGGATCTCGCGCTCGAGGATGCCTGATGGGATCCGTTCATCGTTGGGGGCGGCACCTACCGCGCCGAAGAGGATCGCTTGGTGCTCACGGAGTTGCTCGAGGGTTTCCGTGGTGAGGGTTTCTCCGGTTTCGAGCCAGTGCTCGGCGCCGAGGTTGTATTCGGTGGTCGCTACGTCAACATCGGTGTTCTCCAGCGATGCCATGATGACTCTGAGGGCTTGGCTAACAACTTCGGGGCCGATGCCGTCGCCGGGGATCACTGCCAAATCAAGTGTGCGCGTCATGGTTTCCACCATACGCCCTCGTCCACAATATGAGCCAACATCCCACTATGTGGGACGCGTTTATGACAGCCTCGGCACAGCACGGCTATGCACCCAAGCACCGTCGCTCCGTGGCGCCACCGCGACTCATACCTGAGTCGCAGTCAAAAGTGCCTTTTACTCACTAGAGTGAGGTGTATGACCCAGACCCCTAGCACTCGCCCAGGCAGGATAAGGCGCACGGAAACCTGGATCCGCACCCACCCGGTGAGGATCGATATAATGCAAGCCACCGGCATGGCCCTGATCATCAGTTTCATGTTCTGGGTAGCAGGTCCTATCGTGCTGGGGCCGCACTTGCCAGACCAAGATTCGGGTAATTATTATGAGGGCGCGCTTGCGTTGCCATTTTGGCCGAAGTTCCCCTATCCCGTGCGTCAAGGCACCATACTTCTGGTGGGGCTGGCGTTGTGCGTCGCGTGGGCTATTCGCCGTTATAACCCGGGTGCTGCGCTGATAACCGCGGTGATCGCATGCCTTGTCCAGGTGTGCGTTGTCGCCGACGCGAAACCCACGCTGATCCTCGTGCCGCTCATTATTTATTCTTCTGCCGCGCATGGGAGCCGCTGGGTCTCGAACGCGGCTTTAGTGGCAGGGCTTCTCGGCTCCGTTTTAGCGATCATATTCTTTTTAGCGCACGATGAAGAGTATTTGAAAGCCGCTGACTACGTGGCCGCGCTGATTGGGCATTGGCTCGTCGTGGCGGTCGCGTGGCTTCTCGGTCGGCTCTCTTTTGAACGGCGGGCACGCGTGGAGACCGAAAAGCTGCGCATGAAGAGGCTTATCGACGAGCAGATCAGGGAGCGTGAATTCGCTGCAGCGGATGAGCGGCGTCGTATTGCTCGGGAGATGCACGATGTGGTGGCTCATTCGCTCTCGGTCATCGTGACGCAGGCAGACGGCGGCAGGTACGCGGCCGTACAGCGTCCGGAAGTAGCGTGCGAGGTTTTGGAGACGATCTCTCAAACGGGGCGTGAAGCGTTGACCGAGATGCGCTCTCTGTTGGGTGTTTTGAGGGATGAGGGCGATGAGGCCCGCAGAGCCCCCGCCCCTGGTTTTGATCGGCTTGATGAACTCGCCTACACCGCGAGCGCGAGTGGCATTGAGACATCGATTGAGTGGAAGCATTCCCCTGCCGGTACCTTGCCTCCCGGTGCTGAGTTGGCGGTGTATCGGATTGTTCAAGAGGCGTTGACGAATGTTCGTAAGCACGCGGTTGCGCCTACGCGTACGGATGTTGTTTTGACGTGGATGGCCGGTGGGCTTGCGGTGACGGTGGCCAATGATTCGCAGGTGCGGGGCGATTCGGCGCAGCATCATTCGACACAGGGCGATTCGGCACAGCATCATTCGGTGGCAGATGCTTCGGGGGCGCAGCGTCCGGTGACTGTTGGGGTTGCTGCCGCGTTGCCCTCGAGTGGGCGAGGGCAGGTTGGTATGCGTGAGCGGGCTGAGCTGTATGGGGGTAAGGTTGCTTTCTCGGTTTTGCCTGGGGGCTATCAGGTGTATGCGTTCATCCCGTATGCCTCGGATGAGCTTGCTAGTGCGTGAGCACGCGATCCTTGAATCAGTAAATCGTTAGGTATGAAAGTGATTGAGCCGAGCTTGGGCTTGGAAGGTCGTGGGTTTGGAGGGTTCCATGGAGCGGATTAAGGTTGCGCTGGTTGATGATCAGCAGTTGGTGCGTTCTGGTTTTCGGATGTTGATTGATTCGCAGCCTGATTTGTGTGTGGTTGCGGAGGCCTCTGATGGTCTTGCGGTGTGCAGGCCGCCGGCAAGTGGTGCCTCTGTTGGTGATGCGGATGTTGTTTTGATGGATATCCGTATGCCTGGAATGGATGGGATTGCCGCGACCACGCAGTTGCTTTCGGATGCGGCTCGGCGTGGTGTGGAGGCCCCGCGGGTTTTGATTCTGACGACGTTTGATTTGGATGAGTACGTTCTTGATGCGATTTCGGCTGGTGCTGCCGGGTTCTTGCTTAAGGATGTTCCTCCGGAGGATCTGCTGGAGGCGATCCGCACTGTGTTCCATGGTGGTGCGGTGGTTGCGCCGAGTTCTACTAAGCGGCTTCTGGATCATATGGCGCCTCTTTTGCGTTCTCAGGCTCAACAAGACGGGGCGTCAGCTCAGGATCTTCTGGAGCTTCTGACTGCACGGGAGGCTGAGGTTTTCAAGCTCATGGCTGAGGGCTTCTCTAACACGGAGATCGCTGAGCAGTTGTGTTTGTCTGAGGCCACCGTCAAGACACACGTGGGCCGTGTTTTGTCCAAGCTTGAGGTCCGTGACCGCGTTCAGGCTGTCGTCCTTGCGTATAAAACAGGCGTCGTGACCCCTTAAGCAGGTCATCTGTTGCCGTTTCGAGGCCATGTCATACCTGAGTATGACATGGCCTTGCGTTTTTCCATCCTGGTGGTCGATGATCACAGATCGCGTGGAAATTACTGTAGAAGCATGACTACACAACCTCCATCATCTGAAGCACACATCGGTTCGCACGCGGCTCAGCCGGCAGTTGCAGCATGGAATCTCACCAAGATCTTTGGTGAGGGCTCTACTCAGGTCACGGCTTTGAACAACGTGACTGTGGGTTTTACCCGCGGTAGGTTCACCGCGATCATGGGCCCTTCGGGTTCGGGTAAGTCCACGTTGATGCACATGCTGGCAACCCTGGATCGCCCTACGAGCGGGGCATTGTCACTGGGTGATACTCGCGTGGACACCATGAATGAAGACGAGCAGACCCGTATGCGCCGCGAGCGCGTGGGTTTCGTGTTCCAGGCGTTCAACTTGGTCCCTACCTTGACCGCCAAGCAGAACATTCTGCTTCCGCTTGAGCTTGCAGAACAAAAGCCGGACATGGCTTGGTTCAACGAGCTCGTTGAGCGTTTGGGCTTGAGCGAACGTTTGAACCACAAGCCACACGAGCTCTCGGGTGGCCAGCAGCAGCGTGTTGCTGTGGCACGTGCATTGCTGTCCCGTCCCGATGTGATCTTCGGTGACGAGCCGACCGGTAACTTGGATTCGGAGTCCGGTAGCGAGGTGCTGACCTTGTTGCAGCGCGCAGCGCACGAATACGGCCAGACCGTAATCATGGTGACGCACGACCCGCAGGCTGCTTCCTACGCTGACCGTGTCTTGTTGCTCTCTGACGGTGTTATTGCCGGCGAGATCAATCACCCGACAGCCCAGGGTGTGGCTGAAGCACTCGCTCAGTTGGGGGCCAAATAATGAATACGATTGCACGCGCGAATGTGCGCGCTTATCTGCGCCGCTATATAGCGGTAATCCTCGCTGTGACGATCGGTGTTGCGTTCCTCAGCGCTGTCATGAACTTCTCGACCTCCTCGAAGGCGAGCCTCGCCAATTCCCAAGGCCAGGTCTATTCACAGTCTGATGTTGTCGTGCAGGTGAAGGATACCGGCAAGTCTCAGGGGGACCCTGAAAAAGCAGCACAGGGGCTGGAGCAAATCGACAAGATTGTGACCTCGAACGGTTCGGTTGCTGATCATGCGATGTATCAGAGCGCAATGATCTTCTCACTCGGCGGAGGCTACGATCCTCTGACCCTCTATGCAGTCAAGGGAGATTGGAACCTGTTCGGTTTCAAGAAACTCGAAGGCGAATTCCCTGATGGCAAGAGCATCGGTATCTCCAAGGAGATCAAACAGCGCTTCAAGGGTTCTCAGGACTCAAGCGCGCCGGCGCTGACCCTGGGATACTCGCCGGATTCTGACGGGCAGGAGCAGGACCCGGAGGAAGCTAAGCCACAGAAATACGAGGCCAACGGTGTATTTGAAGACTCTAAGATGATCGATGACTTAGGTTTGCCTCTGGTCTTCATGGACTATAAGCAGGCTGAAGCCTCAGGCCTGTTGATGGGCACTCCCGAGCCGGTTTATCTGCTCAAACTCACTCCAGGTAGCAATCCGGATGAGATCGTACGCCAAATCAAGACCGCCGTGCAGAAAGCCGGCATCGAGGGCGTCACGGTTGCGACACCGGAACAGCTGCTCGAGCAGTCGATGGAGAGCATCGGCTCCTCCATGGTTTTCCTCACCGTAGCGCTCTTCGCGTTCGTGCTGCTCTCGGCAGTGGTGTGTGTGCTCGTCACATCGAACACGTTCACCGTGGTTTTGGCTCAGCGCACCCGCGAACTTGCGTTGCTTCGCACGATCGGTGCTAGCTCAAAGCAGATCAAGTCCATGATGCGCACCGAAGGCCTCCTGGTCGGGTTGATCGGCGGCGTGGTTGGTGTTGCGCTCGGCATCGCGATGATCGCCGGCGGTGGTTCGATCATGGCTTGGGTTACTAAGTCTTCGACGTTCCAGTTCGCATTCAACTGGTGGTCCATCCCAGCCGGCATGGTCCTGGCAGTGGTCATGACATGGCTTGCCTCGATCCGCCCAGCAAAGAAGGCCTCCAGCCTCTCCCCGATCGCTGCCCTCCAGCCGCAAGAAACCGTGACGGTCGGTAGCCGTAAGGGCAAGAAGCGCATCACCACCGGTGTGTTGCTGATCCTGCTGGGTTCTTTGTTCATCGGCATCGGCATGGCTGCCCCTGTCAGCGAGGCCTCCGACATTGCCGCGGTGTTCTTCATGGTCGTCTTCATAGGGTGCGTACTGGCCTTCCTCGGCCTGCTCGTTGTCGCGACCTTCCTCGTGCCGTTCCTTGTGGGGAAGGCGGGTAAGCTCTTCGCTGGAAAACCGGCTGGAAAGCTCGCCGGGCTCAACGCGGTACGCCACCCAGCCCGCACGGGTGCGGTCGGCTCCGCACTGATGATCGGTGTGGTGTTGGTTGCGGCATGCCTCACGGGTATGTTCAGCCTCAGGGCCACGATGAACAACATGATCTCCAACCAGTTCCCGATCGATGCCAAAGTCTATTTCGAAGAGGACAAGCTCCCAACGGATAAGACGCTCGAGAACGTTGCCAAGGCTAACGAGGTCGAGGCAGCAGTGTTGGTCAAACCTGCGAAGCTCACGGAAGACCAGATGGCCGAGACCTCCTGCAGCGCCCTCTATGTTGGCGATGTCGAGGCGTTGAAGAAGGTCGTGCCTTCGAACGTGCCGTTGCCTGGGGCAAACGAGTTCGGCCCGGTCGGAAAACTTGAGGAAGCTCTTCCGCTGAAGATCAAGGGCACCACGCTCAAGCCTCACGGTACCGCCTCGAAGGCAGCCGTTCCGTGCATGATCGATATCCAGACCGCTCAGAAGCTCAACATCGAGACGCTTGATGAGCAGACACAGATCTGGGCCAAGCTGGGCGAAGACGTTAAGCCGACGACCGCCTCTGAGGTGATCGCCAACGCAGCACACGTAACCCCACAGAACCTTGAACTGGCCGCACAGGAAAAGGAAGCGTACGACGCCACCATCATGACCTTCACGCTGATCGTGGTTGGGCTCTTCGGTGTCGCGGTCCTCATCGCGCTGGTGGGTGTCTCTAACACCCTGACACTCTCGATCCTCGAACGCACCCGCGAGAACGCTTTGCTGCGAGCCCTTGGCCTCACCCGCAAGCAGCTACGCTCAATGCTGTTCCTCGAAGCGTTCCTGATCGCAGGCATCACAGCGCTGGCGGCAGTGATCTTCGGTACCTTGTTCGGCTACTTCGGGTCCACCGCTCTGCTCCGTGTAATGGATGGTGCAGAGTTCACGATCCCGTGGATCCCGCTGTTCATCCTGTGGGTAGCAACCGTGGCGATCACCATGCTGGCAACGGTATTGCCAGCACGCCGCGCGGCCAAGATCACTCCAGTTGAGGGGCTCGCCGTCGAGTAAACGCTCACGAAGCGTTACAGCGGCTAGCTACATGGTCTAGCTACATAAGAGCGGTGGGGCCGGTTCACTTTGAAGTGAACCGGCCCCACCGTTGTAGTCCAGTTACGCTAGCTAACGCTGTGGTTCCACAGCGTTAGCTGTCCTGTGGCTCCTCATAGCGTGGGAAGATCGGTTGCGGCTTCGGCAACGGCGTGCCCGCCTCGACTGTGCTATCGAACGCCGCGAACGTGCGCATCGCGCCCTGGCGGACACCCAGCACATCCAGCATGCGGGTCATCGAATCCGGCATGACCGGCTGAGCGAGCAACGCGACCCGCCGCACCACATCCAAGGTCACGGCCAGCACAACAGACATGCGCTGCGGGTCTTCCTTGCGCAAAACCCACGGAGCCATCTCAGCGAAATACGAGTTCGCATCGTGCAGTACCTTCCACTGCTCAGCAAGGGCCAGCGAGAACGCCTGCTTATCGTAATGAGCTCGGGCCGAGTCCAGCAGACCCTTGGCGGAAGCCAACAGCTGCGTGTCAGCCTCCGTCAGATTCTCAAGTGCTGGCATCTTCCCGTCAAGGTTCTTAGCGACCATCGAAAGGGAACGCTGCGCGAGGTTACCGAGGTTATTAGCTAACTCCGCGTTCATACGGTTCACGATCGCCTCATGCGAATACGAGCCGTCCGCACCGAACGGCACTTCACGCAAGAAGAAGTACCGCATCGCATCCAAGCCGTAATTCTCGATGAAGTCAGCCGGACCCACCGTGTTACCGAGAGACTTAGACATCTTCACGCCATTATTGTGCAAGAACCCGTGAATCATGATGCGCTTGGGCAACTCGATGCCAGCAGACATCAAAAACGCAGGCCAATAAATCGCGTGGAAACGGGAAATATCCTTACCGATAATGTGCACGTCGGCCGGCCAGTACTTGCTGTACTTCTCCCCCGCGGTATCCGGGTAGCCCACGCCCGTGAGGTAGTTCGTCAACGCATCAACCCACACATACATCACGTGCCCTGGCGCATCCGGAACCGGGATACCCCAGTCGAAAGTCGTGCGCGAAATCGAGAGGTCCTCGAGCCCACGCTCAACGAAACGAATCACCTCGTTGAACCGGGAACCCGGTGCCGCGAACTCCGGCTGCTCCTTATACAGCTCAAGCAACGGCTCAGCGTACTTGGAGAGACGGAAGAAATACGATTCCTCTTCCGTCCAGGTCACCTCAGTTTCCGTCTCGGTCGCGTAGCGGACCCCATCCTCACCTACGTGGGTCTCTTCCTCGTCGTAATAGGCTTCATCACGTACCGAGTACCAGCCCGCATAGTGGCCCAAGTAGATATCGCCATTGGCCTCCATGGCCTTCCAGATCGCCTGGGCGGCAGCCTGGTGATCCGCATCAGTGGTGCGGATGAACCGGTCATAAGAAATACCCAAAGCATCCTGCGTGGACTGGAACCGATCCGAGTTCACACGCGCCAACTCCATCGGGGTGATGCCCTGCTTTTGTGCAGTCTGCATCATCTTCTGGCCATGCTCATCAGTGCCCGTGAGGAAGTAGACGTCATAGCCATCCAGACGCTTGAAACGCGCCATCGCGTCAGCCGCCACGAATTCGTAGGCATGCCCGATGTGCGGTTCCCCGTTCGGATACGAGATAGCCGTGGTCATGTAGAACGTTTTATCTTTACCCAGATCAGTCACGCCGCGATTCTATCGAAATGAGGTGTGGGATGGGCGTACATGACACCCACCCCACACTGTTCCTCACACCGTCCCCAGCTCCCTGCCCTGCACCACGCCCTGCACCGTTGCGGTGCCTTGATGCGCCAGAGCTAAGTCAGGTTTTAGTACTCTTCGAGGTCGACCTCGCGAGCAACGCTCGCGCCGATCTGTTCACCGATGGTCTCCAACAGGCCCTCCGGCAGGGCGTCATCAATCGTGACAACCGCGGCGGACTGGCCCTGCTCATCGGCCGGGGCCACCTGCATACCGCCAATGTTGACGTTGTGCTCCCCCAAGACGCGACCCAACGCACCCACAACACCCGGGCGGTCCTCATAACGCAGAATCAACATGTGGTCCTCGATCGGGATCTCAAGGTTCTGCCCAAACACTGCGGTGAGCTTCTGGATCTGCTTGGGGCCCGTCAACGTACCGGTCACCGACAACGCAGCTCCGGAGGCCAAGGCACCCGAAACCACGAGCTTATTGCGGTAGTCCTCAGAGACCTCGGTGGTAGTCAAACGGGTTGCAACACCACGCTGTTCCGCAAGAACAGGCGCGTTGACGTAGGAGACCCCCTGCGAGACAACATCGGTGAAAACACCCTTGAGGGCGGCGAGCTTGAGGCTCGTGACGTCCTTGGAGGCGATCTCACCAGCCACCGTGAGTTCAACCGAGGTCAAACGCTCACCCTGCGCGAGTGCGGAGAAAATACGGCCGAGCTTCTCCGCCAACGGAATACCAGGGCGCACGTCCTGATCGATCACGCCACCGGCAACGTTGACCGCATCCGGAACCAACTCACCTGTGAGAGCCAAACGGACAGACTTAGCGACAGCCACGCCAGCCTTCTCCTGGGCCTCAGCGGTCGAGGCACCCAAGTGCGGGGTCACCGAAACGTTCGGAAGCTCGATGAACTTGATGCCCTGGGCAGGCTCGGAGGTGTAAACGTCAATACCTGCGCCGGCGATCTGGCCCTGCGTCAGCGCCGTATAGAGTGCTTCCTCGTCGATGAGGCCGCCACGGGCGACGTTGAAGACGAACGCGGTGTCCTTCATCCGCTCGAACTGTTCGGTTGAGATCATCCCGGTAGTCTCCGGGGTTTTCGGCATGTGGATCGTGATGAAGTCAGCCTGGGCGAGCAGTTCTTCGAGCTCCACGAGCGTGACACCGAGCTGCTGTGCGCGAGCCGGGGTCACGTAGGGGTCATATGCAACGAGCTTCAAGCCGAATGCGGCGAGCCGTTCTGCGACAAGCGCGCCGATGCGGCCCAAACCGATGATGCCAGCGGTCTTCTCAAAGAGTTCGACACCCGTGAATGCTTTGCGGTTCCACTGCCCCTCTTTCATCGAAGCGTTAGCGGCAGGAATATTGCGGGCCGCAGCAATGATGTGGCCCACCGTCAGTTCAGCTGCGGAAATGATGTTAGAGGTTGGCGCGTTGACAACCATCACACCATCCTGGGTGGCGGCCTTGATATCGACGTTGTCCAAGCCGACACCGGCACGCGCAATCACCTTGAGGTTCTTGGCCGCGCTGATCGCCTCTGCATCCACCTGCGTGGCGGAGCGAACCAAGATCGCATCAACATCAGCGATATCGGCGAGCAAACGTTCACGGTCCGCGCCATCAGTCGTGCGGATCTCAAAATCTGGGCCCAACGCTTCAACGGTTGCGGGCGAAAGTTCTTCTGCAATCAGTACAACAGGCTGAGTCTGAGCCACGAACGTGATCCTCTGTTCGATCGATGGGGTTATGTCACTGGTTTATCAAGCGTGTTTAGCAGGCACTGCACTTTCCGTGGAAGCCCACTGCACCTAACGCTATCTTCCCCACAGCCAAGTGCCACCCAGGTTTCGCTGGTATGACACACAGCACGCTTCATGAAATGCAATATAACGATGCGGTTGCCGGCTTGATCTGCCCGCCTGATCTGCTGGACGGTCCTCTTCCGGCGAGACAGTTAAACGCGGCGGCGGGAAAAGAACCATGAGTTCTTTTCCCGCCGTGAGGCTCACCGTTCACGCTAGCGAACGGCTGGAGCTGGACTCAGCGAGCGGCAGTGCCCTCGGTGTAGTCCGAATCGGTGTCTTCCATCCAGGAGAACAGCTTGCGCAGCTCGCGTCCGGTCGCCTCGATCGCGTGGCCTTCCTGTTCCTTACGCAGCTTCTGGAACTCGGTGGCGCCGTTGTTCTGGTCATCCATGAAGCGCTTGGCGAAGGTGCCGTCCTGGATGTCCTTCAGAACAGCCTTCATGTTTTCCTTAACCGATGGATCGATCACGCGTGGACCGGAGACGTAGTCACCGAACTCAGCGGTATCGGAAATCGACCAGCGCTGCTTGGACAAGCCGCCTTCAACCATGAGGTCAACGATCAGCTTGAGCTCATGCAGAACCTCGAAGTATGCGATCTCTGGGGCGTAACCGGCCTCAGTGAGGGTCTCGAAACCGTACTGCACCAGCTGGGACGCGCCACCGCACAAAACAGCCTGCTCACCGAAGAGGTCAGATTCGGTCTCTTCAGTGAAGGTCGTCTCGATGACACCGGCGCGGGTAGCGCCAATACCCTTAGCCCACGCCAGAGCGATCTCCTTGGCATCGCCAGTCGCATCGTTCTCAACGGCGATCAACGCCGGAACACCACGGCCGGCTTCAAATTCGCGGCGGACAACGTGGCCTGGGCCCTTAGGAGCAACCATGATCACGTTGATGTCCTTGCCCGGCTCGATGTAGCCGTAACGGATGTTGAAACCGTGGGCGAAGACGAGGGTGTCGCCACCCTTGAGGTTGTCCTTGATGGACTCCTCGTAAACCTTGGCCTGAACCTGATCTGGAACCAAGATCATGATGACGTCAGCCTCAGCCGCGGCATCAGCAACGTTGAGGACCTTGAGGCCTTCAGCTTCAGCCTTAGCGCGGGACTTGGAGCCCTCAGCAAGACCAACACGGACATCCACGCCCGAATCACGCAGCGAAAGCGCATGAGCGTGGCCCTGGGAACCGTAACCGATAACGGCTACCTTCTTATCGCTGAGCTTGCTCAGATCTGCATCTTCTTCGTAGTACATAGTGGTGCTCACGAAACCATTCCTTACAGTTTGAGTTCTTCTAGGTCTAAAAATTTTCTCGGTCACTTATCGGCTGCGATGTGTCGCAACTCGATGCCCCAGATCGATGCCCCAGCTAGGCCGAAATCGAGTGCAAAGCCCGATGCGACATCGACTTGCGTCCGCGTGCGATAGCCAACGTTCCAGCCTGCACGATCTCGCGGATACCGAACGGCTCCAAAACGTCAAAGAGTGCAGAGATTTTCTCGCCCGAACCGGTCGCTTCAAGCACCACGGTGTCCGGTGAAACATCCACCACACGGGCACGGAAGTAATCCGCCGCCTGCGTCACCTGGGTGCGTGTCTCCGCGTCAGCGTTGACCTTGATCAGCACATGCTCACGCTGCACGGAGTGTGTCTGCTCAAGCTCAACAATCTTGATCACGTTGACGAGCTTATTCAGCTGCTTAGTCACCTGCTCCAATAGCTTCTCATCCGCCTGAACCACTACGGTCATGCGGGAAAGCCCTGGGGTCTCGGTGGGGCCTACAGCCAAAGAATCAATATTGAATGCACGGCGGGCGAAGAGGCCAGCGACGCGAGTCAACGCACCGGGGACGTCCTCGACCAGTACCGATAAAGTATGGCGTGCCATTGATGTAGTCCTATTCCTCTTCCCACTGAGGCGTCATGCCTCGTGCCACCTGAATCTCGTTATTTGAAACACCTGAAGGGACCATCGGCCACACCATGGCGTCCTTGGAGACGATGAAGTCGATCAGCACGGGGCGGTCGTTAATGGACATCGCCTTCTCGATCGCCTCATCGATCTCGTCCTCGGTCTCCACACGGATACCAACGCAACCGTAGGCATCCGCCATCTTCACGAAGTCCGGGACACGGATCGAATCCTTACCCGTGTTCAGCTCGGTATTGGAGTAGCGGCCGTCATAGAACAGCGTCTGCCACTGCCGAACCATACCGAGCGACGAGTTGTTGATGAGCGCAACCTTGATCGGGATCTTATTGATCACACACGTCGCCAGCTCCTGGTTGGTCATCTGGAAGCAGCCGTCGCCGTCGATGGCCCACACAACACGGTCCGGGTTGCCGACCTTGGCGCCCATCGCCGCTGGGATCGAATAGCCCATAGTGCCCAAGCCTGCGGAGTTCAGCCACTGGCGAGGCCGCTCGTACTTCACGAACTGGGCAGCCCACATCTGGTGCTGGCCAACACCTGCAACATAGATCGCTTCAGGACCAGCAATCTCACCCAAACGCTGGATAATGTGCTGAGGGGCGAGCGCGCCGTCGGTTGTCTTGGTGTAGCCGAGCGGATACGTATCGCGGATGCGGTTGAGGATCTCCCACCACGGCTCAAGATCCGGGGCTTCCCCCTCATCCTTGCGTTCGCGATACGCCTCAGTCAGGTCCGGGAGGATCCTCTTCAGATCCCCCACGATCGGAACATCAGCGTTGCGGTTCTTAGAGATCTCCGCCGGATCCACATCCACGTGGATCACGCGAGCTTCCGGTGCGAAAGAATCCAGCACGCCGGTCACCCGGTCATCGAAACGCGCACCGAGAGTGATCAGCAGGTCCGCCTGCTGAAGCGAAGACACCGCAGCAACCGAACCGTGCATACCCGGCATGCCCAAATGCTGATCGTGAGAGTCCGGGAACGCACCGCGCGCAGTCAGCGTGGTCACTACCGGTGCACCCACCAGCTCTGCCAGCTCACGCAACTCTTCGGCCGCATCAGCCTTGATCACGCCACCACCAACATAGAACACCGGGCGGATCGAGGATGCGATGTATTTAGCGGCCTCGCGCACCTGCTTGATGTGACCCTTCGAGGTCGGCTTATAGCCTGCCATGGCTGGCTGCGGAGGCCACGTGAACGTCATCAGGCCTTCCTGAGCGTCCTTGGTCACATCGACCAGAACCGGGCCGGGACGGCCCGTGGTCGCCAGATAGAAAGCCTTCGCGAGCGTGTCCGGGACATCCTGGGCGTTGGTCACCAGGAACGAATGTTTGGTGATCGGCATCGTGATACCCACGATGTCAGCTTCTTGGAACGCGTCAGTACCGATGACCTTGGAGTTCACCTGACCGGTAATAGCGACCATCGGGACGGAGTCCATATGGGCATCCGCGAGCGCGGTCACTAGGTTGGTTGCACCTGGCCCGGAGGTTGCGATCGCGACACCCGGACGGCCAGTCACCATCGCATAACCCTGAGCCGCGTGCCCAGCCCCCTGTTCGTGGCGCACCAGCACGTGGTTGAGTTCCGGTGCCTCCAACAGCGGGTCATAGGTTGGCAGAATAGCTCCACCCGGAAGACCAAAGACAGACTCAATACCTAGTTCCTGAAGGGAACGCACAATAGCCTGCGCGCCCGTCATCTCAATCGGATCTACGCTCCGATTAGGCCCCATGACGTCCACCGCGTGCCCGCGGGGGTGGTGTGTCTTGCGGGAGTTCTTTCCCGCAGACGCATCGGATGCAGCGTTCGCCTGCCCCATGATGCTGTCCCCTCTCACCGAGTGATGTACTAGTAGCTGTGTTTGGTACTCCCGTGCCGATGCGCAACTGGAAGGTCATCCCGGATGCGCTACTCCCGCTCGCGTTGTATCGCGGCCAGAGGGCGAGGCCGAGCATGTGGCCTCAAGCACGTTTCCCAATCGTCTCAATAGTGATCTAGGACATCCAAACCGAGCCCGTAACAATCTCACATACTGGACCACAGACCAGTATGTGAACGCTTCACACGTGCGTCATACGTCTTAAATCAACAGCACCCGCCTCGCTGCGCATGTTTGACTAGAGACATGCCAGCACTTCGTTCACGCACAGTCACCCACGGCCGCAACATGGCAGGAGCACGCGCACTCATGCGCGCATCCGGTGTCGCCAACCAGGACATCGGCAAGCCGATCATCGCCGTCGCCAACTCCTTCACAGAGTTCGTGCCAGGCCACACCCACCTAGCCCCCGTGGGCCGCATCGTCTCCGAAGCGATCCACAATGCAGGTGCGGTCGCTCGCGAATTCAACACGATCGCAGTCGATGACGGGATCGCGATGGGCCACGGCGGAATGCTGTATTCGCTGCCCAGCCGCGACATCATCGCCGACAGCGTCGAATACATGGCCAACGCCCACTGCGCAGACGCGCTCGTGTGCATCTCCAACTGCGACAAGATCACACCGGGCATGCTGCTAGCCGCACTGCGCCTCAACATTCCCACCGTCTTCGTATCCGGCGGCCCCATGGAATCAGGCCGCGCCGTATTGACTGACGGGACCGTGAAAAGCCTCGACCTCGTCAACGCGATCGCCGACGCCGTGGACGAATCCGTATCTGATGCCGACATGCTCTCGATCGAAGAGAACGCATGCCCAACCTGCGGTTCCTGCTCCGGCATGTTCACCGCGAACTCGATGAACTGCCTCACCGAAGCGATCGGGCTTGCACTCCCTGGCAACGGCTCCGTTCTGGCAACCCACACCGCGCGCAAGGAGCTATACGAACGCGCCGGGGCCACCATCGTGGACATCACCAAGCGCTACTACGAAGACGACGACGCTTCCGTTTTGCCGCGCAACATCGCAACCCGCGAAGCCTTCGATAACGCAATGGCACTCGATATCGCGATGGGCGGCTCAACCAACACGATCCTCCACCTGCTTGCCGCAGCACAGGAAGGCGAAGTCGACTACACCCTGCCGGACATCGACAAGAAGTCCCGTGAGGTCCCGTGCCTGGCCAAGGTTGCGCCCAACGTTGCCGGTGAGCGGACCTACTACATGGAGGACGTCCACCGGGCAGGCGGCATCCCTGCCCTGCTCGGGGAGCTCAACCGCGCCGGCATGTTGCACACCAACGTGCATGCCGTACACTCCCCCGACCTCACTAGCTGGCTCGATAAATGGGACATCCGCGGCGGCAAAGCCAGCAAAGAAGCCAAAAAGCTCTGGTACGCAGCCCCGGGTGGCAAGCGTTCCTCGTCCGCGTTCTCACAGTCCGAAGTGTGGGACAGCCTTGACACCGACGCGGAAAACGGCTGCATCCGCAACGCCGAAAACGCATACTCCGCCGACGGCGGCCTAGCTGTTCTACACGGCAACATCGCACGCAACGGATGCGTCGTGAAGACCGCCGGCGTGGATGAATCCATCTGGACGTTCTCCGGCCCAGCGGTGGTGTGCGAATCCCAAGACGAGGCCGTCTTCAAGATCTTGTCTAAAGAGATCAAGGAAGGCGACGTAGTTGTCATCCGCTATGAAGGCCCGCGCGGTGGCCCAGGCATGCAGGAAATGCTCTACCCAACCTCGTATCTGAAAGGCCTGGGACTCGGCGCGAAGTGCGCCCTCATCACCGACGGCCGCTTCTCCGGCGGCACTTCGGGCTTGTCTATCGGCCACGTCTCCCCCGAAGCCGCCTCGGGTGGCGAGATCGCGCTCATCCAGGACGGCGACACCATCACGATCGACATCCCCAACCGCTCAATCCAACTCGAGATCTCAGACGAACAGATGCAGGCCCGCCGCGATCAACTCGAGGCCGGCCACGGATACCAGCCACTCAAACGCGACCGCGAGGTCAGCCGCGCGCTACGCGCCTACGCGCTCATGGCCACCTCAGCCGACCGCGGAGCCGTGCGCGACATCAGCGCGCTGGAACGCATCGCACGCCCACAAGATCTCTAAACCGCACAGCTAAGCGCAACCCAAGTGAATGGAGAATGCCCTGCCCCACCGCTTTCCGCCGGTACGGCAGGGCATTCCCGTATGGTGAAGAACATGGACACAAATGAACCCGTCCCAACCAGCGAACCTATAGTGCAAGACGAGCTACGCGCCCGCTTGCGCGCAGTGTTCGATGAGCAAATCCCCAACTACGGTTCCTTCAACATCGCATACGCGTTTGGGCTGGCAGGTTCGGGTGGCCCGTGCCTCATAGGGTTCAGGAACCAGCCAATCGAACTCGTGGTTGCACCCATCGACGCCCACACTCTTCAAGCCAGCGAGTCCGCAGTCAGCATCAACCTCACCAACATCAGCGCGGTAGGGATCTACTCCGCAGATTCAGTGGAACTCGAAATGACCACCGGACGCACCTTCCGCGTCACCTGCCCGCCGTACCCGACCGTGCTGCTAGAAGCATCAAGCTCTGGAACCGAACGTACCCCAGCAGTGACCCTGGACCAGTACGGCGAATCAGTCGATTTCGCAGAGTTCATCAACTTCTTCGCCGACGCCATCGAGGCCGGCACCGCCCCCTAAGCCTGAACTAGCCCCCTAAGTGAGCATCGCACCAGAGCACGGGAACATAGGAGGCGGCACGGCTTCACGAGCCCCAGCAATATGCTGTATCTCACAAAAGCGCTCAACCGTTGGCTCCGATTTGGCGTTTACGAAAACTGACTGTAATGTTGAACAGGTCGCCGCGAGCGATGCACAACGATTCAGCAAGAACCGCTGACGCACCTTGCATCACTACGCGAGACGAGCGCCTTTAGCTCAATTGGTAGAGCACTTGACTCTTAATCAATAGGTTCCGGGTTCGAGTCCCGGAGGGCGCACCAATATGAAAGGCTGAAACTGTACAACAGTTTCAGCCTTTCGCGTATCAAGCGCACTTCGAGGAGGACGCATGACCAACCGTCTTGAGCCAGGCCAACCGGCACCCGACTTCACTCTCACTGCAGCTGACGGAAGCACCGTGAGCCTTAGTGAGCTCACCAACGGGACCAAAGCCATCGTCTACTTCTACCCGAAAGCAATGACCCCAGGGTGCACAACCCAGGCATGCGATTTCCGTGACTCGCTCGAATCTCTGGCTGCACACGGCTACAAGGTTGTCGGGATCTCCCCCGATCCGGTGGACAAGCTCGCTAAGTTCGTGGAACGCGATCAGCTGAGCTTCCCGCTACTCTCCGATGAAGACCACGCCGTCGCAGAAGCCTACGGCGCGTGGGGTATCAAAAAGAACTACGGCCGCGAATACGAGGGCCTCATCCGCTCGACCATCGTGATCGATGAAAACGGAACCGTAGAACTCGCGCAATACAACGTGCGAGCTAAAGGACACGTTGCTAAACTTCAACGAGATCTGAAACTGGTCTAATATAGATCAGCGGTACCGGCTCAGGTGCCGTCCGCGGGCGTGGCGGAATTGGTAGACGCGCTGGATTTAGGTTCCAGTGTCTTTGACGTGAGGGTTCAAGTCCCTCCGCCCGCACTTTCTGCTTTATGCGTTCATTCGCTTACACATAACATTCATGTAAGCCATCACCCTGGGATGGTGAACAGATGCCACATAGCGCACTCCCCCCACACAACAAAGGTCGCTCCTCGCGTGAAGACCGCGCTTCTACAGGCCCTAGCCGCCGCGCAGTCCTAGGATGGGGGCTTTTCGCGCTCATGGCGGCAGGATGCGCCAACGGTGCCCCCTCACCGGGCAAAAGCACCCGCACGGAACTCACTTTCCTCGCCGCAGCACCCCCACGACTCTGGGATCCGGCGTTTATCCACGATCCGTTCGATCAGCGCATCATTCAACAAATCTGCCCGCCGCTAGTGAGCATCAACTCCGCCGACGGCAACCTCACCGGCATCCTAGCGCGCACGGCAAGCCTCAACGAGGACGGCACTCGTCTGCGCATCACGCTTGCACACGGCCTGACCTTCTCCGATGGAACAGAACTCGATTCCGATGCGCTCAAAGCCAATTTTGAACGCTGGCAGAAGATCGCATCCACAGCTTCCACGCCTTCGGCGATCGACACGCTCCTCGCCGATTCGGCGTCGGCCCCGCTCATCAAGAGCTATAAAACTCTGAGCAAACACGTACTCGATGTGCACTTCGCCCGCCCATGCTTCGCATTCCCAGACGCGCTAACACACCCCGGACTCGGGGTCCTCTCCCCGGCAGCTTTCGGCAAGGACTCAACCGAACCTGTCGCCACACCTATTGGCGCCGGCGCATACACCCTTGAAGCGAAAGCGACCAAGACCGCACCTCACCGCGAAGAAACCAACACCACACGCCTGAAGCTACGCGCAGAGTTCCGTAGCGAGCGTGAATCCGCCGCCGCATCGGCTAGTGCAACACACAGCGAGAGCGCGAGCCAAGGCTCCCCAGACTATGGCCAGGACTCCAGTCACGACGGCGGGTTGCCGTTGCGTCCAGCACCTGCCGAAGGCAAAGCCCCAGCCACTATCGCGTTCATCCACTCAAGCCTTTCAGCGACACCGGCCCAGTGGCTGGCAAGCAAACACGACAATCCGATGCATGCCGACGTCGTCGATGCGGTGGCAGCGAAAGAACAAAAAGAGATCGCCCAAGCCGGCTTGCGGGTTATGCACCGCGACCCGTTCTCCGTGGTCTACCTCGGATTCAACCACAACGACGAGAACCTCAAACAACGCGCGATGCGCCAAGCGATCGTGCAAAACATCGACGAACGGCAACTGCTCAAAGACCAGTTCCCAGAATCGACCTTAAGCGCTAACGGATACACGCCAGCTTCCCTAGGGGTACAGCCTGAACGCCCCGCGATCCGGGATGAAAAAGCAACCACCGATCTACTCAAGACAGCCAAATACGGCGGAGAAAGCATCCCGATCGCCTACCCGACCGGCGTACGCCTCCTCTACTTCCCGCTACCCGAATTGACCGCGCAAGGCATCCAGAAACAACTCGCGGAAGTGCACATCACAACCCAGTTGAAACCCATGCACTGGGACACCGAGTTCCTGCCAGCGCTACTCGAGGGAAAACACACTGGGCTCTTCCTCTTCGGGCTACACGGGCTCTACCGTTCCCCGCATGACATGCTCGCTCGCCTCTTCAGCGGACCCCGGCCCCTGTGCAACGCACGCCTGACCGACATCCCGCACCGTCTCGATGCGGCCCTTGCCATCGCTTCAGCAAGCCAACGCCGCGAGACCTACCGAAACATCGAAACCGACCTCATAGCCGACCTTCCGCTCTACCCGCTACTTTTGCCGGCATCGGCCCTCGGCCTCTCCAGCGACGTCACGAACTACCCGCTGAACCCATATCTTGAAGAGCCACTCGAACTCGTGACGATGCGGTAAAAGCTCGCCGCAGATAGCGCCCGCTAGCTACGCTGGGGCGCCTCTTGCTGAGCTAGGACTAGGCGGGCGCTGAGAAGTTACCGCAGAACGTGGCGCTAGTAACTTTGGGCCCTTAAAAGGCCGCCATACGTTTCACCTATACAGAGCCCGGCGGTACTGTGAGACGTAGACTTATTAAGGTTTACCTACAAACATGTCAGATGGAGTTGCATCCGTGTCTTCGACCAACCAGAAGATCTCCCTCGACGTCGCACTGATCGGCGGCGGCATCATGAGCGCAACGCTCGGAACCTTCCTCAACCATGTGGAGCCGGGGTGGAGCATCGGCGTGTTCGAGAGCCTTGACCGCGCTGGCGCCGAATCCTCCGACCCATGGAACAATGCCGGTACGGGCCACTCCGCACTGTGCGAACTCAACTACTCTCCAGCGGCTGCTGACGGCTCCGTCGACCCGACCAAGGCGCTCGGCATCGCCGAACAGTTCCAGCAGTCCCGCCAGTTCTACGCGTGGCTCGTCGAGCAGGGCATCGTCAAGGACCCATCGAGCTTCATCAACGCGTTGCCGCACGCTTCTTTCGTGATCGGTGAAGACCACAAGCGCTACCTGCAGACCCGCTACGAGACCCTCAAACAGAACGTTCTGTTCCAGGACTTCCAGCACACCACCGACATCGACCAGATCGCCGAGTGGACCCCGCTGGTAGCTGAAGGCCGCACCAACAACGACGTCGCGATGACCCGCTCCGAATCCGGCACCGACGTCAACTTCGGTTCCCTGACCCGCCAGCTACTCGACGCGATGGACGCTAAGAACTCCACCGACGTCTTCTACAACCACAAGGTCACCAACCTCAAGCGCGCAGGCAACGGCTGGGTTGTGACCGTGAAGGACAAGGCTTCCAAGCAGACCCTCGAGGTAAACGCCAAGTTCGTCTTTGTGGGTGCCGGTGGTGGCGCTCTTCCACTGTTGCAGAAGTCCGGTATCGATGAGATCAAGGGCTACGGCGGCTTCCCGGTTTCAGGTGAGTTCCTGCGTTGCACCAACGAATCGGTCATCGCCCGCCATGAAGCCAAGGTCTACGGCCAGGCGTCCGTGGGTGCTCCTCCGATGTCCGTTCCACACCTGGACACCCGTTACGTGGACGGCAAGAAGTCCCTCATGTTCGGTCCTTACGGCGGCTTCTCGCCTAAGTTCCTCAAGTCCGGTTCCTTCTTCGACCTTCCGTTCTCGGTTCGTGTACACAACCTCGGCACGATGCTCGGTGTTGCGAAGTCCAACTTCGACCTCGTGACCTACCTCGTATCCGAGCTCGCTAAGACCCGCAACCAGCAGATGGAAGCGATGCGCGCCTACTACCCTGCCGCTCAGAAGGGCGACTGGGAGATGATCACCGCGGGCCAGCGCGTCCAGACCATGAAGAAGGGCCCTAACGGCAAGGCTGTCCTCGCATTCGGTACCGAGGTTGTCTCCTCGGCTGACGGCAGCATCGCCGGCCTACTCGGTGCTTCCCCTGGCGCATCCACTGCAGCACCGATCATGGTCAACCTGCTCAAGACCTGCTTCGCTGATAAGTGGGCTGGCTGGGAAGACCAGGTCAAGGAGCTCATTCCATCGCTGGGTCAGAAACTCAACAACAACGCTTCCCTCTACAGCGAGGTCAAGGACCGCACCGATAAGGTCCTGGGGCTGAACTAGGTCTGTCCACTACTCGCTCCAACAACGCATAGGATGGGGGCGTGTCCGTAACGTTTCGTTGCGGGCACGCCCCCATCTCCCTTTTCCGGCCTTACATCAAGGATCCTCATGCACCACCTGGCGAAAGTCTCGCTGCGAAACCGGGCCCTGATCATCTTGATCACGCTGTTCGTGAGCACGTTCGGCGTTGTTTCGATGAACCAGTTGAAACAAGAGCTCATGCCATCGGTTGAGTTCCCGATGATCTCGGTGGCAGCGCAGCACCCGGGAGCTTCCCCGCAAGTCATGGACGAACAGGTGGCGCAACCGCTGGAACGCTCACTGCAGGCGGTCGAGGGGCTTGAATCCACCAAATCGACATCCCGGGCAGGGCTGACGACCATCCAGCTTTCCCTGGATTACGGGACCAACATGGACCGTGCACGAAACCAGGTTGAACGAGCCATCTCGAACGCCAGCGACATGTTGCCCGAGGGCGTCTCGCCCACCTCTTTCGCAGGGTCTTTCAGCGACTTCCCGGTCGTGTATTACGCCGTCTCCGGTGACGGCTCGCTCTCCGCTGTCGCAGACCGTGTGAGCGCCAACGTCATCCCTGAAATTGAACGGCTCGATGGGGTCCGCCAGGCCCAACTCACGGGCGCTGATTCCCAATACGTCAAGGTCACCCCCGACAAGAAGAAGATGAAAGATGCGGGCCTGAGCGAGCAAGACCTGCAGAAAGCGATCAGCGAAGTCGGTAGCGCAGTCCCGCTGGGGTCGATTGAAAAAGGTACGTTGAGTCTGCCGGCCGAGACCAACGGTGCCCCAGCGGACCTCGATGCGTGGCGGAAACTCCCCATAGCCGCCGCGGCGCCGCAGGGCTCAGCCCCGCAAGATGGCGCGCCGCAGGCACCGCAAGACCGCAAACCCAAGGTCTCGCTGCTGGGTGATGTTGCCACAGTCGAGCTTGCGGATGAGGCCAGCTCCTCGATCACCCGCACCAACGGGGAGCTCTCGCTTGCGCTCTCCATCACCAAGACACCCGAGGCTGACACCGTCAGGATCGTCGAGAAGATCAAGGAAACCCTGCCAGGCCTACTCAAGGACGCCGATGCCGAAGGCGTGGTGATCTTCGATCAAGCAGAACCGATCACCGATGCGGTTTCTGACCTGACAAAGGAAGGCCTGCTTGGCCTCGTCTTCGCGATCCTCGTGATCTTGATCTTCTTGCTTTCTTTCCGGGCAACGCTTGTCACCGCGATCTCGATCCCGTTGTCCTTGCTTGCCACGTTCATCGGCCTGTTCGGTTTCGGTTATTCACTGAACATGCTGACCTTGGGTGCGCTCACCATCTCGATCGGCCGAGTGGTCGATGACGCGATCGTTGTGATCGAAAATATTCGTCGCCACCTCGCCAATGACGCACTCGATGCGCGGACCGAACGCGACGGAACTGTCGTCTCCCGCCGTGAGAGCATCATCCACGCTGTCCGCGAGGTAGCCGGAGCCATCACCGCATCGACGTTGACGACCGTTGCGGTGTTCGCGCCGATCGCTTTCGTATCCGGACTTGCCGGTGAACTGTTCCGTCCGTTCGCCCTCACAGTGAGCATCGCACTGCTTGCATCCCTGGTGGTCTCGCTCACGATCGTTCCGGTTCTCGCCTACTGGTTCATCTCCGGCGAGAAGACCTCTCGGAACCGCAAGAGCCGCAATACTGATGCCGCCGAGCGTTTACCGGCCCTGCAGCGGGCGTACCGTCCCGTCCTGCGTTCCACGCAGAAGCATCCGGTCATCACGCTCGTGGCATCCGTGGTGTTGCTCGCCGGGTCTATCGCGTTGACTCCGTTCATCAAAACGAACATGTTCGGTGACATGGGTGAGACCTCTTTCGACGCCGAGCTCGCCCTGCCTGCAGGTTCCTCGCTGGATACCACCGAAAAACAAGCCCGTATGGTCTCCGAGAAGATTGAGGGGGTCGATGGTGTCCGCGACGTCCAGTACACGGTCGGCTCCGGCACCGACCAGCTTTCCGTGATGATGGGCGGGCAAGGCTCGGACACGGCCCAGTTCATTGTGGTGGTCGAGGACTCATCCAAAGTCAATGAAGCGCGCTCCGAGGTCGAAAAGCAGATCGGAGAGCTCGAAGGCCTCGATAAAGACGCCGAGTTCGAGGTCTCCGCCCCAGGAACCGGTGGTGGTTTCAACCAGGACATCACGATCGAGGTGCAAGGCAACACACCTGAAACTCTCGCGGAAGCGACCAAGAAGGTCACGGACACGATGCGGGACATCCCTGAGGTGACCGCGATCAAGAATGACCTCACCACAACCCAGCCGACCGTACGCGTTGACGTGGACCGGAAGAAGGCGGCTGAAAAGGGGTTGAGCGCGCAGCAAGTGGGCGCGTTGCTCAACGGCACCATCGAACCCTTGGAAACTGGCCGCACCACCCTCGGCTTCCAGACCTACACGATCAAGATCGGTGAAGGTAAGACGATCTCTTCACTCGAGGACCTTGAGAAGGTGAAGATCCCTACCGCAACCGGTGAGGTCACTGTCTCCGACATCGCTAAGGTTTCTCAGCAGGAGAAAGAAACCGTTGTGGTTTCGCGCAACACCGACCGCATTGCGCAAGTCACGATCTCCCCTACCGCCGCCGGCCTCGGCGCTGTATCGGCTGAGGTGAGCCAGCGGCTGGACCAACTTGAGTTGCCTGACGGCGCCCACGCAAGCATCGGAGGGGCGGCAACCCAGCAGGAAGATGCGTTCATGCAGTTGGGGATCGCGGTCCTGCTTGCTATCGCGATCGTCTACATCATCATGGTCGCGACCTTCCGCTCACTCATCCAGCCGTTCATTCTGTTGGTTTCGATTCCGTTCGCGTTCATCGGCTCGTTGCTCGCGTTGTTGATCACGCAGATCCCGTTGGGCCTGCCGTCCTTGATCGGCATGTTGATGCTGGTTGGCATTGTTGTCACCAACGCGATCGTCCTGATCGACCTCATCAACCAGTACCGCGACACCGCCGCGCACCGCGCTGAAGGTGAACGCGACGCGATGCCGCTGAACCAGGCGATCGAGCTGGGTGCGTTGCGCAGGTTGCGTCCGATCTTGATGACGGCGATGGCGACGATCGGCGCGATGGTCCCAACCGCTTTCGGTATGACGGGCGGTAGCGGCGGATTCATCTCGCAGCCTCTCGCGGTCATGGTGATCGGTGGCCTCATCTCATCGACGCTGCTGACCTTGATCCTTGTTCCGGTCCTCTACCGGCTCGTCGAGGGCCGCCGCGAACGCAAACGACTCAAACGCGAAAACAAAATCAAGGACCAGAATGAAGAACTACTTCAACCCTGACACCGCGCGAAGGCTCGGTGCGCAGCTTGGTATCGATGCTGACGAATACGCCGAGTGGGTCGCTCCACGCATCGAGGGTTTAGAAATCCTGGACCGCGTGACCGTGTTCGCTCAGGGCCTTCGTGAGCGGTGCGTCCCTACCTGGAGCTCTACCCGGAGCTAACGATGGCACGCGTGCACTTCTTGAAAATGAACCGCACCAGGAAGCCGAGCGTGTTCCGCCTCGGCAAATACACGCTGGCGCCAGGTGAAACCCGTGTGGTAACCAAAACGCACCCGTTTCGGGTCACCAGCACACGCACCTACTACCCGGGCACCCAGGCTTTAAGCCTGGTGATCAACGGGCATGAAGGCGAGCTAGTGGATTTCGAACTCATCCAGGCGTAGCTGTGGCGCCCTGGCGGTTGAACCGCCGGGGCGCCACAGTTAGTCAGTATTCAGTTATTTCGTATCCAACTATTGAGTAGTCAGCTATTCAGCGATTTAGTCGCGGAAGCTACGCAACGTGGTGCGGCGGTTCTCTTCGCGCATCTGGTCTGCGCTATCGACGTTGAGGTCGCGGTCCGGGCGGTCCTTGACCATCGTCACAGCAACGAAGGAGATAACCGAGACAATAATCATGTAGACACCGATCATGTTCGGTTCACCGGTGCGGTTGAGGATCATCTGCGAAATCATCGGAGCGAACGCACCACCCAGCACGGTACCGAGCGCGTAACCGATCGAGACGCCCGAGTAGCGAACCGAGGACGGGAACATCTCCGCGTACAGTGCGGCCTGCGGGCCGTAGGACAGCCCCAAGCCGACAGTCATGAGCAACACTGCGAGCACGTACATCCACAGATCGTCAACGGTCTTGACTTCCTTGATGATCATCCACATCGGGATAGCCCATACCGCCAAGAGTGCATAGCCGAGCTGGAAGGTGCGTACACGGCCGATCTTGTCGCCAAGCCAGCCCCCGACGAAGGTGAAGGTCAGCCAGCCGAAGGAGCCGACCATCGTCGCGCCAAGGACCGGACCGAGTGGTAGCGGGCTCTCTTCACGCTTGGCGAGGAAGCCGATGAAGAACGCGATAAGCAGGTAGCCGATCGCGTTGTTAGCGATGAAGATGAATGCCGAGAGGAAGACCTCGCGCTTGTTCTGCTTCATGAGCTTGCCCAGCGGAGCAGAGGACTCGGCGCGGCGCTCCTGTAGTTCCTCGAAAACAGGAGACTCAGAGACAGACCGGCGGATCATGTAGCCCACCACAACCAGCAGGATCGAGATCAGGAACGTGATGCGCCAGCCCCACTCAAGGAAGGCCTGCATGCCGAGGATCTGCTGGAGAGCGAAGATCACACCGGTTGCCAGGATCATGCCGATCGGGACACCGATCTGCGGGTAGGCGCCAAAGAGCGACCGGCGGCCCTTAGGCGCGTGCTCAACAGCCATGAGCGCCGCTCCACCCCATTCACCACCGGCGGAGAAGCCCTGGAGAATGCGCAGGAGCATCAGCAGGATCGGAGCGGCAACACCGATAGTTGCATAGGTTGGGACCAAACCGATCGCAGCGGTGGCGAAGCCCATCATCATGAGCGTCAAAACGAGCATCTTCTTACGCCCGAGCTTGTCGCCGAGGTGTCCAGCAACCACGGCCCCGAGTGGACGGAAGAGGAAGGAAATACCGATCGTGGCAAGCGAGATGACCTGCGTCAAACCTGGGGCATCTTTAGCTAGCGGATCAAAATAGAGGTTCGCGAAGACAAGCGATGCTGCCTGCGCGTAGATAAAGAAGTCGTACCACTCGATCGAGGTTCCGACGAGGGTTCCGGCAAGGACGCGACGTTCTTCCTTGCGCTTGGTCGCGGCATCCAAATGTGCCGTGGGTGCAGATGTTGTGGTCATGATGTCCTTCTTTGGCCACAGCAGACCCTTGTGATGAAGGTAGGGCCTGACTTTTACTATTGCCAACCGAACGATCATTCGGTTGTGACGGTCACCACATCATACACAGATCTAATGCGACACGCGTCACATCACCACGATAGAGTGCGAAACTTTTGCGTCATGCACAAGGCATGTTGTAGGCCACGAAAAGCGTTGTCGCTTTCAGCCGCCGCAGTTTTAGGCTGGCAGCTTGATGACTTGGCCCGCGAAGGTGAACCCGCCGCCGAACCCGAAGAGCAACGTCCGCCCACCGCGCGGAAGCTCGCCGGCGTGCCACGCTTTAGAAAGACCAAGCGGCACGGACGCAGCGGAGGTGTTTCCGGAATTCACGACATCCTTGATCACAATCTGATCTTTCGCCCCAAGCCCCTTAGCGAGAGGCTCGATGATGCGCAGGTTGGCCTGATGGAAAGCCAGCACGTCGATGTCATCGATCGTGAGGCCAGCCTTCTCGAGCACCGTTTGCGCTTCCTTGACCGCCCCGGTAAGAGCCCATCGCATCACGTTACGGCCGTTCTGGCTGAAGTATTCCGGCTCTCCATCGATCACAACCGCATCCCCTAGCTCGGGGATCGAGCCCCACGCTACCGGGCTGATCTCAGGCTCTTCAGTGCGTTCCAGCACGAAGGCGCCTGCACCATCGGCGGTCAGCACGCACGTTGTGCGGTCGGTGTAGTCCGTGAAGTTAGTCAGCGCTTCAGAACCGATCACAAGCGCGCGCTCAGAAACGCCCGAAGAGACGAACTGATCCGCTACCGCAACCGCATATTCGAAGCCCGAGCACGCGGTGTTGATATCGAGCACACCTGGACGCTCCAATCCGAGAGCCTCCGCTACACGGGATGCGACGTTCGGGGTGCGGTTCTGGGAGGTTGTGGACGCAACCACGATGAGATCGACAGTCGAGACGTCGGCGTCCTTGAGTGCCATACGTGCCGCCTCGACGGCCATGCTCACCACCGTGTCGTTTTCACCGACCATGCGGCGTTCTTTGATACCGGTGCGGGCCTGGATCCATTCGTCGTTGGTGTCGACGAGTTTTTCGAGATCATGGTTGGACAGAATTTTCTCTGGCTGAAAATGTCCGAGACCAATCACACGGGATCCCAGATAGGTGCGGTTCATCATAGGAGTCACTGTACCAAGTCTCTAACGCTGTTTTTGCTTGTTCAGGACTGTATACGAAAACGCGCATATGAAGACGAGAACCGATGCGCCCAGCGTTGCCACGAGGGCGAGGTGGTGTCCGCCGGCGTCCGTGAGGCGGCCTGCGATCGAGTTACCCGCCGATGTTCCCAACGTGATCGCTGCCGAGAGCAGTGTCATCACGAATCCCATCCGGTGCGACGGGGTGATGCTGGAGGCGAGCGTGAAGTTCGTGACCAGGATAGGCCCGATAGGAATACCGAGTAACAGGATCGCAAGGCTCATCGAAAGCGGGGTTTCCGGTAGCCACAGCACGATCACGAGAGGCACGAGAGTGACAGCCCCTGTCAAGAGCCTCGCTGGGTGAGAGAACGTGACAGGCCAGCGCGCTACAGAAAGGGCGGCAAGGCCCGATGTGATGCCCATGACCGCATAGATCAGCCCGCCGGTTCCCGGGTTGCCGGTGTAGTCGGCGAAGTAAGTGAGGATCGTGGCCAGCGAGCCGAAGACGGTCCCGACCCCGAGCATCCCGATCACGGTGATAGCGATGAGCGTAGCGTTGCCTCGCCGCGGTGGCTTCTGGGTGGCCGGCGTAGTTTCCGTAACGGTTGTGCGCGGCTTCTTGAAGCGTGAATAGGCCTCGGTGTGATGGAACGCGAAGGCCGGGATGATCACGATGCACAACGCCATCGCAACATAGATCGGCACCGCTGGGCCGAAGGTTGCCGCGAGGATTCCGACCGATGCGGGGCCCAGTACGAAAGAGAGCTCATCCATCGTGGACTCGTAGCTTTGCGCGGCCTCCAGTGTGCGTAGCTGGTGAGGGTCAGCCCCGTACCTGTTGATCCAACGCACCCGCGTCATGGGGCCGGATGGCGGGATGCTCGCCCCCGCAATCAACGCAATGATCATCAGCTGCGGGGTGAGCGTGACCGGCCCGTCGCTACCGGAGCCGAAGTACAACACCCCGATGAGGGCGAGAACATGGATGAGACACAGGCCGAGCAGCGTTGGTTTTTGCCCCAGCTTGTCTGAGAGGGCCCCAGAGATGGGCGTGCCGATCGCTGCCCCTACCCCGCCAATCGCGGTCACGAGCCCTGGGGTTGTGAAGTCTTCAGCCGAGGCGACGATGTAGGTCAGGCACGCCATGCCGAGCATCGACATCGGCAAGCGTGCTAGCAGCGAGATCGGGAAATAGAGCGCCCCGGCGTCTTGAGCTAGGCGGCGGAAACTCGTAGCTGATTGGGGCGCTTCTTCAGTTGGGCCTTGTACTGGTGTCATATGCCTCTCATGCTAGCCCTTGCCTACACGCGTCCGGCCGTCTTTCAAGTTTGCGGCTGGTCTGCTGTGATGACTTTCACTTGTGAACCCTTACGAGTCTTCTGGACATAGATCTGGTCAGGGATCTGGCTGCGTAACTCTTCGACGTGGGAGACGATGCCGATCATCCGTCCGTCTTGCCGGAGCCGTTCGATGCCGGTCATCGCTTTATCGAGTGTTTCTTTATCGAGTGTCCCGAACCCTTCATCGACGAAAAGCGTCTCGATGGTAATGCCGCCAGTTTCTTCCTGCACGATGTCAGCAAGTCCCAGCGCTAACGCGAGCGAGACGAGGAAGGTTTCACCCCCGGAGAGGGTCGCGGTGGGGCGGACCACGCTGTTCCACGAGTCCTCAACCACGAGGTCGAGGCCCGCTTTCCTGTTACGGCTCTTCGTGTCATCATGCAGGATCCTGTAGCGGCCATCGGAGAGGACGCTGAGCCGCTGGGTCGCCGCCTCAGCTACCGCTTCAAGCCGAGCCGCTAGAACATAGGCGCGGATGCTCATGGACTTGAGGTTCTCGCCACCGGTCCCGTTGAGGGCCGCCGCTATAGCTTTGGCCCGTTGCGCTTGCGCCCCGAGCTCGCCGCGCCGGGAATCTACATCGCGTAGTTCTGCGCAAGCCTGATCGATCGATTCGCTGACATGCCGAGCTTCAATGTGGGCGGCGAGCGCTTCATCTTTACGTTCCGCCGCTTGCTGGACTCGCCCGCGCTGTTCGGTCAGCTGTTCTTCCGTTGGGGTGCTCGCGCCGTCTTCGATGCGTTGGATTGCGCGCTGAACGGACTCGAGCGAACCAAGCGCCTCTGACCGTGCTTCAAGCTCGGCACGGGCTTTGATGTCTTTCTTCAGCAGCGCTGCTTCCTCATCTTCGAGGAGGTTCCTCTCTGCTTCTGTGCGGGTGAGTTTGTGATGGGTGAGGTACGTTTCAGCCTTTGTGCGTGCTTCATTCATCTGCTCTTGTGCATCTGTTGCACGGGCATGTAGGTCGATGCAGCGCCGCATGGTGTCAGTGAAGCTTGTGAGTGCCGCGTTCAGGACCTCGATGCTCTCCCACTCCCCTTGTAGTGCGAGCTGTTTGTGGCGACGCCGCTCATCCTCTTGGCTTGCTTCTTCGAGGGTTTGCCGGCTCGCGGCGGCTTCGGTGTGGGCGTGTTTGAGTCGGCTGCGAGCTTCGTCAACGGCTTTTTCAGCTGAAGTGACGGCGGTCTCTGCCCGCTCGAATGCGTCTTCTTGCTCACGCACCGATTCCAGTTTGTTCGCCAGCTCCGCGATGGATTCTTGGGCCTGCTTCAGGCTCAGGCCACCGGCTTGGGTTCGGGCCGCACTCAGCGCCTCGTAGCTGTCACGCGCGTGGTCTTGTGCCGCGCTGTTCTCACGCTCGGCACGCTTTCTGGCCTGCTGGGCTTCTTCGATGTCGTGTTCGGTGACCGTTGGGATGGGTGTGGTTGGATCCGAGCCGGTGGTCTCCGATTCACCGGCCGCGGTCTGTGCGTGGGTGGCTGGGGAGGGATGCTCGGTCGCGCCGCACACGCTACACGGCTCACCTGGTGTGAGATCTTGGGCAAGGCTCGCCACGAGGTACGCCTCACGCTGGGAGTAGAGGTCATGTTCGTGTTGCCGGGCAGCATCGAGTGAGGTTTGGGTTTCTTCGCTGCGTTCACGCGCCGCCTTGTGGGCTGCCTCGGCGTCTTCGACAGCCCGGGCCGCTTGTGCTTGCTCGGTGAGCTTGTGGAGACGTTCTTCCAGCTGGGACGCGCCTTGTTCCGGCTTCTGGCACGCTTGAGCTTGTTCGAGTGCCCGCTCATAGCTGGTGTCTGCTTGTGTGAGGGTCTCGTTTGCCTGCTCAACGTGGGCTTGACGCTTTTCACTCTCGGCCTGGGCGCGGTGAAGTGTAGCCGCAGATGCTTTGCACGCCTCCTGGCTTGTGATGAGTTCCCGCTGCCGTGTGCGCGCTTGAGCAATGGCCTCTTCCCACGCGGTGAACTCGTGCACAGGTTGTGAGAGCGCGAGGCCCGCGGCATGAGTTTCAGATGCATCATTGCCTCGGGTCAGTTCCCGGTATGGGTAGGCGTGTTCGGGTTGGTCCACCGGAAGCGTACGAGGTAGTTCCAAGCGAGCTTGTTCGAATGCGTCGCTGAGTTTCGCAACCGTGCTGGCCGCGTTCGCTTCTGCTTCCATGAAGCGCTGGGCTTCACGTGCGCGCTCATGGAGTGCTAAGACCTGCCGTTTCTGCTCGGCCTCTCCCTCTCCGGCCTCTAGTTCGGCGCGGGCCTGCCGGTAGTTTTCATATTCACGGGCGTCCCGCGCCACAGATTCCAGGCGGGCGAGCTTATCTTTCGCATCCCCGTAGTGCTGTGTTGCCGTTTGGCGAGCCTCGCTGCGCCGCTGGATGAGCTGCGATGCCGCCTCGGTCAGGCCTTCAGCCCACCCGAGATCATCGCTTGCGCCTTCCAGATCCGCTGGTTCAAGACAAAAGCGCACGGCGAGCTCTTCAAGGTCTTCGATGCAGCGTTCATAGGCTTCTTGAGTGTCCCGGGTTTGGGCTTCGAGATGTTTGGAATGTTCGTTCGCGGTTTTCTGCAGGTTCTCGTAGAGGGACACATCGAACAGGGTTGAGAGCAGTGCGTCGCGTTCATTCGTGCTGCTTTTGAGGAACTGGGCGAACTCCCCTTGTGGTAGCAGTGCCACGCGAGTGAATTGGTCGAGGGTGAGGCCTAAGAGGCCTTGTGCGCCGTCAAGGAAGACGTTGACGTCAGCAGGTTTGGCGCCGCGGCTGACCCAGTGGCCATCCACCAGCTCTTCGACGTAGGCTTTCGCGTTCTCTGCGGTGGTTCCAGTGCCGCGTTTCTTCGGTCGGTTCCATGCCGGGGAACGTTTGACTCGATAGCGTTGCGCATCAATTGAGAATTCGAGTTCTACGGAAGCGGCGAGGGATGCGGGAGCGTAGCTGCTTCTGACGGGCGGGTTGGTTCCCAGTTCGCTTCTGGCGCCGGGAAGCTTCCCGTAGAGGGCGAAGCACACGGCGTCGAGAATGGTGGTTTTCCCGGCCCCGGTGTCCCCTTGCAGCAAGAACAGGCCGGTTCCGGAGAGCGCATCGAAGTCGATGGTTTCGGTTCCGGCGTACGGGCCGAAGGCAGTCATCGTGAGGGTGTGGAGTTTCATGCCCGGCCCTTCTGCGCGTCCGCCCCGCTGTGGGACTGTTCTACCTGTCTCTGCCCATCTACCTGTCTCCGCCCATCTACCTGCCTCTGCCCAACGCCTAATTGTTGGGCACCTGCTTGTTCAACACGTGCCTGCTCGATGAGTTCTTCGATGAGTTTCGTCTCTTCTTCATTCGGGCTGCGCTCGCGCACGAATTCCAGGAACCCTTCGGCGACCTGTTGCGGATTCTCCGCCTTTTTCATCCGTGCCCGGTAGGTTTCAGCACCGCGGGAGGTTGCACGGTTTTCGTGATGGAGCACCAAGGTCTTAGGGAAACGTTCCCGCAGCCGTTCCATGGGGCGCTCTGGGCGCTGATCATCTGTGAGCGTGATCTGACAATACGCTTGCTCGGCCCAGGCGTGTTCTTCTTTGGTGAGAAGCTCCTCGATAGGTCCTCTAAGGATCGCGAGCGGCACCGCTGGCGGCCACGCAACCCAGGATGCGCTCACATCCTCACCCGGGTTGATCTCCACGATCCACCCGCCTTTTTCTTGATGCGCTTCAGAGAAGGAATAGGGCAGCGGCGAGCCACTATATTTCACGTTCGGTAGGGGGCTTTGCGGACCGTGCAGATGCCCCAAGGCCGTGTAGTCACTCCAAGCGAAAAGCCCGGCTGAAACCTGATCCAGTTGCCCCACAGACAATACTGCTTCCGAATCGGTGGGCATGCCGCCGGCCGCGAAGAGGTGCGCCATGATGACCGTCCTGACCGGAACTTCCCCGGCTTGGCTTTCGCGTTGCTGGGCAACCTCGCGGATTCTCGCTACCGCGGCGGCAACCACATCGTGATGAGTGAGTTTCTCAACCCCCAATTGCGCTGCGACAACCCGCGGTTCGAGGTACGGAAGCCCATACACATCAACGTGCTGAACCACCTCGCCGCCTGCACCATGAACCCCTCTCTCGGCCTCGCTGCTAACAGTGACCCCTCCGCCGTTGCCACTGCGTTGCGTGAAGCGGATAGGGACGATGCTGCCCTCCAGGTTCGTGCGGAAGTGCACGCCAGCAGCGGACATGAAGCGGCTACCGAAAGACATCCTGCGCGCCGAGTCATGATTCCCGCTCGTCACCACCACGCTGATACCCAGGCACACGAGTTCTTCAAGTGTGTCTTCAAACATCGTGACCGCTCGTTCAGGCGGGACCGTGCGGTCATACACATCACCGGCGATCAAGACCGCATCGACCGCGTTCTCACGGGCGGCATCGACCACATCACCCAACGCCTTACGTTGAGCCGATTCGAGGGACTCACCGTGAAAATTACGGCCCAAATGCCAGTCCGATGTGTGCAGGAACTTCATGGCTTCACCCTACCCAGCACCCCTGAGATTTTGATGACGAACACCGCTAGGCTGGAGGCATGAGCAATTCTCCCGCAGACTCCGCACCAACACCTCGCCCATCCGACCCTGCAGGATACGCCGGGCTCGTCTACGCTGTGCTCAGTGCCGCGGCAGAGGTTGAACGCACCGACACCACCGAGGTCCATCAACTCGGACCCGAAACGATGCTGATGCTCTCGATCGGAGACGGCCTCATGGAAGCCCTCGAATGGGCCCACGACGGGGTGGCATCCGATGAGCCGGCATGCATCTGGCTCGGTGCACTGCGTTGGATCCGCGCAGTTGACCGTGAACTACCGGATGGCGCTCCGGTCCCTCCGGCGCGCCCGTTCACGGACCACATGCTCGCGCTCGGCGTCCAGGAAGGCGGGGACCCGCAGAACATCGTTGGGTTGCGCTCCCCCGAGATGAGTCTTCCGCATCGCCCGTTTAACCGTCCCGCCGCAAGCGTTCCCGAGCTCGCCGCAACAGACGGTCCCGGCGTCCTGGCACGCGCCATTGCACTCGGAGTGGTCCCTTATCTGCCCATCGAGCAGACCCGTTCCTTCGCAACAGCCGCCGCAGCCCTCTCCCACGGCTCCCCACAGGCCCACGCCGCGTGCGCGGATGCCGCGGAACTGATCGTCCGCGCCACCCACCAGATGCCCCAAGACGCCGGAGAAAACTCGTTCATCCAGGCACTCGAGCGCGCCGCCGAAGTTGGCGAACACACCCAGCAACCAGACCGCAGCGCCCAACAGCTAGACCACCATGCCCAACGGGCAGACCACAACAACGACGGTGTTGCGCGCTCGAACCTCACCTTGGCTGCCGGTGTAGCCCTCAACGCGTTAGGTACAGATGCAAGTGAAGCCCACGCTACCGACGTAGGGACCGCGCTCGCCGATGAAGGCTACCTCCAGGCCGGCATGTTCGCCGCCGCTCTCATCGCCGCCGTGACCGGCAAGTCAGGCACCCGCCACCACTACCCGCTCATCGAGGAATACTCGAAGAAGCTCGCAGAACTCATGTTCTGAGCCTGCGCTGGGCCTGGCTAGCGCAGCGTGTTCACTGGCTGGTATCAAACACCCAAAGGCCAGTGGCCGCCAACGGCTTGGAGGAACTCCGCCTCGGACATCACTGAAATGTCTTGCCCCATGTCGCGGCGCGCCAATGCATGGCGTGCCTTGCGCGTCATGCGGCCTGATGTGAGGTCTTCGGCAACGAAACCGTCGCCAACAACCAAAACGCTCGTGGTGGTAGACACCCTGTCAGCTGTTTGAGCGCCCACCGCGGCGGCGCGCTCTTTCGCCTCGTTACGGGGAATACCGAGCTCGCCAGTAAACACCACGCGTTGACCGAAGAGCGGATTCGCAGGGTCTGCGTCGTGATTCGGTTCAGGGTTAGGGCCTTCAACCGGCCACGGAGCATCCAGCTGTTGCGGAACAGCGTGCCCGGCAACCCGCCATCCGCGCGCGTCACGCAGCGCTTTGCACTCAGGGTCCCCCGGCTTGAAGCTCGCCATCGTCGAGACCTGCAAGCCAGCCTGTTCCACAGCCTCGGTCATCGTGCTGGCACCGAGCCTGCGGGCCGCATCGACCCCGATGGCCGCGCACGCGCGCGCATCCGCCAACGCATCGTGATGTGAGGTCAAGTCGAAGCCCGCAGCATGTGCTGCAAAAGGCAAGGAATAAGACATCAAGTCATAGACCTTACGGGCCAACTGGACCGTGCAGGCATACACCAACTTCTGCGCACCAACACCACACGCCTGCAGACCGGCACGGATCACGCCGATATCGAAAGCCGCATTATGCGCCAGGACAAGGTCACCGCCGATGAACTCGGCAATCTCAGGATAGGCGTCTGCAAAACGCGGCGCCGTTTCAACCTGCTCGGGATGGATCCCGTGGATCGAGACGTTGCGGGGATCAAAATGATCGAAACCCGCAGGCGGCTGTAGCAACGACGCATAGGTATCGACCACTGCCCCATCACGGACTCTCACGAGCCCCACGGCGCACGCAGAACCACGAAAACCGTTAGCGGTCTCAAAGTCAATTGCTACAAAATCCACAGCCACGTGAGCTTATTCTACCCCGATGCGGATCATATAAGCCCCGATGCGGCTCATCACGGATAGCCACGTAGAATTCTTCTCATGCTGAGCAATCTATTCACTGGTTTAGTCTCGCCTGAGGCCGTGACCAACGTCGTTAATGTCGGTGCCGCGTTCCTACCTGACTGGTTGAACCCTGACGTTTTCTTGCGTGATTCAGGGTTAGGTCCGTGGGTCATCGCGCTGGTCGTCGGCATCATCTTCGCTGAGACCGGTTTATTGCTAGGTTTCTTCCTACCGGGTGACTCCATGCTGTTCACCGCGGGCATGCTGATGGCAACCGGGGCGATCGAAACCCCACTATGGGTTGCGATCCCCGCGATCATCATCGCCGCGATCGTGGGTAACCAACTCGGTTTCTATATCGGCGAGAAAACCGGCCCAGCCCTCTACAGCCGCGACGATTCCAAGGTCTTCAAACGCGAGCACGTGGTCAAGGCGCACGACTTCTTTGAACGCCACGGCGGCAAAGCCCTGATTCTGGCGCGTTTCGTCCCGATTGTTCGCACCTTCGTTCCGGTGATCATCGGTGTTGCCGGCATGAACAAAGCCAAGTTCTTCCTCTACAACGTGATCGGCGCCGTCTTGTGGGGCGGCGGCGTGACCCTGCTAGGTGCGTGGCTGGGCCGTTTCGAATGGGTCGGCAAGAACATCGACATCATCTTCATCGCGATCGTTTTGCTCTCCATCACCCCGATCATCTTCGAGGCCGTGCGTCACCGCATCAACTCGAAAAAGAACAAGCCAGCCGCCCCACGGGAAGCGGTAGAAGAAACTCATCAAACGAAAAACTAAACAACCGAGAAACTAAACGGCGGGCGGATTGCGTATCAACGCAATCCGCCCGCCGCTGTTTTCCGTCAGCTATTTTCCGTTAGCTGTTAGAGCAGGCAGCGATAATCGAAGGCAAGAGCGCCTCTATTGCTTTCTTGCGGTGGCTGATGCTGTTCTTCTGCTCTGGGGTGTGTTCGGCGAGTGACTTGCTGGAGCCCAGCGGTTGCACGATGGGGTCGTATCCGAAGCCGCCCTCACCTTGCGGCTCGGTCAAGAGGGTTCCTTCGAGCTCCCCGCGTTCCACGACTTCGTAGCCGTCGGGGCTTGCCACTGCGGCAGCACACACGAAGTAAGCGCGCCGCTGTATCGGGTCGGTGATGTCGGCCATCTGCGCTAGCAACAAGCGGTTATTAGCTTCATCGTCGCCGTGCACCCCTGCCCAGCGTGCAGAGAGGAAACCTGGGGATCCACCCATGACGTCTACGGCCAGGCCGGAGTCGTCGGCGATCGCGATCAGCCCGGTCTCTCGGGCCACGGTGCGGGCCTTGAGCAGCGCGTTGCCTTCGAAAGTCACGTCACTTTCGACCACATCGGCAGCGCCCGCGGTTGCCGCATCAATGAGCTGGGTGTCTACATCGAGGCCTTCGACCTTGCCGCGCAACAGTTCGCGTAGCTCCGCTAGCTTTCCCTGATTATGGGATGCCAGCACGATCCGCGGGGCTGTTTCCTCGTTGGGGTTCACAGTTTCGGTAGGGTTTGCGTTCATCGTTGCCATCCCAGTGTTTCGCATTGCATTGCGGCTAGTTCTGCCGCTCCCGTCACTGCCAAATCCAGCAGTGCATCGAGCTCTGAACAGTTGAATGGCGCACCCTCGGCAGTACCTTGTACCTCAACGAAATCGCCCGAGCCGCGGACCACAACGTTCATGTCCGTCTCCGCGCGGACGTCCTCAACGTACGGCAAATCCAGAACAGGGGTTCCGTCGATGATGCCCACCGAGACTGCCGCGACGGTATCGGTCAGCACCTGCGCGTCCTGATCAACTAGGCCTTCTTGGCGTGCCCATTCGACTGCGTCGGCGAGTGCGACGAATGCGCCGGTGATGGCGGCGGTGCGGGTGCCGCCGTCGGCTTGAAGTACATCGCAATCGAGCACGATGGTGTTTTCACCGAGCTGTTTGGTGTCTATCACGGAGCGAAGGGATCGGCCGATGAGCCGGGAAATTTCGTGGGTTCGGCCCCCGATTTTCCCTTTGACGGATTCACGCTGATTGCGGGTGTTGGTTGCCCGCGGCAACATCGCGTATTCAGCGGTAACCCAGCCGCGCCCTTCTCCTTTGAGCCAGCGGGGTACGCCCTCGGTGAAGGAAGCGGTGCACAGAACCCGGGTATTACCGAATTCGATGAGAGCTGATCCTTCAGCGTTTTTTGACCATGCCCGGGTGATGGTGACGGGACGCAGCTGGTCTGCTCGGCGACCATCGGCGCGTGTGTTAGTTATGCCCATGCGGTCATCGTATCCGTTCTTTGGTGGGTTCACGGTGTTTTGTAATCGGCTTGTTATGTGCTGGTGCGGCAAGGGTCGCCTGCATTTATGGCGGTGGATTTTATGGCGATGGATCGTGCGGCCCCGGTTGGACGGGGTTTTCGCGGGTTCCGCGGTGGCCTGGGATGGGCCGGTGCCGCACGCCGGCCTCTTGGAGCGCGCGTGCTAGGGATTCTGGGACGCGGGACATGGTTGCAGTGCGTGGGTCGCCGATGCGTTCGCCTGAACGTACGCCGTAGGTTACCCCTGAGACGGCCACCGCGAGTTCGCCACTGTATTCGGCGCGGGCTTCTTCTAATACGGTGGTGTGGTCGGTCCAGACGGGGATGTGGGTGAGCAGGAGCCGCTGGACTCCGGCTGCTTTCGCTGCCTCGCCGGCCCGCTTTCCGGTCAGGTGGACTCCCTTGATGTGGTCGTCGCGTCCTTCTTGGAATGCGGCCTCACACAAGAAGAGGTCGGCATCACGGGCGGCTTCGACGAGTTCGGGGCATTCGTCCGTGTCTCCTGAATAGGTCAATACGGAGTGGATTTGCCGGCCTTCGAGGATCTCGTGTCCTTCAATGCGGAACGCATAGGCCTCATCGACGGGATGGACCACCGGATACGGTGTTACGGTCAGCGGCCCTATCGTGACGGCTTCGTATGCAACCCAATCCCGGAAGTCGAAGTCTTCACGCATACCCGGATCGCGCGGTAGGCCGTAGGCATCTGCCATGCGGTCTGCGGTATCGGCTGGGCCATAGACCCGCACGCGGTCCCTGCCCCAGCCTTCTGGGTCCCAGTGCACTGCAACGTGTAACCCGCACAGATCCATGCAGTGGTCTGGATGCAGATGGGATATCAGGACCGCGTCGATGTCTTTGAGATCCATGTAGCGTTGCAGTACGCCAAGGGATCCGGACCCGAAATCCAATAGCACGCGCCACGGGCGGGTTCCGTCGTGTGCGGTCAGCAGATAGCACGATGCAGGCGAGCCGGGGCCTGGGAATGATCCCGTGGAGCCGATGATCGTCAGTTTCATGTCATGAGCTCCGATTAAGTGTTGTCGGGATATCGCGGGATCATGTGGGTTACACCCGTCACCTCGGGTCCGAGGAATCGTTGAGCCATGACCGAGAAATGCTCGGTGTCACCGGTAGCCATGAACATGTGGCGCGCGCTCGCCTCGGGTGGGGCGATGAGGCCCGCCTCAGTGAGGGAACGGAACACGTCTTTCGCGGTCTCGTCCGCTGAGGACACCAGGCTCACGTCCTCCCCCATGACGTAAGAGATCACGCCCGTGAGCAACGGGTAGTGCGTGCACCCCAGCACGAGCGAATCCACGCCATATTCTTTGAGCGGCTGCAGATAGCTCTGGGCAACATCCAATAGTTCCTCGCCTGAGGTTTCGCCGCGTTCAACGAACTCCACAAAACGAGGGCACGCAGCCGCACGCACCTCAATATGCGGGGCGGCCGCGAACGCATCCTCATAGGCTCGTGAGCGTACCGTGGCTTGCGTACCAATCACACCGATGCGGCCCGTACGGGTTGCACGCACCGCCGCACGCACGGCCGGCTTGATCACTTCAACCACCGGGATGCCGTAACCCACCGTGTAACGCTCGCGTGCATCGTGCAAAACAGCGGCCGAGGCTGTGTTGCATGCGATCACCAAAAGCTTGACACCGGCCTCGACCAGCTGGTCCATGATGTCGAGCGCATTCGCGCGCACCTGCGCAAGCTGCAACGGCCCATACGGGCCGCGCCCGGTATCCCCCACATAGAGGATGGACTCCTGTGGAAGCTGATCGATGATCGCGCGAGCCACCGTGAGCCCGCCAACCCCGGAATCGAACACGCCGATCGGCGCCAACGTGGGATCACTCGCTGAAGCTTCTCCACGCAACGCACGAGTCACCGTAGCCGCGGCGTTGTTTTCTGTTGCGACGCTGCCTTCCACTGAGGCGTTTTCTGCTGAGGCGCTATCCGCTCGGGCGCTATCTGCTAAGGCAGAGTTCAATGCCGGTTTCATGGTCTCCGTTATGCACATAGAAAATGAGGTGCTTGATGCGTATCTAGGCTAAGCCTTTCCACGCAACAACGCATGCATGAGTGAGTCTTGCAGCCACGAGGTGAAGCCGTAAAGCATAACCATGCCTTGGTCCGGGTCATCGGACACTCCTTGTTCCATGGCTTCCTGCACGCGATCGGCGTCCTGTTGATCCTCGATGCCCAGGCGGGCTGCCAATACAAGCCGCATGACGTTGAGTGTCGAGGCCACCTGCCCCGCTTTCTCATGCGGAATCAAAAATGGGTCTTTCATCACAGCACGCGCAAGCCACTTCAAGCCTTCCCTTTGACGAGCGATGAGCCCCGGCTCGGTGCGTGCACGCATCGCTGCATCCGCACCGTCAAGGGCGCCCACCGCGTCATCGGTATGGATCGAACGCGGCAAGATAGCCAAAAGCGCTGGGTCCTGAGGGTCATCCAACGTAGCCGACCTGCCTAGCAGCGAGGCCCCCGCGTCCGCTATGTCGTTACTGAGCCCCAGTTCTTCCCACCAGCGGTCTGCCCCGTCGGCTGCTGTAACTGTTGGTTCTTCTACGGAGTCTGAGGCTGTCCTTGAAGCGGCGCCCGTTGTGCCCGATACGGCCTTCAGACCCGCATCGACGTGTTCGGCTTCACGCCCGGCAAGCAACTGGTCGATGTCGCGAGCCAGCATCACCAACAGCTGGGCCTCTGCGTAGTCAAGTTCAGTTGAATAGCCTTTTCGTGTAGCTCTGAAAGGACGTGCCATCAGGCGTCGCCTCCGCGCATCGTGGCCTGCAAACCGAAACCGTGCATGGCTTCAACATCGGCTTCGATCTTTTCCCGCGGCCCGCGAGCCACCACGGCCTTGCCCGAATGGTGCACTTCAAGCATGAGTTTCTGTGCAACCGAATCCGAATAGCCGAAGTACGTGCGGAACACGTAGGAAACATAGGACATCAAATTGACCGGGTCATCCCACACAACAAGCTCGAAAGGGCGCGAGGCAGCGGGTGCGAACGCGTTGTCCTTCTCCACTTGATAACTCACAGAGGTTGCGGCAACCATACGACACATTGTAGTGGTGGGACCCGAGTGCCACCTCAGAGGGCTTGACATATTAGGCTGGGGACATGTCAACGAGCACGTCACTGATGACCGACCGCTACGAGCTGACCATGATCGAGGCCGCGATGGCCTCCGGTACAGCAAACCGTAAGAGTGTTTTTGAAGTTTTCGCACGCCGTCTCCCGGAGGGACGCCGCTACGGCCTTTTGGCCGGTACCGGACGGTTCCTTGAGGGGCTTGAAAGCTTCCGTTTCACCACCGAAGACCTCGATTACCTCTCGGATAACAAAGTGGTTGGCGATGCGATGCTCAACTGGCTCGCCGATTTCCGTTTCTCCGGCAATATCACCGGCTACGCCGAAGGTGAGATCTATTTCCCGAACTCCCCGATCATGCAGGTCGAGGCCACGTTCGCTGAAGCGGTGATCCTGGAAACCTATCTGCTCTCAGTGCTCAACTATGACACCGCGGTCGCCTCAGCGGCGTCCCGCATGATCGCTGTAGCGGGCGGACGGCCATGCATTGAGATGGGATCGCGGCGGGCCAACGAAGAGTCCGCGATCGCGGCGGCACGCGCGGCCGCCATCGCAGGCTTTGCTAGCACCTCCAACCTTGAAGCGGGCCGCCGCTACGGTCTCACAACCGCGGGCACGGCCGCGCATTCCTTCACCCTGCTGCACGATTCTGAGCGTGAGGCGTTCAAAGCCCAGATTGATTCGATGGGTGTTGACACGACCCTGCTCGTGGATACCTACGATGTGGAGCAGGCCGTGCGCACCGCCGTTGAAGTAGCAGGGCCCCAGCTTGGTGGTGTGCGCTTGGACTCAGGTGATTTGCTGTCCCAGGCGGTGTGGGTGCGGGAGCTTCTCGATGATCTCGGCAACCCGAATACCAAGATCATCGTGACCTCGGACCTCAACGAGTACGCGATCGCAGCGCTGCGTTCTGCCCCAGTGGATGGTTACGGGGTCGGAACCCAGCTCGTGACCGGCTCGGGTGCACCGACCGCCTCCATGGTGTACAAGCTGGTTGCGCGTCAGGGCAATGACGGCCAGTGGGTTCCGGTCGCGAAATCGGCATCCGGTAAGAAATCGGTGGGTGGTAAGAAGTATGCGTACCGCCAGATCAATGAACGCGGCCGCGCAACCGCTGAGCTGATCGGTGTGAACCGGGTTCCTTCCGGGGCCACCGATAGCGACCGCCCGCTGCAGATCCCACTCGTGGTGAACGGCGAAATCCAGGACGGTTTGACCGGCGCTGCTGGTGTCGAGGCAGCGATCGAGCGGCGTAAATCCTCGATCGAAGAAATGCCGGGGCGGGCACGCCAGCTGATGCGGGGCGAACCCGTGATCCCAACGCTGATCGAGGACTAAGATCACAGAAACGAAGCACACACAACCGGCGGCGCCCAGGGCATAGATGGCATATTTGTTCTGGACGCCGCCGCTGTTGTTAGGCGCCGTCCACGGTTAGGCGCCGTCCACGGCGTTTATTTTCGGCCCTTATTTTTGGCCGACAAACCATTTCTGTAGCGTCGAGATGCGGTTACGTAACTGCTTTTCGGAAGCCTGCGCCACCGGCGGGCCACCACTAATGGCGCGTAGCTTGTTGTGGATCTGACCGTGTGGAATACCCGTCTTATTCGCATACGCCGCAACAGACTTAGCGAGTTGGGTACGCAAATCCATGAGCTGGCGGTGATCCACGACTCCCTGTGTTTCTTGCCCCGGCGTTTGTCGCTGTGCCGTGGTCTTTCGCTTGCTCAGGTGTTTGGCCTGCCGCTGACGCAACAGCTCACCGACTTGTTCGGCATCCAGTAGGCCCGGGATGCCAAGGAAATCAAGTTCCTCTTCGGAACCCACGCCCGCGCCTAGCCCGAACTCACCGCCGTCGTAGAGAACACGGTCGAAGCTCGCATCCGATTCAAGGGCCTGGAAGGTGCCATGAGTGAGCTCACTTGATGCGCGCTCTTCACGGTTGGCTTGAGCCAGTTCCGCCTCGACTTCCTGCATCGTCTGGTCTTCACCGCTACTTGGCCGGTCCAGTGCGTGATCGCGCTCTACCTCCATCTCGTTGGCAAGATGCGTCAAAACAGGCACCGAGGGCAAGAAGACGCTCGCGACCTCGCCGCGCTTGCGGGAGCGCACAAAACGCCCGATCGCCTGAGCAAAGAACAGTGGCGTGGACGTAGAGGTCGCATAAACGCCGACTGCCAAACGCGGCACGTCAACACCCTCAGACACCATGCGCACGGCGACCATCCACCGTTTCGTGTTCTCTGTGAAGTCCTCGATGTGTTGCGAGGCCCCGGCATCATCGGAGAGCACAACCGTGGTCTTCTCGCCTGTGATGCGATCCAGGATCGCCGCATACGCACGCGCGCTATCTTGGTCGGTTGCGATCACCAATCCGCCGGCATCCGGAACGCTTCGACGCACCTCAGTCAAACGCTGATCCGCTGCGCGAAGAACCTTCGGGATCCACTCACCCTCAGGGTTCAAAGCGGTACGCCATGCTGACTGTGTGATGTCTTTGGTCGCGGCCTCCCCCAGCTGGGCTTCCATCTCTTCACCTGTTGAGGTGCGCCACCGCATCGAACCGGAATAGGCCATAAACATGACAGGGCGAACAACGTGGTCCTTGAGCGCCTCACCATAACCGTAGGTGTAGTCGGCTTTCGAACGGCGGATGCCCTCTTCGTCTTCTACATACTCAACGAACGGGATCTGCGCCGTATCCGAACGGAACGGCGTACCCGTAAGCGATAGCCTGCGCACCGCAGGTTCGAAAGCCTCCCGGATACCGTCGCCCCAGCTCAACGCGTCGCCTGCGTGGTGGACCTCATCGAGGATCACGAGCGTCTTCCCGGCCTCAGTGCGTGCTCGATGCAACAGCGGCTTGTTCGCAACCTGCGCGTATGTCACCGCAACGCCGATGAAGCCACGGCCGTGGCGGCCATCGGAGTTCTTGAAGTTCGGGTCAATGGAGAGCCCGATGCGGGCGGCGGCGTCAGCCCACTGCGTCTTCAGGTGCTCGGTCGGCGCTACAACAGTGATGCGGTTGATGGTGCCGCGCTCAACCAGGGTCTTGGCTACACGCAACGCGAACGTTGTTTTACCTGCGCCTGGGGTTGCAACTGCAAGGAAGTCCTTCTCTGGGCTGTTGAAGAACGCTTCGAGAGCCTCCGCCTGCCACTGCCGCAGCTTAGGAGCCGTGCCCCACGCGGCTCGTTCCGGATACGCCGGTGGCATGTCCTCGCCCACGGAAAACAGGGCATCGGACATAAAGGCATCACTCCACAATCATTCTTCAACCAACAGAAACAGAGCACCGGTTTCTATGCGGAAACGGGCGCAACAAAACAAGCATCGCGTGCAACAAACACGGCTTGGAAACAGCGCGACAGTGAACCGCTGGGTCAACCGGCGCAGACGCTGGGCTAGCTTAGTCGCCCATCATCGAATCATAGACTTCCTTGCAGTCCGGGCACACCGGGAACTTCTGCGGGTCACGGCCTGGAACCCAAACCTTGCCGCACAAAGCGATCACCGGTTCACCCGTGAGAGCGGACTCCATGATTTTGTCTTTCTGCACGTAGTGCGCAAAACGTTCATGGTCCCCTGGTTCCGACAACTGCTCTTGCAGCTGCCGGTCCATCACAGCAGTACCGCCAGGTGAGGCAATGTCAGGCGAGGCAGGATCGTTGGCATACGGATCGTTGAGAGAACTCATGCCACCCATTCTATGCCGCCCCGGCCCGAGCGCACACGAGGAAAGATGATTGATCACGCGTGGCGGATAACGGTCTGCATTAGCTCAGGCGTCGAACGGTCATACCACTTCCCGCCTAGCCAGATACCTACTACACAGATCACCAGACCCCACACGATGTCGAACGCGGCGGTTACTGCGAACGGAACCACGCGTGCCTCGTTCCACGCCATGAGGTAGAAGACCATGGTAGGCGCGAGCAGAATGGCTACGGCGACGAGGTAGAGGGTCTGGGTAATGAACATCCGCATACCGGCACCCTGTGGCGTTTGGAACGGGGAGTCCCCGGGCTGTGGAACAGCATAAATCCAGCGTGCCGATACCAGCGCAGACAGCCCCAATGAAACACCGAGTGCTGCCAGCGAAGCCAGTAGCGAATCAGGAATCATCTCGACGCGGTCCAGAATCAGCAACGGAACCACCGCGGATAGTCCGACTGCTACGAATGAGAGCGGTAGCACCGCAACTACACGGCCCAGCCGGTCCTGCCAGCCACGCACCCCGGTGAGAACATGTGTATGGAACGCCGTTGAGTCATAAGAAATATCGGCAGAAATACTGAACCCCATGAGCGCGCCAACCATAATGCCGGCGAGGTGGCCACCGAAAGCAGCGTCCGGTTGGAACAGTGGCATGAATATGCCGATCACCACGATGAGGACCGGCACCATGATCAAGGAGGCCGAATAGCGGGCGTCCTTAAGCCAATAGATCAGCGCGCGGCCGGCGATCGCACCCCACGGAGTTGCCGGCATGCGCCCGATCCAGCCCAGCCCCTTCACGTCTTTCGATGCGGCCGTATGCGGAGGAGACACCGCGGCCTTCTTGACGATGCGAACATAGAGAACCCAGCACACCACAATGCTCACAAAACCGATCGCGCTACTGATCACGCCGTGGACCATGTTCCCCGATGCAAAGGCCCACACAGCGCCAAAGAACGCACCGAACGGTGAATATGAGCTCACGGTAGCTAGCGTGTTTAGAACGTTCACGATCAGGTGATGATCCGTCTCCGGACCCAACGTGGCCATCATCGGCCCCATGAACATGACCGGGAGGAACAAGACCACAGTCCCTAATTCACGCACACCACGCTTGACACCCACCGTGCTAAACCACGTCATGAACGTACGCCCAAAAAGCTGCGCCGCCAACGCTGAGAGCAGACCGGCAACAATCGCCCACGCGAGCAAGTCAGCGTTGAACTTAAAAGAGAAGGCAGCGATCAGCATGAAGATCAGCGTTGCCACGCCAGGTACTCCGATGAAACCGGCGAGTAACAACCCTGGAGCGAGCCTTCCGGCGCTGATGGGGAACAACGCAAAGCGTTGCGGCTCCATCGCCCCATCCATGCCCGTGAAGAACGCGGGCACAACAGTCCAACCCAGCACTACCAGTGCGCTCAGCGTCACCACGATCATCTGAGCAAAAGGCGCATCTTCCGGGGTCATCGCCGCCAACGCCAACGCACCGATCACCAGCAGGAACCCCATGTACAGCCCGCCCAGGATTACGCCAAAGAGCTGCCATTTATTGCGGATCAGGCCGTTAACGAACAACCTCCACCGCAGCTTGATCAGCTGTGCAACCAAGACAACCCTTCCTGCTCGCCGCGGCCACCCACCAAGTCAACAAAGCGGTCTTCAAGGGTCATACCGTCGCATACGTCCTGCACCGTCCCAGCAGCCTTGAGCTGCCCCTGCGCGATCACCGCAACGTGCGTGCACATCCGCTCAACCATCGCCATGACGTGGCTCGAAATCAGGACCGTACCGCCCTGCTCAACATAGTTATTCAAGATGTCGCGAATATTGGCACTCGAAACAGGATCCACGGCCTCGAAAGGCTCATCCAAAACCAAAACCTGCGGCGCCTGAATCATCGCACACGCGAGCGCGATCTTCTTATGCATACCCGCGGAATAATCCACAACCTGCTTATCAGCCGCGTCTTGTAGGTCCATGACCCGCAAGAGATCCTCAACGCGCGCGTTAACCACCTCGGCATCCATGCCACGCAAACGTCCCGTGTATGTGATCAACTGACGGCCCGAAAGCCGGTCAAAAAGCCGCATACCATCAGCCAGAACGCCCAGCTTCTTCTTCGCTACGAGTGGTTCCTTCCACACATCGACTCCATGAACATAGGCATGTCCGGTATCCGGGCGTAGCAAGCCGGTCAGCATGGACAACGTTGTGGTCTTACCTGCCCCGTTAGGCCCCACCAGTCCATAGAACGATCCACGCGGAACGTCGAAGGCGAACGGGTAGACCGCGACCTTATCCCCGAAACTCTTACCTAGCCCACGGAAACTCACCGCCGCCGAGGACGGATCCGCTAAACCTTGCATCTGATAACTTCCTTGCGTCTGATGTGATGTTGTTTCATGACCTTTATGCGTAGGCCCCACCCCACGTTCATGGTTATGCGCAGGTTCGCCTGCAATATGCGTCATATAAAAATCGAACCATGCGATTTAATGCAGATCAAGAGCCACACTAGAATGTGTGGCTCTTGACACATTTTCTCCGGTTACTTCACCGGTCCAACTAGAACAAGCTCATCGCCAGCTTGCGGCGACCAGCGGCAACGCGTGGATCGTTCTGCCCCACCGCGCTGAACAACTCAACCAAGTGCACCCGTGCCGTCTCACGGTCATCACCGCGATGCGCTCCGATGAAACGAATCAGACGTAAGAAGGCATCATCCACGTGCCCGCCCACGACGTCAAGATCAGCGACATCGATCTGGGCATGAACATCATCCGGGTTGGAAGCCGCAGCATCACGGACCTCCTGCGCATCGAAACCAGAGACCCGCTTCAACAAATCAACCCGATGCACACCGGCCTCAGCCTCCGCATCAGCCGGGTTCTCCTCCACGGCACGCTCATACAAAGCCCGCGCCGCATCATATTCCCCTTGCGCAACCAGCGCATCAGCCTCAGCGAACCGGCCACCAGCCGCTTCGGCGCCAGCCGTGTTAATAGGTGCGACCGTGGAAGCCATCCCCTGCTGAACCGCAACCTGCTGCAACTCCTGAAGTGTTGCCGCCATCTGTTCGGAATCAACGGGGCCTGCGAAGAGCGGCATCGGTCGGCCGCCTAAGACCGCAAGCAGCATCGGCACCTGCTGAATCTGCAAGGCCTGAGCCACACGCGGATGCTCATCGACATCCACAACACCCAGAACGAACTTACCCGCCTGAGCCTCAACCGCATCATCCACAACCCGGACCACGGAGTCGGCGGCTTCAGAGCGCGCCGAATACGCGACCAAGAACGCCGGGACCCGCGTGCTGAGCTGCGCGAACTCCTGCAGCGACTCTTCCGTAACCATCGTGGCCCACTGGCCCAGCGAGGCTTCCATGTCCGATGCCTCAGTAGCCTGGCCTGGAGTTTGCTGGCCTAGCGATGATAAGTCCACAGCACCTGCCGAGGACGCTGGAGCGGCGAACTCAACTTGGCTTCCGGAAGCACCCACACTCGCATTCGGGTTGTGTGCCTGCCCAGGCTGTGCATCAAATGATGAAGAATCCATCGACACTGCGTGCCTCATCCTCTCAGTCGCGCCCCGCGGGTTCCTCGGGGCGCACGGTCGCTACTTCAGCTCTACACCAACAGGGACATACGACATACCAACGACCTCGGCTGGTTTGCCGTCCTTGATGTTGATGACCACAGGAATCGTGAGGCGAGCCTCGACCGGCTTGTCAGTCTCTTCCTTGCCAACAAACTCGCGGATGAAGCCGGCGAGCTTCGTCTTACCGCCGTCCTTCTCCGGGGTCATCCTCATGGTTTCGGTGACCAAACCGGAGACCATGACACTGCCATCCGGCATCTTCAAAGCGTTAGCAGACTTCGCGTTGACCTTGTAATCGGTCGTGAACTTACCCTTGCCGTCGCCCTCGTAGCTCTTCTTGGTCTCCGAGTTTGCTTTACGCAGCTGATCGACCATCGGGGACTTAGCGAACTTCTTCGCAGCGCCGGACTTCGCATCACCCAGTGCAGAAGAGAACTGTTTCAAGGCATCTTCAGGTGACATCGGGCCACCCTTCTTACCTCCCCCAGAAACTGCGCGGACCTCCGGGTCCCCCACAGCGATACCCGGGAACGTTGCCCCCTCGACCATCGGGACTGCGGACACAACCTTGTACTGAGAACGGGCATTCGCCTGCTTGAGGGTCACAATGACCGGCAGGTCCTTGTTGCTACCCGTGGTCACAGCCATGACGGTTCGAGGGAAGCCACGGTCTACCGGAACAGCGGCGGTCACAACCTTCTTCGAAATCGGCGGAACAAGATTGTCGTTGAGCTTGACCTTCTTCTTCAACGCGCTGTAAAGATCCTGGCGCAGGTTCAGAGCGTCTGCCTCAAAACGTGATTCGAGCTTCTTCGCGTCACGCTTCTTATCGCCCTCAGCAGCAACGTCGCTGACATCACTCATGATGCGCTCTAGCTGGGTTGTGACCAGGATCGAATAGGCTTCCTCTTCTTCAGCCTTAGCGGTGGCCTCCTCAGACTTCTCGGCCGAGGTGTCCGCCCACGCGACCTGAGACGGGAGCGCAAGGCCGAGGGCCGCACCCACAGCAATCAGGCCCTTCCAGGCACGAGAGCGCCGACCCTCACGTTGGCCAAGGCTCTTAGTTGTAGCAGGTTCAGCAACAGAGCGGAATCGTGGATCTTCTTCAGGGTTCACGTCATCGCCCTCCTGCCAGTTGCGCTCATCGTCTCCCCATGATTGTTCGCCGTGAGCCGGTGCGGCAGATCCGCCGCCGTTATAGTCGTCATCGTCGTCGCGGCGGTCCTGGTCGTTACCGTCATGTTCCTCAGAATCAGCGGGAGCAACCACGCCGTGCCTGCGGCTTGCAACGATCGTGTCATCCGACTGCGGAACATATGGATCGCTACCGCCAAAGTTAGGCAACTCGTATTCAGCCGTATCGCCGGCACCTTCAAAGGAGTCACCGTCGTATCCAGCATCTGCCCCCGGCTGGCCGTCTGGATGCCCAGCGGCGGCGCCAGCACCGACACCGGCACCGATACCTGCGCCAGCGGCGCGGCCGGTGTGGTTAGCCCGCCGGTCAGCGTCCTCTCCTCGACGAGCCGCTGCGGCACGGCGCGGAGAATCAGCAACGCGACGGCCACCGCGCCGTTTCGGACGAGACATCGCCAGAATCAGGGCAAGACCAAACAAGATGACAGCGGCAACAAACCACGGAGTCGCTTTAGCCCACTTGGCTGACATCTCAGCCTCCGGGTTATCCCACGTCACCACAAGATCCTTCGGCGCAGGTTCAGTCCCGTCCTTAATGACCAGCAGCGCGACAGGACCGTGAATCTCCTCAGGCCAGGCCACATCCCACCGGCCTTCTTGCTCAGACTCTGAAATCCAGAGGTCAGAGCCCTGAGGATTAGGAGCCTTTGCATCGCCCTTCTTGTGCTCGACCTTGAACGTGCGCGAACCGGTGTCCACAGATTCGATCACGTTCATCGCAGAGGACCCCGCCCACTCCTGGATGTCCCAGGGGCGTGCGACTGCGACCGTGAACTTGCCTTCTTCCCCCAGTTTGACCTCTGGGTTGGAATCCGGCGCCAAATGAATCTCTGAAGAAATCATGGTGATCGGCGCATCCGGGGTATCGTCCGGGATCTCAGCGCTGAGGCGATCCTGCGGAGACCACCAGGTCATGTGTCCGATACCGATAATGAGGCACACCACGCCTATCACCAGGGCAGCCGTGCTAATAATTTTGCGCACTATAGGTCAATCATCCTCGTATCAGCCGCGGCGCACAGCACCGCAGTTCGGTCAAGTCACAATCGCGGGCGATGCCGCGTCTACTAAGAGTCTAACGAGTAGACTCTCGTCTTTCCCGTAATTCGCTCCAAACTTAGGTAGTCTAGCCGACATGACTGCGCGTTCAGATGAGCCCAACGCCTCGGAGCTTGATGGCCAAACCTCCAGGCCTCCGGGCATGCAACCCGAAGACCTCCCCGATGAGATACGCCTCGGCGGTGACCTACCTAGCGACCCGGACTCTAGCGACACGCCGGCATCATCTGACAGCGAGGATCCCGACGTAACGGCGGAACACAGCAAGGCTGAGCCCTCCACCGGCCAAACCGGGCGGCCTGAACCGGAGAAGGACACGCTCGCGGTGCGAGCGCCCGATATCGACGCAACAAACTCGCTCAACCCCGGCCCCATACCAGCCC
>NZ_JAKRCW010000009.1 GCF_022346425.1 Pseudoglutamicibacter albus
GAACCGACGGAAACGACAAACCGGTGGGGTGAAACTCCATACTGCCTAAGCAGGGCTACGCGATCAATCTCTGTGAGGCACGATTAAGGCTACGCGATCAACTTGACATGAGGCACTACGGCCCCCCGAACAGCTGGAACCCAGCGACGGCGGAGCGTCTGGCGTCGGGTTGACTACGACATCGTGCTCCGCTTGATACAGGCAGCTGTAAACCTGCTCTCCTCCCTTGTTCGCCGTATTACCTGACCTACCTGACGCAGGAAGGCCACACACGCCGCAAAACTTGTTATGTGACTCCGGTCGATGGCACTAAGAACCACAGTTCATCTCTTGCCTCCAGCAACTACACGTTAAACCGGAAGTCCACCGTGCTCCGGCACTGAGAACCACCTGCAGTCAGCGGCTACCAAGCCCGCCCGCGCAGGTCGATGTCTCCATCGGGCCACATCTCGAATGGGGCGATGGGCAGGACAAGGATCGGCGGGCCTGGCTCTTGCTCGACGGGTTCGCCATCACACCCGACCGACCTCTCGCGCGCACGGATCTTTTTCCACCCGCATGACGCGTAGAACGGGACGACCTGATCTCGACACCCCAAGTAACCGAACGCGACGCGGCCGCCATCGCGCATCGACTGCGCTGCCCAGCTCATGAGTTCGCTCCCGAGACGCGTCCCTCGTGCGTCAGCGGAGATCAGAACACCGCCGACTCCCGCGATCGCGAGGATCTGGGTGCCGACAGCGATCTCGCGGCGCGCCCATCCCACATGGCCGATGACGCGACCTTCGTTCCACGCCATGATGTGGACATCATGTGGCGCATAGCCTTAGGGCTGCTGTGGATCCCACTCCCCGAACTCCTCGAGATATTCGCTGTCGAAGAGTTGCCGAAGCCCACGCAGATCGGCTTCAGTGAGCTCTTGGTGGGCGATGATCTCGATCGAATGACGCTTCACACTTCCACCTTCCACAGGTCTACGAGTTTGCCGCTGGTGTCGAGGACGATCATTCGAAGTCCACAGCTCGTGCGATACCATCTCGCGCAGGAACCGGAAGCTCATCCACTCCACCTACGTCCCGCGCCATGCTCAGAAGGGCCATGTCGATGGTGGGCCTCAGCGCCGCTTTGGTCAGAATGTCACGAACCTCGGCTTCCATGGAGCGTCCGTTCGCTTTCGCCTGAGAGGCGAGCTGTTGCTTCACGTGGTCATCGAGACCACGCCCGATAATAGATGCCATCAGTGCCACCCCCTTTTACTATCAACAGTCCTGGCGTGAATGGGGCACCATGGAAAGAAAGAAGCGAGGCGACTGATGCTGAAGAAGCGACGTCTCGCTGGCCGCCACACTCAATTCCGTATTACGATTAAGGGTATGAGGACGATTAATGGGCAACAGGTTAGCGAAGAACAAATCGATGAGTGGGTAGCGGAAGCCGAGGACGGCTACGATGTGGAGACGCTTCGCCGTCGAGGCAGGAAACCTCGCCACGAAAATGCGGCTAAAGTTATCTCCATTCGCCTTTCACCCAGCGAAATTTCAGACCTGGATAAATACGCGGCCACTCACGGATGGTCGAGGTCCCAGGCAATCCGAGAAGCTTTACGGAATGCCGTCTAAATGGAAGTTCGCTCAAGCGCCACAAAACACGGGATCAAACCAGAACTGAACCAAGGTCAGCTACCACGCTCGAGATACCATCGGGGCAATGGACCCTGCGGTTGGTCACGCAACCTGCAACGGAGAAATACTAGCGACAGTGTTCTTCAGAGCGCGACGCTGCAACCGTAGCTCGTAGTTCGACTGAAGATTCATCCAAAACTCCTCGGACGTCCCGAAATACCGCGCCAGCCGTATCGCCATATCTGCAGTGATACCTCGCTTGCCATGCACGATCTCGTTGATCCGCCTCGGAGGAACACCGATAGACACAGCGACCTTATGCTGCGTGATCCCGAAACCTTGGATGAAGTCCTCCATCAGGATCTCTCCTGGGTGGATCGGCTTGATCACGCAACTTGCAGTGGCGTGATCTTAGTTATCTGATCGGCCACACGCTCCTGCGCCATCTCAAGCTCATAACGGCTCTGAAGATTGAGCCAGAACTGCGGTTCCACTCCGAAATACCGCCCCAGACGCAACGCCGTGTCGGCAGTGATGGCGCGCTTGCCGTGCACGATCTCGTTGATCCTCCGCGGAGGGACACCGATAGACACAGCGAGCTTGTGCTGCGTGATGCCGAATCCCTCAATGAAGTCCTCCATCAGAACCTCGCCAGGGTGAATCGGCTCGTAGAGCTTCTCAGTCATCATGCACCTCAGTGGTAATCCTCGATAATCACGTTCTCCGGGCCAGCTTCAGTCCACACGAAGCAGATCCGCCACTGACTGTTGATACGAATGCTGTGCTGACCCTTACGGTCACCCTTCAACGCTTCAAGCCGGTTCCCCGGTGGAATGCGAAGAGAGTTAAGCGACACCGCAGCATCGAGCAGATGCAGCTTCCTGTTCGCGGACTTATGAATCCGCGGATCTATCCGAGGCGCCGCTTCACGCAACCACACAAGCTCCGTGTCACGGTCACCGAAAGATCTGATCACGAAGTCAGTTTATAACGCAAAGCGTCAATAACGCTACACGTTAAACCGGAAGTCCACGACGTGTCGTTGCTAAATACCCTTACCCTATGGACATACAGCAGAAGCTGCTAGAGATTGAGTAGATACAAGAAGTAAAAAGCGATAGCTAGGATCACAGTACGGTCTTCGAGACCGCGACGACGGCTGCTACCGCAGGCCTCGTTGCCTAACTGACACCAACGCCGTGTCCATTACTCGGGGAACGCCCCCAACATTAATGCTGCCCTGCCGGCAAACCAGGGCGGCCGCGTGAGTATCGGACAATAATGCGTAGTCCTCCAAGGGTCTGGACACAAGAGCTTTCCCCTTTCCTCAGTGGCGCGACCAGAGGGAGAAGAAACATCCATCCCGGTGCACCCGCTGCGGTGATAACGACCCATCGCCCGCAGCAGGTGACAATCGTCACGGTTATCCCTCTTTTTCAGATTCCTGTCCTCGGGATCAGAAAAAGACGAGGACCTGTCATAGGTCAGTGAGCATCTGCTGCATCTGGGCGATCTCGGCCTCCTGGTCGTTGATAATTTGTTCGGCCAGGGTGATCGCATGCGGGTTCTGGCCGTCAGCAACCTCGTCACGGGCCATATCGACCGCACCCTCATGGTGGGCGGTCATCTGCTCAAGGTAGAGCCAGCAGCCTCGGTGCCCTTGGCGTCCTCGAGGGCTGTCATGTCCTCCTCGCTCATCATTCCACTCATCCCGCCATGGTCCATCTCACCCATATCACCGGTGACCGGTTGCTGACCCCAGGCCTCGAGCATGGCGTTCATCCGGTCAATCTCCGGTCCTTGGGCGTCAATAACCCTCTGGGCAAACTCCACGACCTCGGCCGGGATATCGTCCTTGGCCAGGAGGATTTCACTCATCTCCACGGCCTGCTGGTGATGGGGGATCATCATCTGGGCAAACATGATGTCCGCGTCGTTGTGATCGGCGGAGATCTCCCTGTCCGCCTCAGTCGTCGCAGTGCTGGTGGCCGAGGTGGTGGCGTCGGTGTTGCCTGACTCGGTGGCCTCACCGCAGGCGGCCAGCGCCAGGGTGGAGGCCACGGCGAGAGCGGAAAGAACAAGGGTACGCTTCATCGTGGAGCCTTTCAGGGTATATGGGGGGCAGTCGAGAGAAGTAGTGGATCAGTGGACGGCGGTGGATGCCGGAGTGGGCGTGGTGTGTTCCTCCTTCGACTCAGTCGGAGCCAGGTGAGCCGGATCCAGATCAATGCGGCGCAACAGTTGGGCGTTCAGGGCCACCACGATGGTCGAGGCAGACATCAAGATCGCGCCCACGCCCGGGGACAGCACGAACCCGATCGAGGCGAGCACTCCGGCGGCCAGCGGCACGGCGAGGATGTTGTAGCCAGAGGCCCAGATCAGGTTCTGGATCATCTTGCGGTAGCTGGCCCGGGACAGCTCAATCATCGACAGCACTGCCCGCGGGTCATCACTGGCTAGGACCACCCCGGCAGATTCCATGGCCACATCCGTGCCGGCACCGATGGCGATACCGACCTCCGCGCGGGTCAGAGCGGGTGCGTCATTGACACCGTCACCGACCATGGCCACGCTCAAACCTCGGTCCTGCAACTGCGTGACCTTGGTGTCTTTGTCCTGTGGCAGGACCTCGGCGAAGACCTCATCAATGCCTAAGACCTGACCGACCGCGTGGGCCACCTGCTGGGCGTCGCCGGTGATCATTGCAACTTTCACCCCGCGGTCCTGCAAGGCTTTCACGGCGGCGTGGGATTCGGGGCGGATCTTGTCCTCGACGGCCACCGCACCGATGATCTGACCGTCGCGGACAATATGGAGCACACCAGCCCCACGCCCGGTCCAGGCGCTGGTGGTGTCGGTGAGCTCGGCCGGGATGGTGAGGTTGAACTCGCGCAGCATGTTCGGCCCGCCCACGAGGATCTCAGCGCCATCGACAGTGGCCCGGACCCCTCGACCGGAGGCGGCGCTGAAACCAGTTGCACGGATTCGCCGACGGGAGGCCTCGGGGTGGGCGGCCGCGGCCTCCACGATGGCGCGGGCCACGGGGTGCTCGCTGTCGGCCTCCGCGGCGGCGGCCAGGGCCAGCAACTCGCCCTCGGTGACGCCGACAGCTGCCGCGACACCGGTGACCGCGTGCGCACCCTCGGTCAGGGTGCCGGTTTTGTCGAAGAGCACCACGTCGATGGTGCGCATCCGCTCGAGCGTCATTCGGTCCTTGATGAGCACCCCGGCTTTCGCGGCCCGCTCGCTGGAGATCGCAATGACCAGCGGAATCGCCAGGCCCAGGGCGTGCGGACAAGCGATGACCAGCACCGTGACCGTGCGCACCACGGCATCGTCCGGGCTGCCGATGATAGTCCACACCACCGCGGTGATCAGAGCGGAGATCAGCGCGAACCAGAACAACAACGCCGCCGCCCGATCCGCCAGGGCCTGGGCCCGGGAGGAGGACTCCTGGGCATCGGCAACCATGCGTTGGATCCCGGCCAGGGCGGTGTCCCCGCCGGTAGCCTCCACCCGGATGCGGACGGTGTTGTCGGTGGCCACGGTACCGGCGACCACCTTGTCACCGGTGTCGCGGAAGACGGGACGGGATTCGCCGGTGATCATCGCCTCATCGAATTCGGCGGCTCCGTCGAGGATGGTTCCGTCGGCCGGCACCCGTGCACCGGCCCTCACCAACACGACGTCGTCGACGACCAGCTCGGAGATGGCCACGGTGCGGGTGGTCCCGTCGATGACTTTCTCGGCCTCATCCGGCAGCAGAGCAGCCAGCGCGTCAAGCGCTGAGGACGCGGCCCCGAGAGCGCGCATCTCCAGCCAGTGGCCCAGCAGCATGATGGTCACCAGCAGAGCCAGCTCCCACCAGAAGTCCAGCTCAAAACCGCCCAGCCCCAGAGTGGTGACCCAGGAGGCAACAAACGCCACGGTGATGGCCATGGCGATCAGAAGCATCATCCCGGGTTGGCGGGATTTCAGTTCTTTCCATCCGCCCTTGAGGAAAGGCGTTCCGCCGTAGACGAAGATGATCGTGCCCAGCACCGGGGGGATCCAAATGGATCCGGGGAATGCCGGGAGGTGGTAGCCGAGCAGGTGGGCGACCATGGGGCTGAAAATAACGACGGGAATGGACAGAAACAGCGACCACCAGAAGCGGTCCCGAAACATTGCGGTGCTGTGTCCGGCGTGTTCGCCGTGACCATGAACGTGGTGGTCTTCATCCAGGGCAGAGTGCGGGTGATCGTGGGGCATCGACTGGCTGTGGGTGTCGGCATCTGCGTGGTGTTCGTGCCTGGCATGATCCGGGTGGTGGGTGTGGTCTATTTCCGGAGCGGGGTGATCACCGGAATGGTGGGGAGTGCTCATGACGTTCCTTCCGCTCAACCCGGTCAGGGTCGAGATGATGGGTAAAACCGATCAGGATAAGACGGTGTAGCCGGCCTCCTCGATGGTCCGGCGAACCATCTCCGGAGGTACGACACCGGTGACCGTGACGGTGGAAACACCACCAGCAGCGAGATCAACCTGGACGTCGTCAACCTGGGGGAGGGCCTGAAGGGCCTGGGTCACGCTTTTCGCGCAGTGCCCGCAGGTCAGGCCAGTGACCTGGTAGCTAGGGGAGGCCCCTCCTGCTGACGAGTCGCTGGCGGCAGGGATGGAGGCGGTGCCGGCATCTGAGGCAGGTCCGCAACAGCTGCAGCCGTGGTTGGCCATCGGCAAGAGGCGGGGCGGGGAGGTGATCATGGGAAAGCTCCTACGGGTCGGTGGGATGCGACGATGTCACTCCCTAGCGTATACCCCCCTGGGGTATTTTTTCAAGGGGTGGAGGGCACGACCCTAAGGCGGGGCAGGGTGTGGTCACCGAGCAGCCCCCTCACTGTCGGGAGCGGACAGCGGGAGGCGGAGGGCAAACACCGCTCCGCGACCGGGTCCGGGGGAGGTGGCAGTGAGAGTGCCGCCGTGGGCCTCGATCAATGCCCTGGAGACGGTCAGACCGATACCGGACCCGCCGTTGTCCCGGCTGCGGGCGGCATCCCCCCCGGTAGAAGCGTTCGAAGATGTGTCCGAGCTGGCCAGGTGGGATGCCCTCGCCGTCATCGGCGACGTGGATGAGCGCGGTGGACGCCCCCTGGCGGTGGACGCTGATCCGGACCTGCCCGCCGGCCGGGGTGTGCCGTAGCGCGTTCGACAGGAGATTGCTCATCACCTGGCCGAAGCGTTGCCGGTCCACGACCCCGTCCTGGAGACCATCGAGGTAGACCGTGAGCACCGATAAGGGGGTGCCCATTTCGTGGGCCAGATCAGAGAGCATCTGGCGGCGGACCTGTTCGGTGTGTTCCAGCCGGTCGGCCATGGTGTTGAAGGCATGCGCCAGGGTGGCGACCTCGGGGCCTGCTCGGCATGGAATAGCTCCAGCGAGGGGTCCTCCCGGCCGGCCATCAACATATGATCATGGAACAGGGTCGGGCCCACCGTCGTGGCCACGGCCGCGGCCACCAGCAGGCTAATCACCACGACCAACACCTGGGCGACCAGGAAGCGGAAGGTCAGGCCGGGTCCGTGATTCATGCCTGCCCCACCCGGTAGCCCACGCCACGCACGGTGTCGATAAACCCCCGACCCCGGGTGTCGGTGCCGAGCTTGCGACGCAAGTTGCCGATGTGGACATCGACGATGCGTTCATCACCGACCCAGGTGGTGTCCCAGACCTCGGTGACCAGATCGTGGCGGGTCAGCGCCTGGCCGGGGCGCAGGGCCAGGGCAACCAGCAGCTCGAACTCCGTGCGGGTGAGCTCCACGGTCCTCTCCCCCACCCGCACCTGATGGGCAACGGGGTCAAGGATGAGGTCACCAACGATCAAGGGGGTGGTCACCTGCGGTGGGGTGGTGCTGGTGCGCGGGCGGCGCTACACCGCATGCACCCGGGTCACCAGTTCCCGGATGCTAAAAGGTTTGGTGATGTAGTCATCCGCCCCCAGGGTCAAAGCGCTGATCTTGTCGTCCTCGCTGCCACGCGCGATGAGCATGAGGATGTAGCAGTCCGAGAAGGTGCGGATCCGTCGGCATACCTCCAGACCGTCGAGTTCGGGCAGCCCCAGATCCAGCACCACAACATCGGGGGAAAGCGACGGGCCTCGTCCACGGCCTGGGTGCCGGTGTGCGCCTGGCGGGTATCGAAGCCGGCCCGGATGAGGTAGGAGGCCACCATCTGAGCCAGGGGTTGTTCATCATCGACGACCAGCACCCGCCCCAGGGGCGTGGCGGTGGTCGGTGTGCGGTCAGCCATAGACCCCAGTATCGCTCGGGGCAGGGGAATACCACCCTCGCTCAGTGCCCGGCGGGGAAATCTTCAATCAAATCTTCAAACATCACCCTTCAACCGCCGTCACCCCTGTGCCCCACCCCGGGCCGGCGGCATCGCCTCTCCTCGTCGGTTCAGCAGGCGCCACCAGGGATTTCATTGCCTGCACCGCATACCTGAGGCGGGTAGAAGGACATCGCCCACGGCTGTGGAGTGGTGTCCCGGTGGTGACCCAGCCCACCGAACTCATCCCCTTTTCACCCTGTTATAAGGCTGTGAGCAGGGTTTTTGATTTCTACTCCGTCAGGCGCCCGTGCAAGATAAAGGTATGGCACCGACCTTGAGGCGGTGTCTTCTCACAGAGTTACCACGGTCCAAGGAGATTGACGTGAAACGAGCAGCGATCGCAGCCGCCGCCCTTGCCCTCGCCCTCACGGGGTGTTCGGCCGCCGACCCGGAACCCACGGCCGACGGGACGGTGTCCCAAGATACATTCCTGACTACCCATGGCCTGGCCGACATGGACGCGGTGGAGATCATTGATCGCCTCGACCGGCAGAAGGTCACTGAGCGTCCCACAGATCTGATCGCCTCAGTACGTGCCGATGAACTGCTGCTCTCGAGCGGTGACCAGGAAGTCGTGGTCGATCTTCCCGACAATCAGACGTATGTCTCGATCGCACCCTATCTCAACTCCACCCACGACTGCTTCTACCACAGCCTCACGACCTGCGTGGGGGAACTCAGCAATGAGGATATCCAGGTCACGATCACCGATGAGGCGACCGGTGAGGTGCTGGTGGACGAGGCGACAACCACCTTCGACAACGGGTTTATTGGCTTCTGGCTTCCCGATGATGTCACCGGTCTGATTGAGGTCAGCTACCAGGGGCGTACCGGCACCACGGAGTTTTCCACCACCGACGACGGTGCCACCTGTGTCACAGACCTGCGCCTGACGTGATGGTTCAGCAGAGTCCTCACCTGCGCCTGCCTCCCGTGTCACTGAAGTCCTACACCAGGAAGGTTAAATCATGACGAACGCATTTTCCCGACGACAGTTTCTGCTCGGCGGGCTCGTCCTCGCCGGCACCGGGGCCGTGGCCGCCTGCACCAGCGACCCTGGACCCGCTGCCTCGGCACCAGGTCCCTCCCTTCGCCCCACTCCCACCCCCACTGCGCTCGGTGAGCCGACGGTGCGCCGGACACTGACCGCCCGGCCCCTCTCCCTGGATATCGGCGGCATCGAAGCCAACACGTGGGGATACGTCTCTGACACCGGGGATGCGGCCATTCAGGCCACCGCCGGCGATGTCCTCCAGGTCGATATCACCAATGAACTGCCTGAGAGTACCTCCATCCACTGGCATGGCATCGCACTCCACAACGCAGCCGACGGTGTGCCCGGCATGACCCAGGCCCCCATTGAACCTGGCGAGTCTTTCTCCTATGTTTTTGAAGTCCCCCACGGTGGCACCTACTTCTACCATTCCCACACCGGCCTGCAGCTTGATCGCGGCCTCCACGCCCCACTGATCATCCGTGACCCGCAAGACGCTGAAGACCAGGACGTCGAGTGGACCATCGTGCTCGACGACTGGGTCGATGGCATTCAGGGCACTCCCGACGATGAGCTCGACAAGCTCACCGGAATGGGTTCGGGCGACCATAACGGGAGGATGGGAATGGGAGGTCACGGCCAGATGATGCACGGCACCCCGGACCGGGTACTGGGCGGGGATGCCGGCGATGTGATGTATCCGCACTACCTCATCAACGGACGTATCCCCCGTGCTCACCGGACCTTCGAAGCTCGCCCGGGCGACAAGGCCCGCCTGCGGTTTATCAACTCCGGCGGTGACACCATCTTCAAGGTGGCCCTCGGTGGTCACCGCATGACTGTCACCCACACCGACGGCTTCCCTGTCCAGCCCTGGGAGACCGAATCGATCTACCTGTCGATGGGCGAACGTGTCGACGTCGAGGTCATCCTCGGCGACGGCATCTTCCCGCTCACGGCTTTGGCGGTGGGTAAGGACGACCGCGCCTTCGCCGTCATCCGCACCGCCGACGGCCAGGCCCCCCGCCCCGATGTCGACTTCCCCGAGTTGTCATCCACCGGACTGCTTCTGTCCTCCCTAAAGCCAGCAGACCGTGCACTCCTGCCCGAGGGCACACCAGACCGAGAAGTCAGCATCGACCTGGGCGGGCAGATGATGCCGTATGAATGGAGCATTTTCACCGACGGCCAATCCTCCTCCGCGACCGTGCAGGAGAGCCAGCGCCTGCGGATGGTCATGCGCAACAGGACCATGATGCCCCATCCAATGCACATCCACGGCCACACGTGGGCGCTGCCCGGCAGCGGCGGGCTACGCAAGGACACCGTCCTTCTCCGCCACGGTGAAACCATGATCGCCGACCTGATTGCTGACAACCCCGGTGAGTGGGCATTTCACTGCCATAACGCCTATCACATGGAAACCGGGATGCTCAGCTCGCTTCGCTACGAGTAACCCCCACAGCAGGGTTGAGTGCCGAGGTGGGCAGAGTCGCTGCAGACCACCCACCGGGCAGCACGATGACCTTCCTCGGTGTTGTGGTCTTCCGGGACAACCAAAACACCGTCTTCTTCCCCACCGCCCCGGAATATGGAGATCTAATCCATGCCGAGCACACCCCCGCAGAGCCGCCATCGCGGTTGCCGCGGTGCTCATCGCCGTGACCCTGGTGGCCTGTTCCTCAGGCGACGGCGAAACGCCGTCGCCGTCGGGGGCACCTTCCAGTTCCACTCACCAGGAGGCCAAACCGAGATTATCTACGCAGAGGAGGAACGTGCCCCGCTGCCGGACTTCTCCGACCCGTCGCTGATGGAGGAGGGTCTACCTGTCACCGGTGATGGACCTGTTCGACCGTTCAATCGTTGCCCACACCGTGGCTACATCGCCGACGACAGCGTTGACCGCCGAATCCTTAGCTCAGGCGATTAAAACGTGTGCGCCTGAACCTGGGTGAATGATGCACACCGATCAACCTAGCCCCTTTACGCTCGACTTCACCGCGTGCCACGGCCGCCTTGATGCGCGCGAACATCCGGCCTCCGTCAGTACTGAGGTCCGCATCACCATTCGCGGTAACAAGCTTCAACCCGTGCTCTTCCGCTCTGTCGATCCACCCTTCGAGCTGCGAGGGCTGCCGCGTTAGACGATCCAAGTCCCAGCAGATAATCGCGTCTAGCTCGCCTCACTGAAGACTAGCCACCATCGCGTCGTAATCGGGACGTTCCACGTCTTTCTTAGAGGCCGAGATCGACTAATCCACATAGGTGTACACGACCATCCAGCCACGCTGCTTTGCAATGGCTTCACAGTCTTCGCGCTGACGCTCGATGGCAAGACCGTCCATTGCAGCATCGAGCGAGATGCGAAGGTAAATGGCAGCACGTGTTGTCATACGACTAACACTGGCGCGCCTTAAGTTACATTGAACTTGAACTCGACGACGTCGCCGTCCTGCATAATGTATTCCTTGCCTTCAAGACGCACACGGCCCGCGGCCTTCGCGGCCTGCATCGAGCCCGCCGCGATCAGGTCGTCGAACGAAACAACCTCGGCACGGATGAATCCACGCTGGAAATCCGTGTGAATCACGCCAGCTGCCTCAGGCGCGGTAGCACCCTGCTTGATCGTCCACGCACGCGTCTCCTTCGGGCCCGCCGTCAAATACGACTGCAAACCAAGCGCCTCATAGCCAGCCTTCGCAAGCTACTCCAGACCAGACTCCTCAATGCCAGCGTCAGCGAGCATCTCTGCCGCATCGTCCTCATCAACCTCAATGAGTTCAGCTTCGAACTTCACATCGAGGAAAATCGCCTCGGCTGGCGCTACGAGTTCGCGCATCTTCGCCTGCATGGCTCCGTCGGCCAGCGCGGGCCATCTGCGGAAAAGATCGCCAAGACTCATCTGGAGGTCGCCCAGGCCGCGGACGAAATCGGCGTGAACAACGCGCCCTTCCGTGTCCACCACTTCGTGCCGCGGGCCTCCGCCCCGATGCCGCTGCTGGGTGCTGTCGCGGCCACCACCAATCACATCGAGGTGGGCACCGGGGTCGTCGTCATGCGCTAGCGCATGTCGGGGTTGTGGCGTTGGTACGACCGGCTCTGCTGTTTACAGGTACCGGCAGACCTGGTCCGCGCTGCACGAGTCGGGGTCGGGCTGCGCGGCGTCGCGTCTGAGCTCGGTGATGGTGTCGCGCAGCGCGGCGAGCTGGGCGATCTGCTGCTCGATCTCGGCGAGGCGCGCGTCGAGGAGGTCGCGCACGTGCTCGCAGGGAGCAGCGCCGCCGTCGCGGATTTCGAGGATCTGGCGGATCTGGGCGAGGGTGAGGCCCGCGGCCTGGCCGCGGTGGACGAAGTCGATCCGGGCGGCCGTCTCGGGCGCGTAGTCGCGGTATCCGGACGGCGTGCGCTCGGCCGGCGGCAACAGGCCCTGCTCCTCGTAGAACCGCAGCGTCTTCGCCGTCGTTCCCGCCCGCTCGGCGAGTTCCCCGATGCGCATCGCAGGCCCCCTCTTCTTTCGGCAGAAGTCCTCTTGACCTTCCCCTGCACTGGAAGGTCCAGTATGGCTGAGACAGACCGGAAGACCAAGTATTGACAGGAGCTGCGATGCCCACGAAGTACGACCTCGCCATCATCGGATCGGGCGGTGGTGCGTTCGCCGCCGCGATCCGCGCGACCACGCTCGGCAAGTCGGTGGTGATGATCGAGCGCGGGACGCTGGGCGGCACCTGCGTGAACACCGGCTGCGTGCCGTCGAAGGCCCTGATCGCCGCGGCCGACGCACGGCACTCCGCGGCCGACGCCGCCGACCGGTTCCCGGGGATCGAGACGACGGCGGGGCCGGTGGACATGCCCGCCCTGATCGCCGGGAAGCAGGCGCTGGTCGAGTCGCTGCGGGGCGAGAAGTACGCCGACGTCGCCGACTCCTACGGGTGGGCCGTCCGCCGCGGCGACGCCGCGTTCGCCGGCACCCCCGACGCTCCGGTCCTCCAGGTCGCCGGGGACGACGGCAGCACCGAGACGATCGAGGCCGCGCACTTCTTGGTGGCGACTGGTTCTCGGCCGTGGGCACCGCCGATCGACGGCCTGGACGAGACCGGATACCTGACCTCGACCACGGCGATGGAGCTGACCGAACTCCCTGAGTCCCTGCTCGTGCTCGGCGGCGGCTACGTCGCACTGGAGCAGGCGCAGCTGTTCGCCCGGCTCGGCTCCCAGGTCACCGTGCTGGTCCGGTCCCGGCTCGCGTCGAAGGAGGAGCCGGAGGTGTCCAGGACGCTGCAGGAGGTGTTCGCCGACGAGGGCATCCGGGTGGTCCGCCGCGCGCTGCCGACGCGGGTGTCCCGCGACGCCGCGACCGGGCAGGCCGTCGTCACCGCGGACGTCGCCGGGGGGCGGGAGGAGTTCCGCGCCGACCAGGTCCTGGTCGCCCTCGGACGACGACCGGTCACCGACGGGCTCGGCCTCGACAGGGTCGGGGTCGAGACCGGGGACCTCGGCGAGGCGGTCGTCTCCGACCGGCTGCAGTCCTCGAACCCGCGGGTCTGGGCCGCGGGCGACGTGACCGGGCACCCCGAGTTCGTCTACGTCGCCGCCCACCACGGCACCCTCGTCGCTGAGAACGCGTTCGCCGACGCCGACCGGTCCGTCGACTACGCCCGCCTGCCGCGGGTGACGTTCACCGGGCCGGCGATCGGCGCGGTCGGGATGACCGAGAAGGACGTCCTCGCCGCCGGGATCCGCTGCGACTGCCGCGTCCTGCCCCTGCACCACGTGCCCCGCGCCTTGGTGAACCGCGACACCCGCGGCTTCGTCAAGATCGTCGTGAACGCCGAGACGAAAGAGATCCTCGGCCTGACCGCCGTCGCCAAGGACGCCGGCGAGCTCGCCGCCGCAGGCGTCCACGTGCTCGGCAAGACCGTCGCCGAGGTCGCCAACGCCTGGGCCCCCTACCTGACCATGGCCGAGGGCATCCGGATCGCCGCCAAGGCCTTCACCACCGACCCGTCGCTGCTGTCGTGCTGCGCATGAACGGCAACGCAGGCAATCGGGGAGATCTCATCCTGAAGCAGACGATGAGCGCCGATCAGGACCACGACGAACGGCGCGCCAGTCCCGTCGTCGCTGCAGGGACCGGGCTGCTCTTGCTGGCATGCTGCGCACTTCCGTCGCTGCTCTGCTGCGGCCTGCCGTTCATCGCGGCGGGCGGAGCACTCGCAGGCGTCGGTGGGCTCCTCGGTAATCCCTGGATCATCGGTGCCGGGACCGCCGTCGTGATGGCCGTCATGGCGGGGATGCTCGTCAGGCTACGGCGGCGGCACCGGCGCCGCAGGTCCGGCTGCTGCGAAAATCCTTCGACCGCTGATCGGAACCGGTAGTTCGAGCGGATCCAGCGATCACTGCCACCTGCGGAGGCCGCTGAAATCGAAGCCCGACGGGAGAAGGAGGAGCAAAAAGCGTTCGAATCAACCGGTGACGAGGATAATACTGAGGCTGGATCCCGGCCGTCGCGACGCGGTCTCCGCTTCCGCCGAGACGAGAAAGGGTTGTGGGCACCTAGGCTGGGCGGCATGAACGACATGACCATAGCGCCCGGCCCGGGGATCCCCGACAGTGCGGTCATCGCCGCCGATCTCGCGGAGCGTTTCGCGAAATCGTCGACTCCAGGCGGCCAGGGCGTCAACACGACGGACGGCAAAGTCCAGCTTTCCATCGATGTCGCCGAATGCGCATCGCTTACCGACGCCCAGCGTCACCGTATCTCGCGCAACCTCGAGCACCGCCTAGACGGCTCCGTCTTTACCGTGACTGCGTCGACTCAGCGGTCTGTGTTTCGCTCCTGGTCCTCTCGCTTGCACCTGCGACACAGCCTCGTGCCCCCGGGCCGTAGCGTTCGGGGGAGCACAATAGCCCCAGTCCTCATCACGTCCCGGGATCAAAGAGTTCATCGCAGAGGTTAAGCACTACACGTTGAACTTGAACTCGACGGAGTGTCGTCGCTGTTTAACGTGTGCGAGATTCATTCTTGGACCCAGCCCAGTCGCTGGCGTTAACCTTGCACACAACTATGGCGATGGTCCTGGACGGCCTTGCCGACTGAGCACCCGGCACCCTCATCACAGACGTTCGTGCTCCCCACATCCTTCGCTCAAGCGGACTGCTATTCCGTAAACCGATGTAGTCACCCCTCCAGGACGGTAGCCCCATCAACCCAGCGAGCCAATAGACTGAAAGCCGCGAACTGCTCCAACGCGACTTGCTCCTCACCACCGTCGTGTGGAACATGCATCCCGGGATTGCGGATAGCCGCGTACAAGCCCTCTGCAAAGGCGCGGGCGCCCCGATGCAGGTTCTCAAACGTCCTACTGCCATCATTTTCCATAAGCCGAAGGCGCGGCACATTACGCTTCGGATCGTGGAGTGAAAACGCCTCGTTGAAAAGTGCTGTTTCAGATATGTCTAGGCGGTTCAGTTTCGCTTGGGTCTCTGCATTGACGCGGATGGCAGCCTGCATCACTCCTTGATGGTAGTGCCCATGATTCCAGTAACCCTTGCCATTTTCCCACGCCCACGGATGCAGATTGGCTGCGTCTAAGTCTGGTGTGTTCTCTCCGAGCTTTTCAGCGAGTTCAGACCGACGTTCAAGCGCTGTCTTGGCCCGAGCCGCTTGACTCCTCAGCCAGCTATACTCCTTGTCCTGGACCGGGAGTCCTTGTCTCCACCCGGGAAGCACTCGGTCAAGGATCACTTCAACGACATGGGCGCGTGCCGCAGCCTCAGTCGGCGATCCGCTCATAACGGTTCCAAGGTAGGCGATGCCCGGGCCCATGTCGGGGACTACCTTCGCTGTGACTTGCAGGAACGTGTCTATCTCATTGATCGCCCCACTCGGGGTCCAGCTCGGCCATGCCTCCATTATGACGTATGGGGCTGACACGGCCGGAGAGAACTGGTCTGATACCCCAACCAGAAACACCCCGCATTGTTGCAGGCGCGCTGTCGCGCGCCCACAATGGAAACCATGAGCGATCCCAACTTCACGATCCGCCAGATCACCTTCGACTGCCACGATCCCTCAAAGCTCGCCAAGTTTTGGTCCGCCGCAACCGGCTGCGAAATCGTCGCGGATTACGGCGATTTCGTGATGGTTGATTCGACCCCGGCGCTAGGGTTTCAGCGCGTCGAGGATCCCACGCCTGGCAAGAACCGCATGCATATCGACGTTGGCACGTCGGAGCGAGAAACCTTAGTAGAGCGTCTCAAAGGCTTGGGCGCTGCCGAACTAGACACCCACGAAGCACCGGGATTGGTGTGGACCATCATGCAGGACCCAGAGGGCAACGAGTTCTGTGTGGGCAGACCCAAGGCCTAGCTACACATTGAACCTAAATTCAACGACGTCGCCGTCCTGCATAATGTATTCCTTACCTTCAAGACGCACACGGCCCGCGGCCTTCGCGGCCTGCATCGAGCCCGCCGCGATCAGGTCGTCGAACGAAACAACCTCGGCACGGATGAACCCGCGCTGGAAATCCGTGTGAATCACGCCGGCCGCCTCAGGCGCGGTAGCACCCTGCTTGATCGTCCACGCACGCGTCTCCTTCGGGCCCGCCGTCAAATACGACTGCAAACCAAGCGCCTCATAGCCAGCCTTCGCAAGCTGCTCCAGACCAGACTCCTCGATGCCAGCGTCAGCGAGCATCTCTGCCGCATCGTCCTCATCAAGTTCCGCGAGCTCCGCCTCAAACTGAGCGTTCAAGAACACCGAAACCGCCGGCGCAACCGACTCCGCAAGCGAAGCCTTCAGTTCCTCATCGGCAAGCCCATCGTCATCCAGGTTGAACACGTAAATGAACGGCTTAGCGGTCAGCAACTGCAGTGGCTTCAGCTCGTCCAGATCCACCTCATCGCGGGCAGAGAACAGCGTGCGGCCATCAGAGAGGATCTTCTCAGCCTGCTCTACAGCCTCAACATAAGCCTTACTGACCTTCTTGTTCGTCAGCTCCTTCTGCAGCCGCGGCAACGCCTTCTCCACAGACTGCAGGTCCGCCAGGGCAAGCTCAGTGGTGATGACGTCAATGTCCGATGCCGGATCAACTTCCCCAGCGACGTGGACAACATCGGAATCCTGGAAGCCGCGGGTCACCTGGCAGATCGCGTCCGCCTCACGAATGTTCGCGAGGAACTGGTTACCGAGCCCCTCGCCCTCAGACGCGCCCTTCACAATGCCCGCGATATCAACGAAAGACACGGTTGCCGGCAGGATCTTCTCCGAACCGAAAATCTCTGCGAGCTGCGGCAAACGCGAATCCGGAAGGGGCACCACACCCACGTTCGGTTCGATCGTCGCGAACGGATAGTTCGCCGCCAAAACATCAGCACGGGTCAAAGCGTTAAACATAGTGGACTTGCCCACATTCGGGAGCCCAACGATTCCAATAGTAAGAGCCACGCCCACCATTCTACGTGGCGCCGGACAGATAGACGCCGGACGCGTACCGGCGGGTGCGGGCTGCGTTGCGGCGGACAAGCTCCGGCGGTTGCACCTCGGCGAGCGCAGGTTGCGTTCACGTTAAAACCCTGTGACCGGCGGGGATACTCGTGTTCCCTAACCATCACGGCCGATTCACTGAACTGTTGCGTTGGTTCTGTAGAGCTTGGAGTGTCCCTGACCTTGACACTCCACCCGAAAGTGAAGGACATGAAACCTTCGAGGTTCACCTCTCGCCGCAACAGCAACACCAACAAGGTCCTTGCTGCAGCGGTCTTAAGTTTCTCGCTCGCATCCGCACCCATCCTCGCGCCGGCCACCGCATCGGCCGCAAGCAACGCCGCACACTCGCTCCGGGCTGATCAGCCCGTCCAGCCAGACGCAGATACTGCGCCGCTCACCGTGACCGAACTCAATAGCGGCAACGACAACACCACGACGCGCGACTACCCTTTCGTTGAGCTGACCAACCCCGGCTCTAAGCCAGTCACGATCGGTAAAGACGGCCTCAGCCTCAGCTACATCACCGAAGACACCACAAAGACGGCCAACGATGTTGAGCTTGAGGTCGATGCGCCCGTCACCATCAAACCCAACGAGAAGGTTGTGCTGTGGCTGACCCCGCAACGCGAGAACGCCTCCGAAGCGGCTGGCGAGGCATCCGCTGAGGCGCGCGACGAAACCGAGACCTCCGGCAAGCCACAGGAAACGCAGGAAGACATCGCGGCTTTCAAGAAAGCGTGGAAGCTCAATGACTCGACCCGTGTTGAGATCGCGCACGGCCTGGAAAGCAAGGTAGAGAAGACGTTCGGCCTTCGCGTCTCCGACTCGCAAGGTAAAGAACTCACCCGAGCGTTCACCTCAACAGAAACCGCTCAACCGAGCGATGTTGCAGAACCCGGCGAGACCGCAGAGCCGAGCCAGCCAGCAGAGCCGAACGAATCGGCAGCACCAACGGATGCTGAAACCCCAGCTGAGACCACGGAACCAACCGAGTCTGCGTCCGAGCAACCATCCGAGTCCTCTTCCGATAGCCCGTCTGAGATGCCGTCGGATTCGGAGTCGCCATCGGAATCCCCTTCAGAGTCGGCGGGCCCTTCAGAATCGGAGTCCCCGTCTGACTCGGCATCACCATCCGAATCTGCTGACCCGAGCAAGGAACCTGCCCCAGCCGCAGGTAACCTCGGCAAGCTGCTGATCACAGAGCTTGTCCCGGATTCGACCAACGTTGGTGGCTCGGACGGATACGAGTTCATCGAGATCTACAACCCAACCAACACCGCGATCAACCTGCGCGACTACCAGCTCCACTACCTCTACATCCTCAACGACCTCACCATCACTAACTCCGCTGAATGGCCGATGGAACCGCACGATGCGGTGGTTGAGCCGGGCAAGACCGTGGTCGTGTGGATCAAAAACGGGCCTAACGACAACCTGAGCGCGGAAGACTTCGCGAAACATTACGGGGTCAATCTCGAAGACTTCACCCTGGTTGAGAACAAGTCCGCCGGCATGGCCAACGGAAGCCCCCGCGGTATGGAACTGCGCACCCGCACGGGTGAGAAAGTCCACCGCGTCAACTACAACGTGACAGGCGAGAAAGACCCAGCCAAAGACATCGGGATCCACTACGCCGCCAACCCTGATGATCCGGGTAACGCGAACATCCTCGAAAAGAGCGCAGCAACCCCGGGCTCCATCAAGCCAGAACAAGCTCCCGGCAGCGTCATCGACATCCCGGAAGATGCTGAAGCCCCGGTCATCAAAGACCAGAGCCCTAAGTCACTGGACCCCAACAAGAACGGTGAACTGAAGTTCAAGATCACCGACAACGTCCAGGTACGCCGAGTAGAGCTCACCCTCTCCTCCAACGCCGATCCCGAACCGCAGGTCCACAACGTCACCAACAACGGCGACGGAAGCTATACGTTCACCATCCCGAAAGCAGACCTGCTCGGTAAGCGCTACTTCGAATACACCGTCACCGCAAGCGACGGAACCAACGAAACCACCACCGAAAAGGTGCGTATCCCGCTCGATGGCGTCAACACGGATCCGTTGCGGCTCAACGTCAAAGATGGTGAGTTCGTGCGCGGGACCGTCCCCCTCTCGGTGGCATCAGACACCCCGGGCGAAAAACTCGGGGTCTGCGTCAACGACAAGCCACTCACCGATACCCACGCTTCACTCGAAAAAGCACCGACCTTCGCGTTCGAAACCTCCCAAACTGACACCTTCTTCCGCAACGGCGTGCTCATTAACGGCGACGTCCTCCACATCTTCGACGAAGGCACCTACGCCGAATGGGCCACCGTCTCAACCGATGTGCCACTCAACTACGTGACCGCCGGAAAACCACTCCAGGTCGACATCGCCGCCGGCACGAAAGCCGCACCAGGCCCAGACCCAAACGAAAACAACGACGACTTCGTGGTCCGCAACGTCCGGCTCGTCCTCCCCGACGGCCGCACCCTCCGCGCACCAGGTTGGGAAGACCCCACCCAAATCATCCAGATGGGTGACTCCACCGGCAAAGTCGAAGTCCTCGAAGCGCCCTTCACCATCCCAGAAGACGCCTACAACGCCCAGGCCGCCCAATGGGACTCCACCACCGTGGCCGACGGCGAACACACCGTGTGCGGAACCAGCCCCGACGGCGCCCGCACCGAACGAACCATCAAAGTCGACAACACCGCCCCCGCCATCACCACATCCGTAAAGGACGGAGAAGAGAAACGCGGCGGCTTCACCATCGACTTCGACGCAACCGATAAAGGCTCGGGACTCGACACGATCGAAGCCACCCTCAACGGCGAGAAAATCGACAACGGAACCAAACTCTCCAGCGTGACCATGCCAGCCGGCACCCACACCCTGGAAATCACTGCCAAAGACAAGATCGGCAACGTCTCCAAACGGACCCTGACCTTCACCACCCCCGTTGAACAACCCAACGGAACCATCTCCAACCAAGCCGGCGCCATCCTCAACGTCTGCACCCCAGGCTCACTGACAGCCCGCGTATCTGACCCGAGCGGTGACCCACTCACCGTGTCCTTCCGCGAAGGCCACACCTCAAGCCTCGAAAGCGAGACCCTCACAGCCGTGAGCGGAACCGTCAACAACGCCAACCAAACCGAACGGAACGGCGACACGCTCACGGCCGGGGGCACCACCACATCGGACACTGAGCTTCCATTCCACGCGTTCACCACCGCGGTACCGGAAGACGCCGGCGAGGACGCCCTCGTACGTCTCGCTTGGGAAGGCACAACCGACCCCGGCGCCCGCATCCGCCTGCTCGTGTGGAACACGGCAACCAACGCCTACCAAGAAGTCGATGTGGCACTCACCGACAAGAAAACCGGCGAAGCCACACTCGAGACGATGGTGCCGCTAGGTGAACACGCCGTAGATGGCGAAATCCGCGCCGTAGTCCAACACTCCGAAGGCTGGGCCGGACCTAACCTCTCCGGACGCGACAGCGCCGTAGAGCCATACCACCCAGACGACACCCCACGCAGCGAATACGACTTCACCTTCGCGTGGGAAACCGACACCCAGTACTACAACGAATCCTTCTACGACCACCAGATCGCCATCCACAACTATCTGCTGGAACGCCGCGAACCACTCAACCTGCAGTACCTCTTCCACACCGGCGACATCGTCGATAAAGCCGAGCAACAGTTCCAGTGGGACAACGCCAACAAGGCCTACAAGATGCTCGATGACGCCGGCCTCCCCTACGGCGTGCTCGCCGGTAACCACGACGTCGGGCACATGAGCAACGACTTCACCGAATACTCCAAGAACTTCGGTGCCCACCGCTTTGCACACAACCCGTGGTACGGCGGCTCATACCAGAACAACCGCGGCCACTACGACCTCATCACCGCAGGCGGCCACGACTTCATCATGCTCTACATGGGTTGGGCCCCAGGCGATGAAGAGATCGCGTGGATGAACGAAGTGCTCAAGGCATACCCTGAACGCACCGCGATCATCAACCTCCACGAATACATGCTCACCACCGGCGGGCTCGGCCCGATCCCGCAAAGGATCTACGACGAGGTGATCACCCCGAACCCGAACGTCCGCGCCGTGATGAGCGGCCACTACCACGACGCCTACACGCGAGTGGACCGCTTCGATGACAACGGCGACGGCGAAGCCGAACGCACCGTAACCCAGATGCTGTTCGACTACCAGGCACTACCCGAAGGCGGCCAAGGCTTCCTACGGCTCATGCACTTCGACAACAAGGGCCAGCACGTGAAAGTCCGCACCTTCTCGCCATCGCTGAAGCAATACAACGCCGAAGACGCGACGCTGGAGCCAGAACACCAAGAGTTCACGCTCAGCTACGACGCCTTAGGCCTCGAAGCGAGAACCAAGTCCCTCACCACAGCCAAGGCACGCGTGGACGTGCTCACCGCGAAGGAACTCGGGTCGGTAGAAAACGTCGAATCCGACACCGAAGCCAAGGTTTCCGTTGAAAACCTCAGCGACGGCGACCACACCATCTACGTTCTAACAACCGACCCATACGGCGCCAAGCACTACTCCGCGCTGCAACGCGTCACCATCCAAGGCGGCGACTGCGACATCGAGAAACCAGACAACCCAGGCACCGACGTCGAACCCGAAAAGCCGGGCAAGCCGGGCGAACCGGGGAAGCCAGGCGAACCGGGGAAGCCAGGTAAGCCTGGCGGGCCAGGCGGTCCGGGTAAGGCACCGGATGGTGACTCCGCGGGCGTCGGGGCTACGGGTAACGGGGCTACGGGTGCCGGCGAGGCCAGCCCTCGACAGCACCAACCGAACCGCCCCGCTGTGGCTCTCGCGGCAACCGGCGCTGATGTCACAGCCCTCGGCCTGGCAGCCGTAGCCCTCACGATGGGCGGCGCAGCCATGGCATGGATGTTGCGGCGACGCACACGCTGACCTAGCCACACAAGCTAGGCACAACCAGCCGGCTCCAGCTAGTAGCTAAGGCTGGCTACATAACCGATGCGGTGGTTCCCTCTAAATGGAGGGAACCACCGCTGCATTGCAGGAAAGCTCATGCCACGTTTCCGCAAAAACCTGTGCCGCGTTTCAAACTGTCAGGGGGTCTTGAGAAGCTAGAGGCATGGAGGCTATTTCAATTCTTTTGGCGGTTCTCGCGCTCATTATCGGACTTGTTCTTGGCGCGTTCGCCGCACTTCGTTGGGGCCCGGGTTCCGCGGAGCGAGGCGAGATCGAGCGGTTACGCTCCACCGTGGATCAGTTGCGCTCCGGGCTCGAACAAGCACATGAAGCCGAATCCCGTGCCCGCGCAGAGGCCGCGGGAGCACTCGGGCGAGCCGACGTTCTAGAACGCACCCAAGCTGAGTACGAAGCGCAGAAGGCCGAGCAGGAGAACACCGAGAACCAGATCCTGCGCACGCTGGCACCCATGACGACCAAGCTCCACGAGCTCGGGATCACCGTCAACAGCATGGAAAAGCAACGCAACCGGCACGACGCAACCCTCCAAGAACAGCTACGCCACCTGATAGAGCACGATCAGAAACTGCTCACCACAACCACAGCGCTCGCCGGGGCGCTCAAGGACACCTCCAAACGCGGCTCGTGGGGCGAGATTCAGCTGCGCCGCATCGTCGAACTAGCCGGGATGACTCGCCACGTCGACTTCACGGAACAAGCCTCCGTCCGCTCCCGCGACGAAACACCAGGCGGCAGGCCAGACATGGTGGTGCACCTGCCAGGCAACGGCAACATCGCCGTGGACGCTAAAGCTCCATTCCCAGACGCCGAAACCTTCAGTGACCAACGCGAATACGAGCTCACCACGGCCAAAGTGCTCGAAGACCGCATCAAAGAGCTCAGCAAACGCTCCTACCAGACCGTGCTCGAGGGTAGCCCAGATGTCGTCGTGTGCTTCGTGCCCGCCGAATCGATGCTGTCGCGTGCCCTCGATGCCCGGCCGCAACTACTCGACACCGCGTTCGCGAACAACGTTGTGCTCGCATCCCCCAACACGTTGCTTGCGATCCTCAAAGGGCTCGCCGTGTCATGGCGTCAACACCAACTCACCGACAACGCCAACGCCCTCTACAAGGAAGCGAAAACACTGCACGAACGCATCGGGATCGTCCTCGGGCATTTCAACGAACACGGCAAAGCCCTCAACCACAGCGTTGAAAGCTACAACCGGATCCTCAGCTCCATGAACGTACGGCTACTACCGAGCCTGCGGCGCATCCAAGAACTCGACCCAGCCATCGGGCCAACCAACGCCGAAAACAACCTCGCCGCCCTCGACGCCAGTGCCAACCCGACCCCGCACATCGCCGACTAGAGCAAGACAGCTAGCCCAGCACGTGACCGGCTAGAGCGCCTGGCCCCGCATAACAATGTCTAGCCCTTGTGGTGCAAAGGCTATGTGGTTGGGCGTGCGCCGCGGCCACCTAGCACGCGGGAATCGTCGCCGTCCTCACGCAACTTCACGCGAAGCTCCTTCGGCAGCGAGAACAAGATGTCCTCCTCCGCCGTCACAACCGGCTCAACAACGCCATAACCGTACTCAGCCAGAAGATCAAGAACCTCCTGAACCAAGACATCAGGAACAGAAGCACCCGAAGAAACGCCTACCGTGGCAACGCCCTCAAACCAGGACTCATCCACTTCACGCGCAAAATCCACCAACTCCGCACGCTTAGCGCCATACTGCAACGCGACCTCAACCAGCCGGACCGAGTTCGACGAGTTCGTCGACCCAACCACAATCACCAAATCAGCGCGCGGCGCCAACTCCTTAATGGCAGACTGCCGGTTCGTGGTCGCATAACAAATATCGTCCGATGGCGGGTCCTGAAGATTAGGGAAACGCTCACGCAGAATCTCCACGATCTCCATCGTCTCGTCAACCGACAACGTTGTCTGAGACAGCCACCGCACCGAATCAGGGTTCTTCACCTGAACCGTACGGGCCTCCTCAACGTCGTTCACGATCGTGGTCACCTCAGGCGCCTCACCGTAGGTGCCCTCAACCTCTTCGTGTCCATCATGACCAATCAAGAGAATCTCTTGACCAGCCTTCGCGAAACGCACCGCCTCACGGTGAACCTTCGTCACCAAAGGGCACGTCGCATCAATCGTGCGCAAATTCCTCTGTGCCGCTTCCTCGTGCACAGCAGGGGAAACACCATGCGCAGAGAAAATCACCATCGCGCCCTCAGGCACCTCGTCGGTCTCCTCCACGAAGATCGCGCCGCGTTCCTCCAACGTCTCAACAACGTGGCGGTTATGCACGATCTGCTTACGCACATAGATCGGCGGGCCAAAATGTTCCAAAGCCTTCTCAACCGTGATCACCGCACGGTCAACACCCGCGCAATAACCACGCGGATCAGCCAAAAGCACACGCTTAGGCCCACTCACCTCAGCCGCAGCCTCAACCTCTTCACGAGAACGACGCACACGCGGAACCGGAGGTAACCCCAAAGAAACAGCAGCACTCGACATACTTCAGTATTCTACCGACCGCCGCCGAGCACGGCCCACCGCCAAACCAATCAGCCCCAACACAAGCAGCCCACCGCCGGCCGCCGTCACGGGCAAACCAATCGAAGACGCAACGTCCCTAATACCCAGAATGAACGGACGCGCCAACGGCTCCGAAACCACGCGAGCAGAGGTATCCAACATGCCCGTCAGCCCCAAAACCACTGCACCGAACGCCAACGCTACAACCCCGGCCGCCACGAACGGTACCGCTCGGCGCCTCGCAATCAGCAACGCAAGAATGAACGATGCGGCAGAAACCACCGCGTATACTTCCCAATGCGCGGACTGCTGCACCTGCATCGTCAACATCGGGATCCCGACCGCTGAAATCGGGATCTGCTCCGTAATACTGAACCGCATGCGCCACTGATCCCCGAACACAGCGCCAGACTTAGGGATCACCGAACGCAGACCCGGGACCTGTTCCGTCGACTGATCCAGCGCCTGCTCAACCTTGCGATTCACTTGCTTCGCAAACGGATCCAGAATCAACGGAATATCACCAGCGGAAGCATGCCCCGAACGCACCTGATCAACATAGGCTGCACGGGACTCATCCAGGCTTTGCAGCCACGCACTGTGTGCCTCCGGAGTATCCAAAACCGTATTGACAACCTTGCCCAACGGTTCTTCAAGCAGCCGTTCCAGCTCAGAGTTTTGCACGTTAATGTTCTGGAACAGTGTCTCGTTCGCGTTCTTCGTCAACCGTTCACGCACCTGCGGATCATCAATCACCGGCCCGTACAACTGCTTGATCTCGTCCGGATGCCCTAAGAACCCATCGACCCGGAAACCGGCCCACGCGAAAGCACCGCACACGGCAGCTACCGCCGCAAGGAAGACAGCCAAAACATTACGCACAGTTCAACATCCCATCTCAGGGTTCTACGGTGTGGATAAACAAGATCCTATCCACATGCTTAGCCGAACCCCCTCATAATCAGGTCTAATGGTGTGTATGCACCAACGGGAAGGAAACACACGGGCATGACCGAAACACCCGATGCGCCTCAACCATCCGGTGATCCTCAAGCACCTGGTGGGCCTCAAGCACCCGACGCGGCGCTGCAGCTTCCACATACCGAAGCCGTGCCCACCCCCGACCCGCAGCGCACCTTGGCACCCACCGCCGCGGAAACCACTGACGAAAATCCGTGGCCGCTCAGCTACTTTGCGCACAACCTTAAAACCCACATCGAACGTGTCTCCAATACGTGGGTCGAAGGCCAACTGATCGAGGTCAACCACAGGCGCGGTTCTGTCTTCGCGACCATGCGTGACCTCGAAGAGGAAGCGTCCCTATCGCTTGCGATCTGGGGTGACGTCGCACGTTCGCTGGAAACCCGGCCCGACGTTGGGCAGCGTGTCGTGGCACGCATCAAGCCGAACTTCTGGCTCAAGACCGGCCGCCTATCGATGCGGGTCACCGACATGAAGCCCGTGGGCGAAGGCGAGCTCTTGCTCCGGCTTGAAAAGCTCCGTCGCTCACTCGCCGCAGAGGGCCTGTTCGATCCCGACCGTAAGAAACCGATCCCGTTCCTTCCGCAACGCATCGGTCTGATCACAGGCGCACACTCCGATGCGGAGAAGGACGTGCTACGCAACGCTGAGCTGCGTTGGCCGGCCGTCGCGTTCGAGGTCCGGCACGTCGCGGTCCAAGGCACCCGCAACGTGCCCGAAGTGCTCGCAGCGCTTGAAGACCTCGATGCAGACCCGCAGGTGGACGTCATCGTGATCGCGCGCGGCGGCGGCTCACTCGAAGACCTCCTCGGTTTCAGCGATGAACGCATCATCCGAGCCGTCGCTTCCGCCCAGACCCCCGTGGTTTCCGCGATCGGGCACGAGAACGACCGCCCCATCCTCGATGACGTCGCAGACCTGCGCGCATCAACCCCCACGGATGCCGCCAAACGCATCATCCCGGACGTCGCGGTAGAGAAAGCGACCATCCTTGAAGGGCTCACGCGCATCAACGCGGCGATGAACACAATGCTGGCCCGTGCCCGCACCGACCTCGAGGACCGCCGTTCCCGCCCCGTGCTCAAACAGCCTGAACGGATGGTCGAGGAACGCCGTACCGAGCTGAGTCAGTGGGAGGGCCGCCTCGAAGTCTCGATGCGCACCGCACTCACCCATTCGCGTCAAGAAGTAACGCACTTACTCGACCGGGTCCGTTCGCTCTCCCCGCAGAAGACACTCGAGCGCGGCTACTCAGTGCTCCAAGACAGCACCACCGGGCGTGTCATCATGCACACCGAGCAAGCTCCCGAAGGTAGCGAACTCACCGCAAGGCTCAGCGATGGGACACTTCTGCTCACTTCCGCAGGCGCACGGATCGCTTCTGCCGATACACAGGACTAACCCAAACCAACTACAACCGATGTGAGGTCACCACATGACGGAAAACCCAACCGAACGCCCAGACGTCTCCACGTTGTCCTATGAACAGGCACGAGCCGAGCTCATCAACGTCGTGCAGCGGCTTGAAGCCGGCGGCGCAACGCTTGAGGAATCCCTCGAACTGTGGGAACGCGGCGAACAGCTCGCCCAACGCTGCCAAGCATGGCTCGACGGCGCGCAAGCGAAACTCGATGCCGCTAAAGCCCGCCGGGAGGAACAGGAAGAAACAGCGGCGCCGGCTGCCCCATCCGAAGATGGAACAACCGGCGCCTAAAGCCTGTACTTAGAAACGTATGCCGCGCTCGCGTAGGCCTTCGAGGTATTCCTCGATCCGGTCTAGAGCCTCGTTGAGCAGGTTCACGCCCGGCAAGAACACGAGCCGGAAGTGGTCCGGGTTCGGCCAATTGAAACCGGTGCCCTGCGTGACCAGGATGCGTTGCTGCCGCAACAGGTCCAGCGCGAACTGTTCGTCATCCTTGATCGGGTAGACCTCCGGGTCAAGACGAGGGAACAGATACAGCGAACCGCTGGCCTGCTGAACGGAGACACCCGGGATCGCTTTCAAACGGTGATAAGCCACATCGCGCTGATCCAAGAGGCGGCCACCGGGCAGAATCAGGTCATTGATCGACTGGTAACCGCCCAACGCGGTCTGGATCGCGTGCTGCGCTGGAACGTTGGCGCACAAACGCATGTTCGCGAGCAGGTCGAGGCCCTCGATGTAGTCGGAGGCGGTGTGTTTAGGGCCAGAAATAGCCATCCAACCGGACCGGTAGCCACACACGCGGTAGGCCTTCGAAAGCCCAGAGAATGACAACGTCACGACGTCATCAGACAGCGACGCCATGTTATGCATCTGGGCGCCGTCATAGGTGATCTTCTCGTAGATCTCGTCCGCGAAAACCACGAGTCCATGCTTGCGGGCAAGCTCCAAAATACCCTCAAGGGTGTGCTTTGGATAGACAGCACCGGTCGGGTTGTTCGGGTTGATCACCACGATGCCCTTGGTGCGTGGGGTGATCTTGTTCGCCATGTCCTCGAGGTCCGGCAGCCACCCTTCATCCTCGACGCACATGTAGTGGATGGGCTTACCACCCGCCAGCGAGGTCGCGGCGGTCCACAACGGATAGTCAGGGGCCGGGATCAGGACCTCGTCACCCTGATTCAGCAACGCGTTGAGGCTCACCTGGATCAGTTCAGAGACACCGTTGCCGAGGTAGATGTCATCCACTCCGATGCTCTGGATACCTTTGGTCTGGTAGTACTGGCTCACAGCGGTGCGGGCCGACAAAATGCCCTTAGAATCCGAGTAGCCTTGCGCGTGCGGAAGGTTGCGGATCATGTCAACCAACACCGCATCGGGCGCTTCAAAACCGAACGGCGCGGGGTTGCCGATGTTCAGTTTCAGGACCCGGTTGCCCTGCTCTTCGATGCGTTGCGCTTCCTTAAGCACAGGCCCGCGAATGTCGTAGAGAACATTGTTGAGCTTGGCTGACTGTTTGATTTCCGACATTCTTCCATCCAATCATGAAGAAAAAGACGCCGATCACGAACGTGATCGACGCCTCTCAAAGATTACCCCGATATGTCACACACCGGAATAACCCACGCGTGCGTGCTCTGCTTTATGCCCTGCGGCGACTCATGATGCCGTCCAAGTCCAGCGCTTCCTGGAGACGTTCACGCTCAGCACGTTCACGCTCAGACTTACGGATCGAGGTAACCTCTTCAGGCTTCTTCTCTTCCTCCGCCTGGAACGGTTCGGCCTTCTCGCGGTGAGCCTCAGGCTTAGACGCGTAGCCAGGGGCCGGAACCTTGTGCGGAACCCAGCCTTTACCGGCCTTAGTCGCTTCAGCCACGCGCTGTGCTTCCTCCGAGCCTTCTTCGGTCTCGGCGTCGGCTTCTGCCTCGGTATCGGCATCAGCGTCTAGTTCATCCTCAGCGGCGGCAGCAGCTTCTGCCGCCGCCTTTTCAGCCTCAGCTTTACGCAACGCCTCAGTGTCAGCGACGAAATCGAACGGAACTTCCGAGGCGGATACTTTCGGCGCCGGTTCCTCAACTACGTCCTGTTCCGCGCTTTTCTCGGCATCTGAACCAGTAGCAGACTGCCCCTGAGCGTCACTACCCTGTTCAGTCTTGTTGCCATGTTCAGTGTTGCTGTGTTGCTCAGGCGCGGCTGTTCCGCGCTGGGCTGACGTGTTCTCTGTGCCTGCGGCGGATGCGGAGCTTTCTACGTCCGTTTTGGACGCATCGGACGTATTCTGCTCGGTGGATTGTTTCTTATCTTCCGAAGACTCAGCCTTGATCGCGGCATCCGAGTTCTGCGCAGGTTTACCCTGCTCGTGCTGCGCGGCAACCTGTTTCGCTGCGCGCTTCCACGCTTCTTGACGGCGCTCCTGAACAGCCCACGTACGTAACGTGATCAACGTTCCGAAAGCGATCAGGAAGCAGACGAGCGGCCACCACCAGCTCATCGGCGTCAGTGCGGCGAGCCCCACGAAAACTGGCGCGCCCACCAAAGCTAGGGCACCAATCAGTGCTGCGCTAAATCGTCCCCAACGGATCTTGAGGCGTCCTTGCGAGCGCTGTGCATCTGCGGTCATGCGCCCTCCTCGGTAGATTGAAGATAGGTCGAAAAGCTTTTCTCAAATAACGCTAACGACATAGAACACAAGAACACGGGAGTTCTCCCGGTGTGTTGTTACTAAACTACAGCAATGTAAGTGCAATTCCGCAAGTTTGGCGACAAACTATTGTCCCAAGATGTTCCCGGAGCTTTCCTGTGAAAAAACACAGCAAAAGGGTGATGCGATCACTGATCCGCTCTGCGCGTCGCCTACGCGGCGGCGAAGCTAGGCGGTCAGCAGCCTCCGGTTTTGCGGCCCATGCCCCAGACGTGTTGCGGCTTGCTCGGTGCGTAACGCCGGGCGGAACAGCGCCAGTGGTCCTCGCCTACATTGCAGCTGATACCGAACCAGATGTCTCCCTCGCCATGCGCGAGTTATACGATGCAGGCGCTTGTGTTGCGGTTCCTCGCAGCCTGCCAGGCGCTCGCATGAGCTGGGTGCGTTGGGCGCCGGACCTCCCCATCACGACGGGAACGGTCGCACCTGTGCCGGAACCTGCCGGCGGGAAGGAACTGACACTCCCCCGGCATCCAATGCTGGTCATATTGCCCGCCTTAGCCGTTGATGCCGCAGGCGTACGGCTGGGGCAGGGCGGAGGATTCTATGACCGTTTCGTTGAAACCCTCCCACAAGGCTCAGTCTTGATCGCTGCTGTGTTCGAGGACGAGCTGTATCCGGCTGGCGATGTACCCGCCGAGCCGTGGGACGCGGTGGCCAACTACGCCTGGACCCCGGAAGGCCTTCACCAGCTGGGCCGCTGACCCATTGCGGCGAACCCAGCCGAATTCACGCTCCCGGTACCCAACCGTTTCCCGTACCGGTTCCTGTGTTTCTACTGTTCCAGTATTCACACCACATGCACCCCGGGGCTTCATCCACATTTTCGGCGCCACACCTACCCTGGCTAGCGGTGGCGGCCAGGCTGGTGTGCATGAAGCTGATTTCAAACCATCGGTCACCGCAGTCTGGCTCGCGAACCCACACCCCACGCACCTCTGCGGGGCGCCTAGCTAAGCCCCGCCGCACGCCGGCGGAGTGGTGGCATTCGCATCGGCGGCTCGTGGCCGCGGCGAGCGCTTTCGGCTTTGTTGGGCTTGGATTGAGCATTGTGTCGGATCACGCGCCGCAGCGGGTCAGTGTTGTTGCGCCGGCTCATGATGTTGCGGCAGGGAAAGCGCTGACTTCCGGGGATCTAACAACCGTGGAACTGCTGGGTTCTGCACCGGAGGGGGCGTTGACGCAAGCGTCTGTGATTGAGGGGCAGTCGCTTACGGTGGATTGGCCTGCTGGGGTGCCGTTGCACGAGGCGGCGATTGCTGGCTCTGAGATGTTGCGTGAGGTCTCCCCTGGGCATGCTGCTGTGGGTGTCTCGCTGTCGCACACGGTCTCCGCGGGCTTCTTGAGGCGTGGGGATCAAGTTGATGTTGTGTTGACGCGTGCAGATGAAGTGGGCGATGTGCACACCGAGGTGATCGCAGCACGCGCCAAGGTCTTGTGGGCGGGTTCACCGGATACCGCTGCCGATTGGCTCCCTTTGGGTAAACAGGACTCCGAGGGAGCGATTGTGGTGCTGGAGGTCAAAGAAGATCAAGCCCCGGTGGTTTCGGCGGCGCATCAGCGCGGAAGTGTCACGTTGGTCATTCGCCGTCCAGGAGGGAAGGGCGACTGACGTGAACGGAGTGATATACGGGTGCATCGAGGGTGCCAAGCGCGCCCGGGTCAGGCACGCCGAGTCTAGGTTCGCTTCTGACTCCAGTGCGGAGGCATCTCCGCTAACAACGCCGCGTCCCCAGGTTGAGGGTCTTCGTCCTGGCTACGTTGCGAAGGCGCCACGACGTGAGAAACTCCCTTACGTTGCGCGGGATCAGCGGGTAGGTCAGCATCCCAGGACCCCACAAGGTCGGCCGGTTTCCCACCCAACCGTGTGGGCGGGACTACCGCGACTCTACGGCGCCGAGCTGTCACGATTCCTGCCCGTCCGAGCCCGGCTCGTCCGATTCCTGCCAAGGAATGTGAACCTCAGGAACCTCAACTCCAGGCACGTCAACACCGAGTTGCGAGGCGATGTCGCGAGCCACCGCATCGGGGTCTTTGAACACGTCGATGGTCCACAGCTGGACCGGCTTCCACCCACGGTTCTCAAGCGCTTCGGGGACAATACGTGTGCGGCTACGCACCGACTGTTGCGCATACTCCGGGGAGGAATCCACGCTGATCGCAAGCGGCGCAGTCTTGAGCCACACCGGCCCATACACCGCCATGTCCACGCCGAAACCAGGGTGCTGGATCACGATGAGGTCATAGGCCTGGAGCCGTTGAGACAAGTCCGCCATCAACGCACCCACATGCCACTGCTGCCCCTGGACCTCATCGGCAGAATGCTGTTCCCAGCTTGCCGCGAGCGTTGGCGTTTCGGTCTGGGTAGCGGTCTTGAAGGCAGGCCGCAACAGTTGGTATGTGCGCGGCTCTTCAACCGAGCGCATCAAGCGAGTCAACAGCTCCATCCCGGAACGCGCCGGGGTCTTGTCTTCGAGCGGGCCGCTGTGGGCCACAACCATGCGCTCTTCAAGCTCCTCAAGCGGCAGAGCACACACCAGATACAGTCGCGAACGTGCAGCCGAAACGCTCGTCATCACATACCGCAAACCGTTACGGCTATTCAGCTCACCAAAATGCTGAGGCTGGCGCCCCTGCGGGCTGTTAGCGAAACCCAACGAGAAAATCACGCTATCGCGCCGCAAACCATCAACACGGTCAGCCGAGGTCACAATAAACGGCTCATACCGCCGCTGGAAAGCGGGCATCGCGTTCGGATGATGCGGAAGCGCATTGCTGATCCCACGAGCCAACTGCTGGGCATGCTCGGCGGTACCGGCGATCACGGCAAGGGAACGGTGAGGATGCTGAGTGAGTTGCTCAAACACCAGCCGAACAACCTTCTCTACCTCAGTCGGGGTCGAGGTCACGGTGCCGCGGCCCGCTGGGGCGTGCGGATGTTCAATCCGGATCAGCTCAACACTGGACTCGGCGGTAGCCGGAGTTGGATAAGCCTTCATTCCTTGCTCGTATTGAGCGCTCAACGTCTCGATGAAACGCTCATCCAGAACACGATTATTGCGTCTCAAACTACGGCGCAACGTCACCCGGTTCAAAGCCTCGAACGCGCTCAACGGGGTGTCTTCTCCCCTGCCTGCGTTGAGAGGCTTATCAACTTCGACGTTCAACCGCAGCGGCACACCCGTGTTCGGATCACCGATCGCCAAAACCTGATCAACGCGGCTGATGGTCGTCAACGAAGACTCAAGCGCCAGCGACTCCGCATCAAGCAAGATCGCGGCATCGAAACGCGACCAGCGCGGCAAAACGGTCGGCAAATACAGCGGAGCCCCCACCCAGACAGGGGTCGCCGAACCCACAACCGCCGGAGCGAGTGCCGCAAGTTGCTGCGGGGTCGGATCCCCCACCTTCAGCAACGCACGCATATCGCGGGCACCGACCCGGTGATCAGCGATCGCAGCCTTCCACCGGTACGCGAGTGCCGCAGCCACCCGATCCGCACCCTGAACAATATGGAGAGCATCCGCGCGCTCGAACTCCTCGCGGATCTTCTCCAGCTCCTCGGAGCTCTGCAACGCCAGATAGTCGTCTCCGGAAATCATCGCTTCCAGGACCGACTGCCACCACGCAAGCTCAACTTCTTGCTCCAGAGCATCAAACTTCACATGGCGTTGCGCGAAATCATCCAGGAGCTCACCCAGCCCCTTCTCGCGCAACGTCTCCATCAACAGTGTCCGCTCCGGCAAGGTTTCCAGGTCAGACTTCTTCTCTTGCAGCAACGCCAATCGCTGCTGCAACGCATCCGTGGGAAGGGAATCCAGCCGAGCCTCGTGATCAGGCAGCACCGACTGCAACTGGTTCAAGCTACTCAACACGTTGCGGAACGTCTGAAGAACCCGCTCAAGCCCCGCCGGGATCGAAGGGTACCGGTTGTCAGTGGCAAGGCTCTCCCACTCAACCCGTTGCTCACGCACCTGTGTCAGCGCCGTATGCAAGTCATCGATGTGCACGCCAGGGCGCACGTATTCCTTAGCGACGCGACGCAGACGAGAACGGGTCATCGCAGACATCTCAACGCCGCGTTCACGGCGCCACTGCGAAGGCGCTGTTGCAGCGATCAAGTCATCGACCGGTTTATCGAAAATATCCGGTTCGAACAGGTCCAAACTACGCCGCACCGCAACCAAAAGACGCAACGTATCGCCCCACTGAGCGAAAGACTCAACAGGCTTGATCCGCGTCGAAGCCGCGGTGTTCTCAAGAGTCTCACACAAGTCCGGGACCGAATCCGCAAGCTCATTGACCAAAGCAACCGCCGCCTCGGCCTCCCCACGGTTACGCAGCCGCGAGCCATACCAGGGGCTATCCAGCGACTCTTGAGAGAAGCCACCCAGCTCGGCCACACGCTGCAACTGCTCGACCACCGGCGCCCTGTCCGGCATCGCGTCCAAAACCGAGCGCTTCAAACGCACGGTGGTTGCCGGCGCGTTCTCACCGGAAGACAAACGCGCAAGCTCCTGCATCGCGTCCAACGGGGAGGCGCCCCACCGCGAACGCACCGAATGCAACGAACGGATATGCTCCACCAGATCGCCCCGGTAAGCGCGAGCCACGGAATCGTTCGCCGAAGAATCAGCTCCGTGCGTGCGTTCGTTACGCAAGATCGCGTCCGTGAGCCGTTCACGCAGCACTTCCGGATCGGCGTTACGGTCAAGCTTCACCAGCGTCGTGTCAAGGCTCACGCGGGCGAACCTCTCCGTGACCTGCTGGATCGTGGACTCCCGCTCAGCAACGATCAGAACTCGTTTACCGTCAGCCGCCAAACGTGCCGCAGCGTTGACAGCCAAGTTGATGCGTTCCGAACCCGGAGGCGCACTCACCGTGACCGACTTACCCTTAGACACCGCGTCCAAGACCGCGTAGGCGTCGTCATCCACGTCGGTAACCAGAAGCTCATCAGCTGGGTCCCGATCATCAGCGCCCGGGGTCAGGACATCATCCACGAGGCTCTGCGCCAGCTGGGGAGCAATCCCCTCGTGCTGGTCAGAAACAACCTCGTGATACCCGGTATCAGCCTCCTGAATGTCAGCGACCTTCGTTGCCAAATCGTACGAGGCGCCCGCGTCCTCATCGACAGGGGCGAACTCATCAAGCAGAGCCGCGATGATCGGGTGGTTCACCGAAACAACAGATGGGTCCACCGGATCGCTAGCGGTCGCGATCGTCGAAACGCACACGCGGTCTTCAATCACGATGTTCGTGTTGGCTTTCGCCGCGATGTCACGCAACAGGTTTACCGGCCCTGTTGGGTTGAAACGCGCGGTCCTGTACCCGGCGTTCAACACATCATCAGGATGGATATCAAGTCCGTAGGACGTATTCAGAAACCGCAGAAGAGTTTCATTGGGCACCGCACGGCCCATCAGCTGCAATTCTTCATCGTCAACACCGTCACGGCGCTGCAACGAAACACGGCCCAGCATCAGCGGCGAGGAGTAATACTCTGTGCGGCCCGAACGCAGCGTACGCCACGTGACCAAACCAGCCGCAACATAACCCACGTCAACGCCTCGGGACTCAGAAATTTCACGCACACGCGTAGCTATAGCCCGCACCGTGGAACGCGCTTGCTTGTACTGGACCGGGTCACGCAAAAGCGTGGACAAGCGGGTGCGGCGACCCGTGAGAAACTGCGCCAAACCAGAGCGGTGGGCATGCGTCAGCTCAACCGCGTTCTTCTCCGTGGGAACAAAACGCAACAGCGAATCCGTACCAGCCGAACCACTCAACGACTGAACCCAGTCACGAAAACGAGTCTCGGGGGTCTGCTGTACGCTCACCTGATTACTCACTCCATCCTCCATGGCACGTCAATACTCCACGGTAGTTCACGCGAGCCAGCAGAACGCGCAACGCCGCGGCAAACACATGCATCTACAACACATGTGGTTGCCGCGGCGAAACGCTCACAACCCCAACAAGCGGGCCCACAACCCGCCCGGTGGGGGCTTCTCAGGCGAGGATTACTCCCATTCGATAGTTCCCGGTGGCTTCGAAGTCACGTCGACCACCACGCGGTTGACCCCATCGACCTCGTTCGTGATGCGGTTAGAGATCTTCGCGATCAGCTCATACGGCAGGCGCGCCCAGTCCGCTGTCATCGCGTCCTCACTCGTGACAGGACGCAACACAATCGGGTGGCCGTACGTGCGGCTATCCCCCTGGACACCCACCGAACGAACATCCGCGAGCAGCACGACCGGCATCTGCCACACTTCACGATCCAGGCCGGCGTTCGTCATCTCCTCACGGACAATCGCATCGGCCTCCCGCAACAGATCCAGACGCTGCTTATCCACCGCACCAATGATGCGGATACCAAGACCTGGACCGGGGAACGGTTGACGGTGAACAATCTCATCCGGCAAACCAAGCTCAGTACCTACCGCACGGACCTCATCCTTGAACAGTTCACGCAGCGGCTCAACCAGCTCAAATTCAAGGTCTTCCGGCAAACCGCCCACGTTGTGGTGGCTCTTGATGTTGGCAGCACCTTCGCCGCCACCGGATTCAACAACGTCCGGGTACAGCGTGCCCTGGACCAAGAACGCGACGTCCTCACCCTCAGACTCAGCGATAATCTCCGCCTGGGCACGCTCAAACGTGCGGATGAACTGCTCACCGATGATCTTGCGTTTGGTCTCCGGGTCAGCAACACCCTTGAGTTTGTCCAAGAACACCTCGGAAGCGTCAACAACCTTCAGCACGGCCCCACCGTGAGCCTTACCGAACGCCTGCTCGATCGCTTCCGATTCACCAGCACGCATCAAACCGTGGTCAACATACACGCACGTGAGCTGATCCCCCACAGCGCGCTGAACCAAAGCCGCAGCAACCGCGGAATCAACGCCACCGGACAAACCACAGATAGCGCGCTTGGTGCCGATCTGTTCGCGGATCCGGGCAACCTGATCCTCGACCACAGACTGCGCAGTCCAGTCCGGGCTCAAGCCAGCCGATTCGTACAAGAAGTTCTTCAAAAGCTGCTGACCGTGCGTGGAATGCTGGACCTCTGGATGCCACTGGACACCGTAAAGTTTGCGGTCCTCGTCAGCGAAAGCAGCCACCGGTGTGCGCTCCGTGGACGCCAGAACTGCGAACCCCTCAGGCGCCTCGGTCACGGCGTCCCCGTGGCTCATCCACGCGATCTGCGCATCCGGCAAGCCATCAAAGAGCGTGCACGTCTCACCCTTCGAAGCAACGGCGGTCGAGCCATACTCGCGCTGGTTGGTGTGCGAAACCGTGCCGCCCAAAGCGTTCGCCATCGCCTGGAAGCCATAACAAATACCCAAGGTTGGCAAACCGGTCTCAAACAAGCCCTCAGGAACCTTCGGCGCGCCATCGGCATACACCGAAGACGGACCACCGGACAAGATCAGGGCAACAGGGTTCTTCGCCAGGATCTGCTCGGTCGAAAACGTGTGCGGAACAACTTCCGAATACACGTTAGCCTCACGTACACGCCGAGCAATCAGCTGCGCATACTGGGCCCCATAATCGATCACGAGCACCGGGCGCGGATGCGGGGGATTTACTGCAGAAGTCACGTTCAAAGCCTATCGCGTTTACAGTGCACGATGCGCACGTTCAGTACCGGCGCAGCTGTTGCGGATTCTTTTGAAGCTCCTCAACAACCTGCTGGTGAACCTTCTTCTCCATCACAAACGAAAGGAACGGAACCACCCCGCCCAACGCGATCAGGATCAACTGTTTCAAGTCCCACCGCATACGGGACCACAACATGAACGTCGCCAGCAAGTACACAACATAGAGCCAGCCGTGCACAATCAACACCGCAATCGAAACGTTGAACGCATCGACCACCATGCCAGGCTCAGCCAACGTGAACACGTTCGCCTCACCCGTGCGCAGCATCGTGCCGCCCGCATACGCGATCAAGTTGAACGCGTACTTCAGCACCATCTCAACAACCAACAGCAACAACATGACACCGGTCGCATACGCGGCGATACGGAAGAACACCGCCGCGCCACGGATCTGGGTCTCAGTCCCGCCGAACCCCTGCCTACGTTGCGGCATCGGGTCATCCTCTGGAATAGGAACATCCTCCGGACGTGGAATGCCATTCTGCTCAGTCATCTCTACCCGTTCTCTCTACTTTCCGGCCCAGCAACACCCGGCGCTGAATCATCGCCTGTCCCGGCCTCCGGCTGGGTTTCGGTTGCGAGCCGCTGCCGCGCTTCAGCCTGAGCCTGTGCAACGCGGGCATCCTGCCGCTTCTGCCAGGCAGCCATCTCGGCCTCAAACTTCAATTCGTTCTGATAATCATCGCGAACCAGGCGCCACCACACAAACAGTGAGAACAGAGCGAACACAACCCACTCAACGCCATAGAACACGTTGAGCCAGTTCAAACGGTTCTCCCGCAAATACCCCGGCGCAACATACACGTGTTTCAGCTCATCTACCCCGGCCTTGACATCGTCCGGGCTCTGTTCAAACACCACCACGAAACCGGCATAAGCATCCCGGTTCCACATGTTCGACAAACGGGCCGCCGAGACGTCCTTCAAGACCGGCAGACCATGCATATCTGCCGAGCGGCCGGAAGCGATCGGCGCTTCAGATGGCAATAAACGGCCCGTAATGGTCACCTCGGTTGCGTCCGTGGCAGGCGGCACCTCCGTCTCGCCAGGTTGCCACCCCCTCACAACCGGCATCACATCAGAGACACCGTCGACCTCGAAAGCCTGAACAACCCAGAACCCCTGCTCGCCCTCAAAGAGCCGGTCCCGAACATAAGCCTGCGTGCCTTCGATGTAGCGGCCCTTCATCGTCACGATTTGATCAGCGTCCGCGTGAGTCATGTCCTTGCCCGGCTCAAAATGGCTCTCAAGCGGGACCGCTGTCTCTGACTTCTCTTGCGTGGTCGGCGCGTAGTCCATGGCCCGTTCAAACTGCCATTTACTGAGCCAAACGAACCCGGTTGACACCACCAAACACGCAAGCAGCAGTGCCAGCCATTTAGGTTGAAGCGCAGTCTTGAACACGCCCCTTATCTTATCGAGCACCCCGTACGAGGCTTTAAACGCGCGCCCGCGCCCGTGTCTGCGCCACACCCCACAGCCGCCGAGAAACAAAGAACCATTGTTAGAATCCAGCCGTGCCCATCCCTATCCGCAGACGCCACATCGCGCACATGCTGATCCTCACGTTCAGCTCAGGAATCATCGACGCGATCGGGTTCCTCGCACTAGGGCGCGTCTTCCCCGGCAACATGACCGGCAACGTCGCGATCCTCGGCGTTACGCTCTCGGGAGCGTCCGAACTCTCCGCGCTACGGCCTGCACTGGCCTTCGGGTTCTTCCTCTTCGGCGCCGCTATCGCCGGCGCGCACTAGCCGTAGCCGACCGCGAGAAAGCCCACCAGCGAAATGTACTGACCAGTAGCTGTACTGACTGGCAGCTGTACTGACCAGTAGCTGTACGGACTGGCAACTTTACGGACTAAGAACTGTATGGGGCCAGCACCATGTCGACGTGCTGGAAGTGTTTGAGGTCCACGTAACCGGTCGTGGCCATCGAGGAGCGCAGCATTCCGGCGAGGTTCGAGGTTCCGTCCGTGTGATGCGATGGCCCGTAGACAACCTGTTCGAGCGGGCCAACCGTGCCAACAAACACGCGGTCTCCGCGCGGCAGACGTTCGTGGGCGGCCTCCATGCCCCAGTGCCAGCCGTGACCGGGCGCTTCCTCGGCACGAGCCAGGGCGGTACCCAACATCACGGCATCAGCACCACAGCCCAAAGCCTTGACGATGTCACCCGAGGTCGAGACGCCGCCATCAGCGATGACGTGCACGTAGCGGCCACCGGATTCATCCAGGTACGCGGTGCGTGCCGCAGCCACATCGGCGATTGCGGTCGCCATCGGTACGTGGATGCCCATCGCACGGCGGGTTGTGCCGGTAGCGCCGCCACCGAAACCAACCAGAACACCCGCCGCCCCGGTGCGCATCAAGTGCAACGCCGGGGTGTAGCCGGCAGCCCCACCCACGATCACCGGAACGTCGAGCTCGTAAATGAACTGCTTGAGGTTCAACGGTTCACGGCCCTCAGACACGTGCTCTGCCGAAACCGTGGTCCCGCGGATCACGAACAGATCCACGCCAGCTTCAAGCACCGTGCGGTAGTGCTCCTGGGTGCGCATCGGCGTCAAAGAACCAGCAACCACTACCCCGGCTTCACGGATCTCCGCTAGGCGCTCATGGATCAGCTCAGGACGGATCGGGGCCGCCAACAGTTCCTGCAGGCGGCGAGTCACCTTCGGGTTGGAGCCGCGTTGCTGAGCCGATTCAAGCGAGGCGATCTCCTCGAGCACCGCTTCAGGGTTCTCGTGGCGGGTCCAGATACCTTCCAGGTTCAGAACCCCTAGGCCGCCCAGCTTGCCCAAAGCGATCGCCGTCTTAGGTGACATCGCCGAATCCATCGGCGCCCCCATGAACGGCACATCGAACGTGAACGCGTCAATCTGCCACCTGGTCGACACGTCCTCCGGGTCACGTGTACGACGATTCGGCACAATTGCCACATCATCGAGGGAATACGCGCGGCGGGCGCGACGATAACGGCCGATCTCAATCTCGCTAGTCACGATCCAAGGCTATCAACAGCCCAGCGGGAAAGCCCTTAAATAACGGTGGCGGCCCCAGCTCAGGGGCCACCACCGGTAACAGGGTTGAAAGCGTGCGGTAACAAGCCCTGTGGGCTTGTTCCTTAGCCGCGGCGGTAGTTCGGGGCCTCGACCGTCATCGCGATGTCATGCGGGTGCGATTCCTTCAGGCCAGCTGCGGTGATGCGGACGAACTTGCCCTTCTCCTTCAGTTCAGCGATCGTGTGGCCGCCCACATAGAACATGGTCTGCCGCAGGCCACCCACAAGCTGATGCACAACCGCGGCGAGCGGGCCGCGGTACGGGACCTGACCTTCGATGCCTTCCGGGATGAGCTTCTCATCACTTGGCACATCGGCCTGGAAATAGCGGTCCTTCGAATACGAGGTGTTCTTCCCGCGGGTCTGCATCGCACCGAGCGAGCCCATGCCGCGATAGCTCTTGAACTGGCGGCCGTTGACGAACACCAGGTCGCCTGGGGATTCCTGGGTTCCGGCCAGTAGCGAGCCGAGCATGACCGAGTCAGCGCCAGCAACCAGCGCCTTGCCGATGTCACCGGAGTACTGCAGGCCGCCATCGGCGATCAACGGGACACCGGCCTTGCGTGCTGCCTTGGATGCCTCATAGATCGCGGTGACCTGCGGGACACCAACGCCGGCAACAACGCGGGTTGTGCAGATCGAGCCCGGGCCAACGCCCACCTTGATCGCGTCCGCGCCAGCGTCGATGAGCGCCTTCGCGCCCTCATAGGTTGCAGCCTGCCCGCCGATCACATCCACGTGAGCTGCGGCAGGGTCCTTCTTGAGGCGAGCGATCATGTCCAGAACACCCTGGGAATGCCCGTTCGCGGTATCCACCACCAGCGCGTCCACGCCGGCATCAACCAACGCCATCGCACGGTCATAGCCCTCGCCAAAGAAACCGACAGCCGCGCCAACACGCAAGCGGCCCTCGTCGTCCTTGGTTGCCAGCGGATAATCCTCGGCCTTATCGAAGTCCTTGACGGTGATGAGGCCCATGAGCTTATTGCGGTCATCAACCAACGGAAGCTTCTCGATGCGGTGCTGAGCCAGCAGCTCGAGCGTCTTCTCACGCGTGGTGCCCACAGGGGCCGTGACGAGCGGCATCGGGGTCATCTTCTCGGAGACCTTGATGCTTGGCCAATCAGCGCGCGGCACAAAACGGGTGTCACGGTTGGTGATGATGCCGAGCAAGGTGCGTTCCTCATCCACCACCGGCAGGCCGGAGACCCGGTAGCGGGCGCACAGCGCATCGAGGTCAGCGAGCGTGGCTTCAGGGCTGACGGTGACCGGGTCACTGATCATCCCGGATTCAGAACGCTTGACCGTATCGACCTGGCGTGCTTGATCGTCGATGGATACGTTGCGGTGGATGATCCCCATGCCGCCCTGACGCGCCATCGCGATCGCCATCCGCGCCTCGGTCACGGTGTCCATCGCGGCGGAGATGATCGGCACCTTGATGTCGATGCGGCGGGTCAGCTGTGTGGTCGTGTCCGCCTCGGAAGGGATCACATCGGTTGGCCCTGGCAACAGCAGGACGTCATCGTATGTGAGGCCTTCGAAGGCAAATGGGTTGAAGTCATCGCTTGAGCTCACGGACGCACCTTTCAACGGCAGGTGATGGTTTGTGTCCATCTTAGAGTGTCGCGCGTTGTTGCGGGCAAGGCCGTGATGTGTACAACTTAAACGGCGGTGGCCCGCCCGAGTTCGTCTCGGGCGGGCCACCAGATCTTTCGGCCGGCTTTCGCGCTGGTGTTGTGGCTAGCGCGATAGCCGGTTGCGCCGGGCCGGGAGGAAGAGTTTAGTCTTCGTCTTCCTCGGCTGGCTTATCCACAACCAGGGTTTCGGTGGTCAGCACGAGCGCTGCGATCGATGCCGCGTTGCGCAGTGCCGAGCGGGTCACCTTGACCGGGTCGATCACGCCAGCTGCCAGCAGGTCTTCATAGACGCCTGTCTTGGCGTTGAAACCGTGGTTGGCTGGGGATTCGGAGACCTTCGCTGCGATGACGGATCCATCGAAGCCTGCGTTGGCAGCGATCTGCTTGACCGGGGTCACCAGGGCGCGGCGGACGATGTCAACACCGGTTGCGGCGTCGCCTTCGAATGCCTTGAGCGCCTCGTCTTCATCGAGCACGTGGAGCGCATCGACCAGCGCGGTGCCGCCGCCGGCGACGATGCCTTCCTCGAGCGCTGCACGGGTCGAGGACACGGCGTCTTCGATGCGTGCCTTGCGTTCCTTGAGCTCAACCTCGGTTGCGGCACCAACCTTGATGACGCCAACACCGCCGGCGAGCTTAGCCAGACGCTCCTGGAGCTTCTCCTTATCCCATTCGGAGTCAGAGTTCTCATACTCTGCCTTGATCTGGGCTACGCGTGCGGCCACTTCTTCGTCATCGCCTGCACCATCGACCAGGGTCGTGTTGTCCTTGGTCACGGTCACGCGGCGGACCTTACCGAATACCTCTGGGCCAACCTGGTCCAGACGCAAGCCGAGGTCCTGGGAGACTACCTGGGCGCCGGTGAGGATCGCGATGTCCTGCAACATTGCCTTGCGGCGGTCACCAAAGCCCGGGGCCTTCACGGCAACAACGTTGAGGGTTCCGCGCAACTTGTTCACCACGAGGGTCGAAAGCGCTTCGCCTTCGATGTCTTCAGCGATGATAAACAGCGGCTTGGATTCCTTCAAGACATGCTCAAGCAACGGAACGATGTCCTGCAGAGCGGAGATCTTGCCGGAGTTGATCAGCACGTAAGCGTCTTCGAGGACTGCTTCCTGACGTTCAGCGTCGGTCACGAAGTGTGGCGAGAGGTAGCCCTTATCGAACTGCATACCCTCGGTCACATCCAGCACGGTCTGGGTCGTGTTGGATTCTTCGATGGTGATGACACCGTCGGTGCCGACCTTCTTGAACGCCTCTGCCAGGAGCTCGCCGACCTCATCGGACTGCGCGGAGATCGCGCCGACGTGGGCGACGTTCTCGTCCTGAACTTCACGCGCGTTCTCCAGCAGGCGGGCCTCAACGGCCTCGACTGCGGCTTCGATGCCGCGCTTGATTTCACCTGGTGCAGCACCTGCCGCTACGTTGCGTAGGCCTTCTTTGACCAGGGCCTGCGCCAGAACGGTTGCGGTGGTCGTGCCGTCACCGGCGATGTCGTTGGTCTTGGTGGCTACTTCTTTAGCCAACTGCGCGCCCAGGTTCTCGTATGGATCCTTGAGCTCGACGTCGCGGGCGATGGTCACGCCGTCGTTGGTGATGGTTGGTGCGCCCCACTGCTTGTCGAGGACCACGTTGCGCCCGCGCGGGCCGAGTGTGACCTTGACGGTGTCCGCCAGGCGATCCACGCCGGCTTCGAGGGCCTTGCGCGCCGCGTCATTGAACGCAAGCTGCTTTGCCATTCGTTTTACTCCTTCATAGCCTCAACCGGGTTACGGGAGGCCGCTAGATCAAGAGTTGTGAGAAACCGGGAAGGGTTACTTCTCGACTACTGCGAGCACGTCACGAGCGGACAGTACGAGGTATTCCTCGCCGCCGATCTTGACTTCGGTGCCGCCGTACTTGGAGTAGATCACGACGTCGCCTTCCTGGACGTCCACTGGGATGCGGTTGCCCTTGTCATCCACGCGGCCTGCACCAACGGCAACAACCTTGCCTTCCTGAGGCTTCTCCTTGGCGGTGTCTGGGATCACCAGGCCGGAAGCGGTGGTCTGCTCGGCTTCGAGCTGCTGGATGACGATGCGATCTTCGAGGGGCTTGATAGAGATCGGCATGGGACCTCTCCTTTGCGTAATAGACCTGTAGGTGTACGGGCCATACAACGCGTCCTCCGGGCGTCGTCGCGGGTGTCGACCGGAAGCAGCTGATGGCTTGCGCACTCGGATTTAGCACTCTCGGCTTCCGAGTGCTGATGTCTTCCACTTTAGGAAGTTATCTGGCACTCGGTCAAGATGAGTGCCAATTGTTCGCCTTGAGCGTGCTCGCCACGCCCTCTACTACCCCACCCGATGCTCTGCTACACCTCGCCCTGCCGCACCTCGCCGCCATCACCTCCTCGTTTCCCCTACGCCGCATTCCGGCACATTCGTGACAAGCTGGAGGCATGGCATCCAGCAAAAAAGAAGGCTCCATCACGTCTAACCCGGCGGAGCCGGTCGCCGCGGCCTTCACACCTGAAGGCCAAGAGCTGCTCTCCCAGCTGACCCCGGATCAGGCTGCGACCAAGAAGTTAGCAACCGAGCTGACCTTGAGCCTGCGCAAGGCCGGGCATCCAGCGGGCCTGGTTTCCGCCGTCGTGCATCAGCTTGCCTTACGTTTCAAGGCTCGGGCTAAGTTCGGGCCATTCGCTGAGCGGATGATTCTCACGCAGGCGGGCCTCGAACAGGCAACCCGCCTACCTGTTGCTGCGCGCCATGCGGGCCGGATGCGCGATGCCGGTGTGGGGCACGTTGCGGACCTCGGTTGCGGTTTGGGTGCGGACGCGATGGCGATGGCCGCGCTGGGAATCGATGTGACCGCGGTCGAGGCCGACGAGGTCACGGCAGCCGCGGCGACCGTGAACACCGCTCCGTTCCCTAACGTCACGGTGGTGCATGGACTCGCTGAGGAAGCCGATATTTCTGCCGCCGATGCGGTATGGATGGACCCTGCACGCCGCGAAACCACGACTTCGGGCACGCGCCGCCGCTGGAACCCTGAAGCGTTCTCTCCCCCGTTGTCTTTCGTGGAGACACTGGCTGACCGTGGGCTTCCGATGGGGGTCAAGCTCGGGCCTGGGATCCCGCACGAATCGATCCCTGAGACCGCGGAGGCGCAGTGGGTTGAGCACAACGGCAGCGTGGTCGAAGCCACGCTGTGGTTTAACGAGGCGCGGCGGGCGCAGGTGCGGAGGGCCGCGCTGGTGTTGAAGGACGATCAGACTGCAGAACTGACCTCGAGTGCCGCCCACCCCGACCTGGATTCAGATGCTCTCGCGCTCGGCGAGGATGTGCCCATAATCGAAACCGACAGCAACCTGTCACTTCCCGTCCTCTCAGACACAGCCACGTACGGAACCTATCTTCACGAACCTGCCGGCGCAGTCATCCGCGCCGGGCTCGTAGCCGATCTGGCCGTACAGCTTGAGGCGACCGGGCTTGACCCGCACATCGCCTACCTCACCGGCGACACCGCCTCCGCGACCCCGCTGGCCAACAGCTACCGCATCGACATGGTCATGCCCTACAAGATCAAGGCGCTGCGCAGCTGGGTACGCGACAACCGCATCGGGCAGCTCACCATCAAAAAGCGCGGCCTGGACGTCACACCGGAAGAGTTGCGCACGATTCTGCTGGGCAAAGGCCACGGCGACGGCTCAGCAACGCTTGTGCTCACGCGCATCGGGAAGCAACGAATCGTCTTCGGATGTGAGCTCATCCCCGGCTCCGCCGTATGATCGTCTAATTGCACGCCACCGATGCGAGGAGACCTATGGGCATCGAATTCACCCCGTCAGAGCCCTCGACCCTGGGGATCGAATGGGAGATCGCGCTCGTAGATCGCGACACCGGGGATTTGCGCCCGGAAGCCCCACGCATCCTTGACGAGCTTGGTCAGCAGGGCCGCATCAACCACCCGGACGGCGCGCCGCGGCTCACGCGCGAGCTGCTACAGAACACGGTCGAGTGCGTGACCGGCGTGCACCACACGGTATCCGATGCAGTCGCGGATCTCGCTTCCACGGCGCGTGACGTGAGCGATATTTTGGATCCGCTCAACACTTCACTGTATTGCGCAGGTTCCCACCCTTTCGCGGAACCGACCCTGCAAGAGGTTTCCGATAAGGACCGCTACGCGACCCTGATTGATCGCACCCAGTGGTGGGGCCGGCAGATGGTCATTTACGGCGTGCACGTGCATGTTGGGATCGATCACCGGGATAAGGTCCTGCCGATCGTTGATGGTCTGATCAATAAGCAGCCGCACCTTTTAGCGTTGACGTCCTCTTCGCCGTTCTGGGGTGGGGCTGACACCGGCTACGGTTCGCAACGATCGTTAATGTTCCAGCAGTTGCCCACCGCGGGGCTGCCGTTCCATTTCTCTCAGTGGTTCGAATATGAGTCCTATGTTGCGGATATGCTGCACACGGGCGTGGTGGATGTTTTGGATGAGATCCGGTGGGATGCCCGCCCGGTCCCTAAATACGGGACCGTTGAGATGCGGATTTGCGATGGGCTCCCGGATTTGGATGACATAGCCGCGGTCGCCGCCTACACCCAGTGCCTCGTCACGGAGATGTCGGACGCCCTGGATGCCGGATGGGACATCCCGGTCATGACGCCGTGGTTCCGCGTCGAGAACAAGTGGCGTGCGGCCCGCTACGGCCGTGAAGCGATCATCATCCTGAATTCGGCCGGTGATGAGCTGCTGGTGACCGATCAGATCGCTCAGGATGTTGAACGGCTCGCCCCGATCGCTGAACGCCTCGGTTGCGCTGAGGAACTCAACCACATCACGACGATGATGCAGCAGGCGTGCGAATACGAACAGCAACGCAATGTGGCTGAGGCCAACGGCGGCGACTTAGCTGCGGTTGTGCAGGATAACTCGCAACGCCTGCACGCCTCACTTGATCGCTAACGCGCCGGTGGCGCTGACAGGACGGCGCGGCCTAGTCGGCCTGGCCGCCCGCCCGCATCGACGCTGTACCTTTCATGGACGCCGCACTTTTCATCGACACCGTGCTGACGGGTAGTGAGGTGTCGGTTCCGAAGTCGGTTCCGGTGGGTTCTACGCCGTTCATCACGAGTTGGGCGCCGAGTGCGGCGATCATCGCGCCGTTGTCGGTGCACAGGGAGAACGGTGGGATGCGTAACTGGATTCCGGCGGAGGCGCAGCGGGCGGCGAGCAGTTCGCGCAGGCGTGAGTTCGCGGCGACCCCGCCGCCTAGAAGCAGTGTTGTGAGCCCGTGTTCTCGGCACGCCATGACGGCTTTGGATGTGATGACGTCCACGACGGCTTCTTGGAACGAGGCGCATACGTCTTCGATGACGAGTTCTTCCCCGGTTGCTTCGCAGTGCTCAACATAGCGTGCTACGGCGGTCTTCAGTCCGGAGAAGCTGAAGTCGTAGCGGCGCGGCCCCGGTTCTTCCGCGGCTCCCATGAACTTGCCCGTTGTGAGTCCGCGCGGGAAGCGGATCGCTTTCCGGTTGCCTTGGGCCGCCAGCTTGTCGATCACGGGGCCGCCCGGATAGCTCAACCCCAGCAGGCGGGCGACTTTATCGTAGGCTTCGCCCGCGGCGTCGTCGATGGTCGAGCCCAGCATCGTGATGTCAGAGGTCAGCGAATCCACTTTGAGGATCTCGGTGTGGCCGCCCGAAACTAACACGGCTCCGAGGTTCGGCGGCAGCTCGCCACCATCGAGCACACCGACCCCAACGTGCGCAACCAAATGGTTGACCGCGTACAGCGGCTTGCCGGTAGCTAACGCGAGCGCTTTCGCGGCAGAAACACCCACCATCAACGCACCAGCCAGGCCAGGTCCAGCTGTCACGGCGATCGCATCAACATCATCGAGCCTAAGCTGCGCGGTCTCTAAAGCAGCACGCAGCGTCGGGACCATCGCTTCAACGTGGGCGCGCGAAGCGATCTCCGGGATCACTCCGCCGAAACGCACGTGCTCATCCACCGAGGATGCAACCGCATTAGCAAGTAGCGTGGTTCCGCGGACGATGCCCACGCCCGTCTCATCGCAACTGGTCTCAATACCCAGAACGACCGGGCCTGAAACTGCAGCGGCAGAGGCCGCCGGGGCGTCGAGGGTCTCAGGTTTCACGGTGTTCATAGCTTCCCTCGGATGTCTTTCTGCATAATCAGGGCGTCTTCGCCGGCACTCGGCTTGCCGGGTGCACTCGGGTGGCCGGGCGCGCCACCTGGATAGTATCCGCGGCGGCGGGCGATCTCTTCAAACCCGTTGCGGTGATACAGGTGGATCGCGCGCTCATTCGAGGCGCGCACTTCAAGCATCATGTGGGTCGCACCCCAGTCTCGCGCTCGGGACTCCATGAGCCACATCAGGTACTTCGCGACCCCGCGGCCAGCATGCTCCGGCACAACCCCGATGGTCTGAATATCCGCGATGTGCGGGCTGTACTGCAGACCCGCATACGCGATCAGCGCGCCAGCACCCATCTCAGCCACGCCCCAGTATTGCCGCCATTCGGGGTGGGAAAGCTCCTCGCGCATCATGCGTTCATCCCAGCGGTCCAGCGGGAAAAGCTCGGCTTCAAGCGGCATGAGTTCCGCGACATCGCCCGCATCCAGCTGTCGCACGATATAGCTTTCCGGGGCTTGCGCAAGCTCAGTTTCGGTCGCGGCGGATAGCGCGGCGTTCATCGTTGGCGGCCTTGCATCGCAGCCGGGACCACCGCGTCAGATTCGCGCAAATACCGCGCGACGGGCGGGGCGGTTGGCATGCCAGCGGCGTACCAGGCACGGGCCAGATAGGCCGCGGATACCGGCATGGTTTCGGTTCCGGAGAGCACCGGGATACCCACCTCGGCTAGCTCTTCCCCGCGAACACCCGCCCCGGCTCCACCTACCGGATAAGCGGCCGGTAGCTCGTCCGGCTTGGTCACGTGCGGGCCGTCGACGCGCGCACCATTACGTGCATAGCTCGCCCAGTACAGCTCACGACGGCGGGCATCCAGCGCCGCTGTCAGCACCGGGCCGCTTCCTGCCGTAGCGTCCTCGCCCGGCTCTTCCCCTGTTGCGGCAGCGGTTGCTGGCTCTTGCCCTGCCGCGGCAACGGCGGCTGACCCCTCCCCTGCCGCGGCAACGGTTGCTTCAGCAGGGCTGGACTCAGCAACGCTAGCGAGGTTGCCTTCAGCCAGCAGTTGGGCGGCGAGCCCGTCGAGCGAGCACACGCCGTAGGCTTCTATACCCCACGCGAAGGCGAGGGTCTGGCCGGCGGCGATCCCGACCCGCAGACCCGTGAAGGGGCCTGGCCCCTCCCCGACTAGGACGGCGTCTGGGCGTTCCCACCCGGCCTGGGCGAGCAACTGTTTGCACACGGGGATGAGGTCTTCGGCGTGCCGGGTCGTGGAATCCGTGACGGCCTCCGCAACAACCGCAACGCCTTCAGTACTCACAGTCACGCACGCGACGGAAACCACCGATGAGGTATCCAACGCCAGGATCTTCTTGATGTCGTCGCGCATTTCAGCCCTCCTTCACGGTGTCAGTGAATTCGGCGAGCGCGGCGCGCAGGCTGGTGGTTGCCGCCTCGTTCCAGCGTGGCCCTACCCAGCGCAGGGTCACGATGCGTGGTGCGGCGGCTTCTTCTTCGTCTTCGACTTCCCACGGGGCCGGGGTCTCGCTGTCGGGTTGTGCGGCTGTGTTGCCGCCGATGGGGCGGTCGAGTGTGATCTCGAGGCGGGATTCGGAGAGGCCTTCGGCGCGGTCGCGGCCCCATTCGACGACGGTCACGGATTTCTCCACGGTGTCGATGAGGTCGAGGTCTTCGAGTTCTTCTGCGGATCCGAGCCGGTAGGCATCCACGTGGACGAGTGCGGGGCCGTCGCTGAGTGAGGGGTAGATGCGGGAGAGCACGAATGTTGGCGATGTGATGCCTTCGCGCACGCCGAGGCCTTCGCCGAGGCCTTGGGTGAAGGTTGTTTTTCCGGCGCCGAGTTCCCCGGTCAGGATGAGAACATCGCCTGCTTGCAGTTCGCTTGCGAGTGTGCGGGCTAAGCACTGCATCGCCGCTGGGGTTGGAATAGTCAACGACAGTGAGCTGTCGTCTGCTGTCTCCGCACGGCCGCCGCAAGCACCGGCTGTGTCATCGCCAACAGCATCGCCCGCGGCCGCACCATCTGCGGGGATCATGCGGCGTGGGACGCGGTCGGAGATCCCGGTGACGGTCTCGTAGTTGATGGTGTGGGCGGCTTCCGCCCATTCTTCAACGCCGGGTTCACCATGTGCTGGGTCACCGAACACCACGGCGTCTTTACCGACAAATTCCGCTGGGTCTGCTTCCCCGCCGAGGTCGATCACGAACTGATCCATTGCGATCCGGCCCACCACCGGATACCGCACACTTTCGATCGTCACGTGGGTGCCTTCGGCGATCCGTGGGATGCCGTCGGCGTAACCGACGGGAACCAGGCCCAGCGTCGTCGGTTTCTCTGCCCGCCAACGCAGGCCGTAGGACACACCTTGGCCCGCATCGACCCGTTTAGCTGCGGCCACATGCGCAACCAGGCGCATGACCGGCCGCAACCCCAGCTCGGCCGAGGACACCCCTTCAAAAGGAGATAAACCATAGAGGCCCAGACCGACCCGGACCATGTCATAGATCGCATCCGGGCGCGTGAACGTCGCCGGGGTGTTCGCGATGTGACGCACTTCAGGTTTCAACCCGGCGTCCGCGACCACCGCGAGCGCGTCCTCGAAAGCCTGGGTCTGCACGTCGTTGGCGGGGTGTTCTGGCTCATCAGCCATCGCGAAGTGGGAGAACACACCCACCACGCGGATGTCCCCGACGCGTTCGGCCGCGGCGGCGCGCTCCACAAGATGTGGCCATTCGGCTGCGGTGCACCCGTTGCGGCCTAAGCCGGTATCGATTTTCAGGTGAATCCGTGCCGTGCGCCCCACCGCGCGTGCCGCCTCGATCATCGGGTCCAGTTCCCAACCGGATACCCCCACGTCAATGCCCTGTGCCACGGCCGCCTCGAAGTCGGTGTCCGATGTGTGGAGCCAGCACACCATCGGCGCCTCGATGCCCGCGGCACGCAGCTCAAGCGCCTCGCTCACGTGCGCGGTCCCTACCCATGTGGCGCCGGCATCCAGCGCGGCGCGCGCGCACTCGATCGCGCCGTGCCCGTAGGCTTGCGCTTTGACGATCGCCATGATGTGCGCTTTCCCCACCTGTTGACGGATCCTGGCGACGTTGGCCGCCAACGCGCCAAGGTCGATCTCGGCGCAGCGTTCAGGGGCAGCCGCTACCGCATCGTGGGCGTGCAGCCATTGCGCTGCCGCAGGGCTGGAAGTGGAGGAAAAACTGTGGGAACACACCCTTCTAGCGTAGACCTTCACCAGGTTCGGGCTTGGGTATGCGACTCAACGCCTAAGATCATAGGTAGCCAACTGTGAGGAGAACATTCGTGCAGGATGTAGCACAGCCGCGGAAGATTTCAGTGATCGGTGCGGGATATTTGGGGGCTACGCATGCCGCTTGCATGGCGGAGCTCGGCTTCGAGGTGGTCGGCGTTGATGTTGAGGTTGAACGTGTTGAACGTCTCAACGCCGGGGTGCTTCCGTTTCATGAGCCGGGCCTGGATGAGATGCTGGCCCGCCACGTACGTGAAGGGCGTTTGCGTTTCACTACGGATTATCAAGAGGTCGCCGATGCTGATGTTCACTTCATCGGTGTTGGTACCCCGCAGCGGGAGAACGATCACGGCGCGGACATGCGTTATGTCGATGCCGCGATTGATTCGCTGGGTGCCGTGGTTTCGAAGGACACTCTCATTGCTGGTAAGTCCACGGTCCCTGTAGGTACTGCGGCGCGTTTGGCGAAACGGTTGAAGAAGCTGGTCGCTAAACGCGGCTTGTACATCAACGCGGAGTTGTGTTGGAACCCTGAGTTTCTGCGTGAAGGGTTCGCTGTTGAGGACACGCTGACCCCTGATCGGTTGGTGTTCGGTGTGCGTTCCCAGCGGGCTGAAGACATCCTGCGTGCGGTGTACGCGAAGCCGTTGGCCGACGGCACGCCTCTGGTGGTGACTGACTTCGAGACTTCCGAGCTGGTGAAGGTCGCCGCGAACGCGTTCTTGGCTACCAAGATCTCCTTCATCAACGCGTTCTCTGAGATCACAGAGACCGTGGGTGGGGACATCAAGACGCTCGCGGATGCGATCGGGATGGACCCGCGCATCGGGCGTAAGTTCCTCAACGCCGGCATCGGTTTCGGTGGCGGTTGCCTACCGAAAGACATCCGTGCTCTCCAGGCGCGCGTGTCCGAGCTCGGCCTTCCGCACACCATGCGGTTCCTCGACCACATGGACGAGATCAACCTGCGCCGCCGCGAACGCGCAATCTATCTTGCCGAGCGTGCGGTGGGAGGCGACCTGCACGGGGCACACATCACAGTGCTAGGTGCGGCGTTCAAACCGAATTCGGACGACGTGCGTGACTCCCCCGCCTTGGATGTTGCCGCCCGCCTGTATTCAGCTGGCGCAGACGTGTCTGTATATGACCCGCAAGGTATGGAGAACGCGGCTAAACGCTTCCCACGCTTGCGGTACGCGGACTCCGCCGAAGATGCCGCACGCGGCGCGAACGTTGTGCTGTTGCTAACCGAATGGGATGAATTCAAGAACCTCGATCCGGCTTCCTTCGGTGAGGTTGTTGCGGATCGTTACATGATCGATGGCCGCAACGTGCTCGATCCGCAAGCATGGACTTCCGCAGGGTGGACCCTGGACCGCATGGGGCACAAGAGCGAAGGCCACAGCGAGTAGAAGTAGCGAGGAGCGTCATGACTGAACATGATGTCAACACCGGATTCGATGTCAGCACCGGATCTGATGTCAACACTGGATTCGACGTCAATGCGATTCGGGCGGATTTCCCGATCCTGAACCGTAAGGCCGCGGATGGTTCCGGTTTGATCTATCTGGATTCTGGGGCGACCTCCCAGCGCCCACAACAGGTCATGGACGCTGAGACTGATTTCGTGTTGGGGTCTAACGCTGCGGTCAAGCGTGGCGCGCATCAGCTCGCTGAAGCCGCAACGAACGCGTACGAAGACGCACGTGAGACCATCGCCGACTTCATCGGCGCTGCATCAGCCAACGAGGTCGTCTTCACCAAGAACGCGACCGAGGCCCTCAACCTCGTCGCCTACGCGTTAGGCAACGGAGACGACTCGACCCCGCCCCGGCTCCGCGTTGGCCCCGGGGACGAGATCCTCATCACCGAGATGGAACACCACGCGAACCTCGTACCGTGGCAAGAGCTCGCCCGCCGGACCGGCGCCACCTTGCGTTGGATACCACTCACGGATGACTTCCAACTGGATCTGACAGACCTTGAAACGCTACTGACCGAACGCACCAAAGTGCTCGCTTTCACGCACCAGTCCAACGTCACCGGAACCATCACCCCGGTAGCGAAACTGGTTGCCGCGGCGAAGAAGATCGGCGCGCTCACGGTGCTCGATGCGTGCCAGTCCGTCCCTCACATGCCCGTGGATGTTCAGCAGCTCGATGTTGATTTCCTCGCGTTCTCCGGCCATAAGATGCTCGCCCCCACCGGCATCGGTGTTTTGTGGGGCCGTTACGAACTCCTCAAAGACCTGCCTCCGTTCATGCTTGGTGGTTCGATGATCGAGATCGTCACGATGGAGCACACCACATATGCTGAGCCTCCGGCACGCTTCGAAGCAGGAACCCCACCCACAGCGCAAGCCGTTGCGCTCGCCGCCGCGTGCGATTACCTCAACGCGCTGGGCATGGATAACGTCGCCGCGCATCAAGCCCAGCTCGTGGAGCGCGCGCTCACGGGTTTGAGCCGCATCGACGGCCTCCGCATCATCGGCGCGGGGCTGAGCGTGCCGGGCGACGGCGAGGACGGCACGGGCAACCAATCCGAGCGGCACCGTACTGGTGCGGTCGCGTTCAGCATCGAGGGTTTGCACCCGCACGATGTGGGGCAGGCTCTCGATTCCCAGGGTGTGCTGGTGCGTGTGGGGCATCATTGCGCGTGGCCGCTGCACCGCCGTTACGGGATCCACGGGAGCACGCGCGCGAGCTTCAGCGTCTACAACACGGTGGCTGAGGTGGACGCTTTCGTTGAGGCCGTGCAGAAAGCCATCGACTACTTCAACAGTTTCCGGTGACCATGAACCTCAATACGCTGTATTCAGAGCTGATATTCGAACACGATAAGCACCCCAAACACGCGGGCTTACGTGAGCCTTTCGACGCCGATGTACACCACGTGAACCCGGTGTGCGGCGACGAGATCCAGCTGCGTCTGAAACTCTCCGAAGACGGCGCAACAGTCGAGGACATCTCCTATGAGGCGGCTGGTTGCGCGATGAGCCGCGCTTCCGCCTCAATGATGGCGGACCTGTTCATAGGCGAGCCGGTCAGCGACATCGAGGAGATGACCGCTCATTTCGATGAGGTGCTTCACTCCCGCGGGAAGGTTGAGGCCGAAGAGGAGATCATCGGCGATGCGGTCGCGTTAGCTGGTGCCGCGAAGTTCCCCAACCGGGTCAAGTGCGTGCTCATGAGCTGGAAGGCGTTCCAGGCCGCCTACGCAGAAGCGCTCCTATTCCGTCAGCAGTGATCCCCCGGGCGCTGTAGTTCACGGCGCTGCGTGAGTTCACGGCGCTGGAAAGGCTATGCGGCGCTGTATTTCAGGCCGTGCACGACCGCGGCTGCGGCACACAACTGTGCAATGCGTTCCAGGCTGAGTTCTTCGCCGCGGGCCGAGGCCCGAGCGGCGTGGGTTGCGAGCATCGCGCCCAGGACACCGGCGAGCTTATCTCCCGAACCTGCGCGAGCGAGCGTCGCAGCCGCGGATGCCGCGAGGAACGTGACGCCGCTCGGCGCAGCAACCACCGTCGCTGAGCCTTTGAGCAACACGACCGCGCCAACAGCTGCCGCCAGATCCCGCGCTGCGGAGACCGGGTCTTCAGCCGGGTCCGCGGCGTCTATACCCAACCGTTGCACAAGCGCTAGAAACTCTCCCGCGTGAGGCGTCAACACGTGGACCTTAGTGCTGACTTCAGCTCCGGCATCCGTGTCAGTCCGAGCCGCTATCGAGGGTTCCCATACCGCGAGCGCTGAGGCGTCCACGATCACAGGGCCCTGGGTGCCCCGCATCACGGCGAGCGCCGGTTCGAGGTCTTCGGGCTCTTCCCCGAGCCCCGGGCCTACGACCCACGCGTTCACCTTAGAGGTCACCGCAGGCCACCCGTTCGATGCTGATTCTGCCGAGCCGGCCGGCGAAGCAAGCTCAGCCCTGTCGATGTTGACGACCTCCGGCAGAGTCTGCACCACAGCCTGGCCAGCAGCCCCACGCCCTGCGGTTACGAGCATCCCGATCCCGCCGCGCCCGGCATCGTGCGCTCCGATGGCGGCCGCTGCTGTAGAGCACAGGACCGCGGCCCCGGGATAGGCGGGCGAACCTGCGACCATGCCGAGGACTCCACGCGAATATTTGTGGTCGCCGGGGCGTGGCGCCAGGAACTCGCTCTCAGCGTCGGTGGGGGTCACAAGCCGCGGCATGAGGTGAGTATCCTGCGGAGGCTGTAGCCCGATCTCCACGAGGTAGATGTCGCCGGTTTTCTCACGCGCCGCCCCGGCCACGAGCCCGCGTTTGAGTGCGCCGAACGTGACCGTGATGTCCGCGAGCGGCACCATTTCATCCGCGTTGCCGGTGCGCGTGTTGAGCCCTGAGGGGCAGTCGGCTGCGACAACCAGCGCGTCCAGGGTTTCCCCGTGCACCGCCCAGGTCTGCGCATCCGCGTCCCAGCCGGGAATCGGCATCCCGCCTTTCGCGCCGATCCCCAGTACTGCGTCCACGATCACATCCGCGTAAGCTAGATGCTGAAGCACCTCGTTATGCTTCGTCGCGCCAGAGCCCTGCCCTGCCTCATGTTTGTGGTGCTTCACGACCTCGACCCCGGCGGCGGTTGCCGCGGCTGCAGCGCGTTCGTGCCAGCGGTCCGCGACCATCACGGCCACACATCGTGCCCCGCGGCCGGAGAGCTCAGCGAGCGCATAGAGTCCGTCACCGCCGTTGTTGCCGGGGCCGATCAAACCCACGATGCGCGCCCCACGCAACTGAAAACCCGCCCCGGGCATGGACGGTGCCGGCTTTGTGAGCGCGGCTAACGTTTCAGGCCCGGCCACGGTCGGTTCCGGAAGGGCGGGCCGGTTGGTGACGGCCCGAGCGATGTGCGCGGCAAGCCCGTAGGCGGCCTGTCGCATGAGCTGATCGGGGTTGCCTGCGGCTTCGCATGCGGCGAGCATCGGAGCTTCTGCCGCTCGGACCTCGTCGGGGCTATAGAGCAGGTGCATCGGTGTACCTTCCGGGCTGGGAGCCTGTCTCGGGGCCTGTCTCGCGGGCCTGTTTGTTCTAGCCTTCGGCGATCACGTACGCGATCGCTACGTCGCCGTCGTGGGTGAGGGATATGTGCCAGTTCTTGACACCGAGCTGGTCTGCGACCTCTTTCACGCTACCGCGCACATCGAGCACCGGGGCGCCGGAGTCCAGTGTGCACACTTCGCAGTCATGCCACACCATTCCCCCGGGGGAGCCGAGAGCTTTCGCGACCGCTTCCTTCGCGGCGAAACGCGCGGCAAGCGAGCGGGTCCGCACCTCACGCTCACTGGGGCAAAACAGGCGTTCAGCCAGTGCCGGGGTGCGCTGGATCAGCTTCTCGAAACGCGGAACGTCCACAACGTCAACACCGATGCCCACAATCATGTTTCGATGCTATCGCTGTTCACGCACGCTTTGCTCGCGCGCCATCGCATCCGAGGCTCGCGGTCGCTAAGCAAGCTGGCCCCTGCTGAATGCCTGTGAATACCGCCACGCATACAGGTTTCATTTACCTGCCGCTAACCTTCGCTGGTTTAATGCGGAACATGAACCAGTTCAAAGTCCGCAAAGCTGTCTTCCCTGTGGCAGGCCTTGGAACCCGTTTCCTCCCGGCTACGAAAGCGATGCCTAAAGAGATGCTGCCGGTTGTTGACCGGCCAGCTATCCAGTACGTCGTTGAAGAGGCAGTGAACGCGGGGCTCGATGATCTCCTCATGATTACTGGGGCGCCTAAGCGTTCGCTTGAGGATCATTTCGATGCCTCCCCTTACCTCGAAAATCAGTTGCAGCTAGCGGGTAAGAAGAAGCTCCTTAAAGCTGTCCAGCAGGCTGCTGAGCTCGGCGATGTTCACTACATCCGCCAGGGTGAGCCTAAAGGCCTCGGTCACGCGGTTGGCCGGGCTGCTCTGCATGTGGGTGATGAGCCGTTCGCGGTATTGCTCGGTGATGACCTCATTGAGGAGTCCTCTACCCTGCTGCGTGACATGATCACTGTGCAGTCACGCGTTGGCGGGTCCGTGATCGCGCTCATGGAGGTAGATCCGGAAGATATTTCCTCCTACGGGTGCGCTGCCGTCGAGGCAATCCAGGACGAGGAGTTTGTTCGCGTGACTGACCTCGTGGAGAAACCAGCTGTTGCGGATGCGCCGTCGAACCTCGCGGTCATCGGCCGTTACGTGCTGCACCCAGCGGTTTTCGATGTGCTTGAACGCACCGCTCCAGGCCGTGGCGGTGAAATCCAGCTGACCGATGCCCTGCTTGAACTCGCCGCGATGCCAGCTGAAGAAGGCGGCGGCGTGACCGCGGTCATCTTCCGTGGCCGCCGCTACGACACCGGCGATAAGCTCTCCTACCTCAAAGCAGTCATCGAGATCGCGTGCCAGCGCGAGGACCTCGGCCCGGAGCTACGGGAGTGGCTCAACGAATTCACGGCTTCATAGCAGGTCGGCGCCGGGTTCGCTGCGTCGGATGCGTTCAGGTGAGTGCGTTCAGCTGGGTGCGTGAACTGGGACGTTATTCGACGGTCACTGACTTTGCGAGGTTGCGTGGCTGGTCAACGTCCAGGCCCTTGGCGGATGCAAGCTCCATCGCGAAGATCTGGAGCGGAACCACCGTCAAGAGTGGGGCGAGCAGGGCCTTGGTCTCTGGGACACGGAAGACCCATTCGGCATAGTTACCTACGGCCTCGTCGCCTTCCTCAGCGATCACCAGGGTCTGGGCGCCGCGGGCGCGGACCTCCTGGATGTTGGAGACCACTTTCGAATGCATCGAGTGGCGGCCCGATGGGGACGGCACCACAACGAACACGGGCTGGCCTTCCTCGATCAGCGCGATCGGGCCGTGCTTGAGCTCACCAGCGGCGAATCCTTCGGCGTGGATATAGGCGAGCTCTTTGAGTTTGAGCGCACCTTCCATCGCTACCGGGTAGCCCACGTGCCGGCCCAAGAACAGTACCGCTTCGGTCTCGGCCATGCTGCGGGCGAGCTCGCTGATCTGGTCCTTCTGGGCCAGGATCTTCTCGATCTTGTCCGGGATCTCCGCCATATCGGCCAGCAGGTCAGCTACTTCGCCGGAGAACATGTTGCCGCGTAGCTGCGCCAAGTACAGGCCCAGCAGATAGGTCGCCGCAACCTGGGCGAGGAACGCCTTGGTTGAGGCCACCGCGATCTCCGGGCCGGCGTGGGTGTAGAGCACCGCATCGGATTCGCGTGGGATCGATGAGCCGTTCGTGTTACAGATCGCGAGCGTACGCGCGCCCTGTTCCTTCGCGTACCGCAACGCCATGAGGGTGTCCATGGTTTCCCCGGACTGGGAGATCGTCACGATCAACGTGGATGGGGTCACGATCGGGTCGCGGTACCGGAACTCATGGGATAGCTCGACCTCAACCGGGATGCGGCACCAGTGTTCGATCGCATATTTAGCGACCTGGCCTGCATAAGCGGAAGTACCGCACGCGAGCACGATGATCTTGTCGATACCCTTGAGCTCGGCCTCGTCAATACGCAGCTCATCGAGTTTGAGGTGCCCGCGGGCATCCGTACGCCCCAGTAGGGTGTTCGCGACCGCTTCCGGCTGATCGAAAATCTCTTTAGCCATGAAGGACTCAAAGCCGTCCTTCGATGCCGAGGCCGCGTCCCAATCGACCGTGAACTCAGTGCCTTCAGCAGGGTTGCCGGAAAAGTCAGTGATCTCGTGGCTGGTTGGGGTGATCGTGACCACCTGGTCCTGATCCAGCTCAACCGCACGCTTTGTGAAGTCGATGAAGCCCGAGACGTCAGAGCCGAGGAAGTTCTCACCCTCGCCCAGGCCCACGACCAGTGGCGAGTTACGACGTGCCGCAACCACAACCCCCGGATGTTCAGCGTGGATCGCCAACAGCGTGAACGCGCCCTCAAGCCGGGACGCGGTCATCTGCATCGCCTTCGTGAGGTCCCCTCCGGCCTCGTTGCGGTACACGTCCCCCAGCAGGACCGCGGCCACCTCGGTGTCCGTCTCCGACTTAAAGCTGTAGCCGGCCTCCAGCAGGTGCTTCTTGAGCGCATCGAAGTTCTCGATGATCCCGTTATGGATCAGCGCGAGCGGCCCCTCATCAGCCACGTGCGGATGTGCGTTGACATCGCTCGGGCCGCCGTGGGTAGCCCAACGGGTGTGGCCGATGCCAGTGCCCGATGCCGGCAGAGGATTTGCTTCAAGCTCGGCCAACAGGTTGCCCAGCTTGCCAGCTTTCTTCCGGTATTCGACCACATCGCCGGCATCGACTGCGACACCTGCGGAGTCATAGCCCCGATACTCCAGGCGTTTGAGCCCCTCAAGCACCACATCGAGGGCGTCATGCTTGCCAGTGTTTTCCGGCCCTGGGCCGGCGTATCCGATGATTCCGCACATGCGAAAAATTTATCACCTCTCCCTCGCCGCTTTTAATCGAACGCCCCTGTTAACAGACCACCGTTGCCAACCGAACACCCTTGCCAACCGAACGCCCTTGCCCCACGTGTGCGGTGCCTGCGTGGCCGAACAGCGTGGGTGGCCAGACCGTTTTCAACACGCGCGCGTGAAAGATGACACAATGAAGAGGATGACCACCGCCGAGGACCTCATTGATGAAGCGTTAGAAGACGCCTCGCTAGAGAACCAGAACACCGCCAGCGCTGTGCACAGCGAGAACGCTGGCGGCCGTTCCCCGTTCGTAGGCTTGGACCGTGCCACGTGGGCACGCCTGGCTCACACGATGGAGCAACCGTTCAGTACCGAGGACGTCCAGCGCCTCAACGCGCTCGGTGACCGCCTCGACCAAGACGAGATCCGGGAAGTCTATCTGCCGCTCTCACGTTTGCTTTCCCTCTATGTCGAAGGCGCGGCGGCTACCCATTCGGCGACCAACAGGTTCCTCGGTGAGCATTTCCGGCGCACCCCGTTCGTGATCGGAGTCGCCGGTTCGGTCGCGGTCGGTAAGTCCACAACATCCCGCGTGCTGCGTGAGTTGCTGAGCCTCTGGCCAGGCACACCTAAAGTGCAGCTCGTGACCACGGATGGCTTCCTCTACCCCAATGAGGAGCTCATCCGCCGTGGCATCATGGACCGCAAAGGCTTCCCCGAATCCTATGACCAGCGGGCCCTGATGCGGTTCATCACGGAAGTGAAGTCCGGGGTACCCAACGTCAAAGTCCCTACGTATTCGCACCACTTCTATAACATCGTCCCGAACGAATTCACGGTGGTGGACCAACCGGATGTGCTGATCGTTGAGGGCCTCAACGTCCTCGCCCCGCCTCGCTTGCGAGGGGACGGGACCGTGGGGCTTGCTCTGAGTGACTTCTTCGACTTCTCTATCTATGTGGACGCGCGCACGCGAGACATCCGCGAGTGGTACATCAAACGCTTCATGCGGCTACGCACCAAAGCGTTCAGCCTGCCGGATAACTACTTCCACCGTTACGCCCAACTCAGCGACCAAGAAGCGATCGATACCGCAACCAGCATCTGGACGCGAATCAACGAACCGAACCTGACCCAGAACGTGCGCCCAACCCGAGGGCGCGCCCAGCTGGTGCTCACCAAAGACTCAGACCATTCGGTCCATCACATGCTGTTGCGGAAAATCTGAGTGAACCTGACGCAGATCACACGCCAACAGTTCGCGGTTACATCCCAAAGCATGCTTCATGCCTTTATACTTTTAGCATGATCCAAGGATTCAAAGATTTCATCTCCAAGGGCAACGTCATGGATCTTGCCGTGGCTGTCATCATCGGCGCCGCTTTCGGTAAGGTTATCGACGCCCTCGTAGGTTCGGTCATCATGCCTGCCATCGCGATGCTGGTCGGCACCCCGAACTTCGATGACTGGCTCGTTTTCGGTTCCGTCAAGATCGGTGTCTTCCTCACCGCTGTCGTGAACTTCCTGCTCATCGCTGCAGCTGTCTACTTCTGCATCGTGATGCCAATGAACAAGATGATCGAGCGCCGCAACCGCAAGCTCGGCATCGAGCCAGAGGACGAGGCAGTCGACCCACAGATTCAGCTGCTCACCGAGATTCGCGACGCCCTCAACGGCACCGCTCGGGGTTCAGCTGGGGACCACGTAGCCCGCTAAAACTCACCTTCTGAATAAGATTCACCTTTGACGATGTAACGGTTAAACGGTTGGGGCCCGGAACCATATGGTTCCGGGCCCCAACCGTTTAACCGTTAGCTTCCGACAGCATACTGTCCATCTATCCGAGTGGTAGCGCTGTCTGGACGGTCTGGGCCAGGTGCCGGGCCTCGTCGGTGGCTTGCTCTTCGGTTGCGGCTTCAACCATGACGCGCACAACAGGTTCGGTACCCGATGGACGCAACAGTACGCGCCCAGTGTCTCCGAGGCGTTCTTCGGCTTCAGCCACGGCTTTCTGGATCTCGACAGAAGAACCAACGCCAGCCTTGTCCACGCCGCGGACGTTGATTAGGACCTGCGGCAGAACCGTCACGGCATCACCGAGTTCCTTGAGGGTCTTACCGGTAGCGGCAACCCGTGCGGCCAAGTGCAGGCCGGTCAGCACGCCGTCGCCGGTGGTCGCATACTCCTGCATGATCACGTGACCGGACTGCTCACCGCCTAGCGAGTAACCGTTCTTACGCATCTCCTCGAGAACGTAACGGTCCCCCACCGAGGTCTCAACAACCTTGATGCCGCGTTCCTTCATCGCAAGTTTCAACCCGAGGTTGCTCATCACCGTGACAACCAGAGTCTCGTCCTTGAGCTTGCCGGACTCATGCATCGCGATCGCGAGGATCGCCATCTCCTTGTCCCCGTCGATCACGTTGCCCTCATGGTCAACGGTCAAGCAGCGGTCCGCATCACCATCGTGGGCCACACCCATGTCCGCTCCGTGTTCAACAACAGCCTTCTGAAGCATCTCCAGGTGCGTTGAGCCGCATCCTTCGTTGATGTTCACCCCGTCCGGGGAAGCGCCGATCACCACAACTTCTGCGCCGGCAGCACGGAACGCGTCCGGGGAACAACCGGAAGCGGCGCCGTGGGCGGCATCGATCACAACTTTGACCCCATCCAGACGGTTCGGCAGCGTCTGTAGCAAGTGCATCACGTAGCGGTCTTCCGCATCAGCAAAACGATACACCCGCCCCACGTCGCCGCCTTGGGGACGCAGAGGCTCCAGCTGCATCCTAGATTCGATCGCGTCCTCTAGCGCGTCATCGAGTTTCTGCCCGCCGCGAGCGAGGAACTTGATCCCGTTATCCGGGGCGGGGTTGTGGGAAGCGGAAATCATGACGCCGAAGTCTGCTTCTAGGTCTGCAACCAGGAAGGCCGCTGCGGGGGTTGGGAGTGTGCCGGCGTCATAGACTTCCACGCCGGAGGCGGACAGCCCCGCCTCGATCGCCGCGGAAATGAAGGAACCAGAGATGCGAGGGTCTTTAGCGACCACAGCGACCGGTTTCCGGTTCCCTTCAATGTCGTTGAAACCCAAGACGACGGAAGCTGACTGAGCGAGGCTCATCGCCAGTTCCGGGGTCAAAAGTTTATTAGCTCTGCCGCGCACACCATCGGTGCCGAATAGTCGAGTCATATATCTATCCTACGAGTCCGGCGGCGTGCTCTTGACCCCGCCGCATACGAGCACACCGCGAGCGATGCTGTTGACAGCATCACCCGCGGCGTGACAAAGAACTGTCTAGCGGCCCGCTCACGCGAGCTACTGATTAGTTATCTGATGCGAAACCGTCGATGAGCGGGAACTCACCCACTGGGCCCTCATCTGCTTCGAATACACGGTCAGCGGAACCCACGATCAGCGGATCCGGTTCGTAGACAACCTCAGGGTCCTTACCTGGGTAGTCGACCGTGTTCAGGACGTGACGGATCGCTTCGAGGCGGGCACGCTTCTTGTCGTTGGACTTCACCACGGTCCACGGGGCGTCTCCGGTGTGGGTGTAGAAGAACATCGCCTGCTTAGCCTCGGTGTAGTCGTCCCACTTATCCAGGGAGGCCAGGTCCGTTGGCGAGAGCTTCCACTGGCGTACCGGATCGGTGCCGCGGGATGCGAAGCGGTGCAGCTGCTCGGCACGGGAGACCGAGAACCACAGCTTGACCAAACGGATACCGGAGTTCACGAGCATCCGTTCAAGCTCTGGGGTTTCACGCATGAACTCAACGTACTGGCGTGGGGTGCAGTACCCCATGACGCGCTCAACACCGGCACGGTTGTACCACGAGCGGTCGAACAGCACGATCTCACCACCGGATGGCAGGTGCTGGATGTAACGCTGGAAGTACCACTGGGTCTGCTCAACCTCGGTTGGTTTCGCGAGTGCAACAACGCGGGCGCCGCGCGGGTTCAGGTGCTCGGTGAAACGCTTGATCGCGCCACCCTTACCTGCGGCGTCACGGCCTTCGAAGATGATGACGAGGCGCTCGTCGTTATCCTGCATCCAACGCTGCATCTTCAGCAGCTCGATCTGCAGTTTGCGCTTCTCTTTTTCGTATTCGCGGCGGCCGAGCTTCTTCTCGTATGGGTAGCCCTGGCGCCATGCGTCGTCATCGAGCTCGAGCTTCGAGATCCTGTCTTCGGCATCGTCCTTAATAGGGTCGAAGCGGGTCTCGCTCTTATCGAGCTCTTTGTAGTCCACGTCATCTCCAAACTGCTTCAGGAACTCATCTTTTTCCTCACGACGGTTGGTCGTACCGCTCACGGTGTACAGCGCTTCTTCGCCATTGAGCTCGCGGTTCGGTTCCGCCGTCATCGCGGCCTGTTCCTTCGAAGCATCCGATGCGTCAGCTGGCTTCACGTCTTTATCCTCGACCGTGTTCGCCTCGCTCTGGGCTTTGGAGTTATTGCTGCTGCCTTTTCGTGAGGTAGCCATGCGATTCCTTCTTCAGGGTGAATGATGCAAACGTTGGCAGGATAGACCACTCCCAACATTCCCATTTTACGTTAGAAAAGGGCTAAGGGTCAGAATGTGTGTCTGGGGTTGGTGTTTTCGGCTGTGTTGGCGCGGGTTTCAGCGGATATATATGGCTGCTGGGCATATATCGGTGGTGTGAGCGTTCATTCCTCGGTGTGGTGCCCTTGATGTGCTACCGGCTAGTGGTGTGGTGGCTGGATGCCGAAGAACAGACCACGATGCCACTGCGGTGGCGATATGAAACGCAATGGCACCACCACACAAGGTAGGACAAGGTGGCGGTGCAAACTCTGCGGAGCCTCAACCACCAAAACCCGGACTGACATCACCAAAGCCGCAGTGTTCAAGCAGTTCATCGCTCACTGCACCTCGACCCGTAGCTTGAAAGACACCGCACAACAGGCCGGGGTGAGCCCTTCGACGTTGAAGCGACGGTTTAGCTGGTGCTGGCTGGTTGAAGTACCCGACCCGATGATCAAACACGCCGGGACGATCTATGACCAGATCTTTATCGATGGAACCTACACCGGTGCCGGGTGTCTTATCGTGGCAGCCACCTTCGATCATGTCCTGGCCTGGCACTGGTGCAAGCGTGAAACCAGCCTGGACTACCAACGACTACTTCAACGTATCCCCGCACCAGTGATCGCTGTCATCGATGGAGGACAAGGAGCCGCCAGCGCTATCAAGAAATGCTGGCCTGCCACCGTGATCCAACGCTGCCTGGTGCATGCACAACGAGTTGTACGACGCTACACCACCTCACACCCGCGTACCGATGCGGGCAAAGCGATCTACCAACTAGCGCGGAACCTGACCCGGATCACCACCCTGGATGAAGCAGCCACCTGGGCGAGGCAACTCCATGAATACGGCACCTTCTACCGGGGCTGGCTCAACCAGAAAACCTTCACCACAGACCCAATCACCCAACAACGCCACTGGGCCTGGACACACCCGAACACCCGTAAGGCCTACAACAGCCTGCTACACCTATGGCGTAACAACCTCCTGTTCACCTACCTCAACCCACCGACCGAACTACAGCACCGGCACCGCATCAAATCCACCACCAACAGCCTTGAAGGCGCGATCAACGCCGAACTGAAACTGCTCACCCGCACCCACCGCGGCAGAGCCGGAGAACACCAACGAAAAATGCTGGAATGGTGGCTCTACCAGAAAACAGAACTGCCTGACGATCCAACAGAAATCGCCAGGCAGTCCAACTGGGGCCAAAACCAACTCGCCAAAGTACCAGCCCTGACCCACAACAAGAACCAAGCCGACCACCAAACAGGACGACCAGCCCTCTACGACAACGCTATCGACACCACCTACACACACTCAATCGGCATCCAAAAAGGCCACACCTAACCCCCGCAACACACCCAAACCAGACACACATTTTGACCCTTAACCCACGATGTCCCGACACATAACAAAAGCGGAGACGGGGGGATTCGAACCCCCGGTCCGGTTTTACCCAGACCCTTCATTAGCAGTGAAGTCCAATCGGCCACTCTGGCACGTCTCCACATTGCCCTCACAAAGGGCAACATCCCATAGCTTAGCCGAGGGCAAGCGTTCACATCAAAGTGAACACCCGGCCGCAACCGTTCACACGGTCCCAGGCCACGGCTATTGGCGGGTCAACGCGTCCCAAATAAAGCTGTAGCTTCGGGCCGCAGTCCGGGCAGCGGACGCGTGGTCCACTGAACCTGAATGTCCGCCATCCACCTCCTCGTGGTACCAGGCGTTACGGTGGCCGAGCTCCTCCAATAACGCATAGAAGTGACGGGCCTGCACCGGTCCCACACGGTCATCGGACGATGTAGTCCACACCAACAGTTCAGGCCACGTAACCTCAGCCTCGTTGTTGGCTGTATCAGCTAGCCGATGGGTAGCTGAAATATCGCGCAGATGCTCAACATCGCCAGGAACATCAGGGTCGCCGTATTCCGCGATCCACGAATGCCCCGCCGAAAGCTGCGTGTACCGCAACATGTCCAGTAGCGGGACGCCACACGATACCGCGCCGAACAGCTCCGGATACCGCACATACATGTTGCCCGCTAGCAGGCCACCATTCGAACCGCCGGCCATACCCGTCAAAGCAGGTGAAGAAACACCACGCTTATGAAGATCACGCACCACAGCCGCCAGATCCTCATAGGCACGCGGACGATTCTCACGCAAAGCAGCCGCATGCCAATCCGGGCCGTACTCGCCGCCACCACGAATATTCGCGACCACAAACGCCGGAGCCCGGCCCTCATCCGTGCGGCGCTCAAGCCAACCGCGCCCCACCGCCGCGGAGTAACCCGGGGTACGGGACACACGGAAACCGCCATACGCGCTCACATACACCGGAGTCTTACCGTCCAGCGGCGCATCCTTCGGAGCGACCAAGAAGTACGGGACCCGCGTCCCATCATCAGACACCGCGAAATGCTGCGAAACCTCGTGTGCGCTCGCATCGAAACGCTCCGGCGCAACGCCGATGACCCGCCAGCCAGCGCCGCAACCACCATCGTTGCCGCTACCTTCGCCGCCACCAGCATTACCGGCGGTCGCGAGCGAACCCAGCTGCAGCGTCGGAGGCTGGAGGAAGCCTTGCGAAACCATCCAGACGTCGTCGCTGTTTTCCTGATCAAGTGGCCACATACTCACCGAAGACAACGCCGGCACACCAGGCAGCTCAGTCACCTGCCAGTCGTTGCGCGGATCCAAACGCACTACCCGGGAAGCGACGTCCTTCATGATGAGAGCGAAGCCAAAGTTCTTGGTGAACCCCACGCCCTGAACGGACTCGGACTGCTCCGGGACCAATACCGCACGCAAACCAGACCGCTGACCGGCCAGCCACTCGGTGGTCTTGACCACCAAAACCGTTCCGGCCGGGTAGCTCTGCCCGTGGACCTCCCACGTGCTCATCGGGCGGATAATCAACCAGTCCTCAAAGAAGCCAACGCTGGCATCCCCCGGGGCATCGATCTTCTGAACGCCCGCGGCGTCGCACATATCCACGTAGTTCGTGCCCGTGAAAAAGTCCTCCGAATCCCGGAACACCGTCTTCTCAAAACCCGGGGTCGTGTCCACGCCAGCGCCAGCCGAAACGTGGCTCGCGTCGATCTCGAACACAACCTCCGCATCCGCCAGATCCTGCCCGCGGCGCATGCGACGCACACAGCGCGCATAGGTCGAACGCGTCACGTCGTCATCGCCAGTCACCGTGGAGACCAAGAACGAATCATCAAAACCCCAGCTCACGGACGTCTTCGCCAACGGCAGCTCCAAGCCGCCCTCCACGAACCCGCGATCCACCACATCGAACTCACGGACCACCACCGCGTCGCCACCGTCAGGGGAGAGCACCACCAACGCTCGCCGCGGCTGCCCGCCCGGCTTCGGCTCCCACGAGGCGCCACGCCACACCCAATTCACGCCCTCAGCGGCGCTGAGCTCATCAAGGTCCAGAAGCGTTTCCCACTGCGGATCCCCAGCAACATAGGAATCCCAGTCCGTAGTGCGCCAGATCCCACGCGGATGCTCGGCGTCCTGCCAGAAGTTCGTGTGGAACTCACCGTGCTTGCTCACAGCAATGAGCCGGTCTTGGGCATCCATCGCCTCTTGGATCCGCGCCACCACCCGATCATGCTCATCAGAAGCAAGGTGCGCGTCGGTCGCTTCAGTGCGCTCCGCCGCCCAAGCGAGTGCCTCCTCACCACGAATCTCGTCCAAAAAAGAATGAATATGCGTCAGATCAGTCGGTTTAGTCACAGCCTAAGAATACGTTGAAGTGATAGAGATAAATACATGGAACAAGCAACAGATCATGCTCAGGATGCAGGCCTTCTTCGCGTCGTCGTGATTGGCGCTGGCCCGCGTGGAACCTCGGTCGTGGAGCGGCTCGCGCTCGCCGCGGCAGGGCAGCAGGCGTGGGCGCCAGCTGATTTGTTGATTGAAGACGACGACGGTGGCGCCCTGGATGCGCGCCCGTTGCGTATCGATGTGGTTGACCCGTACCCTGCCGGTTCTGGCAGGGTATGGGATCCGGGGCAGTCGCGGAACTTGTGGATGAACACGCCGTCGATGTTCCCCACGGTTGCGCCGGAACGTCCGGCTGGCGTGGGGCGGGCTGAGCATCCGGGGCTGAGCTTTGAGCAGTTCCGTCGTTCTGGTGGTGATGGTGCCGAGTTGAGCGAGGTTGAGCGGGCTGAGCTTGAGGCGTTGGGGCCTGGCAGTTTCCCTCCGCGCCCACTGTACGGCCGGTATTTGCAGCACGTGTGGGAGGGTGTCGCCGCGCAACTCGATGGTTTGGATCATGTGGATGGGCCGCATGTTCACGCTACGCTGGCGGTTTCGGTTGATCCGCACGTTGGTGGTGGTTACCGGGTCGTGTTGGGTTCGGGCCAGGTCTTGTATGCGGACCGTGTGGTTCTGGCTGTTGGGCACGTTCCTGCCCGGATTTCACCTGAGCAGGAAGCCGTGGGGTCGGCGTGCGCATCGCATCCGGGCGCGCACTATGTTCCGCCGCATGTTTCCACTGACGTCGACTACAGCCAGCTCCCTGCCGGGCAGAACGTCCTGGTTCGAGGCATGGGCCTGAACTTTTTCGACCTCATGGCTGAAGTCACGTTGAGTCGTGGAGGCCGTTTCGAGGAGACCGGCGGCCCTGCAGGCCAAGCGCTGACATACATCCCCAGCGGCAAGGAACCCATCCTCATCGCCGGCTCGCGCCGCGGAACCCCGTACCGCGCCAAAGCGGCGATCCCAGCGTTCATCCCGCCGGGCATCGAACTCAAGTTCTTCACGTATGAGCGCATCGTTGAGGCCGCGGAGAAGGGCGCGACCGGCCGTCTGCCGGGCACCGTGGACTTTGAACGTCACGTGTGGCCGTTGCTGAACCGTGACGTGATCCGCACCTACTACAACGAGCTCGCTGCCGCGGCGCCCGAGATGTTCGAATCCACCCCATCTGTGTTCCTGGATGAGCTGGACGAGATCCTTGCCGCCCCGACCGACATCGGCGATGAAGTGTGGGTCCTGAAACTCAAGGATGCGCTGGCTCGCGCGCTCCCAGACCGTGAACTGTTCGATATCCGCGCTTTGGCCCGTCCGTGGTCGGGGCACGGCGCGATCACCGCTGAAGCCTACCGCGCCGCAACCATCGAGATGTTGGAGGGCGATGTTGCCGCGGCATCCTTGGGTACGGGTTCGCCGTTGCACATGGCGATTGGCGCACTGCACGCAGGTCGCATGATCGTGAAGCGACTGATCGCGGAAGGCTACATCGACGAACGTTCCGTCGCCGCGCAGGTGCGCGGCTGGTTTGAGCCTCTCGTTGAGGGGTTGGCCTCGGGGCCACCTTTGGAGCGTATCGAGCAGATGGTCGCTCTGATGCGCGCCGGGATCGTTGAGGTTCTGGGCCCTGAGCCGTCCTACACCTACGATGCGGAGGCCCACTTGTTCCGCGCTGTGTCGCCGTGGGTGGGTGGCGCGGAGCCGGAGGCGACGTGGATGGTTGAGGCGATGATGCCGGCCAACCGTGTTGCGATCACGGATTCGCCGCTGTTGCGTTCGATGCTGGCATCGGGTCTGGCGCGTCCGCGTGTGCGCATCACCGATGATGGCGAGCAGGTTCCCGGCTCTGGTCTTGATGTTGAGGGCGCCGATCACCGTGTGGTCGGCACGAGTGGTGCCGCCGCCGATGGTGTGCACGTGATTGGTCTGCAGTTGTCCTCGGTGCAGTGGGGGACTGCGATCGCGGCTGAGGCCGGCGGTGATCCGCACGTGGGTGCCCGGACGCTCGCGGATGCTGAGGCGATCGCCCGCTCCGTTTTGCTGGACTAGTCCCGCGGTTTAAAGCGGAAAACCCCGGAATCTCTACGATCCCGGGGTTAGGCCAGCGGAGGGTAAGGGAATTTCACCCAAACCCCGTAAATACGCGGTAAAACAAGGGTCACGTGAACCGTATGCCTAATCTGTGCCTAATCATCTGCAGTTGTGGGAAAAATGCCTACCAAGAAAGAAGCGACAGATGAGCACCTCAGGCACTGAGAAAACCGTTACGCACATGCTCAGCGAGTATCTGCACAACCTAGAGCTAACCCCCGGGCAAATAGACACGCTAACCAATAGCCCGCTATTCATCTTCCAGAATGAATCTCTAGATGCCCCCGGGTATTTCGAATTTGTAGGACCTCAGCAACATCATGGGGGCATACGCCTTGAAACACGGTGGAACAATCACGACGGTTTTACTGCCCGGGTCGAGCTCACTAACAGCTATGCGGCGTTCACTAGTGAAGGGCTAAGAGAGCTCGCGAAAACCATTACAGATTTTTCATGGCTCTTAGAAGCAATTGCAGGGCCTTTTGAGCGGGCATAGGTCAACGCCTGTAGCCCCGGCCTCTATAGCTAAGGCGCTCGCTAGATATGGGATAGGGGCCTGTAAAGCCTTCTGAAGCTCATGACCTCTTAACTTATCTATAGCCCCATTTAATGGCGTTATAAGGCTGTTATCGGGGGTTCTCTTATGACCTTTAACGTTTGAGGCGCTTAGCGACATAGCCGCCCCTAACAGAAAAACGGCCGGGGAGATATCGCAATGCCGGCGGGGGCGACTAGCTCACGGCGTGGGACGGGGTACCCCGTGGGGTTGTCCTGTGGGGTTCTGAACGGCTCGTGATCGTGTCCAGGTGTCCAGTGTTTTCTTGTGACGCGTAACAGCGTTAGGCGCTCGCCGTGAGGTTGAGGCACTGCCTGCCTGCAGACACGGAAAGACCCGGCCTAAGGTTTCTTGTGTGTTCCTTAGCGCCGGGCCTTCCCGTTAGTGGTTATGCAGTTGTGAAGAGCGCTTCATCTTCGGCCGTGGTCGACGGTTTAGACGGTTCAGACGGTTTAGACATGAGCCCCTCCGCTTTCCATGCCCTGAGAAAGTCTTGCCGAAAATAGCCGCGTATATCGTTCAGTTTGCCGGGCCGTATCTTGTACTGCTCTAACATCCTCCCTAATCGTTGAGGGTTGAGCTTGAAACCTATGCGGTTACCTTCGCCCCAAGCGTCAGGTTCTGCTCTGACTAGTTCAGATATCAACTTGCCTGTTGGGATGAACGGTTGATTTGTTATGTGTCGGGACATCGTTCCGCTTTTTGGGTGCGGCCAAGGCGGCCGGACAACGTACCTGCAGACTGGCGGTTCCCGGTGTTCCCGGGGCTATTTTGCTGTCGCTGAGGCTGCTGTTCACCGTTATAGCTATACGGTTCGTGGCAGGCTGGACAGCTAGTTTCTGTGCCGCCCCGTGCCTCGACGTGGATAACGTCGGGGGACCGGTCGGGTCTTGCGGTGCGGTGAACGATGTCGTGACACATGGGCGAAGGATGTCGTGAGACATGGTTGGAAGGGTGTCGTGAGAGATCTGTGGGTGGGTTGGGGCGGTTAGGGGTGAACGATGTCGTGAAACCAAACACTTGAATCAGAGTGCCCGCCCGTTAGTTTCATTAGCGCGTAGGTTCCAGGAAATGGAGGGACGACTGCAGATCTGCCGTCCAGTTTTCAGCAACCAAGTGCGTTCCGTATGACTCATCCCAGGTTGTGTGCAAGAAAAATACAGTTGCGGATACTCGACCGTCGAAGACATCATCATGTCTACGCAGATAGTGTCCTGGGCGGTATCTTGCGATTTAAGCGGCTTTGTATTCAATATCTCTGATCCCCGTGGTCTTTTGCATAGCTCCAACTACCGGTTTGGAACGTAAACCAGCTAAGAACCGCGGAGTCCAAAAGCTTCCGGGTCCGGTTTTCGCAGAATTTCCGATAATGAAAACCGAAGCTGCGGGTCGTGATCGTTGAACGACTGTGGGTCTATTGAGCTAACCTCTGTACCTTTCTGAATCCAAGCCGCCGCACCCCACCTGCCGTCAGCCGCCATATCCTGACTGATTTGTCTCCAATCCATACTCTCGGGTAGAGAAGCGTGCCCTACTAAAGAGTCGGGTTCGAGAACCTTCTTTACATTGCTCATGAATCCATCACTTGAAAAGTGTTGTATTACTGAGTTCTTCAAACTCAACCCTGAGGTTCTGTTAGTAAACATATTTTCCCCTTGCTGTGACATAGATCACATGTTAGCCTATTTGGAGACTGGAAGGAGGTGACAACCGTGGCTGTTGATATTGAATTTGAAATTGAAGAAAACGAAACCGACGGTGCCGAAATGATTGTGCATCGCTGCTAAGAATGCTGTCAGCGCGCTGATGGACTCAGGTTGACGCAACTCTCCTGAGTCCATCAGCGAACTCAGGAGAGTTTATTTGAAGGTTCAGACATCACAAGCATGGTCGCTTGAAAAATCTGATCAAAGTCTCGTTGCACGATCCGAGATCATCACGTTAACGTTTAGAGGTGTCGGAGCAACAGAGTTACCGGCGGATTTGTTCACTGGTGTGCCTCTGGATGCTTCTTTGCTACCCAACAACCTCTATCAAGAGCTTAAGTCTCGAAATATCATCGTTAATGCTGAATATGGCCAAGCTGCTTCTGAACGATTTTCCCGGCAGCACGATTATCTGGTGACATTGGGCGCAGACCCTAATCTCGGGCACTTGAAGATCACCGAGGCTCGTGTGGGCATTATCGGTGTTGGGGCTTTGGGAAGTTGTGCCTTACAAGCGTTTGTTGGTGCCGGAGTGCAGAAATTTACATTAATCGACCCAGATGTTGTCTGCCCATCTAACATGAATAGACAGTACATCTACGGTTCAGGTGATATTGGGCGACCCAAGGTGGATGTCGCAAAGCAGTGGGTAGTTGATCGAGCGATACGGCCTGAAATAACGACGCATTTCTGCTCATTTCATGACTTAAATGCGGAGGTGTTTTTCCATGAAGTGGATTTCGTGGTGGCGACCTTTGATGGTCCAAGTATGAATTCGGTTTTAAGCTGTCTCTGTCAGGCTTGGGACAACAGGGTCGCCAGCGTATTCGGCGCGACAGGCTTCAATACCACTGTGATCAGTCCTGTCTTCATGCCTGGTCGTAGCAGGTCCCCAGAAGAATGTATTTTGCTAAGTGAAATGGGTGGTGTTCGCGAACCTATCCGCGCATCCTGGGGTCCAATAAGTCTTTACAATTCAGCCCTTCTCGCAGAGCAAGCACTCCTGCATTTATTAGGACTCTCAGATGAAGTCAATTACACATCATTCCACAAAACGTTGAGAAGACGTGGAGTAGTGTCCATCCAAACTACTGAGTCTCTGAGGTTCTAGTGTCACAACGCTTAGTTTTCGAGATGGAGCGCATAGCCAACAAGGAAATGCTGCACAGGGATTACAACTACGGACTACTACAATCCCAGATCACGCAACCACTCTACGCAGAATGCTCTGATGGACGGGTCGTGCCTGCACTCCTGGGTGATGCAATGAGAGTTGCTGACCATGATTGGGCTTTTAAAGCCGGCCCTAAATTGCCCGGTGAAAGTCGTTATGAGTTAGGCGAGATAGCTGAGGGTATCGTTCATTCGATTAGCACTACCCCCGCAAGTGCATGGCTAGGACGCCTAATTAAACGTGTAACAGTGAGTAGAGATCGTTTGCAGATGCACACAAGGTTCCCCATCGCAGAACTTCCGTCTGTGCTCACTGCACAATGTCTCGCGTTTAGTCTTGTCGGCGGGCGTCACGTTGGGGACTTTAAATTAGCCAACGGATACGAAAACAAATTCGCTACGCTTCTGAGTGTCCCCGACGGGCGCTTTGGAGTGGAACTAGTCGATTTTGGCTCTCGAAATGAAGGCCGAAAGAAGTTCTTCTCCGGAGACATCAACATAGGCTGGGGAGTTGGTCTACCTAGGGATTACTATGAATCAGACCCCGGACCATTCAATGAGCCGATAAATTTTAACATTAGTTATGTCCTCACCGCGGGTAGCAGAGTCCCTGCACAGCTTTGGAACTCTATCGAACGATACTTGAAAAGGGAACCAATTATAGCTCCCTACCTTTCGACCACTGTTTCGCGCTTATTTCCTGTGCCTAAAGACCGCTCCCAACGGAACTTACCTGTAGAAAAAGGCGAACGCATGAGTAGCTACGGTTCCGCCATGGCCAGGAGCTCTGTACCTCTATATTTTTCGGGCTATCACCCAAACGGCGATATGGCTCAAGAAATAGCAAAACAGACCGAAGGACTGTTATATCCAGTCCAAGTTCCATACGAAGACATTGTAATGAATCGTGTCAACCCAGCTGGAATAATTTTGTCCTTAAGGGTGCCGCTAAATTCTTCACCTTTGGGGGCAATACCTGAAACACTGGGATATTTGAGACAGAAGGGCCACACTACTGCTGCATCTGCCGAACTGTCGGTGATGATCAAAGAAACACTCGCAATGCCAGCGCCGAGCCTTGAACACTTGCGATGTCTAGAGCAGGCTGTGAATAAGGTAATTCGGCAGATTACCATCGGTCGTCTTCGTGTGTTATTCAGAAGCCCGATCAGTTTTGAGACAAATTCTATGGGTATGTTCAGCTTCCATGATCTAAAGGGTGCCATAAATGCTTGATAAAACTTCAAAAGCACTTCTAGAAGAAGGTCTCCAACGACTGAAAGCCGGCGAGACTGCTCACCTCAGTCAAGTTGAGTCGATAATTCACTTCGATTTCAGCGACTTAGGAAGATTGCTAAGGAATCCATTAACCCGAACACCTCAGGTGCGCGTAGCTCTTCGTGGCCGAAAAGTTCAAGAATCTAGATATACGCGCACCACAGTCGTAGGCCGTCAAGAAGTTAACGATTCCATTTGCCCTGAACGTATCGCCAAGCTGATTTCGCAAGGGGCCACGGTTACGCTCGATAGCTTGGAATTGTCAGTACCAGAGGTAGCTGAGGTGTGTCAGCTTTTTGAAGATCAGCTCCAACGCCCTTGTCTTGCTACGGCATACATCACCCCTGCCAACGTAGAAGGCTTGGCGCCTCACATAGATGAAGAAGACGTAATGATGGTCCAGACGGCTGGCTCCAAACATTGGAGATATGGGCAGCCAGAGCCAGGCGTCGGGACAATGTCTCGAATTTTAGAAGGAGATTATCCCAATTTGACCCAGTCCGGGCTCCTGCAAACTGGCGGCCTCATAACCCTACCTTCCGGCACACCTCACTCAGGTACGTCATCATCTAAGGGGTCAATTCATATCACCTTTTCTGTAGAACGACCCCGATATGGAAAACTTTTCAGCCAGCTTTTGAGCAAAACTGTCGAAAGTTCAGCCTTCCCATCAAAGCTTCATGAACAATTGCCGTTCGACAACTATCAACCCCCGTTAAACGAGTACATCGAACCCATTATTAGTGCTCTCGAACATCAATTGCAGGAATCTTCAAAAGAAACTTGTGAAACCTCAGCGCAATGGAATGAGCGGATAGAAGATATCTATGCGAGTTGGGACGCGGTGACTTTTGGGGCAGTTACAGTAAAGCTGAAGGAATCGTTCACGCTTAACTCTGTCGATGAAAACACAACACGAATCCGGACTATGACCAGCGGCCTGCAAGCAACGGTTAGCAGAGAGCTTGAAACAACCCTCCGGACACTGTTGGACCGTAAAAGACTTGACCATGTTGACGTGGATAAGTTTCCGATCTTATCCACCCTGGCCGGATATGGTGTAGTCTCCGCCAATCCAACATCTGAAAAACACATTCCATGAACCACCAAAAATCAATTTTATTCCGTCTATATGCTTCAGAAGCTGGTTCAACATTTACTTCCCAGTACGTGTTGTTTGCGATTCCTGTGGTAGCGGTGACAGTTCTTAACGCTAGAGATTCTGAGGTAGCACTACTCAATGCTGCTAGCGGTTTGGGAATTTTAATTTTCCTATTGCTCCTGGGGCCTCTTGCAGATGTGCGACGTAAAGACCTTTTACTAGGATTCCTGTCGATCGCACGTGGCGTGGCCGCCGCTTTACTGACCTATGCGTTTATGCAGGATGCGGTTTCTATCACCGTCTTGATCGTAGGCGTTTTCTTCATCGGGGGAATGACGGCATTATATGAGAGCAGCGTATCAGCCTACATTCCTGCGTTAGTCAGACCTTCAAAACTGCCTACTGCCAACAGCTGGATAGCTGGTTTACGATCCGCCGCCGACATAGGGGCAGGTGCCGCAGCAGGTTGGGTGCTTCAATACCTAGGACCTTCGTGGCTCATGGCCGTTGTTGCAGCGTTGTACATAGTCGTGTCTGTCGGGCCATTCTCTATGCGACCTGTATTCAAACCTGGCGGAGGTAGCATTCAACGTGCAGATAAGGCCGATTCCGAAACGGGAAAAAGTTTTATCCAAGAGGCGGTGGCTGGTTTCAATATTTTATTTAGAGACCGGGCACAATTTCGGATGAATCTTGGAATCTTCCAATTCAATCTATTCACCTCCGCAGTCCAGGCGATCTTTGCCGTTTATGCAATCAGGTATGCAGATCTAACCGCAATCACCTTTGGGCTAGCAGGAACGATTGGTGGACTCATTGGGCTACTTGGTGTCTGGATTTCTGTAAAAGCCATCCGAAAGTTTCGACCCCACCGACTCATGGCCGCAACTCTAATGATCCCAGGCATTATGGGTATCTTCATAGTTCTACTTCCTGTCTTTACCCCGACCAGTCAGATATTTGTACTGGGAGCCGCGCTTGGTATCTGGGCTGCTGCGACTCTTACGAATATCGCCTTATTTGAGACCATCAAACAAGTGCTAGTACCGTCACAGTACCTTGGACGCTACTCCGCGGCGAGTCGATTATTTACCTGGGGGATTGAGCCTGTAGGCGCTCTATTAGCAGCCTTAGCTGTCACGTATGCCCCTATCAGTGTTGTCCTCACGATTGCCTTTGGAGGCATATTCGCTTCTGGATTTTGGGTAATTCGAGAGAAGTCGCTTATTGCAATCACTAACCGGCAGCTCTACGAATACATGTCTGAGGCTGCAAAGTAGTAACGGTTACTGATATTTTTTGGGGCTCCCTTGCCGTTGGGTAGATTCCTGATGCTCATCGTTTTCGTGCCCTGTTGTGCCTAATCTGTGCCTAGAAAACGGCTGTTATGCCTAAATTATGCCTAGTTTAATGCTAACATCTGAGTACAACTGCAAGACTGATAGCACTAAAAAACATGGCAAAACCGCGTGATTACAAGGAAAACCCCGGAATCTCTACGATCCCGGGGTTAGGCCAGCGGAGGGTAAGGGATTCGAACCCTTGGTACGGGGTTACCGCACAATGGTTTTCAAGACCATCTCCTTCGGCCGCTCGGACAACCCTCCAACATCGCTCGAGTTTATCGCATGCTTCCGTCAACTCTGTATTCGTGTCAGTCTGGTGTGTATGTGCGCTGATCGTGAGTCCAATACATCCTCCGCGGCAACCCCTGCCGATGCGGCCCCTCCCACTGACACGGCCCCTCCCACTGAGCTGACCCCGCTCACTGCGACGACCCCCACTGAGATGACGGTGGTTTCTTTTGATGGCGCGGGCGGCCCTGAGGTGATCCGGGTCGGCCGCGGCGCGGTTCCGGTTCCTGGCCCGGGTGAGGTGTTGATCCGCGTGCATGCGTGTGGCGTGAACCCGGCTGATGTTTCGCAGCGGGAGGGGAATTACCGCCCTCCGGAAGGCGCGTCAGAGGTCCCGGGGCTTGAGGTCGCCGGTGAGGTGGTCGGCCACGGTCGCGGTGTGAATGCTGATGTGTGGCCGCTGGGGGAGTGTGTGGTTGCGTTGATCGATGCGGGCGGCTACGCGGAGTATGCGATCGCTCCGGTCGCGCAGGTTTTGCGGGTTCCTCGCGGTATCAGCATGGTGGGTGCGGCTGCATTGATTGAGGTTGCCGCCACGGTGTATTCGAATCTTGCGATGACTGCGCGCCTGCAAGCGGGCGAGACCGTCCTGGTGCATGGCGCATCGGGCGGTATCGGGACGTTCGCGCTGCAGTGGCTTTCAGCCTGTGGGCACACGGTCTATGCCACCGCATCGACCGCAGAGAAGTGCCGATGGGCGCGTGAACGCGGCGCAACTGAGGCGATCAACTACAGGGATGAGGATTTCGTTGAACGCATCAAGCAGCTCACCGATGGCCGGGGCGTGGATGTTGTGCTCGATGTGGTGGGCGGGGCATACCTGGACCGTAACCTGAGGTGCTTGGCTACTGATGGCCGGATGGTCACGATCGGTTTGGTGGGTGGCCGGAAAGCTGAGCTGGATATGGGCCGGTTGATGATCAAACGGCTTTCGGTGCACGGCACTACGTTGCGGGCACGGCCCGCGGACCAGAAGGCGGCGATCGTTGCGGCTGTGGGTCAGCATGTGTGGCCTTTGATCGCCGATGGCCGGGTCACGGTGCCCGTGGATGCGCAGTTCCCTCTGGAGCAAGCGAGGGACGCGCATGAGTATCTTGCGCGTGGCGAGCATTTCGGCAAGATCGTGTTAACGACGCATCCCGGCAACCGGGAGTAGTGTGTCTTGTACACGTCATCACAAGTACCTATTTGAGTGAGGTTTCTTATGTCTACAACCTCAGACGAGGTTCAGCGGCCACCGGCGTATGTTGAACCTGACGTCCTGGAAGCAGAGGAACGTAAATGGACTCCGACCCGCATTATCGTGTGGGTCGGTGTCGCCCTGTTGGGCGCGGTTGGTTGGGGTGCGATCGCGCTGGGCCGCGGCGAACCGATCAACGCGGTGTGGCTGGTTTTCGCAGCGGTCGGTACGTATCTGATCGCGTACCGGTTCTACGCCAAGTACATTGAGCGTAAAGTTGCGAAACCTGATGACCGCAGGGCAACACCTGCGGAAGTGAAGAATAACGGCCAGGACTACATGCCGACAGACCGTCGCGTGCTGTATGGCCACCACTTCGCTGCGATTGCGGGCGCCGGCCCGCTGGTTGGCCCGGTTTTGGCGGCCCAGATGGGTTACCTTCCCGGCACTATCTGGATCATCGTTGGTGTGATCCTCGCAGGTGCGGTCCAGGACTACTTGGTTCTGTTCTTCTCGATGCGTTCCGGCGCTGTCTCGTTGGGGCAGATGGCCCGCCAGCAGCTGGGCCGCTTTGCAGGTACCGCGGCGATCATCGCGACCGTGTTCATCATGACGATCATCGTCGCGATCCTCGCTCTCGTGGTCGTCAACGCTTTGGGTGAGTCCGCTTGGGGTCTCTACTCGGTTGGCCTGACCATCCCGATCGCGCTGTTCATGGGCGTCTACCTGCGTTACCTGCGCCCGGGCAAGGTCATGGAAGTTTCCATCATCGGTTTCGCGCTGTTGATGTTCGCCGTGATCTCGGGCCGTTGGGTCGCTGAATCCGAGTGGGGTGCCTCCTTCTTCCACCTGGATAAGACCACGATCGCGTGGATGATCATCATCTACGGCTTCGTCGCTGCCGTCCTGCCGGTGTGGCTGTTGCTCGCGCCACGTGACTACTTGTCGACGTTCATGAAGATCGGCGTGATCGCGCTGTTGGCCGTCGCGATCGTTGTGGTACGCCCGATGCTGGACGCGCCAGCCGTCTCGATGTTCGCCTCGGTCGAAAACGGACCGGTGGTTTCAGGTAAGTTGTTCCCGTTCCTGTTTGTGACGATCGCGTGTGGTGCGCTCTCTGGCTTCCATGCGCTCATCTCCTCAGGCACCACCCCGAAGCTCGTTGAGAAAGAACGTCAGACCCGTTTCTTGGGTTACGGCGGCATGCTCATGGAGTCTTTCATCGCGATCATGGCGCTCATCTGTGCCCTCGTGATTGACCGCGGCGTCTACTTCGCTATGAACTCGGGTGCTGGTCTCACCGGTGGGACCGTGGAAGGCGCGGTCCAGTTCGTGAACTCGCTCGGCTTGGTTGGCGCGACTGAGCTGACACCGAACATGCTCACCGAGCTTGCCAATAACGTCGGCGAAGAGTCCGTGGTGTCCCGCACCGGTGGTGCACCGACGCTCGCGGTCGGCTTGGCCTACATCATGCAGCAGTGGTTCGGTGGCGTATCGATGATGGGCTTCTGGTACCACTTTGCGATCATGTTCGAGGCTCTCTTCATCCTCACCGCTGTGGACGCCGGTACCCGTACCGCCCGCTTCATGCTGCAGGACGCGTTCGGTAACTACGTCCCTAAGTTCAAGGACATGTCGTGGAAACCAGGGGTGTGGATCACCACCGCGATCATGGTCGGCCTCTGGGGCTACATTTTGATCCTGGGCGTGACTGACCCGCTCGGCGGTATCAACACGTTCTTCCCGCTGTTCGGTATTTCTAACCAGCTGCTCGCCGCGATCGCGCTCGCGATAGTCATGGCGATCGTTGCGAAGAAACAACGCTTCAAGCACTTGTGGGTTATCGTCTTGCCGCTGGCTTTCACCACTGTCATCACGATGTACGCCTCGCTTTTGAAGATCTTCTCGCCTAACCCTTCGGTGGGCTACTGGGCTAACCACTTCAAGTTCAAGGAAGCGCTTGCCGCTGGCGAGACGAGCCTTGGCACGGCAGGCAATGTTGAAGCGATGAACGCGGTGGTCCGCAACACGTTTGTTCAGGGTTCGCTTTCGATCTTGTTCATGGTTTTGGCGATCATCGTGATCGCGGCCTCGACCGTCGTCACGTTCAAGGCCTACCGCCACGGCAAGGTCGTGGATCCGTTCGAGACCGAGGAAGTGGAGTCTAAGATCTACGCCCCTAGCGGTTTGATCCCTTCGAAGCCGGAGCGTGAGCTTGAGCAGCGCTGGAAGGAATATGACCAGAAGGTCGCTGCCGGGAACGCTCCACGGAAGGAGTGACCCTTTCTCATGGGACAGGTGATGGCAACAGTCGTGGATTTTCTGCGTAAGTTCGGCCGCTTCTTCAGCGGTGTCGTAGGCGCGGATAAGTACCACCGCTATGTTGAGCATTTTCAACGGGCGCACCCCGGTGAAGAGCCGCTCAGCGAGAAAGAGTGGTGGCGCCAATACCACGATTTCCAGGACAAGAACCCTGGGGCTCGATGCTGTTGAGGCATCGCTACCGCTGAGCCACCGCCGCTGTTGAGGCTTAGCCCGCTCAAACCAGCTATCTTGGGTGCATGCGTGAGTTTTTCAAAACCATGTTCGGTAACCCGGACCGCAAGGACACCAAAGATCTAGGCGAGGGCGTGTGGCGCTCAGACTATTGGCGATTCCGGCGCGCGGTGGACCGTATGCACCAGGTCCTGGAGCAGGCGCAAGCTGACGATGCGTATCACGTGATCCTCACGTACGCGGACGAGGTGGGTGACCACCTTGAACGCGTACGTGAGGTCTCACACCGAGCGCAAGCGGCGTTCCCGTCTTCAGGAGACCATGTCCCAGCCGCCGCTATGGACGTGCACCATGCGTTAACGAAAGCAGCCACGCACGCTGCGACCCTCGCTCAATCCGCAGCGATGCTCGGGTGGGCTACCGCCGAGGATGCCTCAGAAGCTGGCCAGGGTGGCGCGCCGCAAGAGGCCAAAGCGGCGCAGGACAACAAAGCGGCGAAAGACAACCTGGACCGCAAGAGCGGGGCAGTGGACTCATATGTTGAAAAGGCGGAAGCTGCACTGCAGCGGGCACTGCATCGCTAAACACTGTAGGCCGGCGCACCGCAGAGTAGGGTACGCGCACCGCAGAGCTAAACACCGCCCAGTCCATAAGCGCTGAAAACGTTAAAGGTTCGTGGCCGTACCAGTCTTGGTACGGCCACGAACCTTTTGTGCGAGCCCCCTGCCGGAATCGAACCGGCGACCTTTTCATTACGAGTGAAACGCTCTACCGACTGAGCTAAGGAGGCCTGGCGGTGAACCGCCGGCATACACGCAAGGTGCATGCCACGAGTCGAAACTCTATCGGTTCAACGCGCCAGGGTCAAAACGCGGGTGAAACTGCGTTGAAACCGCCCTGAAACGGGGCCTACGTACGGCCACAACAACGCCGTAACCAGCGCGAGGCGATCCGTCAGCAGTTAGTCTTCTTAGGCATCTTTCCCTTGAGCAGGAAGTCTTCGACCCCGGTGGTGACGCACTCGTTGGAACGCCCGTAAGCGGTGTGGCCCCACCCGTCAAAGGTCAGCAGGGTAGAACCTGGAAGCTGCTTCTGCAGGTTCACAGACCACTGGTACGGGGTTGCTGGGTCGTGCTTAGTGCCGACCACCAAAACAGGCGGGATGTCCTTAGACACTTTGAAGTCATCTTGCGCGGCGCCACCGGCGTTAGGCCAGCCAGCGCAACCATCGTGCTCGCTGAGGGCCTCGCCGTAGAACGGCGCTTCCTTCTTGAACTTTTCGCGCGTCTTCTTGCGGGATTCCTCTGTCAGTGCAGACGCGCCGTAATCCATGCAGTTGTATGCGTAGAACGCCTGGCTGGTGTTGTTGCGGTACTTGCCGTTCTCTCCACGTTCAGTAGACAAATCCCACAGCATCGCGATCCCCTCTGGGTCATTTTCTTCGATCGCCTGGCTCAACGCGTCAGTGAGCATGTCATGGGCTGCTGGCTCATACATCGGCAAGAGGGCTGCCTCGAAAACGGAGGCGCCACTGAACTTGCGCCCGTCCTCGGTGGTCATCGGTTTGGCATCCCATTTGTCGATCGCTTCGGTGAGCTTCTTACGGCCAGCCGCAACGTCACCTTTGAACCAGCAAGTATTCGGCTGCTCGGTGCAGGACTCAAGATAGTAATCGAGGCTCTCCTCGAAGGACTTCGCTTGCCCAAGCCCGACCTCTTCCATCTCAAGACTTGGGTCCAACGCCCCATCCAGCACCATGCGTCCAGCGTTTTCTGGGAACAACGACAGATACTGAGCGCCGAGCTCGGTGCCGTATGAGTAGCCGAGGTAGTCGAGCTTCTCATGGCCGAGGGCCGCGCGCAGAATATCCATGTCTCGCGCGGAGTTCGGTGTGGTGATTTGGCTCAGCAGCCCTTCCGGCTTGGTGTTCTGCTTGCACTTGAGCACATCGGCTTCTGCGGCCTTCTTGATCTCCTTGATGCTCTTCTCATCGTTGCGCGGCATACGAGATTCCTCCATGCGCGCATCAAGCTCCTCGTCCGTGAAACACTTCACGGCTGTCGAGCTACCCACCCCGCGAGGGTCAAAACCGACGATGTCGTAGCTCTTACGCAGCTCATCGGAGAACAGCATCGAGGCGGCGTCCTTGACCATGTTGACACCTGAGGCGCCCGGCCCGCCCGGGTTCACAACCAAGCTGCCTTCGGACTTTTCGGTGGCTTTCGCACGAATAACTGAGATCGTGATCGCGCCCTCGTCAAGCTTCTCGTAGTTCAGTGGAACTGCGATCTCGCCGCACTCAAAGTTGCCGCATTCCTGCCAGTCGATTTTCTGGTCATAGAAAGACTTCAGGTCTTTGCCGCTGACGGCTTCCGTGGCCGGCGCTTTCGAAGACTCGGCCGGGCTCGCCTCGGACCCGCCGTTGCTACCGCCACCACCGCAAGCGGTGAGCGCTAACGCAACAGCGGCGGCTGCTGCACTGAACATCACGCCCCGGCGGGGCTTAGCACCCGGAAGGAGCCGGGTTTGGTGTGGGGAAGTCACATTATCCTCGCTGATGTCGATCTGATGAAGCTAGTAGTACACGGTTTATCGGTGGCCCGGGAGGTTCATCGAGCCGCAGATGGCCTGTGCGCAGTCAGTCTAGGTGAAGCAGAACCTCGCGGTGTAGTACTACGGGGTGAGACGATGATCGCGGCCATGAGCGCTTCGATCGCTACTTGTGGGCTTACATTTCCGGCGATCCTCTCGCGTGCGGTCCCGATGTGGTCGATCGCGGCAACAGAGTGCCCCGGATTCGTCGCGTTCGCGTACTGGGTCAGCTGCGGCGCAAGGTGAGCGTTGACGAGCTCTTGGCCTGTGCCGAGCTGGATTGTGAGAACGTCACGGAAGAACGTCGTCAGGTCGATCAATGCGCGGTCTATCGAGTCGGTGGTTCCGCGCCGTCCGCGGCGCTTAGCGGCATCGGCGAGGCGCTTGAACTCTGTGCGTAACTGCCGCGGGATCGATTCTTCCGGGGACAAGCCGAAGGTTTCCCTCAACGCAGCCTCATCGGCTTGGGAACGCTCTTCAACGGATGCGGTCGCCTCCGCGGTCGCTATCTCAACGAAATGGGCGGCTGCCGCCATAGCGTTAGCGATGTTCGTGGCTCTGAACGGCGTGTTCACGATGTCTTCACGCCGCTGCCGCGCCCCCTCGTCGCGGGCGAGCCTGCGGGCAACACCGATGTGGCCTTGGGAAACGCGGGCCGCGAACTCAGCCTGCGCCGGGGTTAGCCCGTCCCTGCGAACCAAAAGCTCCGCGACATCGGCGTTATCCGGGATCCGGAGTGTGATGTTGCGGCAACGGGAACGGATCGTGACCAGGACATCGGCGGGCGAAGGCGCACATAGGATCCACACGGTGTGCGGGGGTGGCTCTTCGATGGCTTTCAGCAACACGTTGGTGGTGCGTTCGGTCATGCGGTCGGCGTCTTCAACGATGATGATCCGCCAGCGTCCCGTGGCTGGCCTGTCGTGGGCTGTGCTGATGAGGTGGCGGACGTCTTCAATCGAGTAGGTAACGTTCTCGGTTGTCACCATGCTGACATCGGGGTGTGTTCCAGCGAGCACGGTGCGGCACGCCGGACATTCACCGCAGCCCTTTGCTTCCGGCGCGGCCTGTTCGCATTCAAGGGCGGCAGCGAACGCGCGGGCCGCGTTGGTGCGTCCTGAGCCCGGAGGGCCGGTCATGAGCCACGCGTGGGTCATCGCACTACCGCTCACCGCGCGCTTGAGTTGCTCAACCACCCGCTCCTGTCCAGGGAGGTCCCGCCACACGCTCATGCGCTACCTCCGGCATCTGTCACGGCATCAGGTGCAGGGTTGGACGCTGAGCCCGCCGCCGGCCGCGCCGCCGGGGCCTGCTCGGCCTGTTCGGTCCGCGCTGCCAGGGGAACACGCTTTATGAGGGGAGCCACGGCCGCGTTGATCTGTTGCGCGATGTCTTCGATGCTTGCCCGCGCATCGATCACAAGATAACGCTGCGGATCCAGTGCCGCGATCCGCTCGAACTCTTCCATGAGTGTTCCGTGAAACTCATCGGGCTCGGCTTCGATGCGGTCGCTGGTTCCGCGTTGGCCTTGGCGTGCACGCGAGTCCGCTACCGGCATCGTGAGCACGATGGTGAGGTCGGGTTCAAGCCCCCGCACGGCCGGGGCATTGATGGAGGCAACTGTTTCCAGGCCGAGCCCGCGGCCTGCACCTTGATATGCGAGCGAGGAGTCAAGGAAGCGATCAGAGATCACAACCGCGCCAGCTTCCAGCCACGGGATGATCCGGTCGTTGACGTGAGCCGAACGCGCCGCAGCATAGATCAAGGCTTCGGTGACAGGGTCCATCGGAGTGAACGCCGGGTCAAGCACGATGCCGCGCAGTGCCTCGGATACAGCCGTTCCGCCTGGTTCGCGGGTGGTTTCAACGCGGTAACCGGCCGAACGCAGGTGCTCGGCGAGCAAGCGAGACTGGGTTGATTTACCTGTCCCGTCGCCTCCTTCAAACACGATGAACACACCGGCGGTATTACGGTGTTGCTGTGTGGCATCTACCTGCATGTACTTAACCCTACCGGTGGTTAGGTCCAAAACATGAGGGTGAACACATAGAATGGGACGCATGACTTGGGCTCTCATGATCGAATTCGTGATCTCCGTGTTAATCGACGGAGCCATTTTCGCTCTCGCGTTATTCGCGTTGCTGGACTGCCTCGGGCAGCCCGCGGACCGTTTCCGCGTCTTCAGCAGGATGTCGAAGGGCGCGTGGACAGGAGCCCTCGCAGCGGCAGCGCTCGTGTCAGGTCTTTCATGCGTCAGCGGTGTGACCGCTTTGATAGGTCGGCCTTTCGGCGCCGGCATTCTAAGCGGTGGCAGCTTCGGCATGATCCTGATCTTGGCTGCGGCGATCTTCACAGGCGTGTATTTGGCGGGGGTCCGTCCTAACGTGTCCGGTAAGAACGGGTACGGCTCGTATTAAGCCGCGGCACCCATCGTCATTGAGAGACCCTGCTTGCGCGGGAATGAAAGGCGGATCATGACTTATAAGCTGATTTTGCTTCGGCACGGTCAGAGCGAGTGGAACGAGAAGAACTTGTTCACTGGCTGGTATGACGTGACGTTGACTGAGAAGGGGCGTGCGGAAGCCAAGCGTGGCGGTGAGCTGCTCAAGGAGACCGGCAACCTGCCTGATGTGCTTCACACCTCGCTGTTGACTCGCGCCATCGTGACGGCCAACATCGCTTTGGAGGCCGCGGATCATGTGTGGATCCCGGTCAAGCGTTCGTGGCGGCTCAACGAACGCCACTATGGTGCGTTGCAGGGCAAGAACAAGGCCGAGGTTTTGGAGAAGTTCGGTGAGGAACAGTTCATGACCTGGCGCCGTTCTTATGACACTCCGCCGCCGGAGCTGGAGGATGATTCGCCGTTTTCGCAGGCGAATGACCCTCGCTACGCGGACCTTGTTTCGATGCCGCGCACCGAGTGCCTTGAGCAGGTTCTTGAGCGTCTGTTGCCTTACTGGACTGAGCAGATCGTGCCGGATCTGAAGGCCGAGAAGACTGTTTTGGTGACCGCGCATGGTAACTCGTTGCGGGCGCTCGTGAAGCACCTGGATGGTATTTCGGATGAGGATATCGCCCAGTTGAACATCCCGACCGGTATCCCGCTGGTGTATGAGCTGGATGAGAGCCTGAAGCCTGTCACCCCGGGCGGCACCTATCTTGATCCGGATGCTGCCGCGGCTGAGATCGCTAACGTCGCCAACCAGGGTAAGAAGTAACGCCTAGGTAATGCATAGAGCTGGGGCCAGCACCTGCCACAGGTGCTGGCCCCAGCTCTATGCTCTCTCAGCCGCGAACGGTTAGTGAGGCGTATCGGCTACTTGAATGGGAGGTCTACGGACTCTGGTTCCCATTCGCCGGTCACGAGGTAGGTGACCTTGCGGGTTACGGAGACGCCGTGGTCGCCGAAGCGCTCGAGGTAGCGGGAGGTCAGGGTCACGTCTGCCGTGGTTTCGGATGGTGCGTCCCATTCTGGGGCGGCTACGGCACGGAATACAGATGAGTGCAGTTCGTCGATCTGGCGGTTCTTTTCAATGATCTGGCGCGCCAGGCTCAGGTCGCGGGTGTCGAGCAGGTCGCCGAGCATGTGTGCCAGTTCGATGTCCAGCTTCGCCATGTCAGCGAAGGTTGGGATGATGCTTTCTGGTGCTACCGGGTTAGGGAAGCGCAGGCGAGCCAGCTGGGCGATGTGGCGGGCGAGATCGCCCATGCGCTCGAGGGATGCAGACATGCGCAGCGAACCGACGATCATGCGGAGGTCGGAGGCGACTGGGCCTTGGAGGGCGAGGACGTCGATGGCGCGCTCGTCCAGTTCGTTCTGCATGAAGTCGATGCGAGCGTCGCTTGCGATGACTTCCTGCGCTAGTTCGGTGTCTTGGGTGGTGAACGCCTCCCATGCCTGTTCCATTGCGGTTGCAACACGGTGGGACATGGTGATGAGGCCTTCGCCGATGGACGTCAGCTCTGCTTGGAAGACTTTGCGCACGGTTGCGTGTGTTCCTCTCGATTGTCAGACATGTGCGGCGGCGGTGAGTTTTGCTGTGTGCGGCTCACGCCGTGTGTCTCTCACTGGGCACATGTGGGGGACTATGAATTATCTTTGCTCCGCTAAGTATCGCGGCGGTAGGCGTTACATGAACATCAGGTGAACAGGTCGTAGGGGAGTGCATTCTCCGGTTGTTGTCTAGTTTTCCAGGGTTAGGCTCTTAGTGTGGACCATACGCAACTCATTGCCGTGATTTCAGGCCTGGTGGGCCTGCTCATAGGTGTGGGCGGAGTCCTTGCTTATAACGCATCGCAGCGTGGCAGGGTTCTCCAGCTCGCTGATGACACCCCTGATTTGCCGGAAGGAGCGGCAGACGTGTTGGGGGTTATTGGTCGTGCCTATGTTCTGGTCGATGAGGTCGATGGCGTGGTGCGGGCGAATCCGTCTGCGTACGCGTATGGGTTGGTGCGGGGCCATACGTTGGTGCATAGCGACATTGTGGAGATGATCGCTGATGTTCGCCGCGATGGTGTGGTTCGTGAAGGCGAGTTTGAGCTTCCGCGCGGCCCTGTGGGGCAGGGTTTCATTGTGGTGCATGTGCGTATGGCGCCGCTGGGTGGGGAGCATATTTTGATCCTTGCAGATGACCGCACTGAGATCACTCGTACAGCTACCATGCGCCGCGATTTCGTTGCGAACGTTTCACACGAGTTGAAGACCCCGGTCGGTGCTGTGGGTTTGTTGGCTGAAGCTATTGAGAGCGCGGCTGATGACGAGGTCGCGGTGCGGCGGTTCACCAAGCGTTTGGCTAAGGAATCGCAGCGGTTGGCGGCTTTGGTCCAAGACATTATTGAGCTGTCACGCCTGCAGTCTGCTGATGTTGTGCAGGCGGGTGAGGAAGTCGATATGTCCAAGCTTGTGAATGAGGCTGTGGATCGTACGGCGCTCATCGCGGGTGAGCAGGACATTGAGATCAAGGTTGGCGGCGTCAAGAACGCGACCGTTTATGGCGAATCTGATCTGTTGATGACTGCGGTGCGGAACCTGATTGATAACGCGATCAGGTATTCCCCTGAAGGCACCACGGTTGGTGTGGGGATCAGTGACCGGAATGGTTTGGTTTCGGTCACGGTGACTGACCAGGGTCCGGGTATTCCGGCTGATGAACAGGAACGCGTGTTTGAGCGTTTCTACAGGCTTGATTCGGCTCGTGCCCGCTCGACTGGTGGTAGCGGGTTGGGTTTGAGTATCGTGCGGCACGTGATGGAGAGCCACGGTGGTGAGGTGACCTTGTGGTCGCAGCCGGGGCAGGGTTCTACGTTCACGTTGCGTTTGCCGCGTCTCGAAAGTGAGGAAGAGCAGAGCGCTTCCTCGGCAAGTTCTAGCCTCGAGGAAGCCTCGAGCGTTGAGGGAAAGTGAGTACAGCACGGTGACACGCATTCTGATTGTGGAGGATGAGGAGTCGCTCTCCGATCCGCTCCACTTCCTTTTGGAACGCGAGGGGTTCGATGCCGCAGTCGCTGCTGACGGGGAAACCGCGGTTCAGGAGTTTGACCTGCATGGCGCGGACCTCGTTTTATTGGATTTGATGCTTCCGGGACTTCCGGGAACTGAGGTGTGCCGGCAGTTGCGGCAACGTTCTAACGTGCCGATCATCATGTTGACGGCTAAGGATTCTGAGATCGATAAGGTCGTGGGTCTTGAGCTGGGCGCGGATGACTATGTGACGAAGCCGTATTCTTCGCGTGAACTGCTGGCCCGGATTAGGGCCGTTTTGCGTCGCCAGGGGGAAGCGGAAGAGCTGATTTCCACAACCGTGCAGGCTGGCCCTGTCCGGATGGATGTCGAACGGCATGTGGTCACGGTGCGTGGTGAGCGTGTGCAGATGCCGCTCAAGGAGTTTGAGCTTCTTGAAATGTTGCTCCGTAACGCGGGCCGTGTGATGACGCGCGGGCAGCTGATCGATCGAGTGTGGGGATCGGATTATGTTGGCGATACCAAGACTCTTGATGTTCATGTGAAGCGTCTGCGCGCCAAGATTGAGGAGGAGCCCGGCTCGCCTGTTCACTTGGTGACGGTGCGCGGCCTGGGATACAAGTTCGAAGGCTAGTCTTCCTAGCGTAGGTACCGTTTCCCGCGCAGTTACCGTATAAAACGCTGTGGGCCGGACACTCGAGCGAGTGTCCGGCCCACAGCGTTTTATTGTGCCATGCCCGGCGGTTAGCGCGGGTCAGGCTGTGTTCTTAGTGGCCGTGGTCGGCCTTTTCGGAGGGCTTGAGGTGGTCGCTACGTGACTTGTCGTGGCCACCTGGGACGTAGTTGGCGTACTCAGGGAGGGTTCCGTCGACTACTGGGACCTTCGCGGTGGTGCTGTTGCCGCCGCTCTTGATGGTCACGAGGACCTGCTGGCCAGGGTAGGTGCCCTTGTTGGTTTCCTTGCTGGTGTCGCCTGGAACCGTGAAAGTTTCGGCGTTCTTATCGTCTTCGAGGCGCAGCGGTTTGTCTGCGGTGACGTTGGTGTCTACGGAGTTGCCGCTGAACTCGAGGCTGAGGTCTGCAGAGTCCTTGCCCTTGTTCACGATGGTGCCGAGGTAACGGGCTTCTTGGTCGGCGCCGTTGGTGACGAGCACCAGGTTCTGGATGGTGACGTCGCCGACGTGCGCGGAGACACCGTCTGATGGGTCGTACTGGGCAGTGGTTGCCTGGTCGTTGATCGCACCGCAGCCGGTAGCGGTGAGCGCAAGCGCAGCAAGGGCGGCGCCCGAGGCGGCGCGGCGGATGCGGGCCTTCACGGGAAGTTTCACGAAATTAGCTCCTCATCAATGAGTCATCTGCGCGGTTGTTTGCTCATTTAAGGGTGCAAGCAGACCACCGCCTCCTGCGATTCTATCGTGTTTGTGTGTTTCTCGCGGCCTCGGCTGTGTGTTGGTGACAAACCGTTCGGGCTTGTGCGGTGATTCGATCGTTTATTTGGGGTGCGTGGGCCGCTGTTGTGGTGACTGTGTTGCCAGTCGGCGTATAGATAACTGCGCGTTGAAGGTACTGAGCCGTTAAGTTCCGTTTCCCCTATGTTTACGGGGTTCTGTGGAAAGGTGCGGAGTTAGTCGTGATATTCTAGTTATCTAGAAAGGGGTTTATCCGCATGATTTTTGACGTCGGAGAGACGGTCGTTTACCCACATCACGGTGCTGCCACGATCGAAGAGATTAAGATGCGCACCATCCGGGGCGAAGAGAAAATGTACCTTAAGCTTCGGGTTGCCCAGGGTGACTTGGTGATTGAGGTCCCTGCTGAGAATGTGGATCTTGTTGGCGTCCGCGACGTTGTGGACCGGGATGAGCTTGAGCACGTTTTTGAGGTGTTGCAGGCTCAGGATGTGGAGGAACCTGCTAACTGGTCTCGTCGTTATAAGGCGAACTTGGAGAAGCTGGCTTCTGGTGATGTGAATAAGGTCGCTGAGGTTGTGCGTGACTTGTGGCGCCGCGAGAATGATCGTGGTCTGTCTGCTGGTGAGAAGCGCATGCTGGCTAAGGCGCGCACTATCCTGACCTCGGAGTTGGCTCTTGCTAAGAAGCTGACGGAAGATGAGGCTGAGGTTGTCCTGGATGATGTTTTGTCTGGGAAGCGTAAGGCTAAGGTCTAAGTTTTCGTATCGGGGGTTGAATGTCACCTCATGTGACTCTTCTTCCGGCCGAGTGTTCACCGGAGTCTGTGGCCATCGTTGTGGTGGCGGCGGGCTCCGGTACGCGTTTAAAGGCCGGTATGCCTAAGGCTTTGGCGGCTGTTGCTGGCCGGAGTTTGGTTGAGCATTGTCTCGATGTTGTGGTTGATCCGGGCCTGGCCGGGCAGGTGGTTGTTGTGACGCCGCCTTCTGATGGGCGTGTAGCGCAACTCGTCGCACAGCGTCCTGAGGTTGCCGGTGTTGCGGTTTCGTGTGTTCCTGGCGGGGCGACGCGTCAGGAATCGGTGGCGGCCGGTCTTGCAGCTGTGGGGGATGCGCGTTTCGTGTTGGTTCACGATGTCGCTCGCGCCTTTGCGCCTGCCTCCTTGTTTGGGCGGGTTGTTGAGCAGTTGCGTTCCCGTGATGATGTGGACGGCGTTGTTCCGGGGTTACCTGCGGTGGATACGTACAAGATCGTTGATGCTGATGGCGTGGTGGTGGATACGCCGGAGCGTTCGTCGCTGCGTGCTGTGCAGACGCCGCAAGGTTTTGTCGCGGATACGTTGCGGCGTGTGCACCGCGAGTCGGTTGGCCGGGATGCCAGTGACGATGCGGGCTTGCTTGAACAGACTGGATACCGGGTTGTGGTGGTTGCCGGGGATGAGCGGGCGTTGAAGGTCACGCATCCACAGGATGTTGCTATCGCTGAGGGCATTCTCGCGGCCGGTGCCGCTGAAGAGAAGGGAGTTGGAACCATGAGTGAGGTGCACGAGTTGGGTGAGGGAATCCCTGCAGGCAGCCTGCCGATGGTTGGCTTGGGTTTTGATGTTCACGCGTTTTCGGATGAGGACCCGTCAGCGCCTGGAGCTTTGCCGTTGATGTTGGCTGGGCTTGAGTGGCCGGGGGAGCGCCGTTTGAGTGGGCATTCTGATGGTGATGCTGTGGCTCACGCTGTGTGTGATGCGGTGTTCGCGGCGTCCGGTTTGGGGGATGTGGGCACTCAGTTTGGTACTGACCGCCCTGAGTTCGCTGGCGCGTCTGGCGTGACGCTGGTTCGTGAGGCGGCGCGCTTGGTGGGAGAAGCGGGCTTCATGGTGGGTAACGTGTCGGTTCAGTTTGTGGGGAACCGTCCACGCTTTGCTAAGCGGCGTGAGGAAGCGAACCGTGTGTTGTCGCATGCCTTGGGCGCTCCGGTTGTGGTCGCTGCCACGACATCGGATGGTTTGGGTTTCGAGGGTGCGGGCGAGGGTATTTCGGCCCGCGCGGTCGCGTGGGTGTATCCGACGCCGAAGCGATAGGGTTGGGTCTGTGAGCTTGCGTTTCTATGACACCCGTACCCGTGCCGTCCACGATTTTGTCCCTGTCAGGGAGGGGCATGTGGGGCTGTATTACTGTGGCGCGACGGTTCAGGGGATGCCGCATGTGGGGCATGTGCGATCGGCCATCGCGTTCGATATTTTGCGGCGCTGGCTGATGTATCGCGGTTTCACGGTCACGATGGTCCGTAACGTCACGGATATTGATGACAAGATTTTGGAGAAGTCGGCGCTGTCTTTCTCTGATCCTGCTCAGCTCGGCCCGGATTATGTGGCTAATGAGTTGTGGTTCGCGTTGGCGTACCGTTTTGAGGCGGCGTTCCGTGAGGCGTATGCGACATTGGGCGTTTTGCCTCCGACGTATGAGCCGCGCGCTACGGGGCACATGACGGAGATGTTCGCGTTGATTCAGCGTCTGATCGATGCGGGCCATGCGTACCCGGCTGAGGATGGCTCGGGTGACGTCTATTTCGATGTCCGTTCCTATCCTTCCTACGGTGCGCTGACGCATCAGTCGGTGGATGACATGCAGGATGCTGGCGACGCTGATCCGCGCGGTAAGCGTGATCCGCGTGATTTCGCGGTCTGGAAGGGCCATAAGGATGGCGACCCGTTGACGGCGTCGTGGGTTTCGCCGTGGGGGCGTGGCCGGCCAGGCTGGCACATCGAGTGCTCGGCGATGGCGGGTAAGTACCTCGGTGAGACGTTCGATATCCACGGTGGTGGCTTGGATTTGCGTTTCCCGCATCATGAGAATGAGATGGCTCAGTCGCAGGCGGCTGGCGATGGTTTCGCGCGTTTCTGGATGCATAACGGCATGGTGACGTTTGAGGGCCAGAAGATGTCGAAGTCCGTGGGGAACACGGTGTCTCCGCGTGAGATGTTGGCACAGGCTCCGGCGGATGTTGTCCGGTATTTCTTAGGCCAGGCTCATTACCGTTCGCAGTTGGATTATTCGCCGTCGTCTCTGGCGGAGGCCGGTGCCGCTCTGGAGCGTGTGAAGGGTTTTGTTGCGAGGGCTGCCGAGAAGTTTGGTGCCGATGCTGTGGCTGGTGGCGAGGTCGCGTCGGCTTTCGCTCAAGCCATGGACGATGATCTGAATGTTCCGCAGGCGCTTGCGGCGTTGCATGAGACGGTGCGTCGCGGCAACGCAGCTTTAGGGTCAGGCGACGGCACGGAGGCCGGTGCCGCGTTGGACGCGGCTCGCCAGGTTGCGGCGATGACCGCGGTGTTAGGCCTTGATGACGCGGCGTCCACTGTTGCGTCTAGTCAGGGCGCCGAATCGGACGCGTTGGCGCAACTGGTGGAGGCGCGTCTGGCTGAGCGCGCGGCCGCGCGTGCGGCGAAGGACTTTGAGACCTCTGACCGTATCCGTGATGAGCTCGCTGCGGCGGGCATCACGGTCAAGGATGGCGCTGATGGCGCATCGTGGGTTTTGACTGGATTGTAGAGCTTGGAAGCTCGTAGGGGTTTCAGAGCCTAGACTTGACGTTAGTCCGGGTTCCGGGCGTTGTAGTTGATCGTTGTGTCCGTTGAGGAGGGCATATGTCGGCGCCACGTAAGGCACCACGTAACCGTAAGGGGCCCTCTAAGGGCAGCGGCGGTAAGAATAAGCGCGCGCTTGAGGGCCGCGGTCCCACTCCTAAGGCGGAGGACCGGGTCTATCACAAGGCGCATCGTGCCAAGGTTTTGCGGGAGCGTTCGCAGAACAAGCAAGGCAACCGTCGCCAACCGACTGGTGGTCGTCGTTTCTCTGAGGAGCACGTGAACGGGCGTAACGCTGTGCTGGAGGCATTGCAGGCCTCCATCCCGGCGAAGGCTTTGTATGTTGCGGCTCAGATTGATGTGGATGACCGCATCCGTGAAGCGTTGAAGATCGCGGCTCAGCGACGCATTCCGATTCTTGAGGCGACTAAGCCTGAGCTGGATCGTTTGACAGACGGCTCGGTGCATCAGGGTATTGCGATGCAGATCCCGCCGTATGACTATCCGGATGCTACCGCGAGCCTTGCCGATGCGATGGAGAATTACCGCAACGGAACAGCGGGGGCCCCGTTGGTTGTGGCGTTGGACGGTATCACTGATCCGCGTAACTTGGGTGCGATCATCCGTTCCGCATCGGCCTTTGGTGCTGGGACGATCGTGATTCCGGAGCGCCGAACGGTTGGTGTCACTGCTACAGCGTGGAAGACCTCTGCTGGTGCTGCTGCACGTGTGCCGGTTGCGCGGGCCACGAACCTCACGCAGGTTCTGCGGCAGGCCAAGCAGAATGGCTTCTATGTTCTGGGTTTGGATGGCGGGGGTGATGTATCCCTGCCTGAACTTGAACTTGCTGATGAGCCGCTGATTGTTGTGGTGGGCAACGAGGGCAAGGGATTGTCGCGTTTGGTTTCGGAGACGTGTGATCAGATCGTCTCGATCCCGATTAACGCTGCGATGGAGTCTCTCAATGCATCGATGGCTGCGGGCATCACGCTGTACGAGATCGCGAATAAGCGACGAGCATCACAGAACTGAATCTTCTTCGCTAACTCCCCTGAACTGCGTCCTGGAACGTGGTACAGGGGAGTTTTGCCTTGTATTTACGGGGTTCATGGCTGGAACGCTGGCCGGTGTGTGGGTGGTTTTGCGTTTTGGTGTGGGTGTGTGTAGAGTATTTTCCTGTTGCCCACACGGATGGAGTGCCGGTTGCCGGCGTGTCTGGTGGACAATGACTCGGGATTCATCTACC